>NZ_LNBE01000004.1:1961352-2615137 GCF_001445655.1 Streptomyces roseifaciens
CACTTCACCGTCGACCTCTCGCACACGTCCACCGCCCGGACGGACGCCATCGCAATGATCGACCGGATGGGCGACAGGCTCGCCCACGTCCACCTCGCCGACGGCAACGGCTCCGCCAAGGACGAGCACCTCGTGCCGGGCCGCGGCAAGCAGCCCTGCGCCGAGCTGCTGGAGCGCCTCGCGACCCGCGGCTTCGACGGCCACGTGGTGATCGAGGTCAACACCCGCCGCGCGATGTCCGCAGCCGAGCGCGAGGCCGACCTAGCCGAGGCCCTCGCCTTCACCCGGCTGCACCTGGCCTCGCCCAGCCGCGTGCCGCGGCCGTGAGCGCGGCAGCGGCGGGCGGTGCCGGTGCCGGAAGCGGTGCCGGTGCCGGCGGTGGTGCCGGAGCCCCCAGGCGGCGCGGCCGGCCCGCCCGGACGGACGCGGGCAGCGGCCCCGGCGCCCGCGAGCGCATCCTCGCCGCCGCCCGCGCCGAATTCGCCGAGCGCGGCTACGACAAGGCGTCCATCCGCGCCATCGCGAGGGGCGCGGACGTCGACCCGGCGCTCGTCCACCACTACTACGGCCCCAAGGAACAGATCTTCGCGGCCGCCATCGCCACCGACTTCGCACCCGCACTCGAAGCGCCGGACGTCGTCCAAGCCGGCGGCCCGGACGACCTGGGGGAGCGGCTCACCCGCTTCATCCTCGGCGTGTGGGAGAACCCGGACACCCGCGAACAGCTGCTCGCGATCGTCCGCTCGGCCGTCGCCAACGAGACCGCCGCGGCCGTCTTCCGCGACCTCGTCACCACCCGGCTGATGGCCCGCATCGCGGGCGAGCTCGACATCCCGGACCCAAAGCTGCGCTCGGAGCTGGCCGCGGCCCACCTCGTCGGCGTCGCCATGCTGCGCTACGTGATCAAGGTCGAGCCGCTGGCGTCGGCGGACCTGGAGCAGGTGATCGGGATGGTGGCGCCGGCGGTGCAGCGACACCTGGCGGGGGACGCGTAACGGCGCCCGGTGGGGCAGGGGCAACGGCGCCCGGCGGCGGACGCGTAACGGCGCCCGATGGGGCAGGGGCACGGCGCCCGGCGGGGGATGCATAAGCGCGCCCGGCCGGGCAGCGGCAACGGCTCCTGCGCCGCGGATGTGCGTCCCGGCCTGCACTGCGGACGCGCGTCTCACATGGCGGAAAAACTGTCCGCCCCCTGGAGGGCGGGCGTAGGCTCGAAGGACGCCGACACGTCGATACGCCGACGCGGCGCCACACACTGCGAGGAGTGGAGCAGGATGCCCGAGCTGAGGTCCCGCACCGTCACCCACGGCCGCAACATGGCGGGCGCCCGCGCCCTCATGCGGGCCTCGGGCGTAGCGAGCGAGGACATCGGCAAGCCGATCATCGCCGTGGCCAACTCCTTCACCGAGTTCGTCCCGGGCCACACCCACCTCGCACCGGTCGGCCGGATCGTCTCCGAGGCGATCAAGGCGGCGGGCGCGGTCCCGCGCGAGTTCAACACCATCGCCGTCGACGACGGCATCGCCATGGGCCACGCCGGCATGCTCTACTCGCTGCCCTCCCGCGACCTCATCGCCGACTCCGTCGAGTACATGGTCGAGGCCCACTGCGCCGACGCCCTGATCTGCATCTCCAACTGCGACAAGATCACCCCCGGCATGCTGATGGCCGCCATGCGCCTCAACATCCCCGTGGTCTTCGTCTCCGGCGGCCCCATGGAGGCCGGCCAGGCCACCCTCGTCGACGGCACGGTCCGCAAGCTCGACCTCATCAACGCCATCGTCGACGCGGTCAACGAGAACGTCTCCGACGAGGACGTGCTGCGCATCGAGGAGAACGCCTGCCCGACCTGCGGCTCCTGTTCCGGCATGTTCACCGCCAACTCCATGAACTGCCTCACCGAGGCCATCGGCCTCTCCCTGCCGGGCAACGGCTCCGTCCTCGCCACGCACACGGCCCGCAAGGCCCTCTACGAGAACGCCGCCCGCACGGTCGTCGAGATCACCAAGCGCTACTACGAGGACGACGACGACTCCGTCCTCCCGCGCAACATCGCCACCCGCGCCGCCTTCGACAACGCCATGGCCCTCGACATCGCCATGGGCGGCTCGACCAACACGATCCTGCACCTGCTCGCCGCCGCCCAGGAGGCCGGGCTGGACTACGACCTCGGCGACATCGACGCCGTCTCGCGCCGCGTCCCCTGCCTCGCCAAGGTCGCCCCCAACGTCGCCCCCGGCGGCACGTACTACATGGAGGACGTGCACCGCGCCGGCGGCATCCCCGCCATCCTCGGCGAGCTCTACCGCGCGGGCCTCCTCAACGAGGACGTGCACACCGTCCACTCGCGCGGCATCAAGGAATGGCTGGAGGCGTGGGACGTGCGCGGCGGCTCGCCCACCCCCGAGGCCGTCGAGCTGTGGCACGCCGCCCCCGGCTGCGTCCGCTCCGCCACCGCCTTCTCCCAGTCCGAGCGCTGGGAGTCCCTCGACGTGGACGCCGCGGGCGGCTGCATCCGCGACGCCGCCCACGCCTACTCCAAGGACGGCGGCCTGGCGGTGCTGAAGGGCAACCTCGCCGTCGACGGCTGCGTGGTGAAGACCGCCGGCGTCGACGAGTCGATCTGGACCTTCGAGGGCCCGGCCGTCGTCTGCGAATCGCAGGAGGAGGCGGTCGACAAGATCCTGACCAAGTCGGTGAAGGAGGGCGACGTCGTCGTCATCCGTTACGAGGGCCCGCGCGGCGGCCCCGGCATGCAGGAGATGCTCTACCCCACGTCCTTCCTCAAGGGCCGCGGCCTCGGCAAGGCCTGCGCGCTCGTCACCGACGGCCGCTTCTCCGGCGGCACGTCGGGCCTGTCGATCGGCCACGCCTCGCCGGAGGCGGCGTCGGGCGGCACGATCGCCCTGGTGCAGGACGGCGACCGCATCCGCATCGACATCCCGAACCGTTCGATCGAACTCCTCGTCGACGAGCCCGAGCTCGCCGCCCGCCGCGAGGCCCTCGGCGGCACGTACGCCCCGAAGAACCGCGAACGCAAGGTCTCGGCGGCGCTGCGGGCGTACGCGGCGATGGCGACGAGCGCGGACCGGGGCGCGGTGCGGGACGTCAGCCTTCTGGAAGGCTGACCGACGGGGCCTTGAGCGGGCGGCCGGACGGCTGGGTGGCCGGGCGGCCTGGCAGCCGGGGCCGGAGGAGTGGTCGGCACCGCCGGACGTGTTGTCGGCGGGTTGCTCGCCGCGGCGGCGGGAGAAAAGCGCGGCAGCTCGTAACCCCGCCGGCGCTGCCGACCGCCGGCTACGGCTACGGCGGCGGCGGTGAACGGCGCTGCCGGACCGGGAGTGCACGGATGCCGGGCACCGGCACCATCCTTCCGCCGCGATGGTGCGCGACCCCGACGGCGGTGACCGGCGGTGCCGAACCGGGCGAGCCCGGGCTGGTCTCGGTCCGGCCGGTAGCCGGCGGCGCTTCGCCGCCGCGTCTGCGCAAGGCGCGAAATGCAGGGTGCCCCCCGCAGGGGTCAACGCAGGGGTCAACGTAGGGGGCAACGCAGGGGTCAACGCCAGCGCGCCGGATCCCGGGCGCTGACCGCGAACACCGTTCCGTCCGGCGCCGCGCCGAAGACCCGGCCGCCCGCCGCGACCGGCGCCGGCAGCAGATCGAGGTAGCCGCGCCCGGCCTTGGTCAGGCGGGGGGACGTCTGCCCGAGCAGCCTCCCCTTGGCCGTGCCGACGGCCAGCAGCCGCCCGTCCGCCGCCGAGAAGTACACCCGGTCACCGTCGGCGGCGACCAGCGCGGACGCATTGGCCACGGACGTGTCCAGCCGCCACAGCTGCCCCCGGCGCTCAGCCGTGCCCACCGCCGTCAGCCCGCCGTCCGTGGACAGCAGGTACACCGCATCACCCCGGGCCGCAGCGACCGCGCTCGCAACGTTGAGCGGCGTGGCGAGCGGCACGCGCATCTCACGTCGCGTGCCCGGCTCGTACCGGACGACGGCCGTCACCCGGTTGTCCTTGTCGGGAGCCGTCAGCAACAGCGCACCGTCCGGCCCGGCCCCCGCCCCCACCGCGGTCAGATCGCCGTCGGCCGTCCGCTCCCACAGCGTCGTCCCCCGCGCCGGGTCGACCGCGAGGATCCGCGTGCGGTGGCGGCCCTGACCGGCCGGCGCCACGGCGTAGACCGGCCCCCGGCCGTAGAACGAGAAGACCGGCTTGGACCGCTCCGGCAGCCCCAGCCCGTGCCGCCAGCGCTCCTTGTTCGTACCGCCGTCGACGGCCGTCACCGTGCCGTCGGCGGCGACCAGCAGCACGGTGTCGCCCGCGTGGTACACCCGGCCGCGGTACGCGGACACGTCCCGCGTCCAGCGCGGCTCGCCATCCGCCGGATCCAGCGCCGACAGCCGCCCGCCGTCCCCCGACAGGACGTGGACGAGACCGCCGGAGACCACGGGGGCGGGGGCGGTAGAAGTAGAAGAGGAGGCGGAGGCCGACCCGGAGGCGGACCCGGAGCCTCCGTCGCGGGCGCTCCTCCGCCAGGCGACCTTGCCGTCGGCGGCGTCGATACGAGCCGCCTGCACGCCTCGCGCGGAGCAGTACAGCGCGTCCCCTCCGTACACACAGGACCCCGCCCGCACCGTGCCGTCCCCCGCCGCGCCCTCCGGCACGGACGTCTCCCAGGGCCGCCAGTCCGCCGAGGCCACGGTGGGCCGCGTCTGCAGCGGCCGGTCCGCGTCGCCGCTGCGGCTCAGCGCCCACGTCGCGCCGGCGACGAGCACGGCGGTCGCGACACCGGCGGCGACGAGCCACGGCAGACGGCGCCGCCGGGGGAGGGGAGAGGCCGGGGCAACTGGCCCGGAGAGGGAAGAGGGAGGAGAAGAGGGAGAGGTCGGGGCGTCCTCACGAGCGTGGGGGACGCGGACATGCGTCGGCACGGACGCGTCCAGCACGGCCGCCTCGACGAGACGACCCCCGTACTGCGGAACCCGCGGCAGCCGAGCCATGATCTCGTCCGGCGTCGGCCGCTGCTCCGGCTCCTTCGCCAGGCAGTCCTGGATCAGCGGTACGAGATCGGCCGGCACGCCCGTCAGGTCCGGCTCGGTGTGCACCACCTGGTACGCGACGATGTACGGGCTCTCCGACTCGAACGGCCCCCGCCCGGTCGCGGCGTGCACGAGCAGCGAGGCCAGCGCGAACACATCCGCCGCCGGCCCCACCTCGCGCGGCCGCTGGAACTGCTCCGGCGCCATGAACGGCGGCGTACCGATCAGCTTCCCGGTCTCGGTCCGCAGCTCACTGTCGTAGGGGCGCGAGATGCCGAAGTCGATGACCTTGGGCCCGTCCTCGGCGAGCAGCACATTGCTCGGCTTGAGGTCCCGGTGCACGACGCCGGCCCGGTGGATGTCCCGCAGCGCCTCCGCCAGCCCGGCCGCCAGACGCCGCACCTCCGCCGGCCCGAGAGGCCCGTTCCGCTTCACGCGCTCGGAGAGGGTGGGGCCGGGGATGTAGAGGGTGGCCATCCAGGGCCGCTCACCGTCGGGGTCGGCATCCACGAGGGGCGCGGTGAACGCACCGCTCACGCGCCGGGCGGCCGCGACCTCCTGCCGGAACCGCGCCCTGAACTCGGGATCCTCCGCGTATTCGGCGTGCACCACCTTGACCGCGAGCCGCATTCCGGAGGACGAGCGGGCCAGATGCACGACCCCCATGCCGCCGGAGCCGAGACGCCCTTCCAACCGGTACCGGCCGGCGAATTCCGGATCCTCCGCTTCCGGGCCCGTCCCGGCACTGCGCAGCGGCGGCATTCCCCCACCCCCGTTGTCTGTCGGCCGCGAAGTGCGCGGCTTCCGGAGCCTAATCGATGACATCCGGCAATCCCGGGAAGCCGTGCCGCGCCTTGCTAGCCTGCACTGCACATGACATTGCATGTCTTTGATCTACACAGCATTGATCAACACGTCATTGATCGACGGTGAACGCTCAAGCGGGGGAGGGGCCGAAAATGGCCACCAGCGAGATCAACGAGATCAACGGGACTGATGGGATCGACGGCGCCGGCAGCGCAATCGAGAACGACGCGCTGTCCGTCCAGTCGGCGGCCGGCACCATCTACTACCCGGTCGCCCCGGGTGAGCAGGTCAACGTACGCCGCGGCCCGAACACCGGCAGCCAGATCGTCCGCGTCCTCCCGGAGGACTCCCGCATCGCGATCCGCTGCCAGACCCGCGGCGAAACGATCACCGGCCCCTACGGCACCACCGACATCTGGGACAGCATCGCCCCCGGCCAGTACGTGTCCGACGCGTACGTGAAGACGGGCAGCGACGGCTTTGTGACCATCCGCTGCTCCTGATGGGGCCTCCGGCGGCTCCTGCCGGCTCCTGGCCCCGGTCGGGATAATCGAGACATGAGCGAAGAGCCGGAAGGACCTCAGCCGGAACCGATCAGGTTCTTCGGCACCACGTGGCTGAATCACGACGGCGGGTACGTCCTGCGCCGCGTCGGCGCGGGCCTCGGCGCACTGGCCGCCGCCGCGGCGGGCGCACTGGTCCTGCGCTTCGGCTACGAAGGCCTGGCCATCGCCCAGGTGGGCGGCCTGGTCAACACGATGGTGGTCGTCGCGTTCGCGGTGTGCAGCGCCCTGTCCTTCCGCCGCACCTGGGAACGCTTCGGCCGCCGCCCCGACCCCGGGGCCGACCCCCACGCCGAGCGGTCGATGCAGAGCCTGATGATGATCGGCTTCGTCGGCGCCCTGCTCGCCTACGCGCTCCGCACCCTCAAGGAAGCACCCGGCGAGCAGCTCCACCGCCGGGAGTACGAGGAGGCCGTCGCGCGGCACGAGCGACGGGGAGAGCGGAAGCGCCGTCGCAAGCGCTAGGGGGGTGGCAACACGGCCCCCAAACCTCGTGTAGTGTTCTCCGAGTTGCCGCGGGGTCCGCAAGGACGGCGGGGCAGCCACTCGAGCCGCACCGGCGGCAATCACCACTGCACGGCCCCTGAACGGGATGGATTTCGGCCTGCCGAAATTCGGACTGTGAAGGCCTCGGACTCCGATTAGGAGTCACCGGGGAAATCCGCTAAAGTAGTGATCACGCCGGAAGGCGCGAAACAAACCCCGCTCCAACAGGGGGCCGGAAACGGAATTCGGACCGACTGCTTCATTGAGAAGCGGAGAGACCGGAAAACGGATCTGGTAAGGTTGGAAACAACGAAGGGAAGCGCCCGGAGGAAAGCCCGAGAGGGTGAGTACAAAGGAAGCGTCCGTTCCTTGAGAACTCAACAGCGTGCCAAAAGTCAACGCCAGACTATAAAATACCCCGTCCTCGGTCATCTCTGACCGGGACGCGGTTCCTTTGAAAGTCCTGCCGGTCCTTCGGGAGCGAGCAGGCAACACAGCGAGGACGCTGTGAACGACCGGGATTATTCCTCCTGGTCGTTCCGCTCTCGTGGTGCTAACCGGATTACCGGTAAACATTCACGGAGAGTTTGATCCTGGCTCAGGACGAACGCTGGCGGCGTGCTTAACACATGCAAGTCGAACGATGAAGCCCTTCGGGGTGGATTAGTGGCGAACGGGTGAGTAACACGTGGGCAATCTGCCCTGCACTCTGGGACAAGCCCTGGAAACGGGGTCTAATACCGGATACGACCTGCCGAGGCATCTCGGTGGGTGGAAAGCTCCGGCGGTGCAGGATGAGCCCGCGGCCTATCAGCTTGTTGGTGGGGTAATGGCCTACCAAGGCGACGACGGGTAGCCGGCCTGAGAGGGCGACCGGCCACACTGGGACTGAGACACGGCCCAGACTCCTACGGGAGGCAGCAGTGGGGAATATTGCACAATGGGCGAAAGCCTGATGCAGCGACGCCGCGTGAGGGATGACGGCCTTCGGGTTGTAAACCTCTTTCAGCAGGGAAGAAGCGAAAGTGACGGTACCTGCAGAAGAAGCGCCGGCTAACTACGTGCCAGCAGCCGCGGTAATACGTAGGGCGCAAGCGTTGTCCGGAATTATTGGGCGTAAAGAGCTCGTAGGCGGCTTGTCACGTCGGATGTGAAAGCCCGGGGCTTAACCCCGGGTCTGCATTCGATACGGGCAGGCTAGAGTTCGGTAGGGGAGATCGGAATTCCTGGTGTAGCGGTGAAATGCGCAGATATCAGGAGGAACACCGGTGGCGAAGGCGGATCTCTGGGCCGATACTGACGCTGAGGAGCGAAAGCGTGGGGAGCGAACAGGATTAGATACCCTGGTAGTCCACGCCGTAAACGTTGGGAACTAGGTGTGGGCGACATTCCACGTCGTCCGTGCCGCAGCTAACGCATTAAGTTCCCCGCCTGGGGAGTACGGCCGCAAGGCTAAAACTCAAAGGAATTGACGGGGGCCCGCACAAGCAGCGGAGCATGTGGCTTAATTCGACGCAACGCGAAGAACCTTACCAAGGCTTGACATACACCGGAAACACCTAGAGATAGGTGCCCCCTTGTGGTCGGTGTACAGGTGGTGCATGGCTGTCGTCAGCTCGTGTCGTGAGATGTTGGGTTAAGTCCCGCAACGAGCGCAACCCTTGTCCTGTGTTGCCAGCATGCCCTTCGGGGTGATGGGGACTCACAGGAGACTGCCGGGGTCAACTCGGAGGAAGGTGGGGACGACGTCAAGTCATCATGCCCCTTATGTCTTGGGCTGCACACGTGCTACAATGGCCGGTACAATGAGCTGCGATACCGCGAGGTGGAGCGAATCTCAAAAAGCCGGTCTCAGTTCGGATTGGGGTCTGCAACTCGACCCCATGAAGTTGGAGTTGCTAGTAATCGCAGATCAGCATTGCTGCGGTGAATACGTTCCCGGGCCTTGTACACACCGCCCGTCACGTCACGAAAGTCGGTAACACCCGAAGCCGGTGGCCCAACCCTTGTGGAGGGAGCCGTCGAAGGTGGGACTGGCGATTGGGACGAAGTCGTAACAAGGTAGCCGTACCGGAAGGTGCGGCTGGATCACCTCCTTTCTAAGGAGCATATGGCCGACTGCGAGCGAATGACTCGCACGGTTGCTCATGGGTGGAACGTTGACTATTCGGCACAGTCGTGAGGGATCACTAGTACTGCTTCGGCGTGGAACGTGAATCCTGAGAGGCTGGGCCGGGCACGCTGTTGGGTATCTGAGGGTACGGACTTCGGTCCGACCTTCGCGATGCCGGCCCCAGTGAACTGCTGCGCTTGCGTGGTGGGTGATGGGTGGCTGGTCGTTGCTTGAGAACTGCACAGTGGACGCGAGCATCTGTGGCCAAGTTTTTAAGGGCGCACGGTGGATGCCTTGGCACCAGGAACCGATGAAGGACGTGGGAGGCCACGATAGGCCCCGGGGAGCTGTCAACCAAGCTTTGATCCGGGGGTGTCCGAATGGGGAAACCCGGCAGTCGTCATGGGCTGTCACCCGCTGCTGAACACATAGGCAGTGTGGAGGGAACGCGGGGAAGTGAAACATCTCAGTACCCGCAGGAAGAGAAAACAACCGTGATTCCGGGAGTAGTGGCGAGCGAAACCGGATGAGGCCAAACCGTATGCGTGTGATACCCGGCAGGGGTTGCGTATACGGGGTTGTGGGATCTCTTTTTCATAGTCTGCCGGCTGTGAGACGAGTCAGAAACCGTTGGTGTAGGCGAAGGACATGCGAAAGGTCCGGCGTAGAGGGTAAGACCCCCGTAGCTGAAACATCAACGGCTCGTTTAAGAGACACCCAAGTAGCACGGGGCCCGAGAAATCCCGTGTGAATCTGGCGGGACCACCCGTTAAGCCTAAATATTCCCTGGTGACCGATAGCGGATAGTACCGTGAGGGAATGGTGAAAAGTACCGCGGGAGCGGAGTGAAATAGTACCTGAAACCGTGTGCCTACAAGCCGTGGGAGCGTCGCGCATCGAGCTTGCTCGGTGCGTCGTGACTGCGTGCCTTTTGAAGAATGAGCCTGCGAGTTTGCGGTGTGTTGCGAGGTTAACCCGTGTGGGGAAGCCGTAGCGAAAGCGAGTCCGAATAGGGCGATTGAGTAGCGCGCCCAAGACCCGAAGCGGAGTGATCTAGCCATGGGCAGGTTGAAGCGGAGGTAAGACTTCGTGGAGGACCGAACCCACCAGGGTTGAAAACCTGGGGGATGACCTGTGGTTAGGGGTGAAAGGCCAATCAAACTCCGTGATAGCTGGTTCTCCCCGAAATGCATTTAGGTGCAGCGTCGTGTGTTTCTTGCCGGAGGTAGAGCACTGGATAGGCGATGGGCCCTACCGGGTTACTGACCTTAGCCAAACTCCGAATGCCGGTAAGTGAGAGCGCGGCAGTGAGACTGTGGGGGATAAGCTCCATGGTCGAGAGGGAAACAGCCCAGAGCATCGACTAAGGCCCCTAAGCGTACGCTAAGTGGGAAAGGATGTGGAGTCGCAGAGACAACCAGGAGGTTGGCTTAGAAGCAGCCACCCTTGAAAGAGTGCGTAATAGCTCACTGGTCAAGTGATTCCGCGCCGACAATGTAGCGGGGCTCAAGCGTACCGCCGAAGTCGTGTCATTTCAGCATGAGGGCCAACGCCCGCTGGGATGGGTAGGGGAGCGTCGTGTGCCGGGTGAAGCAGCCGCGGAAGCGAGTTGTGGACGGTTCACGAGTGAGAATGCAGGCATGAGTAGCGATACACACGTGGGAAACGTGTGCGCCGATTGACTAAGGGTTCCTGGGTCAAGCTGATCTGCCCAGGGTAAGTCGGGACCTAAGGCGAGGCCGACAGGCGTAGTCGATGGACAACCGGTTGATATTCCGGTACCCGCTTTGAAACGCCCAATATCGAATCAGGCGATGCTAAGTCCGTGAAGCCGTTCCGGATCCTTCGGGTGAGGGAAAGTGGTGGAGCCGACGACCCAGACTTGTAGTAGGTAAGCGATGGGGTGACGCAGGAAGGTAGTCCAGCCCGGGCGGTGGTTGTCCCGGGGTAAGGGTGTAGGCCGTGTGGTAGGCAAATCCGTCACACGTTAAGGCTGAGACCTGATGCCGAGCCGATTGTGGTGAAGTGGATGATCCTATGCTGTCGAGAAAAGCCTCTAGCGAGTTTCATGGCGGCCCGTACCCTAAACCGACTCAGGTGGTCAGGTAGAGAATACCGAGGCGTTCGGGTGAACTATGGTTAAGGAACTCGGCAAAATGCCCCCGTAACTTCGGGAGAAGGGGGGCCATTTCCGGTGATGGAATTTACTTCCTGAGCTGGGGGTGGCCGCAGAGACCAGCGAGAAGCGACTGTTTACTAAAAACACAGGTCCGTGCGAAGCCGTAAGGCGATGTATACGGACTGACGCCTGCCCGGTGCTGGAACGTTAAGGGGACCGGTTAGCTCCATTTCGGTGGGGCGAAGCTGAGAACTTAAGCGCCAGTAAACGGCGGTGGTAACTATAACCATCCTAAGGTAGCGAAATTCCTTGTCGGGTAAGTTCCGACCTGCACGAATGGCGTAACGACTTCTCGACTGTCTCAACCATAGGCCCGGTGAAATTGCACTACGAGTAAAGATGCTCGTTTCGCGCAGCAGGACGGAAAGACCCCGGGACCTTTACTATAGCTTGATATTGGTGTTCGGTTCGGCTTGTGTAGGATAGGTGGGAGACTGTGAAGCCGTGGCGCCAGCCATGGTGGAGTCGTCGTTGAAATACCACTCTGGTCGTGCTGGATGTCTAACCTCGGTCCGTGATCCGGATCAGGGACAGTGTCTGGTGGGTAGTTTAACTGGGGCGGTTGCCTCCTAAAGAGTAACGGAGGCGCCCAAAGGTTCCCTCAGCCTGGTTGGCAATCAGGTGTTGAGTGTAAGTGCACAAGGGAGCTTGACTGTGAGACCGACGGGTCGAGCAGGGACGAAAGTCGGGACTAGTGATCCGGCGGTGGCTTGTGGAAGCGCCGTCGCTCAACGGATAAAAGGTACCCCGGGGATAACAGGCTGATCTTCCCCAAGAGTCCATATCGACGGGATGGTTTGGCACCTCGATGTCGGCTCGTCGCATCCTGGGGCTGGAGTCGGTCCCAAGGGTTGGGCTGTTCGCCCATTAAAGCGGTACGCGAGCTGGGTTTAGAACGTCGTGAGACAGTTCGGTCCCTATCCGCTGCGCGCGTAGGAGTCTTGAGAAGGGCTGTCCCTAGTACGAGAGGACCGGGACGGACGAACCTCTGGTGTGCCAGTTGTCCTGCCAAGGGCATGGCTGGTTGGCTACGTTCGGGAGGGATAACCGCTGAAAGCATCTAAGCGGGAAGCCTGCTTCGAGATGAGGACTCCCACCCACTTGATGGGGTAAGGCTCCCAGTAGACGACTGGGTTGATAGGCCAGGTGTGGAAGACCGGTAACGGTTGGAGCTGACTGGTACTAATAGGCCGAGGGCTTGTCCTCAGTTGCTCGCGTCCACTGTGTAGGTTCTGAAGTAACGACCCGTGATTATGCCGGGTTGGTTAACTTCATAGTGTTTCGGTGGTCATAGCGTTAGGGAAACGCCCGGTTACATTTCGAACCCGGAAGCTAAGCCTTTCAGCGCCGATGGTACTGCATGGGGGACCGTGTGGGAGAGTAGGACGCCGCCGAACAAATTTTAGAAAAAGCCCTGGTGGGTTACCACCGGGGCTTTTTCGTATTTCCGGGCAGATTCACCGGATTCGCTTTATGCCAAGCGGTCCAGGCTGTCCCTCTCCACCGCCCCCAGCAGCGGCTCACCCCGCACCCACCGCCCGGCCTCCTCCACCGCATACGTCCCCAGCCGCCTCCCCTCACTTCCCTGAGCGCCGGCGATATGGGGTGTCACCAGCACATTCGGCAGGCGGAACAGCGCGTGCCCCCTTTTCAGCGGCTCCGGGTCCGTGACGTCGAGCCAGGCGTTCAACCGCCCCGACCTGCACTCGCGTTCCAGGCTTTCGGTGTCGACGATCGACCCCCGTGCCGTGTTGATGACCGTGCCGCCGTCCGGGATGAGGGCCAGATGGTCCGCGTCCAGCAAGCGATACGTGTCCGGTGTCCCGGGAGCGTGGACCGTCACGATGCCGGCGGCGCGGCAGAGGTCGGCCAGGCGGTCCATCCGCTCCGCACCCAGCCGTGCGGCTTCCTCGTCCGTCACGTACGGGTCGTAGAGCAGCACCCGGTATCCGGCAGCGGAAGCCCGTAGGCCGGCGATCACCCGTCGGCCGATACGGGAAGCACCGAGGACACCGACGGTCCGGCCGTCGGCGCCCTGCCGGTCTCGGAAGGCCGGCCAGCGGCCGCCGTCGGCGTACGCGGCGGCGGCAGGCAAGGCTCCCTTCGCCGCGAGCCCGATGGCCGCCAGGGTGAAGTCGGCGACCGGCCCCGCATTGGCGTCCGCCGCCGAGGAGACGACGAGCCGCCGTTCCCACACGGCCTCGGTCACCAGTTGCTTGACCGAGCCCGCCGCGTGGATGACGGCCCTCAGCTGCGGTGCCCCGTCGAGGACGGCCTTCGTCAGCGGCGGGCATCCCCACCCCGTGACGAGGATGTCCACGCCGCCCAGGCCGGCCGCGCGCGCGGGGAGCCCAAGCCCACCGCGCACCGGAAGCACCCGGATCTCACGTCCCGTCAATTCACTGAGCCGCTGCCGCAGATCGGGCGGCAGGACGACCGGCAGTTCATCCGCCCCCATGACCACGGCCACGCCGGCCCCACACGCCCGTTCATGCGTCATGCGCACCCCTCTGCCCACCCGTCAGAGAGCGAAAACACATTGCTCGTGCCGTCCGTCCGGGGCGACGATCAAAGGATGGAGCACATCATCAGGCCTGTGCAGGCGGGCGATTGGGAGAAGTCCAAGGAACTGCGGCTGACGGCGCTCTTGGACCCCGTGGCGTCCATCGCTTTCCTCGACACCTACGACAAGGCCGTCGTGCAGCCCGACAGTTATTGGCAGGAGCGGGCGCGGGCGAGCTCCGAGGCGTGCCGCGTCATCACGTTCGTGGCGGAGGCGCCCGACGGCAGCTGGGACGGCACGGTCACCGTCCTCGTCGAGGACCCTGAGGCGGAGGAAGGTGCCGTCTTCGGCGGTGCTCCGTCCGTACCGCAGACGCACATCGTCGGCGTCTTCGTCCGCCCCGAGCGGCGCGGGTCCGGCCTCATCCAGGCCCTCTTCGACGCCGCCGTCGAGTGGTCCTGGGCCCTCTCCGAGCCGCGCGTCGAGCGCATACGTCTCTTCGTCCACGAGGACAACGGCCGTGCCATGGCGGTCTACCGAAAGGCCGGCTTCGAGCCCACCGGCACGACCATCCCCATGCAGGGCGACCCCGATGCCAAGGAGTACGAGCTCGCGCTCGCTCGTCCCGCCGCTTGATGAGTTCCTGCACCGGCCTTCGCTCCCGCCTCCGCACCCGCACCCGCCTCGGCCTCCGCACGCGTATCCGGATCCGTAGCCCCTGGGCCGTGGACGCCCTGATCGCGGCCGTGGTGCAGGCCGCCGTGACCATCCCCTTCGTCGTGCCCCGCTCGGCGGACGTGCCGCCCGCCACCTGGGCGTTCTACGGGATGACCACGCTGTCCGTGTTGCCGCTCCTGTGGCGCAGCCGGGCGCCCCTGACGTGCCTGCTGGCGATCACCGCGGCCGGGATGGCCTATCTGCCCATGGACGGGCCCGGGCAGCCGATGCCGTACAGCCCGCTGGTGGCCATCTTCACGGTGGCCGCGCAGGCGGGGGTGCGGCAGCGGCGGGTGACGGTCGGGATCGGGCTGCCGGTCGTGGCCGTCGCGGTGGCCCTGCGGACCAATACGGCCCGCGAGTACCTCTTCGCCTTCTTCCTCTTCTCCATGGTGTACGCGCTCGGCGTGCTGGCGCGCACCCGGCAGGCGTACACCGAGGCCGTCGAGGCGCGCGCCGCGGAGCTGGAGCGGGCGCGGGTCGTGGAGGCCGAGCGGGCCGCCGAGCGGGAACGGGCGCGGATCGCCCGGGAGATGCACGACATCCTGTCGCACGCCGTCAGCCTGATGGTGGTGCAGGCGGAGGCCGGGCCCCTGGTCGTACGGTCGGATCCCGACCGGGCGGAGGCGGCGTTCGACGCGATCGCCGGGGCCGGGCGGGACGCGATGGTGCAGCTGCGGCGCATGCTCGGCGTGCTGAAGGAGGAGCCGGGGGAGTCGGGGGATCCGGGGGCCCCGAGCGGCGGCCCGAGGGAGCTGGCTCCGCAGCCCACCCTGGACGGTCTCGACTCCCTGGTCGGGGAGGTCCGGCGGGCGGGGCTGTCCGTGGTCCTGCTGACGGAGGGGGAGCCGCAGCCGCTCGCCGCCGATGCGCAGGTCACCGTCTACCGCGTGGTGCAGGAGGCGCTGACGAACGTCCTCAAGCACTCCGACGCGCGCTCGGTGTCCGTACGCCTCGCCTGGAAGCAGGGACAGGCGCAGGGACAGGGACAGGGGCAGGGGCAGCAGGGCGATCGGCATCGGCGGCTGTCCGTCACCGTGACGGACGACGGTACGGGCCTCCTCAAGCCGGGTGGCGCGGGCAGCGGAAGGGGACTGATCGGCATCCGGGAGCGGGCCGCCGCACACGGCGGGACCGCCTCGGCCGGGCCCGGTCCGGACGACCGCGGCTTCCGTGTTTGCCTGGAACTACCGGTCGTGATCTCCTCGCCTGCGGAGGTGGGGGCGGCATGACGATCCGTGTGGTGGTGGCGGACGACCAGGAGCTGGTGCGCAGCGGGTTCGCGATGATCCTGTCCGCCCAGCCGGACATCGAGGTCGTGGCGGAGGCCGGGGACGGTGCCGAGGCCGTGGCCGCCGTGCGGCGGCACGCGCCCGACGTCGTCCTCCTCGACATCCGCATGCCGCGCATGGACGGCATCGAGGCGGCCCGCACGATCTGCGCGGAGACCGGCTGCCGGGCCGTCATGCTCACGACCTTCGACCAGGACGACTACGTCTACGAGGCGTTGCACGCGGGGGCCAGCGGGTTCCTGCTCAAGGACGTGCGGCGTGACGACCTCGTGCATGCCGTGCGGGTCGTGGTCGCCGGCGACTCCTTGCTCGCGCCGTCCGTGGCCCGTCGCCTGGTCGCGGACTTCACGAGCCGCGGGCAGGCCGCCACGGCCGGGCCGGAGCTGGGGGCGCTGACCGCGCGCGAGCGCGAGACGCTGCTCCTCCTCGGGCGCGGGCTGTCGAACGCGGAGATCGCGGCCGAGCTGGTGGTCAGCGAGCACACGGTGAAGACCCACGTCAGCAACGTGCTGTCGAAGCTCGGGCTGCGGGACCGGATCCAGGCGGTGATCTGCGCGTACGAGAGCGGGCTGATCGCTCCCGGCGGCTGACCGCGCGCCGCGCACGGTTCGCTTCCCCCTTCCCCCCTTCCCCCTTTCCCTTTCCCTTTCCCTTTCCCTTCCCTTTTCCCGTCCTCTCCCTCGTGCGCCCTCCCTCGTGCGACGGAGGCGGGCAGCACCGAATACCCCTCGCTCCGGCGATCCGCCGGCTCGCGCCGCTCACGAGGATGGACTCCGTCGTAGAGATCCAGCTGCAGCCCGGCTGCAGCGATGCAGCAGTCCTCAGGGGGAAACCACCGTGCGCCGTACCCGAATCGCCGTCCTCGCCGCGACCGTCGTCGCCCTGGGGGTGACCGCGGCCGGGCCCGCCGCGGCAGTCGTCACCCGTGACGCCCGTGACGCCCGTGGCACCAGTGCCACAGCCGCTCACACAGCCGCCCACACCGCCGCGCTCGCCAAGGCCGCGGCGCTCCGGAAGGCGATCGACGGACTGCCCGCCGCCGACGCAACCGCCGCGCAGGTCCGCTACAAGGGCGAGGACCTGCGCTGGAGCGGGGCGGCGGGCCGGGCCGACCTGTGCACGCACCGGCCGGTCAAGGGCGACGAGCGCTTCCGCGCGGGCAGCATCACCAAGACGTTCACGGCGGCCGTCGCCCTCCAGCTCGTCCACGAGAAGAAGCTGGACCTCGACGGTACGGTGCAGCACTACCTGCCCGGCCTGCTGCCCGCTCACTACCCGGACGTCAAGGTCCGGCAGCTGCTCGACCACACGAGCGGCCTGCCGGGCGGGGACATCCGCGAGGCGCCGAAGAGCCCCGGCTGGGACAAGGGCCGCTACACCACCTGGGACCACCGGGCGCTCGTCCAGGCAGGCTTCGGCAAGCCCATGGAGTTCACCCCCGGCACCCGGCAGCACTACTCCAACATCGGTTACAACGTGCTGGGGCTGCTGGTCGAGAAGGTCACGGGCCGGACGTACGAGCAGGAGCTGCGGGATCGGGTGGTCGACCGCGTCGGGCTCGAGGACACCTACAGCCCCGGGGCGGACCCCCGCATCAAGGGCCGCCACACGCACGGCTACGAGGCGATCAAGGACGCCGGCGGCGGCACCCGGCTCGTCGACACCACCGAGTGGGACCAGTCCGAGACGTGGGCCTCCGGCGACCTCATCACGACGACGGCCGATCTGGAGCGCTTCGCCTCCGCCCTCTTCGCCGGGCGCGTCGTGCCGCAGCAGGAGCTGAAGCTGATGTTCACCGTGCCCGAGGTGCCCACGTACGGGAGCTCGAGGCCGGCCGCGTACTCCAGCGGCCTCACGCGCATCCAGCTCGTCAAGGACGGCCCGGTCTACTGGGGCAAGTCCGGGAGCCGTTACGGGTACCTCAGCGGCTTCGGGGCCACGCAGGACGGGACGCGGTCGCTCGTCTACTCGGTGAACTCCACCGATGCGAAGGGGGACGCCGCGACGGCCCCGGACTCGCGCATCGGCCGGATCATCATGGCGGGCCTCGGCGAGCCCTCGGCCTAGCTTGCGCCCCGGGCTCCGCCCGCTCCCCTCGCATCGCCGCTCCGCACCGGATCCGTATTGCTTGCTTACTGCTCACTCTGTGATCAGCCTGCCTCGTACGACCACCGAGGCGATCCTGCGGACGGCCGTGATGTCGCGCAGCGGGTCCGCGTCCAGGACGACGAGGTCTGCCGCCCGGCCCGGCTCGACCGTGCCGATCCCGTCCGCGAGGCCCAGCGCCCGCGCGGGCCCGGCCGTGGCCGCCCGGAGCGCCTCCGCGGCGCCGAGGCCCGCCCCGGCCAGCTGCTCGATCTCCTCGTGGAGGCCGTCCGCGTGCGCGCTGCCCGCGAGGACCGGCACCCCGCGGCGGTGCAGCTCCGCGACCAGGTGCAGGCGGTGGGCGCGGATCCCCCGGAGGTACGGGGTGTCGGTTTCCCGGTCCTCCAGGGACCGGTGTGCGGCGAGGGACGGGGCGACCCAGGTGGCATTGGCGGCCAGGCGGTCGAAGAGCCGGTCGGCACGGTCGGGGTAGTAGGACCGTACGGCCGTCCACTCCAGGCGCCGGATCTGCCGGAGCCAGTCGCGGTACCGGCCGGGGTGGCCGTCGATGCGCCCGGAGTTCCCGGCGGTCCGGGAGCCGGCGGTCCCGGTGCCGGTGCGTGCGGTGTCGATGCGCGAGGTGTCGATGCGCGCGAGGCCGTGCCGGATCTCCTCGTCCCGCGTGGAGGTGGCCAGCAGGAGCGCGTAGAGGTGCTCGACGATCCGCTGCCCGGCATCGGACGCCTCCGCGAGCGGCACCGCGTCCGGGCAGTGACCTCCGTACGGGATGTGGCGGATGCGGGCCTCTTCGGCCAGGGCGAGATACGCCGCCCGCGACAACCGCGGGTGCACGCCCACGAACGCCGCGCCGCCGGCCGCGGCCCTGCGCACGGCCCGGCGGGCCGCCGCCTCGTCGCGCGCTTCGACGGACCCCGGCCACAGGGCGGGCGAGCCGTCGACGGGCGGGCTGCCGGGCCCCGCGACGGTCGTCACCCCATTCCGTGCGGATTTCAGTGCGGACAGCCGTGCCGCAGCCTCTCCTGACGGGCCGTCCGCTGCGGCGCCACTGCCGGACACGTGCACCGCGATCAGGCCCGGGATGACGTACTTGCCGCGGAGGTCCACCACGCGGGCGTCCGGAGGCTCCGGCACCTCGGCGGTCCGGCCGACCGCCTCGATGCGGCCGTCACGGACGAGGACGGTCATGCCCGGGCGGGGCGGCTGGGCGCCGGGGGCCGCGATCAGCGTCGCGTGGGTGAGGGCGAGGGGCTGTGGCGGGCCGCCGTGCGGTGTTGCCGCGCGGGCTTGCCGGTGCTCCGTGCCGCCGAGGGCGAGTGCACCGCTGAGTGCGGCCGTACCGCCGAATGCGGCCACGCCGCCGAGGAACCGGCGCCTGCCGGGGGCCCACGCCCCTGCGTCCTCCGACGCCTCCGGTCCCTCCCGCATCCGTCCGCCTCCCGGCTAGCCGACGAGGGCGCGGTGCGGCCACCGCGCGCGGGCCTGTTCCTCGGAGCGCATGAGCGCGAACGTCGGCAGACCCTGGGCCGTGCCCTCCGCGACGAGATCCGGGAGGGCGGGCGCGGGCGCGACGGCGGCCACGTCATCCAGCACCAGGGTCAGTGGTGGGTCGAGCCGACCGGCAGATGACCGTCCGGCCATGCCCCGGCCGCGCTCGACCACGCTTGAGACGAGTGCGGTCAGCAGGGGCATCGCACCCGGGCGGGTGCGGGGATCCTCAATCGCCTCACCCACCACGTACAGGGTTCCCCCCTCGGCGACAAATGATTCCCATGCCAGGGAATCGGCCCGATTTGGATTGCATGCATCGCGGACGTGGACGGACGACAGTGCGCCGAGCGCACGCGCGGTCAGTTCCTGTGCGACTTCGCGCCGTTGGGGGTGCCCGGTGAGCGCCGACTCCAGCTCGCCGGCCGCGCCGCCCGCCGCCTTGACGTGCGTCCGCAGGATCCGTACGGGCTCGTGCGCCGCCGTGCCCTGTGCCCAGCGCAGTACCTGGCGGAACGGCCGGCCGTCCACGGCGGCGGCGTGCAGCCAGCAGCGCAGCAGCGTCTCCGCGGTGTCCGCGGTGGCCGAGTCGAGGGCGCTGAGCGGGCGTACGGGCGCGAGCAGGGCGGCCGCGCGGGCGGCGGCCGTATCCCGGGCCGTGCAGCCCGCGACGGGGGACCAGCGGAGACGGTCCGGGGTGTCGAGGAGGTGGCTCGGGTCGAAGACGTGCACGGGGCCGAGCTTGGCGCGGGCGTCCTTCGTGCCGGACCACAGCCCGGGGTCGCTGGTGGTGACCAGGACGGGCCCTGCGGCCTCCAGTACGGCCTGCGCGGCGATGTCGCCGCGGTCGGCGCCGTAGAAGACGCCGGGGGTGAGGGGACCGGAGGCGCGGGGGCCGGCCGCAGGCGCGCCGACCGGGTCCGCGGGGCGGGACGAGCGTGGGGCGGGCACAGTGACGGAAACGGGAACGGGGGAGGGGCCAGGAGCGGGAGAGGGCGCGGGGGAGGGGAGGCCGGAGGCCGCTGCGCGGTCCGCTGCGCGCTCCACTCCGCTGCCCGGTTCGGTGGCGGGAACCGGGGCCGGGCCGGGTGCCGCGGCCGGTGCCGCACCGGGTGCCTGTTCGGACACCGGGTCCGGCGCCTGGGCAGGAACCGAATGCGGCCTCTCCACCAGGGCCAAGGCATCCGCCCTCCGCCGCGCCCGTACCGCCTTCCACCGCGCGACCGTCCCCACGACGAAGACGCCGAGGACGACGAGCACGAGGAGTTCGCCGATCAGGAGGCCCCAGAAGAGGCCGTAGCCGGAGAGGCTGTCCGCCGGGGTGTCCGGCCAGGCGGCCGGGAGGTCGCGCGGCTGTGTCACCAGGTGCCGTAGCGCCAGGGGCGTACGGGTGAGGGTGACCGCCTCCGGCCAGGCGCCGTGGGCGAAGAGGGCGGCCAGGCCCGTCGTCGCCCACACCAGCAGCGTCATGGTCAGCAGCAGCACGATGACCGCCATCAGCAGCCCGTCCGGGATGCCGCGCTCCGGTCGTCCTTCGCCCATGGATCCTCCCCCCGCCCCTGCTCCCGCTTCCGCCCCCGCCGCTGTCTCAGGCCACCGTCGACTCGGACGACGAGCCGTACGGCCCGCCCGCCGACTCAGCCTCCAGGGCCGCTGCCGCGCGCTCGGCGGCCGCGGCCTCCGCCGCGAGCTCGCGCGCGAAGTCGCCGTCCTCGGTCATGGCCCGGTCGGTGTAGACGAGCGGGCGTTCGACGTCGGTGATGAGGTGCTTGACGACCTGGACGTTGCCGTTGACGTCCCAGACGGCGATGCCCGGGGTGAGCGTGGGGATGATCTCGACGGCCCAGCGGGGCAGGCCGAGCACCCGGCCCGTGGCGCGGGCCTCGTCGGCCTTCTGGGCGTAGATGGTGCGCGTGGAGGCCATCTTCAGGATCGCCGCGGCCTCGCGGGCGGCCGCGCCGTCGACGACGTCGGACAAGTGGTGGACCACCGCCACGAACGACAGGCCGAGCCGGCGGCCGAACTTCAGCAGCCGCTGGAAGAGCTGGGCCACGAACGGCGAGTTGATGATGTGCCAGGCCTCCTCGACCAGGAAGATCCGTTTCTTCCGGTCGGGCCTGATCCAGGTGTGCTCCAGCCAGACGCCCACGATCGCCATCAGGATGGGCATGGCGATGGAGTTGCGGTCGATGTGGGAGAGGTCGAAGACGATCAGCGGGGCGTCGAGGTCGATGCCGGCGGTCGTCGGCCCGTCGAACATGCCCCGCAGGTCACCGTCCACCAGCCGGTCCAGCACCAGGGCGACGTCCAGTCCCCAGGCGCGGACGTCGTCTATGTCGACGTTCATCGTCTCCGCGGACTCGGCCTCCGGGTGGCGCAGCTGCTCCACGATGTCGGTCAGCACCGGCTGCCGGTCGAGGATCGTCTCGTTGACGTGGGCGTGGGCGACCTTGAGGGCGAAGCCGGAGCGCTCGTCGAGCCCGCGGCCCATCGCGACCTCGATGATCGTGCGCAGCAGGGCGAGCTGCCCGGTCGTGGTGATCGACGGGTCGAGCGGGTTGAGCCGGATGCCGCCTTCGCGGGCCGCCATCGGGTCCAGCCGGACGGGCGTTATCCCCAGCTCCTGGGCGATCAGGTTCCACTCGCCGACGCCGTCCTCGCCCTGGGCGTCCAGGACGACGACCTGCCGGTCGCGGAACCGCAGCTGGCGCAGGACGTAGGTCTTCTCCAGCGCCGACTTGCCGTTGCCGGACTCGCCGAGGACGAGCCAGTGCGGCGCGGGCAGCTGCTGGCCGTAGAGCTGGAAGGGGTCGTAGATGTAGCCCTTGCCGGAGTAGACCTCGCGCCCGATGACCACGCCGGAGTCGCCGAGGCCCGGGGCGGCGGTCGGCAGGTAGACGGCCTGCGCCTGGCCGGTGGAGGTCCGTACGGGCAGCCGCGTGGTCTCCACCTTCCCGAAGAGGAAGCTGGTGAACGCGTCGGTCAGTGAGGCGAGCGGGTCGAGCACGGCACTGCCCCTATCGTCGGATGCCGGTTGCGAACGGCAGGGTGTTGACGAAGGCCCGGTGGTGCTCGCGGTCGCACCACTCCAGCTTCAGGTAGCTCTTGCCGGCCGAGGCTCTTATGGTCCGCTTGTCGCGCGCGAGCGCCTCCGGCGAGCGCGACGACACCGTGATGTACCCGACGAGGTTGACGCCGGCCGCGCCGCTGGCGAGGTCCTCGCCGCGCTGGTCGACGCGGGAGTGGTGGGCGACGTCGCGCGGGTCGACGACGCGGTTCATCTTGGCGGCGCGGGAGGCGTCGGCGTCGTCGTTGGTCTTCTCCGTCAGCATGCGCTCGATGGCGACGTCGGTCGGCTCCAGATCCATGCAGACCGCGACCGTGCGGATCACGTCCGGGGTGTGGACGAGCAGGGGCGCCAGGAAGTTGACTCCCACCGGCGTCATGGGCCACTCCTTCACCCAAGCGGTGGAATGACACCAGGGTGCGCGCGTTGACGACTCGCGGGTCTTGGCCTGGAGGTAGGTGGGCTCCATGGCGTCCAGCTCGGCGGGCCAGGCGTTGCGCTGGGTCATGGCCTGGATGTGGTCGATGGGGTGGTCCGGGTCGTACATGGAGTGCACCAGGGACGACAGCCGGCTCTGGCCGAGGGGCTGGCGCACCCGGATGTCGGCCTCGGCGAGCCGGGCGCAGATGTCCGTCAGCTCGCGCGCCATGACCACCGCGAGGCCGCCGTCGCGGTCCAGGCGCCGCTTGCCGCCGTCGTGGCGGGAGGCGCGCGCGATGGCATTGGCCTCGGCGGCCAGCTCGCGGGTGTAGTGCATGCAGGCGACGAGGTAGGCGCGGTGCTGCTCGGAGGAGGTCGACACCATCGACTGCAGCTGGTCGTAGGAGTCCTTGAGCCACTTCGGGGAGTTGACGTCGCCGCGGCGCTCTACGTCCTTGGCGTGGGCGTCCGGGTCGGCGGGGAGCGTGCGGGCCAGCATCTGGATGCGCGTCACGTAGCCGTCGCCGTTGGCCACGTGCTTGAGGAGCGTGCCGAACCGGTCGACCAGCGCCTCCTGGTCCTCGGAGTCGCGCAGGCCAACGCCGGGGCCCTCGATCTCGATCGCCGCGGTGACCGTGCGCCGGTCGGCGTGCAGCAGCACCGCGATCTCGTCGGGGCCGAAGGGCGCCGCGAGCCAGTTGATCCGCCCGATGCCCGGGGGCGGGCCGACCTCGATCTCGCGGCCGTCCATGCGCGTGCCCGCCTCGATGGCGGCGGACCGGTAGGCGGTGCCGCGGCGCAGGGTGCGCTTGAACGAGCGGTTGATCTCGAACCATTTGTAGAACGTGCGGCCCTTGTACGGGACGTACACGGCGGCCAGCGCCAGCATCGGGAACCCGGTGAGCGTGACGATCCGCAGCGGCAGGACGGGCACCAGCAGGCCGCACATCATGCCGAGGAACGCCCCGGCGATGATCAGCGCGATCTCCCCGGTCTCCCGGTTCTTGCCGACGACCGCGTTGGGACGCGCGCGGCCGATCAGATACGTACGGCGGGCCGCGACCGGCTGGGACTGGGCCTGGATCGTCAACTCCGCTCACCTCCTGGCGTATTGCTGCGGTTCTGCGCACGCGGCGCGCGGGCGGCGGAATTGCTGCTTCCGTTGCCCCTGTTGTCGCCGGTGCGGGCGGGGGGCCGGGTGCTGTGGGCGGCGACGCCGCCCGCCACGGAGTCGGCCGGCCGGGGCTGGTGGCCGGTGCCGCCGGAGCCGCCCGAGCCGCGGGCGCTGTGGGTCGTGATGCCCTGCTTGACCAGGGCGGCGGGCGAGGAGATCACGGCGGCGGCCCGCCGGGACGCCGCGTCGTTGCTCGCGCTGCGGGTGCTGGCGATCTCGTCGCCGAAGCCGGGCACGAAGCGGTAGATCATCGCACTGGCGAAGATGGCGAGGATGATGATCGCGAGGCCCGAGACCACGGCCGAGAAGGAGTTCGGACCCTTGCCGGACGACAGGGCTCCGGCGAGGCCCAGCACGACCACGATGATCGGCTTCACCAGGATCACCGCGATCATGATGCCCGCCCAGCGGCGGACGTGGCCCCACATGTTCTTGTCGACGAGCCCCGCGTAGACGGCGGTGCCCAGCAGCGCGCCCACGTAGAGCAGGGCGGCGCGGATCACGAGCTCCAGCCAGAGGACGCCTGCGGCGAGCACCGACACCAAGGACACCACGATCAGCATGATCGGGCCGCCGCCGATGCCCTCGCCCTTCTTCAGGGCGTCCGCGAACGTACCGAAGAAGGCGTCGTTGTTCGCGTTCGTGCCGGTGGCGATGACCTCCGTGACGCCGTCGGTGGCGGACACGAGCGTGTAGAGGATGAGCGGGGTGAACGCCGAGGCCAGCACCGTGAGCCAGAGGAAGCCGACGGCCTCCGTGAACGCCTCGGTGAAGGGCACGCCGCGCACGGCACGCTTGGCCACGGCCAGCAGCCAGAGGACGAGCGTGAGCACGGTGGAGGCGGCGAAGACCACGGCGTACTGCCGCAGGAAGGTGGCGTTGGTGAAGTCCACGTTCCCGGTGGCCTCGACGGCGCCGGACAGCTTCCGGATGATCCAGGAGGCGGCGTCGGCGCAGCCCTTCGCGAGGGAGGCGAGGGGGTCGAGGGCGGTTTGGGGGTCGGGGGCGGAGGGGGACGAACTCTTGCCGTCCTTGCCCTGGCAGATGCTCTTGGCCTGGCCCACGATGAGGTCGCAGGGGTCGCTGCCGCCCTGGCTGGGGCTCGACGAGGGGGCCGGGGCCGACGGCGGGGCCGATGGCGGCGTTGACGGCGGAGGCGTGGGGTCTGCAGCGGCCCGCGAGGCCAGCGCGGTCACTGCCAACTGGACGGACACCACTGCCGCCGTCAGGGAGAGGCTGCGGCGACGGCTACCTGGCATAAGTGAACCCTCCGTACCCGTTGACCGCGTTGGTGATCTCGTCGGCGCTCGAAGCGCGGATGTCGCCGCTGACCGGCGCGGGTCCCTGCTTCTGGTCGGACGAGCCGAGCTTCCAGTCGCCGTTCGTCCAGCGGAGCTTCTGGATGATGGTGAACCAGGTCTGGGCGACCGGCTTGGTCGAGCCCTGCCCGGCGAGACCGACCAGGCCCGTGCACCAGACCTCGACGGTGGCCTCGGATTCACTGAAGGCGGTGGTCTTCGTGCCGACGGGGACCGTGCGGGAGACGAACGTCTGGCCCTTCGGGGCGGAGCCGTCCGGGTTGAGGCCGAGGTTCTTGAAGAAGTCGGCGGTGTAGGCCTTGTCCAGCTTGCCCTGGAGGTCACGAGCGGTCTCGGGCGTGTGGATCGCATCCACGATCGCGTGCCGTGACTCCTCCTTGAACATCCCGTCCCCCCCGAGCGCCACCGCGAAGTTCGCCGCAGCCGACTGCGCCCCCTGCTCGGTCCGGGCAAAACCGGAGGCGATGCCTCCGTTCTTGCCCCCCACCGGCTTGACCCCCGACGGAGCCGTCGCCTCCGCGCTGACCTCGTCCCCGCTCTTCTCCGCGTCGTTCGAGTCGGACCCGCCGCCTCTGTTGGCGAAGGCGATGGCCGCGATGAGCAGGACCACGACGCCCACGACCGTGATCATGTTCCGGCTGGAGAACCCCGCGCGGCCGCCACGGCCCCCGCCGCGGCCCCGGCGGGGGCCGTACGGATCGCCCTCGCCCTCCGGCAGCCGGGTGCGGGTCAGGCCGTGGTCCTCGTCGTCGTAACCGTCCTCGCCGAGACTCATAGCGCGCACGTCCCCTCATACGTCGTCGCCGCAGTGGCACCCGCATATGACGGTAGCGGCGGGAGGGGAATCCCGGGGGAGGGGGACGAAGGGGTGTGAGGGGGCATCAGGTGGCAGCCTCGGGTGCGGGGGGAATCGGGGACGAGAGGGTCTGCGCGGGGACGATGCGCGAGGGGGCAGGTGGCAGGGGGCGGACCCCGGCCGGGGCGGGGGTGCCGGGCGCGTGACGCCCGTGCGCCCCCGTGCTCAGACGGCCATGCCGTAGACGATGGTGAAGAGGGTGCCGAGCGAGCCGATGATGAAGACGCCGGTCAGCCCGGCGACGATCAGACCCTTGCCCTGCTCGGCGCTGAAGGTGTCGCGCAGGGCGGTCGCGCCGATCCGCTGCTTCGCCGCGCCCCAGATCGCGATGGCGAGGCACAACAGGATCGCCACGGCCATGATGACCTCGATCATCACGCGAGCCTCGTTGCCCAGGCTACCGAACGGCCCCCAGTTCGGGGCGATTCCGCCAATAATGGTGTTGATGTCGCCCTTGCCGGCCGCCAAAAACATGTGCAACTCACCGCCCCTAATGGGTTGTTGTCATCGCCCTCACCACTGGGCAAAGGTCAGGACCTATCTTCGCCGAAGATCCCGCCCCAGCATGTCGACTTGGCGGCATTTCTTGGCGGAACTCGTACGCATGCTCCCCGTAGGCCCCTGACCTGCGGCGCAAGGCGATGTCAGTGGGTACTCCTAAGGTGACTCTGTGTATCACGGGTGTCGGCGGCGGGCAATCATCGGTGGAGCAGGGGGGCGTGGGGATGTTCGGACGACTGTGTGTTCGGTCGGTACGCTGTCCCGAGCGCCGCCCGGGTGCGGATCGCATCTCGGGGCCGTCGGGCCGGCTCGCGCGCTACGGGGGCATCGAGATCAAGGGTGGTACGGGTGCTGGTTGCCGATCGCTACCGGCTGGAGGAGCTGCTCGGCCGCGGTGGCATGGGCGAAGTCTGGCAGGCTCAGGACGAGGTGCTGGGCCGTCAGGTCGCCGTGAAGCTGCTGCTGGGCGACGACGGCGACGAATCCGCCGCCTCCCGCTTCCGGCTGGAGGCGCAGACCGCCGCGCGCCTGAACCATCCTCAGGTCGTCGCCGTCTACGACTTCGGGTCCTGGGACGGGCGCTTCTATCTCGTGATGGAGCTGGTCAGGGGCCCCAGCCTCGCCCAGGAGCTGTCCTCGCGCGGCCCGCTCGCCCCGCGCCGCGTGGCCCGCATCGCCGCGCAGTCCGCGGCGGGCCTGGCCGCGGCGCACCGCCAGGGCGTCGTCCACCGCGACATCAAGCCCGGCAATCTGATGCTCGACGCCGACGACACCCTGAAGATCGGCGATTTCGGCATCGCCCGCTTCGTGGACGAGACCTCCGCCGCGTTGACGCGGGTCGGCCAGATCGTCGGCACGAGCACCTACCTCGCCCCGGAGCGGGCCCTGGGCAAGGTCGCCGGCCCCGCCTCGGACGTCTACGCCCTGGGCTGTGTGATCTACCAGCTGCTGGCGGGCCAGCCGCCCTTCTGGGCGGACAGCCCCACCGCGCTGCTCTACCTCCACGTGGACACGCCCCCCGTGCCGCCCCGCCAGCACCGGGCGGACCTGCCGCCCGCCTTCGAGGCGTATCTGCTGCGGATGCTCGCCAAGAAGCCGGAGGACCGGCCGTCGGCGCAGGAGGTGGCCGACTGGTTCGCCGGGCCTTCGTGGGAGGAGCCGCCCCGGCCCGTACGGACGCCGATGCCGGCTCCGGTGCCTTCCTCCGTGCCCGCAGCCGGGCCCGGTGCGGTGAGTGTGCCGCCCCCGCCCTCGGTGCAGCCTGCAGTGGGGCGTGGTGCGGCCGTGCCCCCGCCCCATGCCGCCCCGCGCCACGGCGCCCCGTCTCACGGCGCCCCGTCCCACGGCTTCCCGGCACCGGCCCCGGTGCCGGCCCCTGCGCCCGCCGCTCCGGCGCCGGGCCACCGCCGGAGCACCGGCGGAGGCAGGAGGCCCCAGGGCACGGGCCCGGGCACGGGCATACGGGCGTCCCAGGGCATACGCGGCATACGCAGCCCCAAGGTGCTGCTCAGTGCCGTGGCGGGCGTCGTGGCGTTCCTGGTGGCGGCCTTGATCGGCGCGTCCGTGTTCGGCGGCTCGGGTGGCGAGACGGGCTCGCAGCGGCCCGAGGCGCAGCCGTCGGAGTCGGCGGAGCGCGCGCCGGGCGGGCATCCCGAAGCGCCGAAGGTCGTGCCGGCCGAGGCGGTTCCGCCGTCGTCCCGGCCGTCGCCGTCCGGCTCCCGCAAGCCGAAGAAGGACCGCAAGAAGTCCACGGACAGCAGGGACGGCAAGGACGGCAGGGACACCAAGGACTCCGGCAGCCGCAGCCGCGATGCCGACGAGGACGACGACTGAGGGCGGTTGCCCCACAGCCGGCGTCACCCGTCCGTGGCCTGCCTCACTCCCCGGCGACGTCCTCCACGAAGTGGTCGAACTCCCCGGCCCTGACCCCCAGGACGAAGGCGTCCCACTTGGCGGCGGTGGTGGTCACCACGGTCTCGGGTTCGGTGTTCGTCCGCAGGTGGACGTCGCCGTCGTCACCGAAGGCGATCTCCAGGTACTCGGTCTCGTCGCCCTCGGTCACCGGAATCCAGTTGAGCTCCGCCATGGGCCCTCCTCGGCACTCCCGTGTCACTCCCGTCACGCCCTCACGGTAGCGCGTCCCCCGTGACCGGGCCGGATCTGCACGCTCGTTGACGGATCGATAGAAATTGCGGATACGCATCGGGTCGTTGGGGGAGGATTGCGGGGTGCGGAAGCTCTGGGTGGGCATGGGTGTGGGCATCGCGATGTGCCTGTGTTTCATCGGGCTGCTCGTGATCGGCGTGTACACCGCGGCCTCGAATCTGCTCGGAGGCGGCGGCGGAGGCGGCTCCGTGGGCCTGGCCAAGGGCGCCGTGCCGGATCAGTACCAGAGCCTCGTGCAGAAGTGGGGCAACCTCTGCCCCGCGCTCAACCCGGCGATCCTGGCGGCGCAGATCTATTCGGAGAGCGCCTGGAACCCCAAGGCCGTGAGCCCGGCGGATGCCCGCGGGATAGCCCAGTTCATCCCGGGCACCTGGGACGCCCACGCCATCGACGCCAACGGCGACGGCAGGAAGGACATCTGGGATCCGCAGGACGCCATCCCGTCGGCGGCCGTCTACGACTGCGAGCTCTCGAAGTACGTCAAGGACGTCCCCGGCGACCTCGCGGACAACATGCTCGCGTCGTACAACGCCGGTTCGTACGCGGTGATCCAGCACCGCGGGATCCCGCCCTACCGCGAGACGCAGGGGTACGTCCGTTCCATCCGCACGCTGGAGAAGAGCTTCGCCCGGCCCGTCGGCAGGGTCGCGCCCTCGCAGCAGGCCGCCGGAGCGATCTACTACGCGCAGGAGAAGCTCGGCACGCCGTATCTGTGGGGCGGCGACGGCACCACCGAGGACAACGGGCGGTTCGACTGCTCGGGCCTGACCAAGGCGGCGTACGAATCGGTGGGCATCACCCTGCCCCGCGTCGCCAACGACCAGTGGAACGCGGGCCCGCACCCCAAGCGGAATGAGCTACTCCCGGGCGACCTCGTGTTCTTCGCCAACGACTTGAAGGACCCGCGCTCCATCCACCACGTGGGGATCTACGTGGGCGGCGGCCAGATGATCAACGCCCCTTACACGGGGGCCGTGATCCGCTTCGACAAGATCGACATGCCGGACTACATCGGGGCGACCCGGGTCACCCAGGATGGCGCGAAAGCATTGCCCGCGGCCAACGCCGCATGAACGCTCCAGGACGAACTGCGACGATGGGTCACCCTTCCATAACGTCCTGGTGATCATTGGGAGAAGAGTGGAACGCCCGGCCGGAGTGGGGCGTTCCATGGGAGTGGGAAAGCAGCGCCACTGGGCGGGGGCTACAGCGACGCACGGACCACGGGGGTCGGCAGCTGGACGTAGCGACAGGCGACAGATAAGGGGCCACGGCACATGGCTGGACTCGCGATGGGGTACCCCATGACGGAGGCCAGGGGCGGGTCGAACCCCGACACCAGCACGCTGTACGACATCAACGGCCTCGCCAAGGACGCCCCCGGCTGGCTCGACCGCACGATGGAGTTCATCGGCGAGTACGGGATCATCCTGGGCCTCGCCGTCCTCATGCTCTTCGCCTGGTGGAGCCTGCGCCGCCGGCAGGACGCGCCGGCCGCCGTCGCCGCGCTGCTGTGGGCGCCGCTCGCCGCCGGCATCGCCCTCCTCGTCAACATCCCGATCCGCGGCTTCGTGAAGCGGCCCCGGCCCTTCCTGGACCACACGGGCCTGGAAGTGCTGGTCAAGGGCAAGACCGACTACTCCTTCGTCAGCGACCACGCGACGCTGACGATGGCGATCGGCGTGGCCCTCTTCGTCGCCAACCGCAAGTACGGCCTGATCGGAATCGGCCTGGCCTTCCTCGAGGGCTTCTGCCGCGTCTACATGGGCGTGCACTACCCGACGGACGTGATCGGCGGCCTCGCCCTGGGCACGGCCGTCGCGCTCCTCCTGGCGCCGCTGGCGATGATGCTGCTGACCCCGCTCACGCGCGCGGTCGCGCGGACGCGTGCGGCCTGGCTGGTCCGCTCGGACCGCCCGCTCGCGCCGCCCCTCGCGGCGGCGGAGGCCCCGGTCGCCGGAACCGCCGACGCGGAGCGGGGCGTGCCCCGGCACCGGGACAACGACCTCGCGGCGTAGCGCCTCGCCGGCGGGTCACGGGGTTACGCACGCGGTGCGGGGCCCGGCTTCCGCCGGACCGGGCCCCCTCGCGCCGAGGGCGTTCCCGCGCCGTGGGCGCGAGCTCACAGCGCCTGCGGGAAGTCGAACAGCCGGTTCGGGTCGTATTGCCGCTTGAGCTTGGTCAAACGGCCCTCCGCGCCGCCGTAGTACGCCTTGCGCCAGTCCTTCAGGCTCGCGTCCGCGTAGTTCTGGTACGCGGCCCCCGAGGCGTGGCGGCGCATCGCGGCGTGGGTGCCGTCCAGCCATGACGTCTGGGTGCTGCCGGAACCGCCCGCGGCCCAGTGGGCCAGGTACTGGGCGAGGAAGCGCGAGCGGCGGTGGACGAAGGCCGTGGCCAGGGGCTGGACGCGGTTGACCGCGCCGCCCAGGGCCGTCAGCTGGACCGAGACGCCGCCGCTGCCGCCCCCTCGGCCGAAACGTTCCACCTGGCCGGTGAGCGCCTGTATGCCCGCCGCGTTCAGCGAGCGGTCGTAGAAGTCGGAGCGCGCGCCGTAGGTCTCGCGCTGCAGGGTGCCGGCCGTCTCGCGGCCGGGTGTGCGGCCCGGCAGGTGGCACTGCGCCTGGGACTTGTCGGAGCAGCCCGCGTAGGCGCGCACCATGTCGAGGTGGGCGCGGCGGCGCAGCCGGACGCCGTTGGACGTGCCGCCGACCTTGCTCACCAGCAGGTCGAGGGCGTTCTCCAGGTCGCCTTGGGTGCCGAGGGAGTACGCGGACACGGAGATGCGCGGGGCGCCGCCCGCGGCGGCCGACAGGTCGCAGGAGGACCAGATCTCGTCGGGCCGGCTCGGCCCCCACTCCTGCCAGGCGCGGATCACGTCGGCGGCGCGCGACCAGGGCCAGGAGACGTAGCCGGTGACGCCGTCGGCCGCCGTGCGGGTGCGGAAGCGGAGCTCGGTGACCACGCCGAAGTTGCCGTTTCCGGCGCCGCGCAGGGCCCAGAAGAGGTCGGCGTTGCGCTCGGCGCCCACGTCGAGGACCTTGCCGTCGGCGGTGACGAGGGTGGCGCCGGTGAGGCTGTCGCAGGTCAGGCCGTAGGCACGGGAGGTGACGCCGTGTCCGCCGCCGAGGGCGAGGCCGGAGATGCCGACCGTCGGGCAGGAGCCGGAGGGGAGGGTGACGCCGTGCCCGGCCAGCCCGGTCTGGACGTCGATGAGCTTGGCGCCCGCGCCGATCACGGCGGACCGGGAGTCCGGGATGCGGAGGGACTTCAGCCGGGAGACGTCGACGACGAGCCGGTCGGTGCCGCTGGACCAGCCGGCGTAGCTGTGACCGCCGTTGCGTATGGATATGAGGGTGCTGTAGCGGCGGGCGAAGGCGAGGCACTCGCGGACGTCCTGGACGTTCGCCACGTAGGCGATGCCGGCCGGGCGCAGGCTGTCGAAGCGGGTGTTGTAGAGCTGCCGGGCCGCGGCGTAGTCGGCGTCGCCGGGGCGGACGAGGCCGCCGGAGAGGCCCTTGCCGAGGGCGGCCCAGTCGGCGGCGGCCGGGTTGGGGCGCGGCGCTGCGGGGACGGCCCGGCCCGAGGTGACCATGCGGCCGGGGCGCTCCTGGCCGCTGCTGTCGGTGCAGGAGGCCGCCCAGGTGCCGGCCGCGGCCAGCCCGGTGCCGGCGGCGAGCAGCCGCCGCCTGCCCAGGACCCCGCGCGCACCGCCTGCCCGTGCGCCCGTGTCCGCGCTCGCCCCTATGCCGTGTGCGCCCGCACTCGTCCCGTTTTCGTCAACGGCCATGTCCGCCCCCGTCACCCGATGTGCTGCCGTTTTCCCCCGTCGATCAGACAGATGGCACGGGGGTGGCGGTGGTTCCGCCTACCCGGGCGGGGCGGGAGCAGGCGTGGCGCAGGGCGGCCGCTCAGACGGCGCCGGCGGTGGCCTCGTGGCCCGCGGCGTCGTCGCGGGCCAGGGAGCGGGCGCGGCGTGCGGGGCCGCGCCAGCCGCACGTACAGCGGGCGGAGCAGAAGGATCCCTGCTCGCTGGTGCTCGTGAGGTGGGCCGCGGACGGCTCCACGGATGCGCGGTCGGACACGTGACCACGCTACCGGGCCGTGACGGCGGCGCCCACGCCGTCGTTGGCAGTAACGGGTTCCACAGCGGGTCGGTGGCAGGGGGCTGGCAAGGCATGGTGGCGCGGAGAGAGAGAAGCGGCAAAGAGGGACGCGGGAGACAGGGGCGCAGCAGGGGCGCGGCCGTCGGCCGCGCGGTGGCGTCCGGCCTCGCGCTCGGCCTCCTGATGTCCGGCTGCACGCTCCACGGCCCGGCCGCCCGCGAGGCCCCCGAGCTGCACGACAGCCTGAAGAGCCTGAGCGGCCAGGCCCGGCAGGCGGGCGACGGATCCGACCCCGGGCAGGCGCGCGCCGCGGTGCGCGGCGCCGCGCGGACGCTGGCCCGGGCGGGCCGGGCGCTGGTGCGCACCTCCATGGAGACGGTCAGCGGCGGCACACGGCTGACCATCCACGGCTCGGGTGGGTACGACTTCGCGCGGCCCGCCGGGCGGCTGACGGTGCTGGTGCCCGAGGACGCGGCCGGCGCGGCCGAGCACCGTCCGATCACGGAGGTCTTCGCCCCGGGCGAGCTGTTTATGAAGAACCGCGGTGCGGGCGTCCCGGCCGACAAGTGGGTGCGGCTCGCCACCGCCTCGCTCGCCGACGGGAACCTCCTGACCAGCGGCGCCACCGACCCCCTCGCCGCGGCCGAACTGCTGGGCGGCGCCCGCGAGGTGACCTACATGCGGGACGAGCGGGTCGGCGGGGTACTGGTGAGGCACTACTGGGGCACCATCGACCTGGGCCGGGCGGCGCGCTCCGCTCCGGCGCGCGACCGGGGGCCGCTCGCCACGGCGGCCAAAGGTTTCTCCAGCGGCACGGTGGCCTTCGACGCCTATCTGGACGAGCAGGGCAGGCCGCGCCGGCTGCGTCACCGGTTCAGCGTGGAGGGAACGGGTCCGTCGGCGCCTTCGGCCGCCCCCATGACGGTGGTCTCGACGGTCGAACTGTACGACTTCGGCGCCGAAGTGGCCGTTGACCTACCCGAGGCCGCCGATATCTATGCGGGGAAGGTCGGATCGCCGCGGAATTGACGCGGCAGGGCGTAGTTGGCCATGGAAATGGTCCTTCTGTGCCATGCGCGCCGTGTGTACCGATCACTACGCTGGTAAGCCGAGGAAACCTCGAAAGTCCCAGACCCGAGCGAAAGACCCGAGGAGGTGAATCACGTGGTTTCGCGACGCGGTTCGTCGGGCGGGCCGGATCCCGTGGCCCTCATCGAGATCGATCTCTACGGTGATTTGATGATCGCCGCGTCCAGTGCGGATGAGGACCGGCTGAGCGCCGATCGTATCGACGAGGTTTTGCGGGTCGTTCCCGCAGGGGGCAAGCGCGAGGACTGACGGTCCCGGGGCGTCCGGCACCACGGCGCGGTCCTGCGGTGCCCCGCCGGGCTCCGGCGGGGCACCGGAAGCGCTCAGGTCCGCAGCAGGCGCGCGATCGCCGCGCTGGCCTCCGCGACCTTGGCGTCGATCTCGTCCCCGCCCTTGACCGCGGCCTGGGCGACGCAGTGCCGCAGGTGCTCCTGCAGGAGCTGCAGGGCGAAGGACTGCAGTGCCTTCGTCCCGGCCGACACCTGGGTGAGTATGTCGATGCAGTAGACGTCTTCCTCGACCATGCGCTGGAGGCCGCGGATCTGGCCCTCGATCCGGCGCAGGCGCTTGAGGTGCTGGTCCTTCTGATGGCTGTAGCCGTGCGGGCCGGAATGCTCTCCGGCGCCGGCGGGTGCCTCGGCGTGGCAGGCGGCCGCCGTGCCCGTCGCCGCTGCGTCGTCGCCGCCGGCCGGGGGGGCTTCCGTGGTCGTCATGGCGTCCGTCCTCCTGCCGTCCGGCGGGCCCGTGGCCCGGGGATTCGCCCGTGCTGCTGCGTATACCCCACTCGTATACCCCCAGCGGGTATATGGTACAGAATTTTGCCCGCTGCGGCGGTACCTGGCTTCATGAGCACTCTGCCCGATGGGCGACACTGAGGGAATGCCAGTTAGCTGTGGCCGGATGATGCGCCTAGCATCAACGAGACCGAATCCGTTGCACCCCGAGGATCCCACGTGCGCTTTCGTCTGACCCCCAGGGAGACGAGCTTCTACGACATGTTCGCCGCCTCCGCGGACAACATCGTCACGGGCTCCAAGCTCCTGATGGAACTGCTCGGAGCGGATACGTCCGCCCGGGTCGAGATCGCCGAGCGGATGCGCGCAGCGGAGCACGCGGGTGACGATGCGACGCACGCGATCTTCCACCAGCTGAACTCTTCGTTCATCACGCCGTTCGACCGCGAGGACATCTACGCCCTCGCCGGCTCGCTCGACGACATCATGGACTTCATGGAGGAGGCCGTCGACCTGGTCGTCCTGTACCAGGTCGAGGAGCTCCCCAAGGGCGTCGAGCAGCAGATCGAGGTCCTCGCGCGGGCCGCGGAGCTGACCGCCGAGGCCATGCCGAACCTGCGCACCATGACCAATCTCACGGAGTACTGGATCGAGGTGAACCGTCTGGAGAACCAGGCGGACCAGATCCACCGCAAGCTCCTGGCCCAGCTCTTCAACGGCAAGTACGACGCCATCGAGGTGCTGAAGCTCAAGCAGATCGTGGATGTGCTGGAAGAGGCGGCGGACGCGTTCGAGCACGTCGCCAATACGGTCGAGACCATCGCGGTCAAGGAGTCCTGACCCCCGGTGGACACCTTCGCTCTCGTCGTGACCATCGGGGTCGCGCTCGGCTTCACCTATACCAACGGCTTTCACGACTCCGCGAACGCCATCGCGACCTCGGTCTCCACGCGGGCGCTGACCCCGCGCGCGGCCCTCGCGATGGCGGCCGTGATGAACCTCGCCGGTGCCTTCCTGGGCAGCGGGGTGGCCAAGACGGTCAGCGAGGGCCTGATCGAGTCGCCGGTCGGTGACAAGGGGATGGGCATCCTCTTCGCGGCCCTGATCGGCGCGATCGCCTGGAACCTGATCACCTGGTACTTCGGCCTGCCCTCGTCCTCCTCGCACGCCCTCTTCGGCGGCATGGTGGGCGCGGCGCTCGCGGGCGGCACCGGCGTCATCTGGTCGGGCGTCGTCGAGAAGATCGTCATCCCGATGTTCGTCTCGCCCTTCGTCGGCCTGATCCTCGGCTATCTGGTGATGGTCGCGATCATGTGGATGTTCCGCCGGGCCAACCCGCACAAGGCCAAGCGCGGCTTCCGGATCGCGCAGACGGTCTCGGCGGCCGGCATGGCGCTCGGCCACGGTCTGCAGGACGCCCAGAAGACCATGGGCATCGTGATGATGGCGCTGGTCATCGGCGATGTGCAGGCCAAGGGCGACGCCATCCCGGTCTGGGTCAAGCTCTCCTGCGCGATCATGCTCTCGCTCGGCACCTACGCGGGCGGCTGGCGGATCATGCGGACGCTCGGCCGCAAGATCATCGAGCTGGACCCGCCGCAGGGCTTCGCGGCCGAGACCACCGGTGCGTCGGTCATGTTCACGACGGCCTTCATGTTCCACGCGCCGATCTCCACCACGCATGTGATCACCTCGGCGATCATGGGCGTCGGTGCGACCAAGCGGGTGAACGCGGTCCGCTGGGGCGTCGCCAAGAACATCATCCTGGGCTGGTTCATCACGATGCCGGCCGCGGCCGCCGTCGCTGCGCTCAGCTACTGGGTGGTCAACCTGGCCTTCGGTTAACCGGAGGCGCACGAACGCGGACGGGCCCGCCCCCTGGTACGAACAGGGGGCGGGCCCTTCGTCTTGCGGTGGCACCGCCATGCAGCACCGCGAGACGGCCTGCGGCCGGCTGCCCTGCGGGGCGCCGCGCCGTTGTCCTGTGCGGCCTCGGGTGGTTCTTATCCGAACCGGCCCGAGATGTAGTCCTCCGTGGCCTGGACCGACGGGTTGGAGAAGATCCTCGCCGTCTCGTCGATCTCGACCAGCTTGCCCGGCTGGCCGACGCCCGCCAGGTTGAAGAACGCGGTGCGGTCCGAGACGCGCGCGGCCTGCTGCATGTTGTGCGTGACGATCACGATCGTGAAGCGCTCCTTCAGCTCCCCGATCAGATCCTCGATCGCGAGCGTCGAGATCGGGTCGAGCGCCGAGCAGGGCTCGTCCATCAGCAGGACCTGCGGTTCCACCGCGATCGCCCGGGCTATGCACAGCCGCTGCTGCTGACCGCCGGAGAGGCCCGCTCCCGGCTTGTTCAGCCGGTCCTTGACCTCCTTCCAGAGGTTCGCGCCCTGGAGGGACTTCTCGACCACGTCGTCCAGCTCGGACTTGCGGATGCGCCCGCCGTTGAGCCGGATGCCCGCGGCCACGTTCTCGTAGATCGACATGGTCGGGAAGGGGTTCGGCCGCTGGAAGACCATGCCGACCGTGCGGCGCACGGAGACCGGGTCGACGCCGGCGCCGTAGAGGTTCTCGTCGTCCAGCATCACCTTGCCCTCGACGCGGCCGCCGGGGGTGACCTCGTGCATGCGGTTCAGGGTGCGCAGGAAGGTGGACTTGCCGCAGCCGGAGGGGCCGATGAAGGCGGTCACGGAGCGGGGTTCGACGGTCATCGAGATGTCGTCGATGGCCTTGTGGGCGCCGTAGTACGCGGAGAGGCCGCTGACGTCGATTCGCTTGGCCATGGGGATCACTTCTGCTTTCTGCTATCGCTGTCAGCGATGGGTCTTGGGGGCCTTCCAGCGGGCGATGCCGCGGGCCACCAGGTTGAGGATCATGACGAAGGCGATGAGGACGAGAGCCGCCGCCCAGGCGCGGTCGTAGCTGGCGTCGTTGCCGGCCGCCCACTGCTCGTAGATGTAGTACGGCAGGGAGGACTGGGCGCCTTCGAAGGGGTTGTTGTTGATCACCTGGGAGCCGAAGACCAGGAGGACGATCGGGGCGGACTCGCCGGCGATACGGGCGATGGCCAGGGTGACGCCGGTGGCGATGCCGCCGATCGCCGTGGGCAGCACGACCTTGAGGATCGTGCGCCACTTGGGCACGCCCAGGGCCAGCGAGGCCTCGCGCAGCTCGTTGGGGACGAGCTTGAGCATCTCCTCGGTCGAGCGGACCACGACCGGCATCATCAGGATCGCCAGGGCCATCGACCCGGCGAAGCCGGAGTAGCCGAAGTCGAGCATGAGGATCCAGAAGCTCAGGATGAACAGGCCCGCGACGATCGACGGGATGCCCGTCATGACGTCCACGAAGAACGTCACCGCCTTGGCCAGCCGGCCCCGGCCGTACTCGACCAGGTAGATCGCCGTCAGCAGGCCGACGGGGGCCGCGACGGCCGTGGCGATGCCGACCTGCTCCAGGGTGCCGATGATCGCGTGGTAGACGCCGCCGCCGGGCTGGATGGTCAGCACCCCGGCCATGGAGTGGGTGAGGAAGTTCCCGTCGAGGACCTTCGCGCCGCGGGCCACGGTCTCCCAGACCAGCGAGACCAGCGGTACGACGGCGAGCAGGAAGCAGACCCAGACGAGGCTGGTGGCGAGGCGGTCCTTGGCCTGCCGGCGGCCCTCGACGCGGGCCGCGAGCGCGTACATCACGATGACGAAGAGGCCGCCGGCTATCAGGCCCCACTGGATCCGGCTGCTCAGCGCGGCGCCCAGGCCGATGCCGCAGCCCGCGGCGATCGCGCCGGCGGCGACGGCGGCCGGGGTCCAGCGCGGCAGGCGCGGCTGGCGCAGGGTGACGGGGCGCGGCTGCGGGGCGCTGTCGGCGACCAGCGGCTGGTCGATGCTCACGTCGCTCATTCCGAGTACTCCTTGCGACGCGCGATGATCATCCGGGCCGCGCCGTTGACCAGCAGGGTCAGGACGAAGAGGACGAGGCCGGAGGCGATCAGGGCGTCCTTGCCGATCTCACCGGACTCCTTGAAGCTGCTCGCGATGTTCTGCGCGAACGTGCCGCCGCCCGGGTCCAGCAGGCTCGTGCCGATGATGAAGCTGGGGGAGAGGACGGTCGCGACGGCCATCGTCTCGCCGAGGGCGCGGCCGAGGCCGAGCATCGAGGCGCTGATGACGCCGGAGCGGCCGAAGGGGAGGACGGCCATCCGGATGACTTCCCAGCGGGTGGCGCCGAGCGCGAGCGCGGCCTCCTCGTGCATCTTCGGGGCCTGCAGGAAGACCTCGCGGCTGACGCTGGTGACGATCGGCAGGATCATGATCGCCAGCAGGATGCCGATGGTGAACAGGGAGCGGGCGGCGCCGTCGTTGTACTCGAAGATGCCGGTCCAGCCGAGGTAGTCGTTCATCCAGCTGTAGAGGCCGCCCAGGTGCGGCACCAGGAAGAGGGCGCCCCACAGGCCGTAGACGATGGACGGCACGGCGGCGAGCAGGTCGATCACGTACGCGAGCGGGGTGGCGAGCCGGCGCGGGGCGTAGTGCGAGATGAAGAGCGCGACGCCGATGGCGACGGGCACCGCGATGAGCATCGCGATCAGCGAGCTGACGATGGTGCCGAAGGCCAGGACGGCGATGCCGAAGACCGGCGGCGTGGCGTTGGCGTTCCACTCGAAGGTGGTGAAGAAGCTGCCTTCGTTGTGGGAGAGGGCATTGGTGGCCCGGACGGTGAGGAAGACCGCGATGGCGGCCATGATCACCAGAAGCAGGAGGCCGGAGCCGCGGGAGAGGGCGAGGAAGATCCGGTCGCCCGGGCGGGTGGCGGCCGACGACCGCTGCTTGCCGGGAGGAGCCGGCGAGCCGGCCGTGGTGGCTGAGGTTATGTCCATGAGGTTCTCCGGTCTGCGGGCCGCTTCCCGGCGGGGGCGCGGCCCTGGTGCGGCGGTGCACCGGATGGTGTGACCGGGCCCCGGCGGCGGGGCCCGGTCACACGCGGGTCAGGAGAGGCTCGCGACCGTCTCGCGGACCTTCGTGGCGATCTCGGCGGGCAGCGGGGCGTAGCCCATGTCCTTCAGGACCGACTGGCCGTCCGTGCTCGCGATGTAGGTCAGGAAGGACTTGACCGCGGGGAGGGTCTCCGCCTTGTTGCCCTTGTCGCCGACGATCTCGTACGTGACCAGGGTGATCGGGTAGGCGCCCTCGGCCTTGGTGGTGTAGTTGAGCTTGAGGGCGAGGTCCTTGCCGGTGCCCGCGATCTTCGCCTCGGCGATGGCCTTGGAGGCGTTGTCGGAGGTGGCCTCGACGGGGGCGGAGGCGCCGGTGTTGAGCTTCACCGTCTTGATCGAGTTGGCCGTGGCGTAGGACAGCTCGAAGTAGGAGATCGCGCCGTCGGTCTGCTTGACCTGCGAGGAGACGCCCGCGGAGCCGTCGGCCGCCTGGCCGCCCTTGGCCTTCCAGGCCTTGCCGGCCTCGTACGGCCACGACTTGTCGGCGGCGGCCTTGAGGTACTTGGTGAAGTTGTCCGTGGTGCCCGACTCGTCGGAGCGGTGGAACGCCTGGATCTTGAGGTCCGGGAGCTTGGCGTCCGGGTTGAGCTTCTTGATCGCCTCGTCGTTCCACTTCTCGATCTTCGAGTCGAAGATCTTGGCGAGGGTGTCGGCGTCCAGGACCAGGTTGTCCACGCCGGGGACCTTGTAGCCGATGGCGATCGGGCCGCCGAGCAGGGGCAGGTTGATGCCCTGGCCGCCCTTGACGACCTCCTTGGACTTGGTGACCTCCTCCGGCTTGAGCGCCGAGTCGGAGCCCGCGAAGGCGGTCTTGCCCTGCAGGAACTCCTGGATGCCCGCGCCCGAACCGGTGGGCTTGTAGTTGATCTGGATGTCCTTGCAGGCCGCCGTGAAGTTCTTCACCCACAGGTCCATGGCGTTCTTCTGCGCGGACGAGCCCGAGGCCAGGAGCTGGCCCTTGCCCTCGCACTTGATGTCGCCCGCGGCCTTGGTGGAGCCGCCGCCGGTGGAACCACCACCGCTGTTGTCGTCGGAGCCGCACGCCGTGAGGACCAGGGCACCGGAGACGGCGATGGCGCCGAGAGCGACGGCGCGGAGCCGGTTCTTGCGCTGAAGCTTCACTTTCGGGTGTTCCTTCCGGGAGCCGCCGCTGGGGCGGCGTGCGAGAGGTGACCGGTGCGGACGGTTCTGCCCGCACCCTCTATCGGCGAAATTAGGCAGATCAGGTGAAGCGGTCGATGGAGCGGAGTGAACGGAGGGTGAACCTCACCCGTCAGGGTGGTGGCGCCGGAAGGGATCTTGAAACGGGTGGAGGGGAGCTCCGGACGGCGGCGCCCGAGCGCCGTCACGGCCGATTTGGCTGATCTCGCACCGATCCTCCTACCAGTGTGACGCAGATCTCTGTCGGATTGCAGCAGCGCGTGGCAGCATCCCTTCCTCGCGTGACGGTATGTCAGACGTGGGGCGGTAGCCGCGGAGGTGGCCTGTGGGGCGGTACGGCTGGAGTGCGGGCACGGCGAACACTGGGAGCATGGCGGGCGGCAGGGGCGAGGGCTGCGGAGGCAAGCGCGTGATCTCGGTGACCGCATTGATCTGTGTACTGGCCGTGGCCGGGGTGGTGGTCACCATGCCCGGCACGGCCTATGCGGAACCGAAGCCGCCGCGCACCTTGGAGGACGTCCACAAGGAGGTCGAGGGCCTCTACCGCCAGGCGGAGGCCGCCACGGACGCCTACAACGCGGCCGGCGAGGCCCAGCGCCGCCAGGAGAAGTCGATCACGGAGATCGCGAAGTCCGCGGCCGAGGCCCAGGAGCGGATGAACCGCCTCAGGAACCAGGCCGGCTCCCTGGCCCGCGCCCAGTACCGCGACGGTACCCTCCCGCCCCAGGCCCGCCTCCTCCTCTCCGGCTCCCCCGAGAGCTTCTTCGACGGCGTGGCCCTCACGCACAAGGGTCAGGCCGCCACGCGCGGGCTGATCACCCAGGTCGCCGCGGTCCAGAAGACCCTCGACGGCTACGCCAAGGCCGCCGGCGAGCGCTGGAAGACCCTCGACGGCGAGCGCCGCAAGAAGGAGGGCGCGAAGAAGCAGATCGAGGCGAAGCTCGCGGCCGCCAAGGAGCTGGAGTCGAAGCTGGAGGAGAAGGAGAAGGAACGGCTGCGGCAGCTGGAGGAGGAGCGGGCGCGCCAGGCCCAGCAGAAGTGGCTCGCCTCGGACGCGGTCAAGGGCGTCGCCCTCAAGGGCTCGGGCGCGGCGACGGCCGAGGGCAGGCGCGCGGTCGATTTCGCCGCGGCCCAGATCGGCAAGAACTACGTGTGGGGCGCCGAGGGCCCCGACACGTACGACTGCTCCGGGCTGACGCTCAAGGCGTGGGCGGCCGCCGGCCGCGCGATCCCGCGCACCTCGCAGGACCAGTGGCGGCAGCTGCCGAAGATCGGCCTCAAGGACATGCGGCCGGGCGACCTGATCATCTACTTCGCCGACGCGAGCCACGTGGGCGTGTACGTGGGCGACGGCGCGATCGTGCACGCTCCGCGGCCCGGCCGGCAGGTGACGGTCGCGGGGGCGGGGTCGATGCCGGTGCTGGGGGTCGTACGGCCGGGATAGCGCCCGTCCGCGTGTGACGCGCGCCGCACCGGCCGCGTGTGACGCGCGTCGCGCGGAGCGCCCCCCGCCGGGGTGATGTATGTCATCGCGGGTTCCTCCCCGCACGCACCAAAAGCCGCCCTGGCTGGGGCATATGACAGCGGCGAGTGGCTCCGCTCCATTCCGTTGGGCAGTGCCCTGCCGCTATGGTCGCGTTCGGCACCCGCCGGGCGGCGGGGCGCCATGCCTTCAGGGGGGCGGAGGCACCTCCGGCGGTCGCCGGAGGAGGAAGGAAACCGTGACCATGTCCGTACCCGCGCCGAGGGCCCCGGAGCAGGCTGCCGCACCGGCGTCCGACGCCGGGCTGACCCTCCTGGTGATCGAAGGCGACCCCGCCGGGCCGCTGTCGATGCCGGACATCACCGAGATGTCGGGGGCCGAGGGCAAGCCGGTCCGCATCCGCACCGCCCGCAACCTCACCGAGGCCGAGCGACTCCTCACCGACGACGTCCACTGCATCCTCCTCGACCTCGCGGACGCCGGCGCGGCCTCGGGCGCCGCCGGCGGCCCCGACGAGCTGGACACCCTGCGCCGGGTGCTGCAGCTCGCCCCGCACCACGCCGTGCTCGCCCTGACCGCCGAGGCCGACACCGACCGGGCCGCCGAGGCCGTACGCGTCGGCGCCCAGGACTACCTATCCCGCGACGAGCTCGACGGGCGCGTCCTCAGCCGGGCCATCCGCTACGCCGTCGAGCGCAAGCGCGCCGACCTCGCCCAGCGGCAGCTCACCGAGTCCCGGCTGCGCGCCCAGGAGAACGCCCGCCTCGAACGCGGCCTGCTGCCCACCCCGCTGCTCGCCGGCTCCGGCCTGCGCTTCGCCGCCCGCTACCGGCCCGGCCGCAGCCGCGCCCTGCTCGGCGGCGACTTCTACGACATGGTCCGCACGCCCGACGGCACCGTCCACGCGATGATCGGCGACGTCAGCGGCCACGGCCCCGACGAGGCCGCCCTCGGCGTCGAACTGCGCATCGCCTGGCGGGCGCTGACCTTCGCCGGGCTCTGTGGCGACGAGCTCCTCGCCACCCTCCAGGAGGTCCTGGAGCACGAGCGCGCGGACGACGAGACCTTCGCGACGCTGTGCGCCGTCGACATATCGGCGGACGGGCGCCGGGCGGGCCTCAGCCTCGCCGGCCACCCCGCCCCGCTGCTCGTACGCCCCGGCGCGGCCCCGTACCTGCTGCCGCAGGAGGACGGCGGCCCGGCGCTCGGCCTGCTCCGGCGCGCCCGCTGGCCGCGCCGCCAGGTCGAACTCGGCGGCCTGTGGAGCCTGCTGATGTACACCGACGGCCTGATCGAGGGCAGGGTCGGGGCCGGGACGCGGCGCCTGGGCCAGGAGGGCATGGTCGAGCTGATCGGCCGCCGGCTCGCGGAAGGGCTGCGCGGCCAGGAGCTCCTGGACGCGGCGGTCGCCGAGGTGCAGGAACTCAACGGCGGGGAGCTGACCGACGATCTCGCGGTGCTGCTGCTCGACCGGGGCGGCCGGGCTCCTGCGGAGGGCGAGCGGCCCCACTGGCCGGCGGGGCGGGCGGCCGTGCCGCCGGTGCGGGCGTAGGCGCTGTGCGTCAGCGGCGGCCGTTGTACGGCCCGTAGGGGCCGTCCGAGCTGGAGCCGCCGCCGCGGCGGCGCGGGCCGCGGCCGCCCGAGACCTGCTTGAGCGCCGGCCGGACGTCCACGACGTAGACGATCGTGGCGATCAGACCGAGGACCGGCAGGAAGCTCATGATCCCCATGAACAGGTTCACGGCGACGGCGACGCCGAGGATGATCAGCCAGAACGCCTTGGACTGCTTGTCCGCGGCGCGGTAGGCGTCCTCCCGGTGGACGGCGGCGTTGACGAACGCGAACAGGCTGAACACGAGCAGGCCGATCGACACCCAGTACATGACTTCGCCGAAGGCTTGCAGAAGCACGTCGCTCACCTTGCCCGTCTCGTTCGGTCCGTCCTGACCGCCACCGTACCCGGAGAACGGCCCGGGCACGCGAAATGTGCCCGGACCGTACGCGGCCCGCTGCCGTGAGCCGGCTACTCGCCGGTCTTGGCGTCGGCCTTCTTCGCGGCGGCCGTCTTCTTGGCCGGGGCCTTGCGGGCGGCGGCGGGCTTGTCCCCGGCGTCGTCCGGGGCGGCGTCGCCGGAGGCGGCCTCGGCGGGCTTGTCACCGGCCGTCTTGTCCTCGGCGGCCTTCCCGGCCTCCGGACCGGCCGTCTCCGCCTCCGGCTCGATGGCCACGGCGATGTCCTGGAACTCGTCGGCGACGTCGCCGCGCCACTGCTTCACGGCCGTGCGGCCGCGCTCGGCCAGCTTCTCGAACTGCTCGCCGGCCGCCGCCGCGTACCCGACGGCCTGCCCGACGCCCTTGAGCGCCAGGTCCTGCGCGGTCTGCCCCAGGTTCTTCACGTCGCTGTCGAGCGTGCCGACGATCTCGGTGAACTTCGCGGTCAGCGTGGCCTGGGCCTCCTTGGCCTGCCGCGTGACCCGCTCCTGCACCGCCTTGGGGTCGGTCTTCTTCAGCTGCTCGATGCGCTCGGGCGCCTCGGTGATCAGCTGCCCGAGCTTCTCCGCGGTGAGGTCCGCGGCACCCGCTGCGGCGTAGGCCGTGTCGGTCGCCGCGTTGCGGATGTCCTGCGTGGTGATGGCCATGGCGATGGTCTCCCGGATCAGCTGGAAGGTTTGCTGGCGTCGTCCGTCGCGAGCCCGTTCTCCTTGCGGAAGGACTCGTAGATCTGGAGCAGCACCTGCTTCTGCTGCTCGTTGATCGAGGGGTCGGCGAGGATCACACTGCGGACCTCCGCCTCGTCCCGGTCCCGCTCGTCGAGGATCCCGGCCTGTACGTACAAGGTCTCGGCGGAGATCCGCAGCGCCTTGGCGAGCTGCTGCAGGATCTCGGCGCTCGGCTTGCGCAGGCCGCGCTCGATCTGGCTGAGATACGGGTTGGACACTCCGGCGGCATCGGCGAGCTGCCGCAAGGTGAGCTGCGCATTGCGCCGCTGCTCGCGCAGGTACTCGCCGAGATTGCCGACGTTGAGTGATGCCATGCGTCCCAGGCTGCCCCACGCTGCTAACTTTTGCAAGCAAGTGCTTGCAAAAGTTTGAGCGCGGCGGGCGGCGGGGTGCGAGCGGGCCCGGAGGGTCAGCGGTCCAGGGGCGTGAGGTCGAGGCGGCGCAGGCGGCCGGGGTCGGCGAGGACCTCGATGGCGGTGATCCTGCCGTTCGTGACGGTGAAGGCCATGACGGACACCGGGTTGCCGTTCACGACCACCACGACGCCGGCGGCTCCGTTGATCAGGGCGGGCCGCGCGAACGGGGAGAGGCCGCTGAACCTGGCCGCCTGGGAGGCCACGGCCCGGGCGCCGGTGAGGGCGACGCTGAGGCGGGAGCGGGTGTCGCCGCCGTCCGCGCGCAGGACGACGTCGGGGTCGAGCACGGCGACGAGCGCCTCGAAGTCGCCTTCGTGGGCGGCGGCGAAGAAGGCGTCGACGGCTTCGCGCTGGCGCGCGAGGTCGGGCTCGGGCGGCGTGGTCTGATTCTGCACGCGGCGGCGGGCGCGGCTGGCGAGCTGCCGGGTCGCGGCCGTGGTGCGTTCGATCAGCGGGGCGATGTCGTCGAAGGGCACGGCGAACATGTCGTGCAGGACGAACGCGACGCGCTCGGCCGGCGCCAGGGAGGCGAGCACCACCAGCATCGCCAGCCCCACCGAGTCGGCCAGCAGCGCCTTCTGCTCGGGGTCGACGCCGGACGGGTGGCTGATGACGGGGTCGGGCACGTGGATCTCGAGCGGGTCCTCGCGGCGCGCCTCGCGCGAGCGCAGCATGTTCAGGCACACGCGCCCCGCCACCGTGGTCAGCCAGCCGCCGAGGTTCTCGACGCCGGAGGTGTCGGTGCGGCCGTAGCGCAGCCAGGTCTCCTGGACGGCGTCGTCGGCCTCGCTCACGGAGCCGAGCATCCGGTAGGCCACGGCCCGCAGATGGCTCCGGTGCTCCTCGAAACGCTCCGTCAGAAGATCGCTGTCGTCCACGTGTCACATTCCTTCGTCGCGGCGGGTCAAAGCAGCAGAAGGCCACGAAACAGCGAGGCGACCGGAAGATCAACTCCCGGCCCCGACGAACTTGGAGAAGCCATGACCGCGACGCCCACCATCCTGGTCACCGGCGGCACGGGCACCCTCGGGAGCCACGTCGTCCCCCTCCTGCGGGAGGCCGGCTGCACGGTCCGCGTGCTCACCCGCAACGCCCGCCCCGCCGGGGACGGCGTCGAGTACGTGACCGGCGACCTGCTCAAGGGCGAGGGGGTCGAGGAGGCGGTGGCCGGCGCCGGGACCGTCCTGCACCTCGCGGGCGGCCCCAAGGGCGACGACGAGGCCACCCGCAACCTGGTGCGCGCCGCACAGCGCGCCGGGGTGCGGCACCTCGTCTACATCTCGGTCGTCGGGGCGGACCGGATCCCGCTCGGCTACTTCCGCGCCAAGCTGGACGCGGAGCGGGCCGTCGCGGAGTCGGGCCTGCCGTGGACGACGCTGCGGGCCGCCCAGTTCCACGACCTGGCCCTGAAGGTGGTGCAGTCGATGGCGAAGCTGCCGGTCGTACCGGCCCCGGGCGGGCTGCTGTGGCAGCCCGTCGACGCCCGCGAGGTCGCCGCCCGGCTGGTGGAGCTGGCCCTCGGCGAGCCGGCCGGGCGGGTGCCCGACCTGACCGGGCCGAAGCTGTACGGGCTGGCCGAGCTGGCCCAGGGATACCTGAAGGCGCGGGGCAAGAGCCGGCTGACGCTGCCGGTGCGGATGCCCGGAAAGGTCGGCCGCGCCTACCGGGCCGGGGAGAACCTGACGCTCGAAGGGGCCACCGTGGGCGAGCGGACCTGGGAGGACTTCCTGGCGGAGCGGGTGGGCGCGGCGCGCGTGGGCTAGGGCGGCGGCCGGCGGGCCCGGCCGGTGCCCCTGGCGGGAGCCGGGGCCGCGGTCACGCCGCCGGGGTCTCCTGCGCCGCGAGCCGGGCCAGGCGCTCCTTGCCCCAGGCGCCCAGCGGGGCCAGGGCGGCGTTCAGGGCCCGGCCCTGCTCCGTGAGGGAGTACTCGACCTTCGGGGGCACCTCGTCGTAGGCCTCGCGGTGGACGATGCCGTCGGCCTCCAGCTCGCGGAGCTGCTGGGCCAGCACCTTCTCGCTGATGCCGGGCAGCAGCCGCTTGGTCTCGCCGAAGCGGCGTGCGCCCTCGTTCAGCGCCCAGAGGATCAGGACCTTCCACTTGCCGTCGACGACGTCCATGGCGGCGTCGACCCCGCAGTGGTACGGAAGTTGCTTCACGAACCCTCCCCTGTCCGGCTCACGGGTCGCCGACCCGCGTGCGGCCGCCCCTCACCAGCCTAAGCGGAGGGAGGCCCGGCAGGGATCGCCAAATCAACCCCATCCGGGGGTATCTGACGGACACTCCGCCGGAGGAGGGTGATGAGGCGTTGCCCGCTCGGCACGATGTGCCTGCCACCGGCCCCAACGGGGGTAGGGCCGGGGGCAGGAGTTCGTGTGCGCCGCGTGGACGGGTCCGGCCGGGGAGACCGGCGGACCGGGGGTCCGGTCAGGCGCCGTACGGGCGGGCGGCGCGCGCCTCCCGCAGCGACAGGGCCCACCAGGTCAGCTGGTCGATCAGGACCTTGGCCGCGCCGGAGGCCTGCTCGCCGGCCTCCGCGTCCAGGTGGCGGCCGTCGTCGTCGAACTTGCCCCAGGGGTTGTGGAAGCTGACCTGCTCGCGGATGGTGACCGCGTGCAGCTCGGTGAAGACCGGGCGCAGGTGCTCGACCGCACGCAGACCGCCGGAGAGGCCGCCGTACGAGACGAAGCCGACCGGCTTGGCCTGCCACTGGGTGTAGTGCCAGTCGATGAGGTTCTTCAGGGACGCCGGGTAGCTGTGGTTGTACTCGGGCGTCAGGACGACGAACGCGTCGGCCTGCTCCAGGCGCGGCGTCACCTCGGCGAGCGCGGCGGCGTCCTCGGCGGTGGGCTCGGCGCTGAGGCGCATCGGCAGGGGGTGGAGGGCGAGGTCGACCAGGTCGACCTCGATGTCACCGTGCCGGGCGGCCTGCTCGGTGAACCACTTGGCGACGGTGGGGCCGAAGCGCCCGTCGCGGGTGGATCCGACGATGACGGCGAGTCGGTAGCTGCTCTCGGACACGATGGGCCCTTCTGGGAGACGGGGCGGGTGGGTGGCGGCCCGTGAGCCGTTGACCAGAAGTCTGGAATCTCAAGTCCGGTTGAGGTCAAGGGGCGTTGACCGGCCTGGGGGGTTTGCCGGGGAAAGTGGCGAATTTGAATGTCACTTTTCCGCTGCCGGAGAACCGCCCGAGAACCGCCCGAGACCTGCCCCGAGGCCTGCCCGGAGAGCCGCCCTCCCGCCGCCGTCGGATCGCGTCGGATCGCGTCGGATCGTCGCCGGATCAGAACACGTCGGCACACCACGGCCGCCGCCCCGTGCGCAGCAGGGCGTCCGCGCGGCCCAGCGCTCCGGGGGTCTCCTCGTCCACGCGGCCCAGCGCCGCGAGCCGTACGGCCGACTCGTCGCCGAGCAGCAGGCTCCCCAACTCCGCGACGGACAGGGTGAGATCGGCCGGCCGGTTCGTGGGGGCGCAGGAGGCGCCGTCGGGGCCGGCCTCCAGCAGGAAGCGCCCGCCGGCCAGCCCGGACCGGTCGGTGACGTCGAGGACGAGCGATCCGGCGACGGGGTACGTGCGCGCCCGCAGCAACTCCGGTACGTCCAGCGGCCGCACCCACAGGAAGTCGGCGTGCGTGATCACGCGCGCGGCCCGCGGGTCCGGCAGCAGCAGCGGCAGGATGTCGTCCGGCGCGCGGTGGCCGGTGCGGACGCGGGTGATCCAGTCCGCCGACAGCAGGAACAGCCACAGGGCGCGCTCGGCGGCGGGGGTGACCGCGACGAGGTCCAGGACGGTCGCCGTCTGGTGCGGCAGCTTGGCCTCCCACCGGTCGTCGGACGTGAAGGCGAGGAGCCCGTCGACGCTGCCCTCCGCCGACCGGTGGAGCAGGTAGAACGGCTCGGTCCACGGGCCGTCGTCCATGGGGAGCGCGCCGGTGTTCCGCCGCCACCACACGTCCGCACGGTCGACGAGGCCGTGCCGCACGGCCCGTACCCGCTCGTACAGCGCGGGCCCGTGCTCGCGGACCTCGGCGGCGTCCACGTAGTCGACCCGCCCGCCGTCCCCGGGGCCCGAGTGGCGCGGGTCCAGGCCGGTGCGGGCCACGTCCACCTCCCACTCCGTGACCCAGGCGGCGGGCCCGAAGCCGAAGCGGCCGTAGATCGGGTACTCGGCGGCGATCAGCGTCGCCGCGGCGTCGCCGCGCTCCTTGGCCTCCCGCAGGTCGCGGTCCGTCATGCGGCTGAGCAGCCCGCGGCGGCGGTGCGTGGCCGAGACGCTCACGTTGCTGACGGCGTTCGCGGTCACCGAGGCGCCGCCGGGGACGCTGAGCCGCTGCGTGAAGCTGCGGTAGGTGGCCACGCAGCGGCCGTCGTCGAACGCGCCCTGGGCGCGTTCGAGGTCCATGAGCTCGCGGCGGAAGACGAGCTCCGTCTTGCTCACGGAGGGCGGGAGGAGGTAGCCGGTGCGGCGGGCCCGGACCCAGTTCGGAAGGTCGGCGTCGGTGATCGTACGGATGTCGAGGCTCATGGCCGCGACGCTAGGTGCCCGCGCGTGGCGGCCGCACGTGGATTTCTCCGGGCCCGGGCGGGCGCCGGCGGGCCTGCGGAGGCCCGCCGCTCGGTCGGCGCGTCAGGACGTCGGGACGCTGGGACGTCAGGGCGTCAGGGCGTCAGCGCGCCCGTGCGCCGCCGCGTCCGTGCGTCAGGCGAGGAGGTCGTCCACCTGTGCCTCCCCTTCGCGGTACCTGCGGGCGATCTCGGCACTGCAGTCGTCCGCCGTCCGCTGCAGCTGCTGGCGCCGCACCGACACCTGCCGCTCGTACGACGCCAGGCGGCCCATCGCCTCGTGCAGCTCGGCGTCCGTACGGGCGCCCAGGTCCGACAGCTCGACCTCCGACAGCATGTCCTCCGCCAGCCGCCGGTACTCCTCGCTGTGCGGCGTGCCCACCGTCACGTGGCGGGCGGACGAGCGGTGGTCCGAGGGGCCGTCCGCGAGGATCTCCGACAGCCGGTCCACGACCAGGCGGGCCATGACCGGGGCGCCCGGGGAGGAGCGCCGGGCCAGCTCGGCCCGGAGGATGTCGACGCGGCCCTGGACGAGCCGCCGCACGTAGCTGAGGTCCGCCTCGTCCCGCCGGGCGTCCCCGCGGCGGGCGCGCAGCTCCACCAGGCTCAGCTCACCGAGGCTGCGGCCGGGGGCGTCCGCCTGCCGGCCGGAGCGCTGGCTCGGCGGCCGGGGCTGCAGGCTGTCGGCTGCCTTGAGCATGGGGCCGTCCTCAATGGGTGTGGTCATGCGCGTCTTCCGTTCCCCTCGGGCGGTGTGCGACCGCATCACGTTTGCCCGCACAAGGCACCGCCTGCACGCATCGTGCCACTGTGTGAGGTCCGGGCGCAGGGTCTCCGCACCCGAACGGACCTGGATGGACGCAGGGCATCATGGTCCGTATGCGTGCAGTGGTGCAGAGGGTGGACGGAGCGCGGGTCGTCGTGGACGGCGAGACCGTCGGGGAGATCATCGGACAGGGGCTGTGCGTCCTCGTCGGGGTGACGCACGACGACACCCCGCAGAAGGCGGAGCAGCTCGCCCGCAAGCTGTGGTCCGTACGGATCCTCGAGGACGAGAAGTCGTGTTCGGACGTGGGGGCGCCGCTGCTCGTGATCTCCCAGTTCACTCTCTACGGTGACGCCCGGAAGGGGCGGCGGCCCACGTGGAACGCGGCTGCCCCCGGCGGGGTGGCGGAGCCGCTGGTCGACGCCGTCGTTGCGCACCTTCGTGCGCTGGGGGCGCAGGTGGAGACGGGCCGTTTCGGGGCGGACATGAAGGTCTCGCTGACGAACAACGGCCCGTTCACGGTCATCGTGGAGGTGTGACGGCCGGTTCGGCACCGCCTGCCCCCGGCCCCCACGGAGCCGGGCAGCGCCGAAACCGGGGCGCCGCCCCTGCCGGGCTCAGGCCGTAAGCCCGGCGAACCGCGCCGGAGGCGTTACGGCTCGACCACGACCTCCTGCGACGCCGCCGTCTTCTCGCCCACCAGCAGCGGGGCGTCCACCGCGACGTTCCGCTTGACCAGGGCCAGGGCGATCGGGCCCAGCTCGTGGTGGCGTGCCGACGTCGTCACGAAGCCCAGCTGGCGGCCCTCGGGGCCGTCCGAGGCGAGCCGTACGGGGGCCCCGTGCGGGGGCAGGGAGACCTCGCTGCCGTCGAGGTGCAGGAAGACGAGGCGGCGCGGCGGCTTCCCCAGGTTGTGGACGCGCGCCACCGTCTCCTGGCCGCGGTAGCAGCCCTTCTGCAGGTGGACGGCGACGCCGATCAGGCCGAGCTCGTGCGGGATGGTGCGGTGGTCGGTCTCCAGGCCGAGCCGCGGGCGGTGCGCCTCCACGCGGAGCGCCTCGTAGGCGAGGACGCCGGCGGCGGGGCCGTGCGCCGCCGCGAAGGTCTCCAGCGTCGCGCGCGGCAGGAAGAGCTCCCGGCCGTGCGCCGTCTCGCGCGCCTGCACTCCCTCGGGTGCTTCCGCGATCGAACCCGCGGGCAGGTGCACCACGGCGAAGTCGTCCGTACGGTCGGCGACCTCGACCTGGTAGAAGAACTTCATGCTCTCCAGGTACGCGATGAGCGCGTCCTGGGTGCCGGGTTCGACGTGGGCCCAGGTGGTCCCGCCGTCGTCCACGAGGGACAGGGCGTGCTCGATGTGCCCGTTGGCGGAGAGCACGAGCGCCTCGGTGGCCTCGCCGGGCGGGAGCGCGCTGACGTGCTGGGTGAGCAGGAGGTGCAGCCAGCTCAGCCGGTCGGGCCCGGTGACGGTGATGACCCCGCGGTGCGAGAGGTCGACGAATCCGGTCCCGCCGGCGAGCGCGCGCTGTTCGCGGAAGAGGTCGCCGTAGTGCGCGGCGACGCCCTCGTCCGGGGCCTCGGCGGCGACGGCGCCGGGCAGCGACAGCAGCGGGCTTGCTTTCGATTCACGCGGCATGCGGCCAAGCCTACGGCGCGGCCGGAGGCTCCTTCGAGGCGAGCCCGGCGGAGCAGGCCGCGCACCGGCCGAAGATCGCGAAGTGCTTCATGTCCGTCTCGAAGCCGAAGTCCGCGCGCAGCTTCTCCGTGAAGGCGGCGGCCACCGAGAGGTCGGCCTCGATGACCTCCGTGCAGTCCCGGCAGACCAGGTGTATGTGGTGGTGCCGGTCGGCGAGGTGGTAGGTGGGGGCGCCGTGCCCGAGGTGGGCGTGGCTGACCAGGCCCAGCTCCTCCAGCAGCTCCAGGGTCCGGTAGACGGTGGAGATGTTCACGCCGCCCGCGGTGCGCCGGACCTCGGTGAGGATGTCGTCCGGTGTCGCGTGCTCCAGCCGGTCGACCGCCTCCAGGACGAGCTGGCGCTGCGGCGTCAGCCGGTACCCGCGCCTACGGAGGTTGCTCTGCCAGTCGGTGTCCACCACCCTCCCAGTCTAGGCAGCACCGCCCCTTCCGGCCCCCCTTCGTCACGCCTCCCGGACCTCCTTCAGGTAGCGGGCGAGGGCGGCGATGGCCGCCGGGTTGCGGGGGCTCTCGACGAGGTCGACGTAGTCGAGGACGAAAATGCGGTCGTTCTTGACGGCGGAGACGTCCGCGAGCGGCGGGTAGGACTTGAGGAATTCCTTCTTCTGCTCAGCGGTCACGTCGCCGTAGTTGTTGATGACGATCACGTCGGGATTGCGCTCGACGACGGTCTCCCAGCCGACGGTGGGCCAGCTGTCCTTGAGGTCCTTCATCACGTGGTCGCCGCCGGCCTTGGTGATGATGTCGTGCGGGCCGGCGAAGGCGCCGGAGGTGATGGCCTTGTCGCGGCCGTCGTCGTAGAGGAAGACCGTGGGCCGCTTGCCGTCCGCCGGCACGGTCGCCTGGGCGTCGGCGACCTTCTTCTTGAAGTCCGTGACGAGCTTCGCCGCCCGGTCCTCCACCCCGAAGATCTTCCCGAGCGTGGTGAGGTCCGTGTAGAGGGCCTCCAGGGGCGGCATCACGCCGCGCGCCTTGCCCGCGCCGCCGTTGCGGCAGGACTCGGTGAGGACGTACGAGCCGACGCCGAGCTTCTTCAGGGCATCGGGGGTGAAGCCGTTGCCCTCGTTGAAGCCGTAGTTCCAGCCGGCGAAGACCATGTCGGCCTTCGCGTCCAGGACGAGCTCCTTGGTGATCTCCTTCTTGGACAGCCACTTCACCTTCTCGTAGCCGTCCTTCCACGGCACCGACTCGCGGTCGGCGCGGTAGTCCGGGGCCACGTAGCCGGCCATGCGGTCCTCCAGGCCGAGCGCGAACATGATCTCGGCGATGTTGACGTCGTTGGTGACCACGCGCTGCGGCACCTTGTCGTACGTCGTCCTCACCCCGCAGTTCTCGACGGTCACGGGGTGGCGGCCGGAGGCCTTCTGTTCCGTGTCGCCGCCCTCGGTGACCTTCGCCCCGCAGCCGGTGGCCAGGGCGAGGGAGGTGAGGGCGGCGAGGGCGGTACGGGCGGTGCGGGAGGCCATGACAGGGGTGTCCTTACGAAGCGGGCAGGCGGTCGAAGAGCAGGCGCGTCGCGCCGGTCTCGGGGTGCGGCACGCGGTGCGCCCGGACGCCGAAGACGTCGGCGAGCAGCCCGGCGGTCAGCACCTCGTCCGGCGGCCCGGAGGCGACGATGCGGCCGCCCCGGATGACGTAGAGCACGTCGCAGTGCGCGGCGGCGAGGTCGAGGTCGTGCAGGGCGGCCAGGACGGTCGGGCCCGCGTCGCGCACGAGCGCCAGCACCTCCAGCTGCTGGGCGATGTCCAGGTGGTTGGTGGGCTCGTCCAGGACCAGCACCTTCGGCTCCTGGGCCAGGGCGCGGGCGATCAGGACGCGCTGCTTCTCGCCGCCGGACAGCGTCGGGAAGCTCCGCCCGGCGAGGTGGTCCGCGCCCACGCGCTCCAGCGCCGCCGCGCACACCTCGCTGTCGCGTGCCGTGACCCGGCCGGCGGAGCTCTGGTGCGGCAGGCGGCCCATCGCGACGACCTCGGCCACGGTGAAGTCGAACTCGCTCGCCGACTCCTGCGGCAGCGCCGCCAGCCTGCGCGCCCCCTCGCGGGCGCCGAGGGCGTGGAAGTCGTCGCCGTCGAGGCGGACGGTGCCCTTGGCGGGCCGCAGCGCCCGGTAGGCGCAGCGCAGCAGGGTCGACTTGCCGCTGCCGTTCGGGCCCACGAGCCCCACGAACTGCCCGCTCCCGGCGCGCAGCACGACGTCCGACACCAGCCGGGCGCCCGCGACCTCGATCGACAGGTCCTCGATGTCCACCTGCATCAGGCACCCCCGAAGGTGTAGCGGCGGCGCCGCATCAGCAGGACGAAGCAGGGCACGCCGATGAGGGCGGTGAGGACGCCGACGGGCAGCTCCACGGGCGCGAGCAGCAGCCGGGAGGCGATGTCCACCCACACCAGCAGCACGGCGCCCAGCAGCGGGGCGACGGCGAGGACGCGGCGGTGGTCGGCGCCCACGAGCATGCGGGTCACGTGCGGGACCATCAGGCCGACGAAGCCGATCGCGCCGCTGACGGCCACCACGGCGCCGGTGACGGCCGCGGCCAGGACGAACAGCCCGCGCCGCAGCCGCTCGGGGTCCACGCCCAGCGCGGCCGCCGTCTCGTCGCCCATGGCCAGGGCGTTGAGGCTGCGCGCCGTCCACAGCAGGGCGCCGATCCCGGCCAGCACGACGGCCGCCGCGATCGGCACGGACGACCAGGTGGCGCCGCCCAGGCTGCCGAGCAGCCACATCATGGCCGAGCGGGAGGCCTCGCCGCGGTCCGCACTGAAGATCATCAGGGTGGTGACGGCGGAGAACCCGTAGTACATCGCCGAACCGGTGAGGACCAGCCGCAGCGGCGTGAGGCCCTGCGGCGTGCGGGCCGCCAGGTAGACCAGCACCATCGCGGCGAGCGCCGAGGCGAACGCCGCCCCGGACAGCGCCCACACGCCCAGCGCGCCCAGCGCCCCGAAGAGCAGCACGGCGTTGGCGCCGATCGCGGCGCCCGAGGAGATGCCCAGCACGAAGGGGTCGGCGAGGGCGTTGCGGACCATGGCCTGCACGGCCACGCCGACGGCGGACAGGCCCGCGCCGACGACCGCGGCCAGCAGGGCGCGCGGGAAGCGCAGCTCCCACACGATGGTGTACGCCGAGATCTCGCCGGGGGAGATGCTCCCGCCGGTGAGCCCCGCCCGCAGGAAGCGCAGCGTCTCGCCCCAGGTGACGCCCGCGGCGCCGAGGCCGGTGCCGCAGAGCACCGAGAGCAGCAGGGCCGCGGCCAGGCCGGCCAGCAGCGGGGGCAGCGGCAGCCGCCGGGCCGGGGCTGCGGGGCCCGGCGGCGCGCCGGGTGCGGGCCCCGCAGCGGGCTCCTTGGAGCCCTTGGGGCAGACGGCCGGGAGATCTGTTGACACGGGGTGCGTACGCCTTCGCCTCGGGCCGCGTCCCTACGTACGGAGGAGCGGCCCGAGGCGAAGGCGGTCGTGTGCCCGGGTGGTCCCCTCGCAGTCCACGGCGAGTTGTGCGGGGAGCGTGCGCCGCCGTGGGTGATCGGGCTTACGGAAAAGGCCCCGAAGGGCCTTCCGTCCACCGTTGCGGGTCAGCGCCGGAATTCGACCGGACTTCCCCCACGGGGCGCTGTGAAGTTGTGGATCCTGCGGCTCAGCCGGTGTAGGGCGTGCCGTCCGGGTTGTAGAAGGCGACGCCGTCGGGGGCGTCCTCGGGCAGGCTCGCCGCCCACTCCTGGAGGCTCTTCTGGTCGGCGATCTTCTTCAGGTGCGCCGACATGTAGGGGCGCAGCGGCACCTCGGGGGTGGCCTTCTCGCCGACCCACATCAGGTCGCCCTTGACGTAGCCGTACAGGCGCTTGCCGCCGCTGTACGGGCCGGACGCCTCCGTCCGCGCGACCGCGTCGGTGGCCAGGTCGATCTGCGGCTTCTGGTCGGCCAGCTCGCCGTACCAGACCTCGGCGACGCCCTGGTCGCGGACCATGACGATCTCGACCTTGCGGTCCTTGTCGATCCGCCAGAAGCCGGTCTCGCTCTCCAGCGGGCGCACCATCTTGCCCTCGGCGTCGAGCACCCAGCTGTGCGACGTGTACTCCAGGAAGTCACGGCCGTCGTGGCTGAAGACGACCTCCTGCCCGAAGTTGCACTTCTCGGCACCCGGGAAGTCGGCGACGCCCGCACCCTCCCACTTGCCGAGGAGGAAGACGAGGGGCACGAGGTCCGGGTGGAGGTCGGACGGAATCTCGATCATGGGCTCAGACGATCTGTGCGAGAGCGGACAACGGGGCGGGTCAGCGCTGGCCCTGGTACAGCTTCTTCCAGGTCAGGCCGGCGAACGCGAGAACGCCGACGGCGACCAGCACGAGCAGGGTGGTGAAGACTGCCTCAAGCACGAGCGCGCTCCTCGTCGGGAGTGAGGGTGTACGGACCGGTCACGGGTGTACGGACCGGTCACGAGTCTAGTCGGCCCCGGTTCCGGCGGCGCTGTGAGGTGGATCGTGCCCGCCCGGCCTTGCGGCCGCAGGGCTAGAGTGCCTGGCATGGCCAAGAAGCTGGTGATCAAGGTGACGGCGGGCGCGGACGCGCCCGAGCGGTGCTCCCAGGCGTTCACGGTGGCGGCCGTCGCCGTCGCGAGCGGCGTCGAGGTGTCGCTGTGGCTGACCGGTGAGTCGTCGTGGTTCGCCCTGCCGGGGCGCGCGGAGGAGTTCGAGCTGCCGCACGCGGCGCCGCTGCCGGACCTCATCGAGGGCATCCGGCTGGGCGGCGGCATGATCACGGTGTGCACGCAGTGCGCGGCGCGCCGTGACATCGAGGAGAAGGACCTGATCGAGGGCGCGCGCATCGCCGGTGCGCAGGTGTTCGTCCAGGAGGCGATGGCGGACGGCGTGCAGGCGCTCGTCTACTAGGCGCCGGAGGCTGGTGCCGGGGGCTAGTGCCGCTTCTTGCCGTCGAGCTCGTCCCACCACTCGTCCGACTTCGGATCGCCGGAGGGGTCGTCCCACCAGCGGTCGTCGGGCCCGCGGCGGTTGGCGACGATGGCCGCGACGGGCGGGATGACCATCGCGAACAGGCACATGCCCACCGCGGCGGGCACGGACCACAGCCGCACGACGGCCCACGCCAGGACGAACAGTCCGATGCAGGTGCCCATCATGGCGAAGTACAGATGGCGTCGCCGCGCGTACATACCGTCCACGGTACGGCGGTGGGCGCGCGGTGGTAAGCGGACGGCGCGGAGGGCCACACCCCCCAAGGCGTCCAACCCCGGGGTGCGGCCCTCCGGCCGTCGGTGGCGTCCTGCGACGCCCGTCGTCAGACGGCGATCGCGACCTCGGTCAGGCCGCCCTGCTGCGCCACGACCTTGCGGTCGGCCGTCGCGCCGGGCACCAGCGCGCGCAGCGTCCACGTGCCCTCCGCCGCGTAGAAGCGGAACTGCCCGGTCGCGGACGTGGGCACCTCGGCGGTGAACTCTCCGGTCGCGTCCAGCAGGCGCACGTAGCCGGTGACGGGCTGGCCGTCACGGGTCACCGAGCCCTGGATCGTGGTCTCACCGGGCTTGGCGGTCGAGGCGTCGGGGCCGCCGGCCTTTGCTCCACACATAAGCGTTCCTTCGGTTGCCTGTTGCCTGTTGCAGGGGGAGACGGTCAGTTGGCGCCGAGCTCGATCGGCACGCCGACGAGGGAGCCGTACTCGGTCCAGGAGCCGTCGTAGTTCCTGACGTTCTGCTGGCCGAGCAGCTCGTGCAGCACGAACCACGTGTGCGCGGAGCGCTCGCCGATCCGGCAGTAGGCGATGGTGTCCTTCGACAGGTCCACACCCTCGCCCTCGTAGAGCGCCGTCAGCTCCTCGTCGGACTTGAAGGTGCCGTCGTCGTTGGCCGACTTCGACCACGGGATGTTGCGCGCGGTGGGCACGTGGCCGGGGCGCTGCGACTGCTCCTGCGGGAGGTGCGCCGGGGCGAGCAGCTTGCCGCTGAACTCGTCGGGGGAGCGGACGTCGACCAGGTTGAGCGAGCCGATGGCCGCCACGACGTCGTCGCGGAAGGCGCGGATGGAGGCGTCCTGGGGCTTCGCCTCGTACGCGGTGCGGGGGCGCTGCGGGACCTCGGCGACCAGGTCGCGCGAGTCCAGCTCCCACTTCTTGCGGCCGCCGTCGAGGAGCTTCACGTCCTGGTGGCCGTAGAGCTTGAAGTACCAGTAGGCGTACGCGGCGAACCAGTTGTTGTTGCCGCCGTAGAGGACGACGGTGTCGTCGTTGGCGATGCCCTTCGAGGAGAGCAGCTCCTCGAAGCCGGCCTGGTCCACGAAGTCGCGGCGGACCGGGTCCTGCAGGTCGCTCTTCCAGTCGATCCGGACGGCGGTCTTGATGTGGTTCTTGTCGTACGCGGACGTGTCCTCGTCGACCTCCACGATGACGGTCTTCGGGTCGCCTGCGTCGATGCGGGCCTGTACCCAGTCGGCGTCCACCAGGACGTCACTGCGGCTCATGCTGTTCTCCTCCGGGGCAGTTGCGGATGTGCGCAAACGCTTGCTGGCGCGCGGCGAGGGGAGCGCGCGGCGCTGCGCAGCGGGTGGGATGGGAGACGAGACGGGGGAAGGCTTCCCGTAAATGAGGGGAACGTTTCCCGTCAGACATGACGACAGAGCATGGCGGCGACGCGGCACAGGTCGACTGCCCGCCGCTTCGTGAGGTCCGCCTGTCGCTTCATGCCCACGATCGTAGGGACGGTGAGTTGGCGTGTCACCGGTGTGTTGGATAGTGAGACGAGATCTTCCGGATACCGAGATGGGGGAAGCCTGAAGAGACACAGGAGGGGCGGGCGGGTGCAGCCCCCGGCGTCCGCGTCACCAGGACGTCTGCCCTCCGGACACCGAGTCTCGCTGGGTGGACCGGAGGGGTGGGGGCCGTCCGGTCAGCCGGCCAGGTTGACGTTCGAGCCGGTCAGCGTGATGTCCACACCGTCCTGCGTCGCCACGACCTTGTCCAGCTTGATGCCCTTCGGCAGGCCGCTGATGCGCCGGTCGAAGTCCGTCTTCTGACGGATCGCGCGCTCCAGGCCGGGGAAGGCCTTGGCCTCGTCGGGGATCTGGTCCGCCCGCACCCGGACGGTGTCGCCGTTCACGATCGTGACCGTGGAGATGACGCTGCGCTCGATGGGCAGCCCCGCGAGCTGCACCTTGCCGGTGACCTTGACCTGGCTCTTGCCGGCGGCGTCCCGGCCGCCGAAGCCGACCTTCACCGTGGGGTCGTTGGTGGCCTTGCTGAGGTCCTCGTACGACAGGTGCGCCGTGCCCGTCGCCCGGCTCGCGACGGCGGAGGAGAAGCTGCTGTCGATCTTCACGTCCTGCAGCTTGGCGTCGAAGCCCGACACCCGGATCGACTGCCCGCCCGAGCTCGCGGTCGCCCCGTCGAGCTTGACCTCGACCTCCTCCAGGGAGGAGTCGGCGATCTGCGTGAGGAAGGGGAAGCCCTTGATGGAGACCTCGGGGGTGCCGGTCAGCCCCTGACTGCTGCGGATCTTCTCCGCCGCCTGCTCCTCGGCGAAGTAGACGGCGATGCGGTCGGCGCCCACGAAAAGGGCCCCCAATATCACCGCGATGATCAGGGTTATGCGTATCGCGCGCATTCGGTCTCTCCAGCTCCCCCGGTCTCGGTCAGGCTCCTGCACTGCCCTTGCAATGCGAAGGAGCCTAACCGGACCGCTGCGGCGGGAGGGACGGGCGATCAGCCCAGGACGCGGCCGAGCACGTAGACCGCCGGGGCCGCGGCCGCCAGCGGCAGGGCCACGCCCGCCGTCATGTGCACGAACCGCGACGGGTAGTCGTAGCTCGCCACGCGCAGGCCGACCAGGGCGCAGGCGCCCGCGGCGAGGCCCAGCAGGGCGGCGGACGTGCCCAGGTCCGTCAGGCCGCCGGTGGCGACGCCCGAGCCCGCGGCCGCGAGCAGCGCCACGACGGGCGCGGCGAGGGACGGCAGCGGCAGCGCCCGGGCCAGGGCGGCGGCGGCCACGGCCGTGGCGCCGACCACGACGGCGTCCGAGGAGGCCGCCAGGTGACCGGCCGCGAGGACGGTGACGGCCGACGCGGCGGCGGCCGCCGTCAGCCCGTACAGCCGCTCGTCCGGCGAGGCGTGGCTGCGCAGCTGCAGGACGAGGACCAGCAGCATCCACACGCCGAGCGTGCCGATGACGACGGTCGGCGCCTGCACGGAGTCCGTGGCCAGCATCCCGATGTCGGCGGCCACGCCGCCCAGGAACGCCAGCGCGATGCCCTGCCGGGCGGGCCACATGCCGTTCAGGCGGAACCAGCCCGCGGCCGTCACGGCCTGCAGCAGCACCAGCGGCACCGCCAGCGCGAACTGGCCGAGCGGCGCGGTGAGCGCCAGCAGCGCGGCGAGCGCCGTCGTGATCAGGGCGGGCTTGAGGCCCGGCGAGAGGATCTGCGGGCGGCCCTCGGCCTTCGCCTTCTCCGCGGCCGTCATCGGCCGGTCGGCGACCTCGCCCGGCACGGGCTCGCGCACCGGCTCCGGCGCCCGGCCCGGCTCGTGCGGAACGGGCACGGCCCCGGGGACCGGGCCGGGGACGACGCCCGCGGGACGCTCCTCGGGGAGCGCCCGGCGGCCGCCGGCGTACGGCTCGGCGGGCTGCTGGGGGAGCGGGCCGCCGGGCCAGGACGCGTCGTAGGCGTGGTGGTCCTCGGCGGGGGCGGACGGCTGCTGCCACGTGCCCGTGTCCCAGGTGGGCGTCTGCCAGGTCTGGGTGACCGGCTCCTCCTGCTGTGCGGAGTAGCCCTGGCCGCCGTTGGTCGGCCACTGGTACTGCTGCTGCGGTTGCTGCTGCTGGGGCTGCTGCGCGTACGCGTCGTAGGAGTTGTACGTCTCGCCGTACGCTCCCTGCCCCTGCTGGTGGTGCTGCTGTGCCTGCTGCTGCGGCTGCTGCTGGTCGTACGAGCCGTAGGTCCCGCCCTGGTCGTAGGACTGCGCGTCGTAGCGCCGGGTGCGGGCGTCGTTGTACGGGTCGTACGGGTCCTGCGGATCGTACGTATGGTGCGGCTGATTGCTCATGCTGCCGGGGTCACCCTCCTGCGAAGGGCGGGAGCACCTCGACGGTGCCGCCCTCGGCCAGTTGGACCGATGCGTGGTCACGGGTGCCGACCGGGGCGCCGTCCACCAGGAACGAACAGCGCACCAGCACCCGGGCGAACTCGGGGGATCCCGCGTGCCGCCGGCGGGCCGCGTCCAGCGCCTCCGCGAGCGTCCGCGCCGCGTACGGCTCCTCGGCCGTACCGGTGGCGGCCTTCGCCGCGGCCCAGTACCGCATGGTGCCCACCGGTCCCGGCTGCCCCGGCAGGGCCGGTTTCACCGGTCGTGCCGGTTCTGTCGTCGCCACGGCGACCCCTTTCCTTCTTCTGCCGCCTCCCATGATGACGGGTGCCGGACGACGGGCCGCCCGCCGCCGTAAATACGGAGGCCGCACGGCGAGGCGCTCGCATACGCTGCCCAGTGTGCTGGTCCGACTATCACGGGCGTATCTGAGGCCCTACTCCACATCGATCGCGCTGATCGTGCTCCTGCAGCTCGTCCAGACGCTTGCCACGCTCTACCTACCCTCGCTCAACGCCGACATCGTCGACAACGGTGTCGTCAAGGGTGACACCGACTACATCCTCGCCCTCGGCGGCGCGATGCTCGCGGTCACCCTCGTCCAGATCGTCTGCGCGATCGGCGCGGTCTACTACGGGGCCCGCACCGCCATGGCGGTCGGGCGCGACCTGCGCGCGGCCGTCTTCGACCGGGTGCAGTCCTTCTCCGCGCGGGAGATGGGGCACTTCGGCGCGCCCTCCCTGATCACCCGTACCACCAACGACGTCCAGCAGATCCAGCTGCTGGTGCTCATGGCGTTCACGCTGATGGTCTCCGCGCCCATCATGTGCGTGGGCGGCATCCTGATGGCGCTCGAGCAGGACGTGCCGCTGTCCGCCCTGCTGCTCGTCATCGTCCCCGTCCTCGGCGTGATCGTCTCGCTGATCATCTGGCGGATGCGACCGATTTTCCGCGGCGTGCAGGACAAGATCGACACGGTCAACCGGGTGCTGCGCGAGCAGATCACCGGCATCCGCGTCATCCGCGCCTTCGTGCGGGACGCGCACGAGCGGGAACGTTTCGACGGCGCGAACGCCGATCTGATGGACGTCTCCCTCAAGGCCGGCCGGCTGATGTCGCTGATGTTCCCGTCCGTGATGCTGGTCGTGAACCTCTCCTCCATCGCCGTCCTGTGGTTCGGCGGTCACCGCATCGAGAGCGGCGACATGGAGATCGGCGCGCTGACGGCGTTCCTCAGCTATCTCATGCAGATCCTGATGGCCGTCATGATGGCCACCTTCATGTTCATGATGGTGCCGCGCGCGGAGGTCTGCGCCGAGCGTGTCCAGGAGGTCCTGGCCACCGACTCCAGCGTGGTGCCCCCGGCGCGCCCGGTCACCGAGCTGCGCAGCGGCGGCCACCTGGAGCTCGACGGCGTGGAGTTCCGCTACCCCGGCGCGGAGGAGCCCGTCCTGCGGGACGTCTCGCTCGTCGCCCGGCCCGGCGAGATCACGGCCGTCATCGGCTCCACGGGCAGCGGGAAGTCCACGCTGCTCGGCCTGATCCCGCGGCTGTTCGACGCGACCGCCGGCACGGTGCGGGTGGGCGGCGTGGACGTCCGCGAGCTCGACCCCGTCCGCTCCTCCGAGGCCGTCGGCCTCGTCCCGCAGAAGCCGTACCTCTTCACCGGGACCGTCGCCTCCAACCTGCGCTACGGACGGCCGGACGCGACCGACGAGGAGCTGTGGGAGGCGCTGGAGACGGCGCAGGCCCGCGACTTCGTCGAGAGCATGGAGGCCGGCCTGGAGGCGCCGATCGCCCAGGGCGGCACGAACGTCTCCGGCGGGCAGCGCCAGCGCCTGGCCATCGCCCGCGCCCTGGTCCGCAAGCCGGACATCTATCTCTTCGACGACTCCTTCTCCGCCCTCGACTACGCCACCGACGCCCGGCTGCGGGCCGCGCTGGCCCGCGAGACCGGGGACGCGACCGTCGTCATCGTCGCCCAGCGCGTGTCCACGATCCGCGACGCCGACCGCATCGTCGTCCTGGACGAGGGCCGCGTCGTCGGCACCGGCACCCACACCGAGCTGATGGCCGGCAACGAGACCTACCGGGAGATCGTGCTCTCCCAGCTCACCGAGGAGGAGGCGGCGTGACGACCCCGGAGAAACCGGCTTCCCCGGGCGGGGACGAGGCCGCGGGGGCCCGGGCCGCCGAGGCCGGGACCGCCGACGGCAAGCCTGCAGAGGGCAACCCCGCAGAGGGCAACCCCGCAGAGGGCAAGCCTGCAGAGGGCAAGGCCGCCGGGGGACCGGCTGCCCCCGCCGGGCGCGGGCCCGCCCCCGCCACCGGCATTGCCCGCTTCATGGGCGGCCAGCCCACCGAGCGGTCCATGGACTTCGCGGGCTCCAGCAAGCGGCTGCTGGGCACCCTCAGACCCGAGCGGGCCCTGATAACCGTGGCGCTCGTCCTGTGCGTGGCGAGCGTCGCCCTGTCCGTCCTCGGCCCGAAGATCCTCGGCCGGGCCACCGACCTGATCTTCGCGGGCGTCATCGGGAACAAGTTCCCCGACGGCATCAGCAAGGCCGAGGCCGTCGAGCGGATGCGCGAGCAGGGCGACGGCACCGCCGCCGACCTGCTGGGCTCGGTCGACTTCACCCCCGGCCAGGGCATCGACTTCGACGCCGTCGGCAACGTGCTGTTCTGGGTCCTGCTGATCTACGTCGGCGCGTCCCTGTTCGGCCTCGTCCAGGCGCGGATCGCCACGACCGTCGTCCAGCGCGCCGTCTTCCGGCTGCGCCGGCAGGTCGAGGAGAAGCTCGGCCGGCTGCCGCTGAGCTACTTCGACAAGCAGCCGCGCGGCGAGGTGCTCTCCCGCGCCACCAACGACATCGACAACGTCGCGCAGACCCTCCAGCAGACCATGAGCCAGATCGTCACCTCGCTGCTGACGATCACCGGCGTGCTGGCCGTGATGTTCTGGATCTCCTGGCTGCTCGCCCTGGTGGCGCTGATCACCGTCCCGGTGTCCGTCGTCGTCGCCACGAAGATCGGCAAGCGGGCGCAGCCGCAGTTCGTCGCCCAGTGGAAGACGACCGGCAAGCTCAACGCCCACATCGAGGAGATGTACACCGGGCACGCGCTGGTGAAGGTCTTCGGCCGCGAGAAGGAGTCCGCGGAGATCTTCAGCAAGGAGAACGAGGACCTCTTCCAGGCCGGGTTCAAGGCCCAGTTCATCTCGGGCGTCATCCAGCCCGCGATGATGTTCATCGGCAACCTGAACTACGTGCTGGTCGCCGTCGTCGGCGGGCTGCGGGTCGCCTCCGGCGCGCTGTCCATCGGTGACGTACAGGCCTTCGTCCAGTACTCGCGCCAGTTCAGCCAGCCCCTCACCCAGGTGGCCTCCATGGCCAACCTCGTGCAGTCCGGCGTCGCCTCCGCCGAGCGCGTCTTCGAGCTGCTCGACGCCGAGGAGCAGTCCGAGGACGCGGCGGACGCCCCCAAGCCGGGGCGTGTGCGCGGAGAGGTGGCCTTCGAGGAGGTCTCCTTCCGCTACGAGGCCGACAAGCCGCTCATCGACGGCCTGTCGCTGACCGTCCGGCCGGGCGAGACCGTCGCCATCGTCGGCCCGACCGGCGCCGGCAAGACCACGCTGGTCAACCTGCTGATGCGGTTCTACGAGGTGGGCGGCGGCCGCATCACCCTCGACGGCACCGACATCGCCGCCATGTCGCGCGAGGAGCTGCGCTCCCACATCGGCATGGTCCTGCAGGACACCTGGCTCTTCGGCGGCACGATCGCGGAGAACATCGCCTACGGGGCGCCCGCGGGCACCTCCATGGACAAGATCGTCGAGGCGGCGCGGGCCACGCACGTCGACCGCTTCGTGCGCACCCTGCCGGACGGCTACGACACGGTCATCGACGACGAGGGCTCCAACGTCAGCGTCGGCGAGAAGCAGCTCATCACCATCGCCCGGGCGTTCCTGGCCGAGCCGGAGATCCTCGTCCTGGACGAGGCGACGAGCTCCGTCGACACCCGCACGGAGGTGCTCATCCAGCAGGCCATGGGCCGGCTGCGCACGGGCCGCACGAGCTTCGTGATCGCCCACCGCCTGTCCACGATCCGCGACGCGGACGTCATCCTCGTGATGGAGTCCGGCCGGATCGTGGAACAGGGCACGCACGACGGGCTGCTGGCGGCGGGGGGCGCGTACGCGCGCCTGTACGAGGCGCAGTTCGCGGAGCCGGTCGCCGAGCAGGCGTAACGCCGTGCCGGCGCGGGCGCCTGTGCCCGCGCCGGCAGGCGCGTTTCCGCTGCCGCGGCGGCCACCGGCCGGCGGTGCCGGTGGCTGCCGATTCCGCCGGACCCGCGCCGCGGTGGTGGCTCGCCGCGGCGGCGGTCCTGAGAGGCAGGGCCTCTCAGGTCTTTCCCGCCGCAGCGGCGCGCAGCCACGACGTGGCGGACCGGCGGTGCCGGACCGGGCCGCAGCCCGGTCCTGTCACAGCCGGGCAGTCGTCCAGTCCGCGATCCGTGCCAGCAAGGCACCGTCCGCAGCGTTCTCGGCATGGCCGAAGCCCCGTTCGATCCACAGTTCCGTGAACCGTGGATCGCCCGCGCCCGCGAGGGCGTACGGGTGGTCGAGCGGGAAGTACGCGTCCCGGTCGCCGTGGACGATCAGCAGCGGCCGGGGCGCGATCACCGGGACCGCCTCCACCGGGGAGAGCGGGACCGGGTCCCAGTCCTCCGCCTGGACCCGCGTCCCCAGCCCGTAGCGCGCGATCAGCCGCCCCGCGGGCCGTGAGATCGCCCAATGCAGCCGCCGCATGGGTGCGGTACCGCGGTAATACCAACGCGATGGCGCACTTACCGCCACGACCGTGTCGGCGTGTGCGTCCGTGCGCCCCGCGTGCTCCCCGTACTCCACCTGCTGCTCCACGCCGTAGAGCGCGGCGTGCCGCAGCACCACCGAGCCGCCCATCGAGAAGCCCACCGTGGCCACCCGCTCGTGCCCGAGCGAGCGTGCCCAGCGCACCGCCGCGGCCAGGTCGAGCACCTCGCGGTCGCCGACCGAGGAGTGGCCGCCCGAGCCGCCGTGCCCCCGGAAGGAGAACGTGATCACCGCCGCACGCTGGGCGAACACCCGCGCCGCCCGGCGCAGCCCGGGCCGGTCGAGGGCTCCGGTGAAGCCGTGTGCGAGCACCACCGCGGGGGTGTCCTGCGGAGGCGTCCGCGATCCCGTACGGGGCTCGTACGCCGCCTCCACCCGGACACCGTCGGCTGTCAAGAGCGCGATGCGATGACCACTCGAAGTGATCGACGAAACACAAGGTCGTGCAAAATCGTCCGGACCTCCGAAAGTCATGTGGGCTATTCTGCTGGGCAGAGAGGATCCGGGCAGAGTAGCCCCCGGGTCCTTTTGTGCATTCATGTGCTGAGACAAGTGCTGGGACGCACGCAACCGTACGAAGCAGTGCCGCACTCTCCCCCAGAGCCAGGCCCTGGGTGGTACCCCTTCGCAGGGACCGAGGAGGAACCGACGTCATGGGCGAGCGAAGCGCGCGGGTCCGCAAGGACCGTACGACCAGTGAGGCGGGTGGCAGCCGATGAGTTCCCTGCTGCTCCTGACCAATGCCCTCCAGCCCTCGACGGAGGTGCTCCCGGCGCTCGGCCTGCTCCTGCACAGCGTGCGGGTGGCCCCCGCCGAGGGCCCGGCCCTCGTGGACACCCCCGGTGCCGACGTCATACTGATCGACGGCCGGCGTGACCTTCCGCACGTGCGCAGCCTCTGCCAGCTCCTGCGCTCCACCGGGCCGGGCTGCCCGCTGATCCTCGTCGTCACCGAGGGCGGCCTCGCGGCCGTCACCGCCGACTGGGGCGTGGACGACGTCCTGCTCGACACCGCGGGCCCGGCCGAGGTCGAGGCGCGGCTGCGGCTGGCGATGGGCCGCCAGCAGATCTCGACGGACGACAGCCCCATGGAGATCCGCACCGGCGACCTCTCCGTCGACGAGGCCACGTACAGCGCCAAGCTCAAGGGGCGGGTGCTGGACCTCACCTTCAAGGAGTTCGAGCTGCTGAAGTACCTCGCCCAGCACCCGGGCCGGGTCTTCACGCGTGCCCAGCTGCTGCAGGAGGTCTGGGGCTACGACTACTTCGGCGGCACCCGCACGGTCGACGTGCACGTGCGGCGGCTGCGGGCGAAGCTCGGGCCCGAGCACGAGTCGCTGATCGGCACCGTGCGGAATGTCGGATATCGGTTCGTTGTGCCCGAGAAGGTCGACAACCCCGGCGAGGGCAAGCCGAAGGACTCCGCCAAGGCGCAGCGGACGGAGGAGCCGGAGGCCGCGAAGAGCGGGGCCGCTCGCCCGGCCGAGCGGTGAGTGGACCCGCGTAGACTTCCGCGCGTGGCCAAGGTGACGCGGGACGATGTGGCGAGACTGGCGGGGACGTCGACCGCGGTGGTCAGCTATGTCATCAACAACGGACCGAGGCCGGTGGCACCGGCCACGCGCGAGCGCGTGCTGGCCGCGATCAAGGAGCTGGGGTACCGGCCGGACCGGGTCGCCCAGGCGATGGCGTCCCGCCGCACGGACCTCATAGGCCTGATCATCCCGGACGCCCGCCAGCCCTTCTTCGCCGAGATGGCGCACGCGGTCGAACAGGCCGCGGCCGAGCGCGGCAAGATGGTCCTCGTCGGCAACTCCGACTACCTCGACGAGCGCGAGGTGCACTACCTGCGCGCCTTCCTGGGCATGCGGGTCTCCGGCCTGATCCTCATCAGCCAGGGCCCGAGCGAGCACGCGGCCGCGGAGATCGACGCCTGGGACGCCCGGGTGGTCCTGATGCACCGCCGCCCCGACGCCATCGACGACGTGGCCGTCGTCACGGACGACGTCGGCGGCGCCCAGCTGGCCACCCGCCACCTGCTGGAGCACGGCCACCCCTACGTGGCCTGCCTCGGCGGCACGGAGCGCACCCCCACCATCGGCGACCCCGTCACCGACCACGTCGAGGGATGGCGCCGCGCCATGCGGGAGGCCGGGAAGTCCCTGGAGGGCCGGCTCTTCCCGGCCCCGTACAACCGTTACGAGGCCTACAAGGTCGCCCTGGAGCTGCTCTCCGGGCCCGACCGCCCGCCGGCGCTGCTCTGCGCCACGGACGACCAGGCGATCGGCGTCCTGCGGGCGGCGCGGGAGCTGCGCATCGACGTGCCCGGCGAGCTCGCCGTCGCCGGCTTCGACGACGTCAAGGAAGCCGCCCTCACCGACCCGCCGCTGACCACGGTCGCCTCCGACCGCCAGGCCATGGCGCGCGCCGCGGTGGACCTCGTCCTGGACGACTCGCTGCGGGTGGTGGGCACGCGCCGCGAGCGGCTGAAGCAGTTCCCGTCGGCGCTGGTGATCCGGCGCTCCTGCGGCTGCGGCGGCTGACGGTTCGCCGCCGGCGCTCCGGGCGGCACGCTCAGGACTGCGCGAGGTGGCCGGTGAGCCCGTGCCGGACCGCGTAGACCGCGAGCTGGGTGCGGTTCGCGGCACCCGTCTTGGTGCGCAGGCGGCGCAGGTACGTGTCGACCGTGTGCGGGCTCAGGCGCAGCTGGCGGGCGATGGAGGAGATGGTGTCGCCGCTGCTGAGCAGGTGGAGCACCTGCTGTTCGCGGCCGGTGAGGGCGGGTGCTTCGGCGTTCATGCGGCTCTCCCAGCGGGGTGACGGGCGCGGACGGGGGAAACGGGGGAAAGGGGTGCGGCGGGGTCAGTGCTGTCCCGTCGAGCCGCCCCAGGACGTGTCGGTCGGGCCGCCGCAGTGGGTGCAGCGCGGGGTCGTCGGCAGCTTGAGGACCGGAGGGTGCTCGCCCTCCGCGGCGGACACCGCCGCCCGCTCCTCCGCCGGGGCGGGGGCGGCGGCCGCGTCGGGCGCGAGTGCCGCGAAGGCGAGCAGCGAGGTGACGGCGGCAGTCAGCAAGGTGCGCTTCACGGCGATCTCCCAGGGGTGCAAGGGCGGTTGACCCTTGCAGGTCAGTGCGGTTTTCGGTGACAGGAAGAGACTCTCCGGTCCGTATCCTGACGGCAATGGATCACTTACCTCACCAAGTTGCATGGCAACATGAAGCAGGGGGGCGTAATGGGAGAAACCCGACAGGATGAAGCCTGTCGTGCGGAGCCGGACGCCGACGAGGCGGACCTGGCGCTGTACGCCTGGGTGCTGGAGCACCAGCGCGTCGACGTCCCGGCGGCCGCCGCCGGCCTGGGCATGGGCCCGGAGCGGACCGAGGCGGCGCTGACCCGGCTGCGCGCGGCCGGGCTGATACAGCGCACCGCCTGCGACCCGGCGTGGGAGCGCGCCGTGGCACCGGAGGCGGCCGCGGGGCCCCGGATCGCCGAGCTGGAGGCCCGCATCCGCGAGCAGCAGCTCCAGGTCGCCAGGATCCGGGCGGACGCGGAGCGCTTCGCGTCCGCGTACCGGAGCGGTGCGGGGAGCGCCGGCGGCCTGGAGGTGATCCCGACCCTGCCGGAGGTCCGCACGCTCCTCACCCGGATGTCCGGCCACTGCCGCGAAGAGGTGCTGGCCAGCCAGCCCGGCGGCGGCTCCCGGGTGCCGGAGGCGATGGAGGAGGCCCTGCTGCGGGACCGGACGCTGCTCGAACGGGGCGTGCGGCTGCGCACGTTGTACCACCACACGGCGCGGTTCCACGGCCCCAGCCAGGCCTACGTGGCGGCCGCCTCCGCCCTGGGCGGCCAGTACCGCACCAGCCACGAACTCTTCGGCCGCATCATCGTCTTCGACCGGGAGGCCGCGTTCCTGCCGACCGCCGACGGCTCCTGGGGCGCGGTCGTCATCCGCGAGCCCAACACCGTCGCCTACCTGTGCCGGCTGTTCGACCAGACGTGGGAGGCCGCCACCCCGTTCTCCAACGCCGCCGACGACGGGCTCGCCAAGGTCTCCGGCGAACTCGACCGCACCATCCTGCAGCTGCTGGCCGCGGGCCTGAAGGACGAGGCGGTCGCCCGCCGGCTGGGCATGGCGCTGCGCACCACGCGCCGCCACATCGCCGACATCATGGAGCAGCTGTCCGCCGAGAGCCGTTTCCAGGCCGGCGCGGCCGCGGCCCGGCAGGGACTGCTGGAGGACCCGGCCGCGCCGGCGGCCCCGCCCTGTGGCGCAAAGCCGTGACTTTCCCGCCCCTCTGACGCCTCGGCAGTGTTCTCGGCGCCGCCGCGGCACCCGCGTCCGCGGCAGAGGGAGGAACACCATGACGGGCCTGCCCACCCCGGGTGGACCACGCGCCGGGCGCTGCCCGCGGCGATCGGAGGCGGACGCCCGCCTGCTGTCCGAGCTGGTCCTCTTCGTCCGGATCCACCAGGCCGGACGCCCCGGGCTGCTGTGGCCGGAGCACGCCGGGCCGGACGGCTGGGACCGCCCGCCCGGCGACCTGGCCCACGCACTCGCCCAGCGGCTCGGCTGCCCCGTGGCGGCGCTGCCCGCCCCCGCGCGCCCGGCCGCGGAACCGGCTGCCGTGCCCTACGGCCTGCTGGTCCTCCAGCAGGACGGGAGCAGCGGATGGCAGCTCCTGCCCCCGGCCCGGCCCGCCGCGGTCACGGCCGCCTGCGGCGCCGGGCCGGGGCTGCGGCTGCGCGCCGGGGAGGTGCTCTACGTGCCCGGGGGGTACGCGACGCGCTCCCGGCCCTCCCGGGAATCCCGGGACATCCGGCTCGCACTGGGCCCGCACTCCGGACTCTGATGCACCGTCAGCGCGACCCGGAATCCCGGTCCCTGACGCCCGGTCCCTGACGCCCGGTACCGCCGGTCCGGAACCGTGAAGACGTGACTGTCGCGGCGCACCGGTCCGCTCCAGGATTGAGCACAGCGAGGCGGCAACCCCCCCCAGAGCCGCCTCGCACTTCATCCCACCCGGCAACAGCAGCAGAAGGAGCATTCCCATGGACCGCAACACCGCAGCCCTGGCCGACGCCCAGCCGAAGCGCACCACGCTGACCCGCAAGGCGGCGCTCTCCGTCGCCGTCGCGGCCGTCGTCGGCGGCGCGATCTTCGCCCCCAACGCCGTCGCCTCCTCCTCCGCCTCCACCTCCGGCACCCAGGTCGAGGCCTCCTGCGGCGGCTGCCCGCTCGACGTCATCTGAGCCCGACGGACGAGGAACGCCGTACGGGGCCCTCCGGCCGGTCAGGCACACCGGAGGGCCCCGGCGCCCCGCACAGGACCGTACGGAGCGCGCACCCCGCAAGAAGGAGAGAGAGCGCAAGCCATGGACTGGCTGGAACGCTGCGTCGAGGACGTGCCGGCTTTTCTGCACACCCACTGGCGGCAGGGGCCCGCGCTGATGCGCCCGGCCGACCCGCCGACGGAGGTCCTGAGCACCGCCGACCTCGACGGCCTCATCGGCGGAGGGCTGCTGCGCGTCCCGTACGCCGCGCTCTACACCGCCGTGGGACCGGTCCCCGAGGAGCAGTACTGCCCGCCCCGGCTCGTCGCGGGCCGCCGCCTCGACGGCTGCCTCGACCCCGCGCGGGTCCGGTCGCTCCTCGACGACGACCACGCCACCCTCCAGCTGCGCTACGTCCACCAGTGGCACGCCCCGGTGCGCGCCCTCACCGCCGGAATCGGCGCCCGGCTCGGCCGGCTGGCCGAGGCGTTCGTCTTCCGCTCCCACCCCGGGCACCACAGCGCGGTCCACCGGGATGACGGGGACGTCCTCGTGATCCAGCTCAGTGGCACCAAGCGCTGGCAGGTGCACGGCGGCCCCGCCGACGCCCACTGGCAGCCGGTGCCCGAGGCCGACCCCGGCCCGGTGCTGCTCGACGCCGTCGTCGAGCCCGGCCAGGTCCTCTACGTGCCGAACGGCTTCGCCCACACCGCCGAGGCCACCGGCTCCGCACCCTCCGTCCACCTCACCGTCGTTCTCCGCGAGGCCCGCACCGGCCACCTGCGCGCCGAACTCGGCTCACGGCTCGCCGCAGGGCTCGCCCTGCCCGCCCGTCCGCTCGACGACGAACAGCTCACCAGGACCGCGGCCGAGCTCCTCGGCCACTTCCGGGCGCAGCTGGCCGGCACGACGCCGGAATCCCTCGTGGACGCCGCGCGCCTGAGCGCCCACAGCAGCCGGCCCACGGCCTGAACCACCCCCGACCCGACGGAGAGCGACCCGACGTGACCGTGAACTGGCTCGAACGCTGCGTGGCGGACAGCCGGCAGTTCCTCACCACCCACTGGCGCACCGCACCCGCGGTCCTGCGCCCGCACGATCCCCCCGTCGACGTGCTCACCACCGCCGAGCTGGACGGCCTCCTCGACCACGGGCTGCTCAAGGCGCCCTACGTCAACCTCGTCCACGAGCAGGGCCAGCTCCCCGCCCACCGGTTCTGCCTCCCCCGGGTCGTCCTGGGCGAGGTGGTCGAGGACTACGCCGACGCCGCCGCGGTGCGCGCGCTGATCCGCGACGAACGGGCCACCCTCCTCCTGCGCTACGTCGACCAGTGGCACGGCGGCGTGCGCGCCCTGGCCCGGGGCGTCGGGAAGGAGCTCGGCCGCCAGGTGGAGGCGTTCTTCTTCCTCACCCCCGGCGGCACCCAGGGACGGCCCGTGCACCGCGACGACGCCGACGTCCTGGCGATCCAGATCAGCGGCGCCAAGCGCTGGCGGGTGCACGGCGGCCCCGCCGACGGGAACTGGGAGCCCAGCCGCGAGGACGGCGACCCCGGCGAGCTGCTGCTGGACACCGTGCTGCGCCCCGGCGAGGTGCTCTACGTGCCCCGGGGCTTCGCCCACCGCGCGAGCGCCGTCGGCGACAGCCCGTCCGCGCACCTGTCCCTGACCGTCCGCGAAGCGGGCACCGCCCACCTCTACGCCCTCCTCCAGGCGCTCCTCCAGGACGGGCCCGACCTCGGGGACCGCCCCCTCGGCGACGCGGACCTGGCCGGTGCCGCCGACGCCCTGCTGGCCCACTGCCGCCGCACGCTGGAGACGATCACCCCCGAGGAGCTGGTCGAGCAGGCGCGCACGGTGATGCGGTGCTCCCAGTCCGGCGCCCTCCCGTAGCCGGCGCGGGCCGGCGAGCCGTGCCGGGGGCCGTGGCCGTGCCGGGGGCCGTGGCCGTGCCGGGAGCCTTATACGGAACGAACGGACTTCTCGGCCCGTTTTCAGTGCTCCCTCAGACAGTTCTCATCTCCGGGCAGCAGAGTCGTGCCCATGACGGACAGCACCCGCCCCTACGGCGCCCAGGACCCGCAGCACTCCTCGTACCCGGAGCCCCCCGCGTACCCGCCGCAGCAGCCGGTCACCACCGCCGGCGGGGTGACCGTCTGGCCCGGTGACGGCGCGGGCAGCGGCGGCGACGGCGGCCGGCCTCCGTACGCCGGGTTCGCCGAGCCCGTCCCGCAGCCCCCGGCCCCGCGCGGCGGCCACCGCGCCCGCAAGCCCGTGGCGCTGCTCGCCGCCGTGGCCATCGTCGCCGCGGTCGTCGGCGGCGGCTCGGCCGCCCTCGTCGGCGAGCTCACCAGCCGCGCCGACCGCGTCAGCCAGTCCACGCCCGTCCAGAACGCCTCCTCCAGGAGCAACGGCGGAGTGGCCGCCGTGGCCAAGGCCGTGAGCCCGAGCATCGTCGAGATCAAGGCCTCGACCACCAGCGGCCAGTCCACCGGCTCGGGCGTGATCATCACGGGCGACGGCGAGATCGTCACCAACAACCACGTCGTCGCGGGCGCCGACACCGTGCAGGTCGTCCTCAGCGACGGCAGCACCAAGACCGCCAAGGTCGTCGGCACCGACCCCGGCAAGGACCTCGCGCTGATCAAGCTGCAGGGGGCGAGCGGGCTGAAGGCGGCCAAGCTCGGGGACTCCGGCAAGGTCGGGGTCGGCGACGAGGTCGTCGCCATCGGCTCCCCCGAAGGCCTCACCGGCACCGTCACCAGCGGCATAGTCTCCGCCCTCGACCGCGACGTGACGGTCTCCAAGGAGCAGGGCCAGGGCCAGGGGCAGGAGCGGCAGCGCCGCGGCGTCCCGCAGTGGCCCTTCGAGTTCGGCGGCAACCAGTACAACGGCGACACCGGCTCCTCCAAGACCACCTACAAGGCCATCCAGACCGACGCCTCCCTCAACCCCGGCAACTCCGGCGGCGCCCTCATCAACATGAACGGCGAGATCATCGGCATCAACTCGGCCATGTACGCCCCGAGTTCCGCCACCGGGTCCGGCGACTCCGCGGGCAGCGTCGGCCTCGGCTTCGCCATCCCCGTCGACACCGTCAAGGCGGACCTCGCCAAGCTCCGGGCGGGTGGCGGCGACAGCTGAGCGCACGGCCGTGCGAGGCTGAGAAGCGCCCTGACCCCCTGCACCCGTGAGGTAAGCCGATGAGCCCCGCCGACCACGGCGACCAGCCCGCCCGCATCCTGATCGTGGACGACGAGCCCGCCGTACGCGAGGCCCTGCGCCGCAGCCTGGCCTTCGAGGGGTACGCCACCGAGCAGGCCGTCGACGGGCTCGACGCGGTCGCCAAGGTCACCGCCTTCGACCCGGAGCTGATCGTGCTGGACGTCCTCATGCCGCGCATGGACGGCCTCACCGCCGCCCGCCGCCTGCGCGCCTCCGGCGTCACCGTGCCCATCCTCATGCTGACCGCCCGCGACACCGTGGGCGACCGCGTCACCGGCCTCGACGCCGGCGCCGACGACTACCTCGTCAAACCCTTCGAGCTGGACGAGCTGCTGGCCCGCATCCGCGCCCTGCTGCGCCGCAGCGCCTACGCGACGGCCGCCCCCGCCGCCTCCGCCACGCTCTCCTTCGCCGACCTGCGGATGAACCTCGACACCCGCGAGGTCACCCGCGGCGACCGGCCCGTCGAGCTGACCCGTACGGAATTCACGCTGCTGGAGCTCTTCCTCGCCCACCCCCGGCAGGTCCTCACCCGCGAGCAGATCCTCAAGGCCGTCTGGGGCTTCGAGTTCGAGCCGTCGTCCAACTCCCTGGACGTGTACGTGATGTACCTGCGCCGCAAGACCGAGGCCGGCGGCGAGGCGCGCCTCGTGCACACCGTCCGCGGAGTGGGCTACGTCCTCAGGGCGGACGGCGCCGAATGATCGCGAGATTCCAGCGGCTGCCGCTCCGCTCCCGGCTGGCGCTGCTGACCGCGGCCGCCGTGGCCGTGGCCGTGGCCGCCGCGGCCGTCGCGTGCTGGCTGGTCACCCGGCAGGAGCTGGAGCACCAGCGGGACACGACGCTGACGAGCGTCCGCGCCGACGACGCCACGGTCAAGACGCTGCTGCGCAACTGCGGCTCCGTCCCCACCGGCCCGTCCACCCTCTTCCGCCCCTACACCGTGCAGATCATCACCGGCGAGGGCTTCGTCTGCAGCACGATCGGCAAGTCCCCCATCACGGTGGAGCCCGGTGACCTCCTCGTCGCCCAGGGGCGGGAGGGCCGGACCCTGCACGACGCGCAGGCCCAGGACGGCACGGAAATGCGGGTCGCGACCTCGCCCGGGCCCGTGCCCGGCACCGCCGTCTCCATCGCCCAGCCCCTCAGCGAGATCGACCGGCCCCTGAACGCGCTCGCCGCCGTCCTCGCCGTCACCGCCGGCGTGGGCGTCCTCCTTGCCGCCACCGCCGGCGCATGGATCGCCCGGGCCGGACTGCGGCCCGTCGACCGGCTCACCGGCGCCGTCGAGCACATCGCCCGCACCGAGGACCTGGCCGTCCGCATCCCTGTCGAGGGCGAGGACGAGATCGCCCGCCTCTCGCGCTCCTTCAACGCCATGACCGCCGCCCTCGCCTCCTCCCGCGACCGGCAGCAGCAGCTCATCGCCGACGCCGGGCACGAGCTGCGCACCCCCCTCACCTCGCTGCGCACCAACATCGACCTGCTGGTGCGCAGCGAGGAGACCGGCCGCGAGATCCCGCCCGAGGACCGCAAGGAGCTGCTCGCCAGCGTCCGCGCGCAGATGACCGAACTCGCCGCGCTCATCGGCGACCTGCAGGAGCTCTCCCGCCCCGACGCCGACCCCGGCAGCGGCCCCGTCCAGGTGATCGCCCTGCACGAGGCGGCCGGACGAGCGGTGGAACGGGCCCGGCTGCGCGGCTCCGGACTGACCTTCCGGGTGCATCTGGAGAGCTGGTACGTGCGCGCCGAGCCGGCGGCCCTGGAGCGGGCCCTGGTCAACCTGCTCGACAACGCCGTGAAGTTCAGCCCGCCGGGCGGCGCCGTGGAGGTGGCCCTCTCGCCCACCGGCGAGCTCACCGTGCGCGACCACGGCCCGGGCATCGCCCCCGACGAACTCCCGCACGTCTTCGACCGCTTCTGGCGCTCCCCGTCCGCCCGCAGCATGCCGGGCAGCGGCCTGGGCCTGTCCATCGTCGCCCGCACCGTCCAGCAGGCGGGCGGCCAGGTGGCCCTGCGGCCGGCGGAGGGCGGCGGGACGGTCGCCTCGGTGCGGCTGCCGGGCGCGCCGGTGGCGCCGCCGACGCTGTAGGTCCCGCCGCCGTGCGCTGCGGGCCGCCGTGCTCCCCTCCTGGCACGGCTGCCGCTGCACACCCAAACACAGACCGTACGGTCTGTTCAATGGGTGGCGTGGTGATCCGGCCCTCTGTCTTCGAGTCAAAAGGCAGAGGGTTCTCCGGCCTTCAGCTTTGTGGGTGTGTTGCGCAAGGCGCAGACGAACGCGTGATTGCGTGGCCCTGCCCGTCAATACCGGTGCGGTCGCCACCATTTCCGGCGGATCCCGGACGCTCCGCCCCTGCCGGACCGACCGCGCCGTCTAGCGTGACCGGCATGTCATGCGATCCCCGCAACCGGGACGACCACGCGACCGCCGCGGCCTCCCGCCCCCGGCCGTACGACACGGTGATCCCGACCCCCAGCGGCGGCAGGTGGGTGAGCCGGAGCGACGTGGCGGCCCCCGGGCCCCGGTAGCCCGAGGTGAGCAGCTCCTCCACCAACCGCCCTGCCTCGTCGATGAGTTCGTCCAGCCCGTACGCCTCCAGGACGGTGCGGACCGTGGAATGCGCTACGGAGTGCGCTGCGCGGGCGGACCGCGGGTCGTGGGGCAGGTCGAGGGCGTACGACCAAGGGGTCTGCGGCGATACCGTGGCCATGCTGGCTCCTCTGACGAGGCGAGCAGGTGAGTGGCGCTGCTCACCACCGTACGCCGCCCGGCCAAAGGTATTTAGCGGCGTCGGCAGAACTACTTCGGTAAACACCCATGTGGGTGACGTGCGGGAGAGGCGAGAGATGCCGGTGAGGAGCAGCCCGACGGCGCGTCAACTCCGCCTCGGTGCCGAACTGCGCAAGCTGCGCGAGCGCGCAGGACTGACGTCCACCGAGGCCGGGCGCCTCCTGGGCACCAACCAGGCGCAGATCAGCAACATCGAGGCCAGCCGCTACGGAGTGAGCGCCGAGCGCCTGCGCGCCCTGGCACGCAACTACTCGTGCTCCGACGAAGCGCTGGTCGCGGCCCTGATCGAGATGGCCGGCGAGCGCAAGCGCGGCTGGTGGGAGGAGTACCGCGAGATCCTCCCGGCCGGGCTGCTGGACCTGGCCGAACTCGAGCACCACGCGGCGGCCCTGCGCGCGTCGTACGTCGCCCACCTGCCGGGGCTGCTGCAGACGGCCGAGCACTGCCGCGAGATCTTCCGCCAGGTGGTGCCGCCGCTGTCCCCGCCGGAGGTGGAGCACCGGGTCTCGCACCGCATCAAGCGGCAGGCCGTCCTCTACCGGGACGACCCCACCCCGTACACGGCGATCGTCCACGAGGCCGCCCTGCGCATGCGCTTCGGCGGCCCGCCCGTCGCGGGGCCGCAGCTGCGGCACATCCTCGCCATGAGCGAGCGCGAGCACATCAGGGTGCTGGTGATCCCCTTCGACGCCGGGGCGTTCCCCGGCTCGGGGCAGTCCACGCTGTTCGCGGTCGGCCCGGTGCCCCAGCTGGACACCGTGCACGTCGACCGCGAGCACGGCTCGGAACTGGTGGACGCGGCGGCGCAATTGGACCGCTACCGGATGGTGCTCGACCGCATGGAGTCCGTCGCCCTGGACGAGCGGAGGTCCCGGGACCTGATCCTGGACATCGTCCGCGCCCTGGAGGGCAGGTGAACGGGTGAATCTGCAGAGCCCGGCCCCTGGTGCGGGCATCCGGGGGTAAGGCTCTCGTCATGAGGCGATCGAGGAGGCGGCAGCGATGAGCAACGACCTGGGTGCCCTGCTGGGAGGGCTGCTCGGCGGCGGTGCGGGCGGCAAGGGCGGCAACCTGCTGGGCGCGCTCCTCACCTCGCTCGGCGGCGCCGGCACGCACGGCGCGGGCAGCAACCCCCTCGGCGCCCTGCTGGACACGCTCAAGGAGGGCGGCCTGGGGGAGAAGACCGACTCGTGGGTCGGCAAGGGGGCGAACCAGGAGGTCAGCGGCCCCGAGGTGGCCCAGGCCCTGCCGTACCAGGCGCTCGACCACGTGGCGCAGCAGGCGGGCGTCACCCCGGAGGAGGCGGCCGACGAGCTCGCCCGGACCCTGCCGGAGGCGGTCGACAAGCTGACCCCGGCCGGCGAGGTGCCGGAGGGGTCGCTGGAGGACCTGATCCGGCAGCAGTCCTAGGAGACGCGGACGGCCCCGGCACACGCCGGGGCCGTCCTCGGGATCACGGGATCACGGGGTTACTTGACGACCGTGATGCGGTCCGCCGCCGGCGGGGCCAGCGGGGCGCCCTTCGACGAGTGGGCCGTCAGGTACGCGTTGAAGACGTCCAGGTCGGACGCGCCGACGCGCTTGTCGGTGCCCTCCTTGAAGGCGGGGAAGCCGTCGCCGCCGCCCATCAGGAACTCGTTGCCCGCGACGCGGTAGGACTTCGCCGGGTCGACGGCGGTGCCGTTCAGCTTGACCGACGCGGCCGGGACGCGGTCGGCGCCCTTCTTCGTCAGGTCCAGGGTGTAGGTCAGGCCCTTGCTGATCTGCAGGATCTTCGGCTGAGCCTCGTTCGGGCCGCTGACCTGCTGCTGGAGCGCCGCGATGACCTGCGCGCCGGTGAGGGTCTTCGTCTGCATCATGTTCGTGAACGGCTGGACGGTGAACGCCTCGCCGTACGTCACGACGCCGTCGCCCTCGCCGCCCGACGCCTTGAAGGCGAGGTCGGAGCGGATGCCGCCGGGGTTCATGAAGGCGATCTGGGCGCCGCCCTTGTCCGCCGGGGACAGGGCCTCCAGCTGGGCGTCGGCGATGACGTCGCCGAGCGGCTTCTCGTAGGCCTCGGAGCCGCGGCCGTTGATGTCGGCGGTGATGTAGCCGACGGGCTTGTTGGCCACCGGAGCCGCCAGGGTCTTCCAGCGGTCGATGAGCTTGGTCATGTCCGCGGCCTTGGGCTGCTCGCGGTTCACGACGTGGTTCTTCGCGCTCGGGCTCTTGACCGTCGTGCGGACGATGTCCTTGGTCCGGCGGTCGTACGTCAGCGTCGTGTCGGTGAACACGCGGCCGAAGGAGGCGGCCGAGGTCACCGTGCGCGGGGCGCCCGACGGGTCGGGGATCGTGCAGGCGTAGGCCTGGTGGGTGTGGCCCGTGACCAGGGCGTCCACCTTCGGCGTGACCTTCTTCGCGATGTCCACGATCGCGCCGGAGATGCCGGCGCCCGCGCCCGGGGTGTCGCAGTCGTAGTTGTACGCGCCCGAGGCCGGCATGCCGCCCTCGTGGATGAGGGTGACGATCGACTTCACGCCCTGGCGGTCGAGCTCCTTGGCGTACTTGTTGATCGTCTCGACCTCGTCGGCGAACTTCAGGCCCTTGACGCCCTCGGCCGTGACGACGTCCGGGGTGCCCTCCAGGGTGAGGCCGATGATGCCGATCTTCACGCCCTTGTGCTTCCACACCGTGTAGGGCTTGAGGATCTGCTTGCCGGACTTCTCGTCGGTGACGTTGGCCGCCAGGTAGGGGAAGTCGGCGCCCTTGAAGGTCTTGCCCTTCTCGAAGCAGCCCTCCTTCGGGTGGCAGCCGCCCTTCTGCATGCGCAGCAGCTCGGCACGGCCCTCGTCGAACTCGTGGTTGCCGACGGAGGTGGCGTCCAGCTTGATCCTGTTGAGCGCCTCGATGGTCGGCTCGTCGTGGAAGAGGCCGGTCATCAGCGGGCTCGCGCCGACCATGTCGCCGGCCGCCGCGGTGATCGAGTACTCGTGGCCCTTGCGGGCGGAGCGCAGCGAGTTGGCGAGGTACTCGATGCCGCCGGCGGGTATGGCCTTCGTCGTGCCGTCCGGCTGGGCCTCCGTCACGGTGCCCGAGGAGCCCTGCGGCGGCTCCAGGTTGCCGTGGAGGTCGTTGAAGGAGAGCAGCTGTACGTCGACGGTGCGGCCCGTACGGCCGTAGGAGAGGGCGTCGGCCGGGGCGGCCGTGGCCAGGACACCGGCGGTGGCGGCGAGCGCGGCTGCGGTCGCGGTCAGCCGTCTCGCCAGGCGCTTGCGTGGCGGCGTCGCGTGCATGTGTTCCCCTTTATGCATGTTTGCGAGTGAGAGGTGGGTGGAATGGTCTGCGGCAGCCTAGATCAACCCGCGTAGAACGTCAGCAGGGTTGGCTGTGACGATTCGGCGTCACCCGCGTCGTAGGCTCGCACCATGAGCGACGTCACGAACAACGCGAACGGTCAGCGGTCGGTCGAGGTGCTGGAGGAACTCCCGCCCGAGGTGGCGCAGGACGTGCTGCGGCTGGTGACGGAGGCCGCGGCGGTCGACGGGCAGCCGGCCGTCTCCGAACAGGGACGGCTGCAGCTGAAGGGCCGGCGGCCGGGCGTGCGGCACGTGCTGCTCCGCACGGACGACGGGGAGCTCGTGGGCTACGGGCAGCTGGAGGACAGCGACCCCGTCGAGGCGCCCGCCGGCGAGCTCGTGGTCCACCCCTCCTTCCGGGGGCGCGGGCACGGGCGGGCGCTCGGCTCGGCGCTGCTGCACGAGTCCGGCAAGCGGCTGCGGATCTGGGCGCACGGCGGCCACCCGGCGGCGCGGCACCTGGCGCAGGTGCTCGGCCTGAGCCTCTTCCGCGAACTCCGCCAGATGCGGCGCCCCCTGCACGACCTCGGCCTCGCCGAGCCGGTGCTGCCCCCCGGGGTGACCGTCCGGACGTTCCGGCCGGGCCAGGACGACGCGGAGTGGCTCGCGGTGAACGCGGCGGCCTTCGCCCACCACCCCGAGCAGGGCTCGCTCGGCCGGCGCGACCTCGACGACCGCAAGTCCGCGGACTGGTTCGACCCCAAGGGGTTCTTCCTCGCCGAGAAGGACGGCCGCATCGTCGCCTTCCACTGGACGAAGGTCCACGCCGAGGAGGGCCTCGGCGAGGTCTACGTCCTCGGCGTGGCCCCGGGCGCCCAGGGCGGCGGCCTCGGCAAGTCCCTCACCGCCATCGGCCTCCGCCACCTGGCCGCCCAGGGCCTCCCCACGGCCATGCTCTACGTGGACGCCGACAACGCGGCCGCAGTGGCGGTCTACGAGGGCCTCGGCTTCCAGATCCACGAAACGGACTTGATGTACCGGACGGAGAGCTAGGGGGTCCCGGCGGCGCGGGCGGCTTCCAGGGCCTCGCGGAGCTCGGCGGCGCCGTCCTCGCCGAGCGGAAGCAGCCACCACATGGCATGTTCCGCGCCGCCCATCAGGTAGGGGCCGATGTGGCGCCCCCGGGCCCTGAGCCCGGTGACGGCGGCGGTCGCCGGAGTGAAGTCGATCCGCACGAGCCTCCACTCCCGCCCGACCAGCAGGGGAGCCGTCTCACCGGCCGCCCAGAGGGCGAGGGTGGTGGCAGGGTCGTACGACGCACGGGACAGCCACCGGGAGACGGCGGTCATGGGGTCGCCCCCGTTGTGCCGGTGAGAGGCGGACGGGGTGGGCTCTTCGGCGACCGGAGTTCTCATGTCAACAGAACATCGCTTGGCGCGGCCGTGGACCAGGCCGGATCCGCGGACGCCCGGGCGGACATATCGCAGGACATTTCCCAGTGGCGCAGCGGTCAGCGGGCTACCGTGAGCAGCAACGCACCGGGGAGGCGGCCATGGCGGACATGCCGGGGAATCCGTTGTTCGTACGGGCCCGAGTTGCTCAGGGGTTGCACACGCAGGAGGAGTTCGCCGAGGCGTTCGAGGGCATGGCTCGCGAGCTGGGCTTCAAGCTGGCGGTCTCGGTCCGGCGGGCCCGCCGCACGATGGTCCTGTGAAGAGACGCGACTTCGTGACCTGCTCGCTTGCCGCGGTCGGTGCGGTGAGTGTTCCGTCCTCTCCCGACGAGGTCCTCGCCCGGACCAGGGCCGATCCATTGGACCGGTTGCGGACCGTCCTGACAGGCGCCGCGGGCTGCCGGGCAGAGCTCAGCACCACCGAGGCTCTGGCGCGGGCATCTGCTTCGGCAAAGCGGCAGATTCAGCGGTGCCGCTATTCCACCGTGGCCAGGAGCCTGCCGGACCTGCAGGAGGCTCCGGAGGAGGTACGGTCCCGCCCCGTGGTCCGGGGGCTGATCGGAGAATTGCTGATGCGGGATCGAGGTGGCCGGGTGCCCGTGCTGCGGTCCCTGGCGTCGAGGGCGCAGGTGGCGGTATGAGCACGGGCCCATGCCGGGTGCTGTACCTGATCATCTGTGCGGCGGGCCCCGCCGTGGACGCCGTGCGCTTGGTGGTCGCAGCGAAGGCCCGCGGCTGGGACGTGTGCGTGATCGCCACCCCGGCCGCCGCCGACGGTGACTTCGTCGACCGGCCCGCTCTGGAGGCCGCGTCGGGCCGGCCGGTGCGGAGCGCTTGGCGCCGATCCGGAGAGGAGAAGCGCAACCCTCCGGCGGACGCCGTCGTCGTAGCGCCGATGACGATGAACACCGCCAACAAATGGGCTGCCGGTATCGCCGACACGTACGCCCTCGGCTTGGTCGCCGAGGCCGTCGGGCTGGGGTTGCCCGTGGTCGCCCTTCCCTTCTGGTCGACGGCCCTGGATTCCCACCCCGCCACGCGACGTGCCGTGGAAACGCTGCGAGGCACTGGCGTCCGAGCGCTGTACGGAGAAGGGGAATGGACGCCCCACGTACCGGGCACGGGTGATGAACGGCGCCCGTCGTATCCGTGGAACCTCGCACTGGATGCCGTGGAGGGTCTGGTGACCTGACCGCAGTTGCGGGCTGGGGGCAGGGCACGCCGGCCTGGATCGGCGGGATGGCAGCGTAGAGCACGGGAGCAGGCGAGCCAGCCGATAAGTTGCGCGATTCACCCCGTGGGGAAGGGACTTGGATCGCGTGGTGTGCCCGCCTGCGTCATCGGGCTACGGTGCGCGCATCGGGTTGCTTCGTACGGAAACGAGGCGACCCCCGGCGGTGCAGCAACACCGGGCCCGGGGGTCTGCACCCGCAAGGAGAAAGCCCTCCTCAGGAATGCTCAGGCATGCTATCCCTCCTGCGTCCTTCTTCACGCAGGTCTCCAATGAGATTCTTCGCCACCCGCGTCTGTCATCCGACGCCGTCCGTCTGCTGACCTGGCAGCTATCGCTTCCGGACGGTGCGAACGAAGCACTGTCGAAGACGGCGGAGCGGGCAGGGATCAAGAAAGTTGCGTTCATTCGGGCGAAGCGTCAACTCCTTGCCGAGGGCTACCTGCACGAGTGGCGGCGTCAGGGCCGGACCGGACGGTGGGCGACGACCCAGCTGGTCTCCAGCGTGCCTCTGTCCGCGACGGAGGCGATCGCTGTGTGGGACGGCCGTGTGCCGGACGGGCGGCCGACGGACGGGATTCCGGCCGCCGGTGAGCCGACAGGTCGGCCCGTCGGCCGTCTCCCCAAAGACAACAACGGTGAGAACAACCTCCACCCTCCCTCCCCGGCCGCCGAGGCACTGCCTGAGCCACCTGCCTCCCTGGTCGAACGCGGGGCTCAGGCGCTGGCAGTGGTATCCCGTAGTGAGCGGCGGCTGCGTCTGTCGGCGCCGGACGTGGCCAGGCTGGCACCACTGGCTGGGGAGTGGTTCCTGCGGGGCGCGCCGATGGCGGCCTTCCGCGAGGCACTGACCGCCCATCTCCCGGGGGTCGTCCACCACCCGGCGGGCCTGGTCCGGGACCGGTTGCTCCGTAAGATGCCGCTGGTCCCCACCTTCGCAGAGCAGCGAGCGTCGGAGCCCCAAGGCGTGCCCGGCGGTGCGGTGTCCTCCCGTGTGGCCGATATGAGGGAATGCAGGGGGGACCACGTCCAGCCACGGCTGTTCCGGCCGGTGGCGGAGGAGGAGCTGTGCCGGGAATGCTGCCGGGCCGCGGCCGGTGCCCGTGACTCTGTGTCTGTCCCCGGCTCGGTGTCGGCGGCATTCAGGGGAGCGGGCGCGGTCCGGGCAGCCTTGCGAGGCGAGGCGGGGTGACGGTGTTGACCGCCTCGCCCTGGGCGGGGACGTCCGCCTCACGGGGCGGCCGGGAAGTCCTCCTTCTTCGCCAGGGCGCTGGGCCACCAGATGTGGCGGCCCACGTCCAGGTTGAGGGCCGTGACCATGACCGAGCGGACGATGAAGGTGTCCAGGAGGATGCCGAAGGCCACGGCGAAGCCCAGTTCGGCGAATTGGGTCAGGGGGAGGGTGCCCAGGACGGCGAAGGTGCCGGCCAGGACCACGCCTGCGGAGGTGATGACGCCGCCGGTTGCGGCCAGGCCGGTGAGGGTGGCCGGGCGGGTGCCGTGTTTGAGGGCCTCTTCCCGGATGCGGGTCATGAGGAAGATGTTGTAGTCGATGCCGAGCGCGATCAGGAAGACGAACACGTAGAGCGGGAAGGAGTTGTCCTCCGCCCCGAAGCCGAAGACGTGGCGGAAGACCAGGGCGCTGACGCCGATCGTGGTGGCGCAGGAGAGCACGACGGTGGCGATGAGCAGCAGCGATGCCACGACGGCGCGCAGCAGCAGCACCAGGATCACCAGGACGACCAGGAGCACGATGGGGGCGATCAGGGCGCGGTCGTCCTTGGTGGCCTGTTTGACGTCGAGGTTCAGCGCGGTGTTCCCGCCGACCCGGGCCTGTGCCCCGGGGACGGCGTGGAGTTCCGTGCGGGCCCGTTCGACCGTGCGGAACGCGGCCTTGCTGTCGGGCGCGTCGGTGAGGGTGGCGTAGAGCAGGGCGTCGCCGCCCTTGGTCATGGGCGGGCCCACCGACCCGCGGTCGATGCCGGGTACGGACATCAGGGCGGTGCGCACGGCCTCCGCCCGGTCGGCCTTGGCGGTGACGAAGACGGGGCTGCCGAGGCCCGCGTCGAAGTGCCGGTCGATGACCTTCTCCCCGGCGACCGAGTCCTGGTGCGTGGTGAACGCCTGCTGGTCGGTCAGGCCGTGGGAGTTCAGCTGCACCATGCCGGCGGCGGCCGCGGCCAGGATCAGGGCGGTCACGACCCAGGTCGTCCGGGGCCTGCGGGCGATGCGGTTGCCGACGGCGAGCCAGCGGCCGGTGTCGACGGTGTTCCCGGAGCCGTACTCCGGTTTGGCCGGCCAGAAGATCCACCGGCCCACCGCGACCATCAGCGCGGGGAAGAGCGTGAGCATCACCGCGGCGCCGACGACGATGCCGACCGCGAAGACCGGGCCGAGCCCCCGCGTGGAGTTCATGTCGGCCAGCATCAGGCAGATCATGCCGACCGCGACCGTCGCGGCGCTGGCGATGACGGCCGGGCCCGAGCGGCGCAGGGCCTCCTCCATGGCCGCGTGCCGGTCCTCGTGCCGGCGCAGCTCCTCGCGGTAGCGGGCGATGAGCAGCAGCGAATAGTCGGTGGTCGCGCCGAAGACGAGGATGGTCAGGATGCCCGCGCCGTCGGCACTGACCGTCAGCCCCCCGTGCTTGGCGAGGAAGTAGATGACCGCTTCGGCGATCTGGAGCGACACCCCGGCACAGATGATGGGCATCAGCCACAGCACGGGGCTGCGGTACGTGAACAGCAGGATCACGATCACCACGAGCAGCGTGGCGGCCAGGAGCGTGGTGTCGATGCCGCTCACGGCCTTGCTGAGGTCACCGGTGTTGCCCGCGGGGCCCGCGATGTGGACCGCCATGCCCTGGGCGCCGTCCCGTGCGGTCCTGCGCATCTCCTTGACGCGGTCGCCGACCTTGCTGAAGTAGTCGGGCCCCAGGTTCAGCGGCACGGTGGTCTGTGCCGCCTTGCCGTCCTCGGAGATCTCCGGCCCGGTGACCGGGCCCTCCAGGTCCTTGCGCGCCCCGAACGCCTTCGCGTCGGCCGCCGCCTTCCGCTTGTCCGCCTCCGTCAGGCCCGAGGGCCGTTCGTAGACGACCACCGCCGGAACGGTGTACGGGGAGCCGAACTTCGCCTGGGTGTCGAAGACGCGCGTGGACTCGGCGCTGTTCGGCAGGGACGACTTGAGGTCGTTCTTCTCGACGCTCGAGAGCTTGCCGGCGAACCCCGCCGCGACGACGAGCACGATCAGCCAGGCGACGATCACCCCGTACTTGGACCGGCGGCCGGTGATCAGGCCGATCGGTAACCCCCTCCGGAACCTTCGGAACCCTTTGCGGCCGCTGCGGCCGCTGCGGCTGTTACGGCCGGAGTCGGGACCGGTGCGTTCCCCGGACGGGTGGAGGACGTCTTCTGGCATGGTCCTGGTGCCTCTTCCTGTTCCTGGTCGGCTTCGGGACGGCGGCGACCGGAGGGCGACGGGCAGGGACCGTGTGCGCCGCGTGCGGGGGAGGCCACGGCGCACACGGAGACTCAGGTGGTGTCCGAGCCGTCCGGGCCGCCGGCACGCCCGGGTGCGTCGGTGGTGCAGGTGATACCGGTGAGCCGCGCCAGCGGGCCGTCCAGCGGCACCGCGGCGAGGGCGGGCTCGATCAGGCGCTGGAGCAGCAGACCGTCGACGGCCGCACCGAGGACCAGGGCGGTGCCCTCGGGGTCGGCCGTGTTGCCGTGCGCCCGCAGCCATGCGGCGACGGCGGTGCGCCAGCGGCCGGTGAGCTCCGCCAGGCCGTCGCGCATCTTCTTGTTGCGGGTGGCCGCCAGCACCATTTCGCCGGCGAGGACGGCCGTGGACGCGTCGCTGGGGTACCGGGCGAGGGCGGCCAGGGCCTCCGGCGTCCCCGCGGGGCCCTCCGCGGCCTGCTCCAGCAGGGCGATCACCTTGCCGATCTCCCGCCGGGAGGCTTCCAGGGACGCTTCGACCAGCAGGTCGGTGACCGTGTCGAAGTGGTAGTGCACGAGCCCGGGGCGCAGCCCCGCCGCCGCGGCCACCTTCCGCGTGGTCACCGCTCCCCACCCCTCCTCCACGACCAGCCGCGCTGCGGCGCCGAGCAGCCGTGCCCGGGTCTCCTGGCCGCGTTCCGCCGAGGTGGGGGTCATCGTGCCGTCTCTCCGTTCTCCGTCCGTGCGTACGGCTGGGGGCTGATGGGTCGGCCGGTCGACGGGTCGGTCAACTTGGGCGATTGCCTTGGGCGTTCGCCCTATGCGTACCCACGGTAAGGCCGTCGACACCTCGCGCGTCACCGGTAGGCCGCAGTCGCCTGCCGCCCATCCCGGCGCGAAGGTGCGTCACAGAGCGCGCGACACCGCCCACGCGCCCCACGCGCGGGAGTTCACTCGGCAGCCGCGGCCGCCGCCCCGTCGGCGACGAGCTCGGCCGGCGGCCGCTCCCCGGCCGTCGCCGCGGCGGCCTCCTTCATCAGCTGGTCCCGCATCACGACGTACTTGGCGTTCAGCTCGTCGGCCGCGACGAACCGGTTCACGCCGCGGCCGGTGGCGCGCGGCTCGATGCTCTTGACGACGTTCATGTCCTGGACCTCCTGCACGCGCTTCTGCGCGAAGAGGGCCAGCCTCGGGACGATCCGCCGCGCCGCCGGGAAGCGCAGGACGTTCTTCATCCGCTCGTCCTCGTACCAGCGGAACAGCACCTGGGTGTTGCCGTCGTCGATCGGCGTCATCCAGATCGTCACGTCGAAGGGCAGCGCGTGGATGTGGACCATGCCGGGGAAGGTGAACGTCACCCGGAGGAAGCTGCGGTTGGTGGGATCGTCGTGCTGGCACAGCTCGAAGTAGTGCCGCAGGGTCGTCCCGTCGACCTCCAGGCGGCTCTTCTCGACCTTCGTCATGGCGATGTAGCGCCTGCGGCCGTCGAGGCCGAGCTTCTTCAGCGTCCCTCCCCAGCCCATGTAGTCCGCGTAGTTGAACCAGTGGTCCCGGTGCACGACCGGCACGTGGTAGAAGTCGAGGAGGCTCTCGATGTAGCGGGTGTAGTGGACGGGCTGGCTCCAGGTGGAGGTCGCGTACAGCGCGGGCTTGTCGGCCACTTCCGGCGGCACCTGCACCTCCGGTAAGACGTCCAGGTCCTGCCCCCACCACATCCACACCAGCCCGTTCTGCTCGCGCACGGGGTGGGTGCCGATGCGCATCGACCGGGGGAGGCGGGCGCCGGGCCCCAGGCACGGCGCGAGCTCGCACGCGCCGTCGGCGCCGAAGCGGAAGTCGTGGTACGGGCAGCCTATGGAGTCGCCGTACAGCCGTCCGCGGGCGAGGCTGGCGCCCTTGTGGGGGCAGCGCGCGTCCTGCAGCACCACGCGGCCGGCGCGGTTCCGCCAGGCGACCAGCTCCTTCCCCAGGCGGCGGGCGCCGGTCGGCCGGTCGGTCCTCACGTCCTGCGACCGCAGGATCGCGTACCACTGGTTGGGTATCACGTCTCTCCCCCTGGATTTCGCTCTGCCTGGCGCATATGTCAAGGCCACTGTGGCCCGGCTCACTGACAGGCCACTGACCGATGGCTGATGGCGCCGGCCCCCGTTTGACAGGCCGCCGCCCCATCCCGCACCCTTTCACTAGTCAAGTAGTGAAAGGGGCCCGCGTGGTCGAGTTCCGCATCGACCGGCGCAGCGGGGTCGCCACGTACCTGCAGATCGTCCAGCAGGTGAAACAGGCCCTCCGCCTGGGCCTGCTCGCGCCCGGCGACAAGCTGCCCACGGCCAAGGAGGTCGTCGCGGCCACGGCCATCAACCCCAACACCGTCCTCAAGGCCTACCGCGAGCTCGACCGCGAGGGCCTGGTCGAGGCGCGCCCCGGGCTCGGCACGTTCGTGCGGCGCTCGCTGGCCCGCCCGCAGGCCGCCGCCGACTCGCCCCTGCGCGCCGAGCTGACCGGCTGGATGCACCGCGCCCGCGAGGCCGGCCTGGACCGGGAGGACGTGGCGGCGCTGCTCGCCTCCGTCCTGGAGGAGGGGTACGACGGGCCCGGGGGGAGCGCGGGGCACGGCGGCCCGTACGAGACGAACAAGGGGAGCGGATGACGGGGGTGACCGGCATGACCGGGATGACGTTCCAGCCCGAGCGGACCGCCGTGGAGGCGGTGGGCCTCGGGGTGAAGTACCGGCGCCGCCGGGCGCTCGACGACTGCTCCTTCCGCCTCCCCGCGGGCCGGGTCTGCGCGCTCGTGGGGCCCAACGGCGCGGGCAAGTCCACGCTGTTGTCGCTCGCCGCCGGGCTGCGCCGCCCCACCGCGGGGTCCCTCACCGTCTTCGGGGGCCGCCCCGGCTCCGCGGACGTCCGCCCCCGCATCGCCTACCTCTCCCAGGACAAGCCGCTCTTCCCGCAGTTCACGATCGCCGACACCCTCCGCATGGGGCGCGAGCTCAACCCTGGCCGCTGGGACCGGGCGGCGGCCGAGCGTACGGTCGCCGACGGCGGACTGTCGTCCACGGCCCGCGTCGGCGACCTCTCCGGCGGTCAGCGCACCCGCGTCGCCCTGGCCCTCGCCTTCGGCAAGCGGCCCGAACTCCTGCTGCTCGACGAGCCGATGGCCGACCTCGACCCGCTCGCGCGGCACGAGGTGACGACCGCCCTCATGGGCCAGGCCGCCGAGCACGCCACCACCGTCGTGATCGCCTCCCACGTCCTCGCCGAGCTCGACGGGATCTGCGACTACCTGCTGCTGATGGCCGACGGCCGCGTCCGGCTCGCGGGCGAGGTCGAGGACCTGCTCGCCGCGCACGCCGTCCTCGTCGGCCGGCACGAAGGCCCGAACCTGCCGCGGGAGTTCGCCACCCACACCGTCGTGGAGGCCCGCGCCACGGGGCGGCAGCTGACCGCCCTCGTCCGGCCCGACGGCCCCGTCCCCGAGCGGTGGCGGGCCGCCGAACCCTCCCTGGAGGAGCTCCTCCTCGCCCACCTGCGGGCTCCCGGCGCCCCCGCGCTCCTCACCCCCAGCGCGGAGCCGCGCACGCCCCACCGGCCGCGCGCGCAGGGCCCGTCACGCCCGCCGCGGGCGGTCGCGTGAGCCCGGCGGCCGCCACCCGTACCGGCTCCGGCCGCCAAGCCGCCCCGGTCGCCCCGGCAGCCCCGGCTGCGCCTGCCGCCCCGGCAGCCCCGCCCGGGCACTTCGCCCGCCCGGCACGGGACCGGGCAGGCCTCGTGACGGCCGCCGCGGCCGTCCTCGCCGGCGCCTCGTAGGGGTGGATGCGCCGCTCCCGCCCCGACCGCGACGGCGCCCTCCCGATCCGCCGCGGCACAGCGGAGTGGGGCGCCGCTTCCCTGCGCGTCATGTGGGCGTTACCCGTGATTCAACAGCGGTTGCGAGCCTTGCGGAATGCAGCCCGCTGTGCCCCCCGCACCCGCTCGAAGGCTCCGCGCCGCCCCCGCCGCGCCCTCCTTCGACGCGCCCGGCCCGCCCCCGGCGCGGCACCATGGGAACATGACCCAGTCGTCCCGCGCACAGGCCCACGACCAGCCGCACGGCGAGCGCAGCGACCGCTACGGCGAGGGGTACGGCAACCCGCAGCCCTCGGTCGGGTCCATCGCCGCGCACCGGCCCTTCGCGGTGGCCTCCCCTGCCGCCTCGCCCGGCCTGGAGCCCGACCTGGACGCCGACCTCGGCCCGTACGGGCACGGAGGCTACGACCACGACGCGTACGGCCACGGCCCGGCCTACGCACCCGGCCGCGACGGCGAGGACGACGACCCCTACGGCGACGGACCGCTCCCGCAGGGCCGCTTCCTGGACCGCGAGCGCAGCTGGCTGGCCTTCAACGAACGCGTCCTGGAGCTGGCCGAGGACCCGGCGACGCCCCTGCTGGAGCGGGCCAACTTCCTTGCGATCTTCGCGAGCAACCTGGACGAGTTCTTCATGGTCCGCGTGGCCGGCCTCAAGCGCCGCATCGCCACCGGCGTCGCCACCCGCTCCGCCTCCGGCCTGCAGCCCCGCGAGGTGCTGGAGCTGATCTGGACCCGCTCCCGCGAGCTCATGGCCCGGCACGCCGCCTGTTACCAGCAGGACGTCGCCCCCGAGCTCGCCGAGGAGGGCGTCCACCTCATCCGCTGGCACGAGCTGACCGACAAGGAGCAGGGCCGGCTGTTCACCCTCTTCCGGCAGCAGATCTTCCCCGTGCTGACCCCGCTGGCCGTCGATCCCGCGCACCCGTTCCCGTACATCTCGGGGCTCTCCCTCAACCTCGCCGTCGTCGTCCGCAACCCCGTCAGCGGGCACGACCACTTCGCCCGGGTCAAGGTCCCGCCGATCCTCTCCCGCTTCCTGGAGGCCTCCCCGCAGCGCTACGTCCCCCTGGAGGACGTCATCGCCGCGCACCTCGAAGAGCTCTTCCCCGGCATGGAGGTGCTCGCGCACCACATGTTCCGCGTGACGCGCAACGAGGACCTGGAGGTCGAGGAGGACGACGCGGAGAACCTGCTGCAGGCCCTGGAGAAGGAGCTCATGCGCCGCCGCTTCGGCCCGCCCGTGCGGCTGGAGGTCGAGGAGACCATCGACCCGTACGTCCTCGACCTGCTGGTCCGCGAGCTGAAGATCTCCGACGCCGAGGTCTACCCGCTGCCCGGCCCGCTCGACCTCACCGCGCTCTTCCGCATCGCCTCCCTCGACCGGCCCGAGCTCAAGTACCCCAAGTTCGTGGCCGGCACGCACCGTGACCTCGCCGAGGTCGAGTCGGCCTCCGCGCCCGACATCTTCGCCGCCCTGCGCGAGCGCGACGTCCTGCTGCACCACCCGTACGACTCGTTCTCCACCTCCGTGCAGGCCTTCCTGGAGCAGGCGGCGACCGACCCCGACGTCCTCGCCATCAAGCAGACCCTCTACCGGACCTCCGGCGACTCGCCCATCGTCGACGCCCTGATAGACGCGGCCGAGTCGGGCAAGCAGGTGCTCGTCCTCGTCGAGATCAAGGCGCGCTTCGACGAGCAGGCCAACATCAAGTGGGCGCGCAAGCTGGAGGAGGCGGGCTGCCACGTCGTCTACGGGCTGGTGGGCCTCAAGACGCACTGCAAGCTCTCCCTGGTGGTCCGGCAGGAGGGCGACACCCTGCGCCGCTACTCGCACGTCGGCACCGGCAACTACCACCCCAAGACCGCCCGGCTGTACGAGGACCTGGGACTGCTCACCGCCGACCCGCAGGTCGGCGCCGACCTCTCCGACCTCTTCAACCGGCTCTCCGGCTACTCGCGCCGCGAGACCTACCGGCGCCTGCTCGTCGCCCCCAGATCCCTGCGGGACGGGCTCGTCGCCCGGATCGCCAAGGAGGTCGCGCACCACCGCGCCGGGCGGCCCGCCTCCATCCGCATCAAGGTCAACTCGATGGTCGACGAGACGGTCATCGACGCGCTCTACCACGCCGCCCGCGCCGGCGTCCCGGTCGACGTGTGGGTGCGCGGCATCTGCGCGCTGCGGCCCGGCGTCCCCGGGCTCTCCGAGAACATCCGCGTCCGCAGCGTCCTCGGCCGCTTCCTGGAGCACTCGCGGGTGTTCGCCTTCGGCAACGGCGGCGAGCCCGAGGTGTGGCTCGGCAGCGCCGACATGATGCACCGCAACCTCGACCGGCGCATCGAGGCCCTCGTGCGCGTCACCGACCCCGCGCACCGGGCCTCCCTCAGCAGGCTGCTCGAAGCGGGCATGTCCGACTCCACCGCCTCCTGGCACCTCGGCCCGGACGGAGGATGGACGCGGCACGCGACCGACACCGACGGGCAGCCGCTGCGGAACGTCCAGGAGATGCTCATCGACGCCCGGAGGCGCCGGCGTGGCTCAGCGACCGCATGACCCGGCAGGTACGGACACCGCCGCGCTCACGGGCGCGCCCGAGGACTCGTTCACGGACGCGCTTACGGACGTGCTCATGAACACTGCCGGGGGGCAGGACACGATGACGACGAAGTACCCGGCCGTGCGCACCGCCGCCGGCCCCGCCGGGGCGGCCACCGCCGGCGACGTCCTGGCCGGCTACCTGCAGGCCCAGGCCGTCGAGTTCCTGCGCAGCCTGCGGCTGCACGGCGAGAGCGGCGCCGACGCCGACGAGGCGGGGGAGGCGGCGCGCCTGCTGCGCCGGTCCGCCCGGCGCATCGCCGGGGCCCTGTACGTCTACCGCCCGCTGACGGACGCCGACTGGACCGACCAGCTGCGTACGGAGCTCGTATGGCTGTCGGACGTGCTGGGGCGCGAGCACGCCTACGCGGCGCGACTCGCCCGGCTGCGGGGGGCGCTGCACCGGCTCTCCGGCGCGGAGGGCGGCGGGGCCGGCGGCGGCCTGACGGTCGGGGCGGCCCGGGCCGGGGCCCTGCTGGAGCGCCAGCTGACGCTCGCGCGCACGCGCGCCCACTCCGCGGCGCTCCAGGCGCTCGGCACCTCCCGCTTCCACGCCGTCGCGGACGCCGCCGCCCTGCTCGCCTCCGAGGTGCCCCTCGACCCCGGCGCGCGCGGCCTCCCCGCCGGCGAGGTCCTGCCCCACCTCGCCGAACAGGCGCAGCGGCGGCTGGCCGAGGCGGCGGACGCGCTGCCGCTGGCCGTCGCCGGGCACCCGTACAACGCCGAGGCCCTCGCCCACGGCCTCGCCGCCGCCCCGGGCCCCGACGGCCCGCCCGCCGAGGGGCGCCAGGACGCGCCCTGGCACCAGGTGCGGCGGCTCGTACGGCTGCGGCGGTACGCGCAGGAGGTGCTCGACGAACACGGGCAGACCGAGGCCGAGCCGGCCCTGTCCGTACGCCTCCTCGGCGCCGGGCAGGCCCTCGACCGCCACCGCGACGCCGCGGAGGCCGCAGCGGCAGCCGCCACGGCCGCCCGCACCCCCCGCATCGCCCCGGCCACCGCCTACGCCCTCGGCATCCTCCACGCCGACCAGCGCCACGAGGTCGAGGCGGCGCGGTTCGCGTTCGGCCGGATCTGGCAGCGGGTGACGACGGGGACGCCGGGCTCACCGGGCTCGCCCTGACGGAGGGCGGGCCCGGCGGTCGGGTGCTCAGTGCCTGTCGCAGGCGCTCAGCACTTGTCGAAGGTGGCCCGCTCGTACCAGACCGTCTTCACGTCGTTGCCGATGGCCATGGACCACTTGCCGTCCGCCGCCCGCCAGAAGTTGATGGCCCGGCCGTCCTCACCCGGGTACTGGATCCTCCCGTCCCTGCCGGCCGGGCTGAACAAGTACTTGCTGGCCTTGGTGAAGGTGGCAGGGCCGACCATGCCGTCCCCGTCGAGGTTGTGCTGCTTCTGCCACTTGATCGTGGCGGCCCGGGTGGCGGGCCCGAATCTGCAGTCGATCTGGTCCCAGCCGAGGGTCCGGACGATCTGGTTTTCGGACATCCGTGCGCGAAGAACGGCCACCCGGCCGGTCGGGCGAGGTGCTTCCCCCAGGGCTTCCCCCAAGGCTTCCCCGAAGGCTTCCGCCGGGTCCCTCAGCTCACCACGCCCGCCCCCCGGAGAACGGCGCACAGGTCTGTGACCAGCGCTTTGTCCCGGTCGTGCGTCAGCATGTCGCGCGCGTCGCCGGGCGGGAGCCAGGCCAGCCGGCTCACCTCGTGGTTGGGGACGAACGCGCCGCCCACCGCCTGCGCCGCCCAGTAGCGGACCTCCTTCGGGTGCCCCCGCGCGTCGACGTAGTGCGCGGTCGGCAGCGGGGTGCCCAGCCTGCAGGCCATGCCGGTCTCCTCCAGCACCTCGCGGACGGCCGCCTCGCGGGCCCCTTCCCCGGGCTTGCGCTTGCCCTTCGGGTGCGACCAGTCCGCCCACTTCGGCCGGTAGACCAGGGCGAGCTCGATTCCCTCGCCTCCGGAGGAGCGGCGCCACAGGACGCAGCCGGCGGCCAGAACTATCGGCAGCTCTTCCATGCCCCCATGCTGCCGGATCCGCGCCGAGGGCGTCCCGCTCCGGGGCCTACCGGCGCGGAGCCAGGGCCTCCCACCGCAGGGTGACCTCGCCCTGGCGCCACCTCCGCGGGCCGTCCGTCACGGGCCAGTCCGCCCGCAGCGAGGTGACCGTACGGATCCACCGCTGGCGCGCGCTGAGCGACGCGTACGGCGCCGCCGCGGCCCACGCCCGGTCGAAGTCGCGCAGGAACGCGTGCACCGGCTCGCCCGGCACGTTGCGGTGGATGAGCGACTTGGGCAGGCGTTCGGCCAGGTCGGAGGGGGTGTCCAGGGAGCCGAGGCGGGTGGCGAAGGTGACCGTGCGGGGCCCCTCCGGGCCGAGCGCCACCCACACGTGCCGCCGCCCGATCTCGTCGCACGTGCCTTCCACGAGCAGCCCGTCCGGCGCGAGCCGCGCGCACAGCCGGGCCCAGACCGCGGCGACCTCGGCCTCGTCGTACTGGCGCAGCACGTTCGCGGCGCGGATGAGCACCGGCCGCCGCCCGCCGTCCAGCGGCACCTCGAAGCCGCCGTGCCGGAAGGACAGCCCGTCGCCCGCGTACGGCTGGGCCCCGGCGACGCGCGCGGGCTCGATCTCGACCCCCACGACCTCGGCGTCCGCCCGCACGGTGCGCAGCCGCGCGAGGAGCTCCACCGCCGTCCAGGGGGCGGCGCCGTAGCCGAGGTCGACGGCGACGGGGTCGGCGCTGTGGCGCAGCGCGGGCCCGTGGGCGTCGGCGATCCAGCGGTCCATGCGGCGCAGCCGGTTCGGATTGGTCGTACCCCGGGTCACCGCACCGACGGGACGGCTGGGCGGAGGAGGGGTGCGAGCGGCCATGCCTTCGAGCGTAAGCGCTGCTCAGAGCGGTCCGTGCCGCGCCGGGGAAGGACGGGAAGAGGGCTGGGTCACTCTTTGGCAAAGCGGAAATGCGACTCCGTGCCCGCGGCGTTGCACCGTTGACAAGGTGACGCACGCCCCCACCCACCTCACGCTGACGGAGGACACGCACGGTGAGCCAGTACGCATCCAGGCTCGGCGCCCGCCGCGGCCGCGCGCTCGGCACCCTCGCGGGCACCCCCCTCCGGCGCCTCGGCGCCCCCCGCAAGCCCCGCCGCATCGCGATGCTCAGCGTTCACACCTCGCCGCTCCACCAGCCCGGGACCGGCGACGCGGGCGGCATGAACGTCTACATCGTGGAGCTGGCCAAGCGGCTCGCCGCGATCAACATCGAGGTCGAGATCTTCACCCGCGCCACCAACGGCGCCCTGCCGCCCGCCGTCGAGCTGGCCCCCGGCGTGCTGGTCCGCCACATCGACGCGGGCCCGTACGAGGGCCTGGCCAAGGAGGAGCTGCCTGCGCAGCTGTGCGCCTTCACGCACGGCGTGATGCAGGCCTGGGCCGGCCACCGGCCCGGCCACTACGACCTGGTCCACTCCCACTACTGGCTCTCCGGCCACGTCGGCTGGCTCGCCGCCGAGCGCTGGGGCGTCCCCCTCGTCCACGCCATGCACACCATGGCCAAGGTCAAGAACGCGGCGCTGGCCGCCGGCGACACCCCCGAGCCGGAGACGCGCGTCATCGGCGAGACCCAGATCGTGCGCGCCTCCGACCGCCTGATCGCCAACACCGACGGCGAGGCCCGGGAGCTCGTCCACCACTACGACGCCGACCCGGGCAAGGTCGCCGTCGTCCACCCCGGCGTCAACCTCGACCGCTTCACCCCCGGCGACTCCCGCGCCGCGGCCCGGGAGCGGCTCGGCCTGCCGGCCGACGCCCTCGTGCCCCTCTTCGCGGGCCGCATCCAGCCGCTCAAGGCCCCCGACGTCCTGCTGCGCGCGGTCGCGGTGCTCCTCGACGAGCGGCCCGAGCTGCGCACGCGCATCGTGGTGCCGGTCGTCGGCGGCCCCAGCGGCAGCGGCCTCGCCAAGCCCGAGGGGCTGCAGAAGCTCGCCGCGCGGCTCGGCATCGCCGATGTCGTCCGCTTCCGCCCGCCGGTCGGCCAGGAGCAGCTCGCCGACTGGTACCGGGCCGCGTCCGTGCTGGTCATGCCGTCGTACAGCGAGTCCTTCGGCCTGGTCGCCGCCGAGGCCCAGGCCTGCGCCACGCCCGTGATCGCTGCGGCCGTCGGCGGCCTGCCGGTGGCCGTGCGGGACGGCGAGAGCGGTTTCCTCGTCGACGGGCACGACCCGGCCGACTACGCCGCCGCGCTGGGCCGCTTCGCCGACGACCCCTCCCTCGCGGAGCGGATGGGCGACGCGGCGGCCCGCCACGCGCGGCACTTCGGCTGGGGCACGGCCGCGGCCGCCACCGCCGAGGTGTACACCGAAGCGATCACCGAGCGGCGGCGTCGCCTACGCTCGTCGCATGGCTGACGCGAAAACCGTTCTCGAACAGACGTTCACCGAGGCCGGGCTCGAGTGGGAGAGCCCGACCGACGGCACCTACGTGGTGAAGCTGCCGGGCACCCGCAAGCTGTCCACGACCGTGTCCCTGGTCGTCGGCAAGCACTCGCTCTCCGTCAACGCCTTCGTCGTGCGCCGGCCCGACGAGAACCACGAGGCGGTGCACCGCTGGCTGCTGGAGCGCAACACCCGGCTGTACGGACTGGGTTACGCGCTCGACCGGCTGGGCGACGTCTACCTCGTCGGCCGGCTGCCGCTGGCCGCCGTGACCCCGGACGAGGTCGACCGGCTCCTCGGCACGGTCCTGGAGAACGCCGACGGCAGCTTCAACACCCTTCTGGAGATGGGCTTCGCGACCGCCATCCGCAAGGAGTACGCGTGGCGGACGTCGCGCGGGGAGTCCACCCGGAACCTGGAGGCGTTCGCCCGGCTGACGGGCGATCAGCCCGATGGCGACGGCGAGGGCCGGGGCGGACCCGCCGGATCGTGACGGCGCGCCGCCGACCACCCCGCGGTCCGGTGACGACCTACGCCGGCGACCCCGCCGGATCCACGGCCGAAGACCGTGCGCCCGCAGGCTCCTCCGGAGCCGATTCCGCAGCAGCCTCGGTCGCGGGACCCGCCGCCGGAACCCGCCGCATCAGCAGCCAGTAGCCGACGGCCGTCACCGTGCCCACCACTGCGCAGCCCGCCCACAGCGCGTCCGCGCCGAACCGGTCGATGGCCGTACCGCCCGCCACGGGCGCGACCAGTGACGCCGCCGCCCACGACAGGGTGTACATGCCCTGGTAGCGGCCGCGGCCGTGCGTGGGGGAGAGCCGGGCGACCAGGCCCATCTGGATGGGCGAGTTGATGATCTCCGCCAGCGTCCACACGGACACGGTCAGCATGTAGACCGCGAGCGAGCCGGCGAAGGCGGTGAGCCCGAAGCCGTAGCCGCCGAGGAGGGCCGCGAGGACCAGCAGCAGCCGCGGGTCCCGGTGCTCGAGGAAGCGGGTGACGGGGATCTGCACGGCGACGATCAGGACGCCGTTGACGGCGATGGCCGCGCCGTAGTCCTTGGTGGAGAACCCGCCGTCCGCCATCGCCACCGGCAGGGCGACCTGCGACTGCAGGAACACCACGGCGAGGAGGAAGGACAGGCCGACCACGGCCATGAAGCGGCCGTCGCGCAGCACGGTGCCCATGCTGACCGTCGGCTCGTCGCCCTTGGCCGCGGCCGCATCCGTGTCCGGCCGCGACTCGGGCAGCTTCACGAAGACCAGGATCGCGCACGCCAGCGTCATGACCGCCTCGCCCAGGAAGCCGATCAGATAGCTGTACTCGGCGACGAAGCCCGCCGCGACGGAGGAGATCGCGAAGCCCAGGTTGATCGCCCAGTAGTTCAGGGCGAAGGCCCGCACCCGGTCCTCGGGCGCCACGATGTCCGCCATCATCGCCTGCACCGCCGGCCGCGAGGCGTTGCTCGCCATGCCGACCACGAACGCGACGACCGAGATCGCCACGGGGTCGGTCATGAAGCCCAGCACGGCCACGGACACCGCGGTCGAGGCCTGCGCGATCAGCAGCGTGGGCCTGCGCCCCAGCCGGTCCGTCATCACCCCGGCGCCGATCGACGAGATGACGCTGCCCAGGCCGAGCAGCGCGCCGACGAGCCCCGCGAACGAGGCCGAGTGCCCCTGGTCGGCCGTGAGGAACATGGCCAGGAAGATGGAGACGAAGGCCCCCAGGCGGTTGACGAGAGTGGAGGCCCACAGCCACCAGAACGCCCGGGGCAGGCCCGAGACACTCTCCTTCGCGGCTCGTCTGACGCTCGCGACGGACATTCCGGATCCCCCCGATGTGTAAGTGTCGAACTCAGTAGGCGCAACTTACACACAGTGGCGGGCCGCAAGCCATCGGATTGCCGCCCGCCGTCAATCGACGCCCTCCCGGGCAGCGCGCACGGGCAGGTCCGCGCCGTCGATTACGCTCATGGGCATGGCCGACGCACCGTACAAGCTGATCCTCCTCCGCCACGGCGAGAGCGAGTGGAATGCGAAGAACCTGTTCACCGGTTGGGTGGACGTCAACCTGAACGAGAAGGGCGAGAAGGAGGCGGTCCGGGGCGGCGAGCTGCTCAAGGACGCCGGTCTGCTCCCCGATGTGGTCCACACCTCCCTGCAGAAGCGCGCCATCCGCACGGCGCAGCTCGCCCTGGAGTCCGCCGACCGCCACTGGATTCCGGTTCACCGCTCCTGGCGGCTGAACGAGCGCCACTACGGCGCCCTCCAGGGCAAGGACAAGGCCCAGACCCTGGCCGAGTTCGGCGAGGAGCAGTTCATGCTCTGGCGCCGTTCCTACGACACCCCGCCGCCCGCCCTCGAGGACGGCACCGAGTTCTCCCAGAGCGAGGACCCGCGTTACGCCTCCATCCCGCCGGAGCTGCGCCCGCGCACCGAGTGCCTCAAGGACGTCGTCGTCCGCATGCTGCCGTACTGGTACGACGGCATCGTCCCGGACCTGCTGGCCGGCCGTACGGTCCTGGTCGCCGCGCACGGCAACTCGCTCCGCGCGCTGGTCAAGCACCTGGACGGGATCTCCGACGCGGACATCGCGGGCCTGAACATCCCGACCGGCATCCCGCTCGCCTACGAGCTCGACGCCGACTTCCGCCCGGTCACCCCCGGCGGCACCTACCTCGACCCGGAGGCCGCCAAGGCCGCCATCGAGGCCGTGAAGAACCAGGGCAAGAAGAAGTAACAGCAGCGAGCAGCACGGCTGCAGGCCCCCTGCCGGCGCGAAAGCGCTGGTGGGGGGCTTCTTGTTGTGGCGAACGGGTCACGTGGTCACCGAATGGAGCAAGTCGGCCACGGTGCGGATGCGGCCCATGGGTCTTCAGGTGAGCCTCGAAAGCAAGGAGGTAACACCATGCATTCAATCCGCTCCGCCATATGCGGTGCAGCCACCGTCGTCGCCGTCGTCGCGGCCCCCGTCGCCCCCGCCTACGCCTTCGGGGGCAGCATCGCCCCGACCATCGGCGAGGCCGTCCCCAACACGGACGGTCCCGGCCACGGCCGTCACGACAACCGCGAGGACTGCGACGACGACCACGGTCACGGTCGCCACGACGACCACGGTCGCCACGACCATGACGGCTGGGGCCACCACGACGGTCGTCACGACCACGATGGCCGTCACGACCACGACGGGCATCACGACCACGACGGCTGGGGCGACCACGACGGGCGTCACGACCACGACGGTCGCCACGACCACGACGGCCGTCACGACGACCACGGGCGTCACGACCACGACGGGCGTCACGACCACGACGACCACGGTCGCGGTGACCACGGCCGTCACGACGACCACGGCCGGGGTGACCACGGGCGCCACGACCACGACGGGCGTCACGACGACCACGGCCACGGTGACCACGGGCGTCACGACGACCACGGTCGCGGCGACCACGGCCGTCACGACGACCACGGCCGGGGTGACCACGGGCGTCACGACGACCACGGTCGCGGTGACCACGACCACGGTCGCCCGCACCACTCCTCCCACGCGGGTGGCGGCGCCACGGCGCTCGCCTCCTCCGCGGAGACGGGTGCCGACGCCCCGGTCCTCATCCTGGCCGGTACCGCGACCGCAGGTCTCATCGGCGGCATGATCTGGTACCGCCGACGCGCCGCCGGCGCCGTCAAGTAGTGACGGGGAGCGAACGGGCGTCATGTCAGAAGCGCGCGCAGGTGGCCGGAAACGCAACCGCCTGCTGACGAGGGTGGCCTGGGCAGCCTTGCTGCTCGCCCTGTGCCTGGCCGGTGGCGGCGGTGCCGCCGACGAGCCGGAAACCCAGGCGACGGGTCGCGGCGGCGTCGCCGCCAAGAGCCACCCCCGCGCGCACGGTCTGCCCCCGGCACACGAACCGTTGCCGGGGGCGGGCCCCCAGTCCCTGGAGATCAAGATCCTGGGGCTCAAGGCCCCCGTCGAGAGCCACGGCCTCGACAAGCTGGGGGGCGTCGAACTGCCCCCGTACGAGCGGGCCAACGCCGTCTCCTGGTACAAGGACGGCCCCACGCCCGGCAGCCTCGGCCCCTCCGTCATCGTCGGCCACGTCGACACCGAGAAGGCCCCGGCCGTCTTCGCCGGCCTCAGCGTCCTCAAACGCGGCGCGAAGATCCACGTCACCCGTGCGGACGGCATCGTCGCCGAGTTCACCGTCGAGGACATCACCGTCGTCCCCAACGAGCCCTTCGACGTCGACAAGGTCTACGGGCCGCTCGACACCGACCGCGCCGAACTCCGCCTGATCACCTGCGGCGGCGAGTACGACCGCAAGAAGCACCTCTACAGCGCCAACATCGTCGTCACCTCGTACCTGACCGGCGCAGCACCTGCGAAGGGGGCGCCGCAGAAGCCGCAGCAGCAGCCCGAGCAGCCGCAGGCTCCGACCCAGCAGGCGAGCCCGGTGGCGCCGGCCACACCGGCGGCACCGGTGACCCCCACGCCCGCCGGCCCCGGCGGCGACGAGGACGAGAACGACGCGGACCCCGAAGAAGAGTGAGCCGAGCAGCGAGAAGACCCCCGGCCGGAGCACCGGCCGGGGGTCCGTCCCGTGAGTGACGCGCGCGGCGCGGGGCTAACCGCAGCCGCCGCCGCACTGGCACGATCCGCCGCTCTGGCAGCCGCAGGAGCAGCCGGGGCCGCACGTGCAGCCTGCCTGAGTGCGTGCGGGAGGGGTCTGGGTCATATGCGGGTACCTCCTCGAAGGGTGGTTGCCTGCCACCAGTCAAGAGCCGCCCGATGCGCCCGTCAATGCCCATCGCGTACATATGTACGGGCGCATCGAGGGCGCGTAGGAGCATACGGACCAGGCCGCACGCCCTCTTGTACGCGCCCTCGCCCCGTCTCCCGCCCCGTGTCCCGGGCCCCGGCTCAGGCGTTCCCGTCCCCGCCCGTACGGCCCTCGGACTGCGTCAGCTCGTCCGCGTGCTCGCCCGTGACCAGGTAGACCACCCGCTTCGCGACCGAGACCGCGTGGTCCGCGAACCGCTCGTAGTAGCGGCCCAGCAGCGTCACGTCGACGGCCGTCTCGATGCCGTGCTTCCAGCGGTCGTCCATCAGGTGCTGGAAGAGCGCCCGGTGCAGCAGGTCCATCGCGTCGTCGTCCTGCTCCAGCTGGAGCGCCAGGTCGACGTCCTTGGTGATGATCACCTCGCCGGCCTTGGCCATCAGCCGCTGCGCCAGCTGCCCCATCTCCAGGATCGTGGCGTGCAGGTCGCGCGGCACCGCCGTGTCCGGGAAGCGCAGCCGCGCCAGCTTGGCGACGTGCTGGGCGAGGTCGCCCGAGCGCTCCAGGTCGGCGCTCATGCGCAGCGAGGTGACCACGATCCGCAGATCGGTGGCGACCGGCTGCTGGCGCGCGAGCAGCGCGACGGCCCGCTCCTCCAGGTCCCGCTGGAGGTCGTCCACCTTGGCGTCCGCCGCGATCACGGACTCCGCGAGCTTGAGGTCCGCGTCGAGGATCGCCGTGGTGGCGCGCCCGATCGCGGACCCGACGAGCCGGGCCATCTCCACCAGGCCCTCGCCGATCGAATCCAGCTCCTCGTGGTACGCGTCCCGCATTGCCTGACCTTCTCTCTGCCGAGTGAAACAGTGGGCCGCAGCCGTATGGCCGCCCACACTCCCACGTTCTGGCCGGAACGCGACGGCTGCGGCGCCCTGGAGTGAACCGGTACCGACGCCGAGGTGAACTCTCGGCAACGTGTGTTCGAGGCGGCACCCATTTGGCTGTGGATGGGCCGCGGCGGCCGCATAACCTGGAGTCATGAACGTGGACGCGGCCCTCGCCGCAGCGGCAGCGCTCGCCGGACTGTGCACCGGCGTGATCGCCATGCTGGCGTTCCGCTGGAGCGAGCGCGACCAGGCCCGCCCCACCCGCAGCTCCCTGCACACCGACGCCGTGCTCCCGCCCGGCGTCGACACCGTGCTCTCGGTCCTGCGCTCCTCGGCCGTCGTCCTGGACGAGGCCGACGCCGTGGTCAAGGCCAGCTCCGCCGCCTACGCCCTCGGGCTCGTGCGCGGCGGGAAGCTGTCCGTCGAGCCCATGCTGCAGATGGCCCGCGACACCCGCCGCGACGGCGAGATACGCCAGGTCGAGCTCGACCTCCCGCGGCGTGGCACCGGCCGCGGCGAGGCCCTCGCGGTCTCCGCGCGCGTCGCCCCGCTCGGCTCCCGGCTGGTCCTGCTGCTGGTGGAGGACCTCACCGAGGCCCGCCGCATCGAGGCCGTCCGCCGCGACTTCGTCGCCAACGTCAGCCACGAGCTCAAGACGCCGGTCGGCGCCCTGTCCCTGCTCTCCGAGGCCGTCATGGACGCCGCGGAGGACCCCGAGGCCGTCAACCGCTTCGCCGGCCGCATGCAGATCGAGGCCACCCGGCTCACCAACCTCGTCCAGGAGCTCATCGACCTCTCCCGGGTGCAGAACGACGACCCGCTGGAGGACTCCGAGCCCGTGCGCGTCGACGAGCTCGTCGCCGAGGCCATCGACCGCTGCCGCCACCAGGCGGGCACCAAGCAGATCACCATGGCCTCCGGAGGCACCGCCGACCTGCACGTCTGGGGCAACCGCGGCCAGCTCGCCGCAGCCCTAGGCAACCTCGTCGAGAACGCCGTCAACTACAGCCCGGCCCGCACCCGCGTCGGCATCGCCGCCCGGCACATCACGGCGCCCGGGGGCGACCTGATCGAGATCGCCGTCACCGACCAGGGCATCGGGATCTCCGAGAAGGACCGCGAGCGGATCTTCGAGCGCTTCTACCGCGTGGACCCGGCGCGCTCGCGCGCCACCGGCGGGACCGGCCTCGGCCTCGCCATCGTCAAACACGTGGCCGCCTCGCACGGCGGGGAGGTCACGGTCTGGAGCGCCGAGGGCCAGGGCTCCACGTTCACCCTGCGACTTCCCGAGGCGGGCGCGGTCCGTGACCGCGACCGCAACCCCCACCATCCCGTTGTCGAACACCTTCCCGCCCCGGAGGTCCTTCCGTGACCCGAGTGCTCGTGATTGGCTCTGAGACCCGACCGGAGGTCACCCCGTGACTCGAGTGCTCGTCGTAGAGGACGAGGAGTCCTTCAGCGACGCGTTGTCCTACATGCTGCGCAAGGAGGGGTTCGAGGTCGCGGTCGCGGCCACCGGGCCCGACGGGCTGGACGAATTCGAGCGCAACGGCGCCGACCTCGTCCTGCTCGACCTGATGCTGCCCGGCCTGCCCGGCACCGAGGTCTGCCGCCAGCTGCGCGGCCGCTCCAACGTGCCGGTCATCATGGTGACCGCCAAGGACAGCGAGATCGACAAGGTCGTCGGCCTGGAAATAGGAGCCGACGACTACGTCACCAAGCCCTTCTCCTCCCGCGAGCTCGTGGCCCGCATCAGAGCGGTGCTGCGCCGCCGCGGCGAGCCGGAGGAGGTGGCGCCGGCCGCCCTGGAGGCCGGCCCGGTCCGCATGGACGTCGACCGGCACGTCGTCACGGTCTCCGGCGCCAAGGTCGACCTGCCGCTGAAGGAGTTCGACCTCCTGGAGATGCTGCTGCGCAACGCGGGCCGCGTGCTCACCCGCATGCAGCTGATCGACCGGGTCTGGGGCGCGGACTACGTCGGCGACACCAAGACCCTCGACGTCCACGTCAAGCGCCTGCGCGCCAAGATCGAACCGGACCCGGGCGCGCCGCGGTACCTGGTGACGGTGCGGGGCCTGGGCTACAAGTTCGAGCCGTAGGCCCTTCCGGCGGATGAGGACGGCGCGTCGGTGCCGTCCCGGACGTCACCCGTACGAGCGAAGGGCCCGGAAGCGTGATGCTTCCGGGCCCTCGTCGTGTCCGGTGCGGCCGGTGGCTCAGCGTCCGGCGGGCTGCTGGGCGCCCTGGCCCGTGGCCGGGCTCGGCTTCCCGGCGGCCCCGGCCGGAGCGCCGGACGCGGCGCCCGACGGTGCGCCCGACGGGGCCGTGGCGGGCTCGCCCGGCTGGCCGTTCGGCTGGCCGCTCGGCTTGGCGCCGCCCGGCTTCGCGGCCGGGGTCGGCGCGGCCTCGGAGGGGCCCCAGTCCTTGAAGTAGCTCGTGGCCGGGACGACGAAGGCGCCGATGCGCACCTCGCCCGTCTCGCTGAAGTCGAACGCCAGCTTCTGGTCCTCGCCGTCCTTCAGGGCCTCGCGGCCCTCCGGCAGGACGGCCGAGGCGTTGCCCTTGCCGCCGAGGAGCACCGAGCCGCCGGCGGGCACGACGAGGTCGCCGGATCCCTTGGCCGGGCTCAGCTTCACCTTGGCGCCGTTCTTGCCGGCCAGGGTGATCGCGCGGAGGGTCTGGTCCTTGCGGCCGTTGTTGAAGACCTGGCCGGTGATCACGGCGGGGCCCTTGGCGTTCAGGTCGGGCTGCGTGATCACGTTCACGTTCTGCAGCTTGATGTCACCGACCGAGGTGGCGGCGTTGTCCGGCTTCACCTCGAGCGTCTGCGCGCTGTTGCCCGCCGCGCAGGCGGAGAGCGAGGCGATCGAGAGCACGAGGGCGGTAGCGGCGAGAGTGCCGCGTCGAAGGCTGCTGCTCACGGCGGCGGCATCTCCTTGGACGAGGTAGACGAGGTAAAGGGTGTGTCAGCGCGCTTAGGTTACCGACCCCCTCGGACGGCCCCGCACCCGACCCGCCCCCATGGTCAACTTCGCCCCTGTCCGGCCCACGGCCGAATATCGCCGCCGTGCGGCCGTGCGGATGTCCGGCGGGCGCCGGTGTGGATTATCGGTGCGGAATGCGCGGGCGTGCGGAACGCGTTCCTGAATTGATCAAGTTCGCGGTGATCAATTCCCGATTCCGGTCGGTGAAGGCCGGCCCCGCCCCGAACGGAGTAGCGGAAGTCAGCCGAGCGGACCCCGGCAAAACGGGACGTTCGACCGCTCGCGAGCGCCTCTCCACGCGTGTAACGTGCCCGTTTCGCCTTGCCCGGAGAACCGCTCCCACCTGCGAATACCCGCTTCCGGAACCCTGCCGCAGCACGACGCGGTTGCTGTTGTCAAGCCCTGAGATATGCCCTGACCTGCGAAAACGCCATTCAGAACGGGGAGTTCCCGTGTTAGACTGGATAGCCACGGAAGGGGTACCTGTCACATGACGTTCAAGGTTGGCGACACCGTGGTCTATCCCCATCACGGGGCCGCGCTGATCGAGGCCATCGAAACTCGCCAGATCAAAGGCGTGGACAAGACCTACTTGGTGCTGAAGGTCGCCCAGGGTGACCTGACGGTTCGGGTGCCGGCGGACAATGCGGAGTTCGTCGGTGTGCGCGATGTGGTCGGCCAGGATGGGCTGGACCGGGTCTTCGAGGTGCTCCGCGCACCCTATGCGGAAGAGCCGACGAACTGGTCCCGTCGCTACAAGGCAAATCTCGAGAAGCTCGCGTCCGGTGACGTGATCAAGGTCGCCGAGGTCGTGCGCGACCTGTGGCGCCGCGAGCGCGAGCGGGGCCTGTCCGCCGGTGAGAAGCGCATGCTGGCCAAGGCGCGGCAGATCCTGGTGAGCGAGCTCGCCCTCGCTGAGAACACCAACGAGGACAAGGCCGAGGCCCTGCTCGACGAGGTCCTCGCGTCCTGACGCGAATGCCGGACCCTCACACCACAGGTGCCGGACGTAAAGAAGTGCCGCGGTGCCCGCGCGGTGACGCAAGTCACCCGCCGGGCGCTGCGGCATCTCTCGTTCCGGTGACACCGGTGACCGGCGGGACACCGGCGCACGCGCCGTACACGACTCGGTGTGCCGGGCCCGGGCAGCCGGCCCGACCAGCTGTCACGGAAGGGGCTGGTCGGGGCTTGCCCGGCACTCCCCCCGCTCTCCGAGCAGGGGGTACCCCCAGGCCATACCCAATCCGGCCGAGGAAGCAAACCTGAACGTGAACGCAATGTCTGATCGAGCCCCTGCCGTCACTCCTGCGCGCACCGCCGCGGTGATCCCCGCGGCCGGCCGGGGGGTCCGGCTCGGCCCGGGCGCCCCCAAGGCCCTGCGCGCCCTGGGCGGCACCCCGATGCTCGTCCACGCCGTCCGGGCGATGGCCGCCTCCCGCGCCGTCTCCCTTGTCGTCGTGGTCGCCCCGCCGGACGGCGCCGCCGAGGTCCGCGCCCTCCTCGACGACCACCCCCTCACCGGCCACGACCGCGCCGAGGTCCTCGTCGTCCCCGGCGGGGAGACCCGCCAGGAGTCCGTGCGCCTCGGCCTCGCGGCCCTCCCGGCCGACGTCACCACCGTCCTCGTGCACGACGCCGCGCGCCCCCTGGTGCCCGTCGACACGGTCGACGCCGTGATCACCGCCGTGCGCGAGGGCGCCCCCGCCGTCGTCCCGGCCCTCCCGCTCGCCGACACCGTCAAGCAGGTCGAGCCGCGTACCGGCGCCGCCGCGGGCGAGCCCGAGCTCGTCACCGGCACCCCCGAGCGGTCCCTGCTGCGCGCCGTCCAGACCCCCCAGGGCTTCGACCGGCGCACCCTGGACGCCGCGCACGAGAAGTTCGCCGCCCAGGAGGGCGAAGGCGCCACGGACGACGCCGGCATGGTCGAGCGCCTCGGCGCCCCTGTCGTCCTCGTGCCCGGCCACGAGGAGGCCTTCAAGGTGACCCGCCCGCTGGACCTCGTCCTCGCCGAGGCCGTACTCGCCCGCAGGAGGGCCAACGATGGCTTCTGACCGGATCCCCGCCCTGCCCCAGGTGGGCATCGGCACCGACACGCACGCCTTCGAGGAGGGCCGCGAGCTGTGGTGCGGCGGCCTCCTGTGGCCCGGGGAGACCGGCCTCGCCGGCCACTCCGACGCCGACGTCGTCGCCCACGCCGCCTGCAACGCCCTCTTCTCCGCCGCCGGCCTCGGCGACCTCGGCGCGCACTTCGGCACCGGCCGCCCCGAGTGGGCCGGCGCCTCCGGGGTCACGCTGCTGACCGAGGCCGCCCGCATCGTCCGCGAGGCCGGCTTCCTCATCGGCAACGTCGCCGTCCAGGTCGTCGGCGTCCGCCCCCGGATCGGCAAGCGCCGTGAAGAGGCCCAGAAGGTCCTCTCGGAGGCCGTCGGAGCGCCGGTGACGGTTTCCGGGGCCACGACGGACGGTCTGGGCTTCCCGGGCCGCGAGGAGGGCCTCACGGCGGTGGCGACGGCCCTGGTGGTCCGCGCCGACGCGTACTGAGCCCGGACGGACCGTGCCGTGGGGTCAGATCGACCCCACGACCTTCCGCGGCGTGACTCGTACGACGACCCTCTCCGCGTCGTCCTTCGCCGCCGGATTGAAGTCCGCGTAGTCCTTGCCGGTGTACTTCCGCGAGAGCTCGTTGATCAGCTTCTGGCCGCCCTCGGTGGTCAGGCTGGCCGTGCCGCGGACCTCGGCGTAGGTGTACGGCGCGTTGTGCGGGTTGATCATCACCGTGACGCGCGGGTCGCGGCGCATGTTCGTCTCCTTGCGCCGCCCGACCGTCGTGGAGATCAGCAGGTCGTCGCCGTCGCGCGTGAGCCACGTGACCGTGAGCTGGGGGCTGCCGTCGGGCTGGATCGTCGCGACCGTCGCGAAGACGGGGGAGTCGTCGAGGAGCTTCTTCAGGTCGTCGGAGAGCATGGCGGCCACGGCGTGTTCCTTCCCTGAGGGGCGTGCGCGTGCGCGATCGCGCTCACCGTATGCCGCCCGCGCGGGAAACGGGCGCGTACAAGCCGGGACAAGCCGGAACGCGCCCGTAGTGGCCCAGCGACCCGGGCTGCCCGCCCGGGACGACGGGACCCGCCTGCGTCAGGGCCCGTCTCCGTCAGGCACTCGGTCTCCGTCAGGCCCCGTCTCCGTCAGGCACTCGGTCTCCGTCAGACCCCGTCCGGCCGGCCCGCGCCCACGCGGTCGGCCGCCGTCTGCTCGTACGGACCCGTCTCGTACGCCCGCAGCCGCTGCGCCACCGCGCCGGCTCCCTCGCGGACCTCTTCGCGCCCGGCGTGCTGCTCGGGCACGGCCGACGGCGCGGCCGCCTTGGCCGGCGCACCGGCGCCCTTGGCGGCGTGCACCGCTCCCTTCGGGCGGGGCGAGTGCTGCCGCACCTCCTCCATGCTGGAGCGCATCACCTTGCGCAGCCAGGTGCCCAGCGGCTTCTCCACGAACCGGTGCATCAGCCACGCCGCGCCGAGCATCACCAGGACCAGGCCGATGACCAGCAGGTGCCGGGGGACGCGGTCGCGCAGGGCGTAGATCAGCGTCATGCCGATGTACTGGTGGAGCAGGTAAAGCGGGTAGGTGAGGGCGCCCGCCGTGGAGAGCCAGCGCCACTGGATCCGGTTGAACGCGCCGCACGCGATCAGTGCCATCAGCACGAACGCGACGAGGATGATCACCCGGGCGGGCCAGGCGGGGATGTTGTGCGTGGTGTTGTCCGCGACGCGCCGCGCGATCTGGTGCTCGGCGAGGAGCAGCGACAGGGCGACGATGCCCCAGAGCAGCGCGGTGGGGCGGTAGCGGTACATGAGGTAGAAGGCGATGCCCGCGACGAAGTACGGCTGGTAGAGCGGCATCGCCCACTGGTCGAGGAGCTTGACGTCTGCCTGGACCGAGGCCATCGCGACGACCGTCCACACGGCGCAGAAGAGCACGCACTTGCGGTACGTCACGCCCGTGGCCACCACGATCGCGAAGAGTACGTAGAACTTCAGCTCGATGAAGAGCGTCCAGTAGACGCCGTCGACGTCCCAGACTCCGAAGCCCGTCTGGAGCATGGTCAGGTTCGTGAGGACGCCGTCGAAGCCGCCGTTGATCTGCCGCACCTGCGGCCACAGCGAGATGACGGCCGCCGTCAGGAAGATCCCGACCCAGTAGGCGGGGTAGACCCGCGACACCCGGGAGACCACGAAGTCGCCCAGCGAGCGGCCCCACGTGCTCATGCAGATCACGAAGCCGCTGATGAGGAAGAAGATCTCGACGCCGGTCCAGCCGTACTGCGCGAACTTCCACAGGTTGGGGAAGATGTGCTCGGGGTCCTCGCCCCAGCCGCCGCGCAGCGCCACGTAGTGGAAGAAGACGACCATGAGGGCCGCGAGCAGCCGCAGCGCGTCCAGGACGTAGAGCCTGGGCCTGGGAGCGGCGGTCCGCTGTCCGGCTGCCAGGCCGCCATCGAGGTCACCTCGTCTGGCGAAACGCATGTCGTCCTCTCCATCGGCTCAGGTCGGCTCATCCTACGAGGGCCGTCCGCGCGCATGCTGACACAAGGACCCCCCGGCCCGCCGTGACAGTTATCTCCTGTCTCTGCCGTAATTCCAACCCCTGCCTTGGAACGGCTCCGGGGTGATCTTGTGACGATCTTGTGGTGGGCCTGGTGAGGGCCTCGGTGGCGGGCCCGGCGGGGGAACGGGCGCGCGGCTGCCGCCCGCCCCGTGCCCCTGCCCCGTTCCCGGCCCGCTATCCGGCCCGGATCTCCGCCGCCGCCCGCCGCAGCCCGCGCCTCAGCGCCCCCGCCAGCGGCCGCTCCACCAGGCGGTGCACCAGCCACGCGGTCAGCAGCATGCCCGTCACCAGCGCGGTCAGCAGGACGGCCGGGGGCACGTCGCCGGCCGTCCGCCGGATGACCAGCCAGCCCACGCGCTCGTGGATCAGATAGAGGGGATAGGTCAGCGCCCCGGCGGCGGTCAGCCAGGGGTGGCCGAGGCGGTGTGCCCGGCCGAGCGCGACGGCCCCCACGGCGAGGAAGAACAGCGCGAGCAGCACCGCCGTCGGCCAGTGGGGCACGCGGTGGCCCATGTAGCCCTCGGCCCGCGTCTGGGCCGCCACCAGGTCGTGCTGGGCGACGAGGAAGCACGCGGCGACGATCAGCCACAGCACGAGGTTGGGGCGGTAGCGGTGCATGAGGAAGAAGGCGATGCCCGCGATGAAGTACCAGCAGTCCTCCGGCATCAGCACCTGGTCGAGCACGGGCTCGTCCACCGCCGCCGCGACGGCCGCCGCGAAGCCCCACACCACGCAGAAGCCCACCGCCCGCGCGTACGTCAGCCCCTTCCCGGCGACGACCAGCGCGAAGAGCAGGTAGAAGCGCATCTCGACCCACAGCGTCCAGTACACGCCGTCGACGGGATCCACCCCGAGGGGGGAGTGGAGCATGGTCAGGTTGACGGCGATGTCCCGCGCGCGGGGGGTTTCGCCCAGCACCGGCCACAAACGGGCGACGAGTGCGACGGCGAGCACCGAGAACCAGTACGCGGGGAAGAGCCGGGTGACGCGCGAGGCGGCGAAGCGGCCGACCCCCCTGCCCCAGCAGCTCATGCAGATCACGAAGCCGCTGATCAGGAAGAACAGCTGCACGCCCAGCCAGCCGTAGGACGCCGGCAGGTGGGCGGTGGGGAAGACCGCCGCCGGCGGGCCGCCCCAGGCGCCGCTGCCGAACGCCACGTAGTGGTACGCCACCACCATCAGCGCCGCGAGCAGCCGCAGCCCGTCCAGCGCGGCCAGCCGGGCGCGCCCGTCGCTGCCGTCCGGGCTTCCGGGGGTCTCGGGGGGCTCCGCGTGCTCCTGCTGTACCGGCAGAGTGGGGTGCAACGCCCCTCCAGGTGAGGAAGGTGAGGCAGTGCCGGGGAAGCTATCACGCAAATCAGTAGTTTTTCGGCATTAACTTCATAGCGGACAATCTGTGCCGTCCCGCCATGGAACCCCTCGATCTGCCAGTTCACGGGCTCGATTGCCGGGGGCACTGCCGAACGCCCACTACTCTGGTTGCGTGACCATTCGCCTGTACGACACCAGCGCCCGGCAGATCCGCGACTTCTCCCCGCTCACTCCGGGCTGCGTCTCGATCTACCTGTGTGGCGCGACCGTGCAGGCCGCTCCGCACATCGGCCACATCCGCTCGGGCCTGAACTTCGACATCATGCGTCGCTGGTTCGCCTACCGCGGCTACGACGTGACCTTCGTGCGCAACGTCACGGACATCGACGACAAGATCATCACGAAGGCGGCGGACCAGGGCCGCCCCTGGTGGTCCATCGGCTACGAGAACGAGCGCGCCTTCAACAGCGCCTACGACGCCCTCGGCTGCCTGCCGCCGACCGTCGAGCCCCGCGCCACCGGCCACGTCACCGAGATGGTCGAGATGATGCGCGGCCTCATCGAGCGCGGCCACGCCTACGAGGCCGACGGCAACGTCTACTTCGACGTCCGCTCCTTCCCCGGCTACCTCGAGCTCTCCAACCAGGAGCTGGACAACCTCCTCCAGCCCTCCGGCGAGGGCGAGACCGGCAAGCGCGACCCCCGCGACTTCGCCATGTGGAAGGCCGCCAAGCCCGGCGAGCCCTCCTGGGAGACCCCCTGGGGCCGCGGCCGCCCCGGCTGGCACCTGGAGTGCTCGGCCATGGCCCACAAGTACCTCGGCGAGGCCTTCGACGTCCACGGCGGCGGCCTCGACCTGATCTTCCCCCACCACGAGAACGAGATCGCCCAGGCCAAGGCCTTCGGCGACGCCTTCGCCTCGTACTGGGTGCACAACGCCTGGGTCACCATGAGCGGCGAGAAGATGTCGAAGTCCCTCGGCAACTCCGTCCTCGTCTCCGAGATGGTCAAGCACTGGCGCCCCATCGTCCTGCGCTACTACCTCGGCACCCCGCACTACCGCTCGATGATCGAGTACAGCGAGGAGGCCCTGCGCGAGGCCGAGGCCGCGTTCGCGCGGATCGAGGGCTTCATGCAGCGCGTCTGCGAGATGGCCGGCGAGACCGTCGAGCCCGCCGCCGAGGTCCCGCCCGCCTTCGCCGAGGCCATGGACGACGACCTGGGCGTCCCGCAGGCCCTCGCGATCGTGCACACCACCGTCCGCCAGGGAAACTCCGCCCTGACCGCCGACGACAAGGAATCCGCCGTCGCCCGCCTGGCCGAGGTCCGCGCCATGCTCGGCGTCCTCGGCCTCGACCCGCTGGACGAGCAGTGGGCCGGTGCCTCCACCGGCCGCGGCGACGACCTCCACGGCGTCGTGGACTCCCTCGTCCGCCTCGTCCTCGACCAGCGGCAGGCCGCCCGCGCCCGCAAGGACTGGGCCGCCGCCGACGCCATCCGCGACCAGCTCCAGCACGCGGGCCTCGCCATCGAGGACACCCCGTCGGGACCGCGCTGGTCGCTGTCCTGAGGGACACTTTTCGTACGTACGTAGTAGGCAACCGCCGGACGCCGTCCGGCGCAGCCGTCCGAAGCCCGTGAGGCCCGCTAGGGCCGAGCGGCGCGAGGGCGGCAGAGAAAAGAAGTCAGGTGACCCCATGGCCGGCAACAGCCAGCGCAGGAACCGCCGCACGTCCAACAAGAAGGGCGCGACGGTCGGCAGCGGCGGCCAGCGGCGCCGAGGCCTGGAGGGCAAGGGCCCGACGCCGCCCGCGTCCATGCGCAAGGGACACAAGAAGAACCGTGTCGCCAACGCCCAGGCCAAGCAGGCGGCGGCCCGCCGCCCCGCCCCCCGCCGCGGCGGCCCCAAGGGCCCCAACGAGCTCGTCGTCGGCCGCAACTCCGTCGTCGAGGCGCTGCGCGAGGGCGTGCCCGCCAAGACGCTCTACGTCCAGCAGTACCTCGACAACGACGAGCGCGTCCGCGAGGCCCTCCAGCTCGCCACGGACAAGGGTCTCAACCTCATGGAGGCCCCCCGTCCCGAGCTCGACCGGATGACCAACGGCCTCAACCACCAGGGCCTCGTCCTCTCGGTCCCGCCCTACGAGTACGCCCACCCCGAGGACCTCAGCGCCGCCGCCTTCGACGACGGCGAGGACCCGCTGATCGTCGCCCTCGACGGCATCACCGACCCGCGCAACCTCGGCGCCGTCGTCCGCTCCGTCTCCGCCTTCGGCGGCCACGGCGTGGTCGTCCCCGAGCGCCGCGCGGCCGGCATGACCGCCAGCGCCTGGAAGACCTCCGCCGGCACCGCCGCCCGTACGCCCGTCGCCCGCGCCACCAACATGACGCGGATGCTGGAGTCGTACCAGAAGGAAGGTCTGATCGTCGTCGGCCTCGCCGCCGACGGCGACGTCGAGCTGCACGAGCTCGAAGCCCTCGAAGGCCCGGTCGTCATCGTCGTCGGCAGCGAGGGCAAGGGCCTGTCCCGCCTCGTCGGCGAGACCTGCGACTTCCGCGTGCGCATCCCGATGCCGGGCGGCGCCGAGTCGCTCAACGCCGGTGTCGCCGCGGGCGTCGTGCTCTACGAGGCGGCGCGGCGCCGCGCCTGAAAAAACTCTCCTTGAGCGCAGGACGGGCCGGTTCACCGGCCCGTCCTGCGCTTAAGGGCTGGATTGACGGGCTCCGTTGACGCGACCCGGACAGTTCGACTCGGTCAAGGCAGTGTCCTAATCAGAAGTCACTCGGTTAGATGAGTGTGGACACCAGAACACCCCGCACACCCACGGGGGGAAGCTCTTCCGGGTACGACGACCAGCCCGCGCTGAGTACGGTGAAGGTTCCGTCCGACCCGGCGCAGATCGCCGTCAACCACGTGAGTTTCCGCGTGCAGCTCGCCCGGCCCCCGCGCGTCGCCCGCCAGTTCGCAGGCATCGCCGACACGGCGCAGCTGCCCACCGTCAAGAGCGCGCCCAAACGGCGCGCTCCCGTGGTGTGGAGCGGGCGGGCCGCCCCCGGTGACGCGGCGCCCACCGAACTCCTCCAGGCCGTACGGGACTCCGCCGTCTCCGACGCGGGCTCCACCCAGGTGCTGCCCCGCATCCGCGTCGACGACCAGCACCCCTCCGTCGTGGGCCCCCGCAGCCACTCCGAGCGCACCGGCCCCGGCGAGCTCGTCGACGCCGCCGGCCCCGCCGCGCCCGGGACCCAGCTCCTGCACGGCGTCCGCCCCACGGACAGCGCCTACGACGAAGATCAGTACCGCTACCCGCAGTTCGACGGCCCCGACGCCGACTACGACGACGAGGACGCCGACGACGAGAGCGGCGCCGCCAAGCGCCAGAGCGACTCCGTCCGGCACGCCTACTACCCCGGCCGCCGGATGAACCTCGGCGTCGTCCTGCTGCCCCTGCGGATCTTCCTCGGCTTCATCTCCATCTACGCCGGCATGGGCAAGCTCTGCGACCCCGTCTACTTCGACGGCGGCAAGCGCGGCTCCATGGTCGCCTGGCTCACCGCCCTGCACCCCTGGGCCGCCGCCGAGCCCCTGCGCAACCTCGCCCTCGCCCACCCCGTCGGCGCCGGCCTCACCGTCGCCTTCCTCCAGGTCGTCGTCGGTGTCCTCACCATCTTCGGCCTCTGGCAGCGCCTCGCCGCCTCCGTCGGCGTCCTGCTGTCCGCCGTCCTCCTCGTCACCGTCAGCTGGCGCAGCGCCCCCGTCTACGACGCGCCCGACATCATCTACCTCGCCGCCTGGAGCCCCCTCGTGATCGCCGGGGCGCCCTTCTACTCCGTCGACGGGCGCCTCGCGGGCGAGGCCTGGCGCCGCCTCGGCCCCCGCGCCGAGCTGTGGGAGCTCCGGCAGCGCGTCCTGCGCCGCGGCACGATCATGGCCACGGTCCTCATCGGCCTCACCCTGCTGGTCGGCTCCACCCTCGGCGGCGCCGTCCGCTCCTCCCAGACCGTCAAGGTCCCCGGCCCCAGCGACCCGCCCATCAACAACCTCCCCGGCTCGCCGTACCCCCAGAGCCCCGGCACCTCCACCCCCCGTGGCCCCCGGAGCCCCTCCGCCGTCGGCACCCCCAAGCCCACCGCCCCCGGCACCCACGCGGCGACCCCCTCCGCCACGGCCCCGGCCGCGCCCGGCGCCGCCCGCACGCCCACCGGCGCGGCAGCCGGCGGCACCGGACACCCCGGCGCCAGCCAGGGCGTCCGCCCGGCCCCGCAGACCCCGCGGCAGCCGGCCGCGCCCGCGGCGCCCCGCAGCCCCTCCGGCGGCTCCTCGGCCTCCAGCGGCACGAGCAGCACCACGAACAGCACCGGAGGCAGCTCCTCCGGCGGTTCGTCGGGCGGCACCCGCACGGGAGGAGCGCTCGGCGGCCTCCTCGGCTGAGCAGGGCGCTCCACGCAGACGGCCCCCGCACCGGAAGGTGCGGGGGCCGTTCTCGTGCTTGCCGTACGACGGGGCGGGGCCTTCCGGCCCTACGCCCGCCCGGCGAGCTCCTTGGCGGCCTCCGTGAGGTCCTTGGCCGTGTCGATGGCCCGCCAGTACGCCCCGTGCGGCAGCGGGTAGCCCGCGAGCCGCCGCTCGCGCGCCAGCCGGGGGAACGTGGTGCGCTCGTGGTCGCCGTGCTCCGGCAGCATTTCCGTGAAGGCGGCGGAGAACACGTAGACGCCCGCGTTGATCAGGTACGGGGAGGGCGGGGACTCGATGAAGTCCAGCACGTGCCCGAACTCGTCGGTCTCGACGGCCCCCCAGGGGATCCGGGGCCGGGCCAGGGCCAGGGTGGCCGCCGCGTCACGCTCGTGGTGGAAGGCGGCCATCTCGCGCAGCGAGAAGCGGGTCCAGATGTCGCCGTTGGTGGCGTACCAGGGCCGGTCGGGGTGCGGCAGCGAGGCCGCAGCGAACTTCAGGCCGCCGCCCCGGCCGAGCGGCTCCTTCTCGACGACGGTCGTCACCCGCAGCGGCAGGTCGGCCGACACGAGCCACTCCTGCAGGACCTCCGCCAGATGGCCGCACGAGACCACGGCGTCGGTGACGCCCTCGGCGGCCAGCCAGGCCAGCTGATGGCCGATGATCGGGGTCCCGGTGCCGGGAATCTCGACCATCGGCTTGGGTCGGTCGTCGGTGTACGGGCGCAGCCGCGACCCCTGGCCGCCGGCCAGGATCACGGCTTGGGTGGGGTACGGATACGCGTTCGTGCCGGTCATGCACCGCACGATATGCGGTGCCGTCCTCGGACGGACCGGTGGTGGCGGCGCCGTGCCCCCTTACGGCGGTCAGCGGCTCTGGACGCCGGAGGCGTACGACGTGTCGCAGACCGGGCGGGCGTAGCGCTGGGCCTGCCGGGGGCCGTACTTCGCGACCGCCGCGCGCCCGAGGCTCCGCGCGATCTCCACGCAGTGCCGGGCGAGCGAGGGACGGCCGTTGGTGGCCTCCTGGAGGTGGCTGAGGGCGACCCCCGGGTTCTTCTCCTGCAGCTCGGTCAGGAGCTTGTCGTGCAGCACCTCGTGCGGGGCGCGGATCCGGGCTTGGGTGGAGGCGTTGTCGGAGGACGCGGTGAGCACCTGCGAATCGGCAGGCGCGGCCCACGGGACACGGGTCACCGCGAGCGTCCCCGAGAGGACGAGAACGACGGGGAGTACGAAGGCAAGGGTTCTGCCGATGTGGCGGGCGGCCTGGTTCATGCCGCAGATGGTAGCGAGGGGTAATGACGCCGCGACATCTAGTCACCCGGTCGAGGGATGCGTCTGGTGGTGCGGATGGTCGCCTGGTTGACGTACAGGGCTCGAAAAGAGCGATCTGGCAGGTAAAACGGCAACTCGTGTGACTTCGGAGCGAAAAACACCCGCCCCCGGGCCATTTGGACGGCACGGGGGCGGGGGTGCGTGCGGCGCGGACCGCGGCCGCGCTGCGCGATCGGTCGCTCAGTCGCTCAGTCGCTCGCCCGAGGAGGTCGAGAAGACGTGCAGCTCACCCGGGCGCGGGACGACGTGCAGGATCGAACCCTTCTCGGGCACGCGGCGGCCGTTGACGCGCACGACGAGGTCCTTCTGCTCGCCGCCGACCTCGGCCGTGCCGTACACGTATCCGTCGGCGCCGAGCTCCTCCACCACGTTGACGGTGACCGCCAGGCCGGCCGGGGCGTCCTTCGACTCCTTGCCGAGCGACTTCGCCGCCTCGCCGTTCTGTTCGACCACGTCGAAGTGTTCCGGGCGGACACCCACGGTGACGGTCCGGTCACCCTTGCCGGTCCCCGCGAGGGCCTCGCGCGACACCGGGACGACGCTGTTGCCGAACTTCACGCCGCCGTCGGTGACCGGCACCTCGACCAGGTTCATCGCCGGCGAGCCGATGAAGCCCGCGACGAAGAGGTTGGCCGGCCGGTCGTACATGTTCCGCGGCGAGTCGATCTGCTGCAGCAGGCCGTCCTTGAGCACCGCGACGCGGTCGCCCATGGTCATGGCCTCGACCTGGTCGTGGGTGACGTAGACCGTGGTGATGCCGAGGCGGCGCTGCAGCCCCGCGATCTGCGTGCGCGTCTGCACGCGCAGCTTCGCGTCCAGGTTCGACAGCGGCTCGTCCATGAGGAACACCTGGGGCTCGCGCACGATCGCCCGCCCCATCGCGACGCGCTGCCGCTGACCGCCGGAGAGCGCCTTGGGCTTGCGCCCCAGGTACTCGGTGAGGTCCAGGATCTTCGCCGCGTCCTCCACCTTCTGGCGGATCTCCGACTTGGGCACGCCCGCGATCTTCAGCGCGAAGCCCATGTTGTCGGCGACGGTCATGTGGGGGTAGAGCGCGTAGTTCTGGAACACCATGGCGATGTCCCGGTCTTTCGGCGGCAGATGGGTGACGTCCCGGTCGCCGATCCGGATCGCCCCTCCGTTGACGTCCTCGAGCCCCGCGAGCATCCGCAGCGAGGTCGACTTCCCGCACCCGGACGGGCCGACCAGGACGAGGAACTCACCGTCCTCGATGGAGATGTCGAGCTGATCGACGGCGGGCTTGTCGGACCCCGGGTAGATCCGGGTCGCCTTGTCGTACGTGACCGTGGCCATGGTGATGCAGTCCCTTCACCGGCAGGAACGTGCCGGACGATCCGAGTAGAGGGAGTGGTCCAGTCCATTTGGACCGGGTTGCAGGTGACGGTACCCGGGAGGCGGTCGGTTGTCAGCAGCCGGTGGCTGTGAAAATTCGTGGCCTGGGCACGGGTGGAGTTTGGTTAGACTGCAACGCACAGGCCGACTTAGCTCAGCTGGTAGAGCACCGCTCTTGTAAAGCGAAGGTCGTCGGTTCGAACCCGACAGTCGGCTCGGAAACGAAACCGCAGGTCCCCTCCGGGACCTGCGGTTTCGTGCTGTCAGGGGCGGGTGCGGGCCGGGCGCCTCAGCGTCGTGCCTCCTCGCCCGCGTCCAGCCGGCGGCTCTGGTCCGGGTACGGAAGGGCTCCCGTCGCCGGGTCCGGGCGCGGGGCGTCCTGGTGGCCGGGCCACCATGCCTTGTGGCCCAGGAGGGACGTGACGGTCGGGACGAGGAGCATGGCCATCACGAAGGCCGTGAGCAGGATGCCGAAGGCGACCGCGAAGCCCATCTGCTGGAGCATGGAGTTGTCGGCCAGCAGGAGGACGCCGAAGGTGCCGGCGAGGATGATCGCGGCGGAGGCGATGGTGGGTGCCGAGCGGGCGACGGCGGTGTGGATCGCCTCGCGGGCGGGGACGCCGCGCCGGACCTCCTCGCGCAGCCGGGCGACCATGAGGATGTTGTAGTCGGTGCCGATGGCGACGACGAAGAGGTAGACGATGACCGGCAGCATGAACAGCAGGCCGTTCTTGTGCTGGAGGTCCTGGAAGAGCCAGACGGTGGAGCCGAGCGTGGCGCCGAAGCCCAGGGCGACGGAGATCATCAGGTAGATCGGGGCGACGATGCTGCGGAGCAGCAGGCCCAGGATGATCATGATCGCGAGTCCGGCGATGGGGAAGACGAGCTTGTAGTCGTGGCCGACGGCCTTCTCCACGTCGGCGAGGACGGCGGAGGTGCCGCCGACGTAGGCCTTGGTGCCGTCGGGCGCGGCCTTGTGGGCGGTGGTGCGCAGGGTGCCGCCGGCGAGGTCGATGGCCTTGTCCTCGGTGGGGCGGTACTTGAGGACGACGCTGTACTGGGCGACGGTGCCGTCGGGGTTGACGACGGGGTCGGAGACGGCGCCGACGCCGTCGATGCCGGCGAGGTCCTTCTTGTACGTGCCGAGGGCGCCCTTGTCGAGGGTGCCGCTGCGGGACTCGACGTAGACCATGGCGGGGTCGGACTGGCCGGCGGAGAAGCCGCGCTGCAGGTCCTTCATCGACTGGACGGATTCGAGCTTCTGCGGGAGCTGGCTGTCGGTGTCGAACTCGGCCTTGAAGCTGACGGCGCCGACGGCGAGGGCGGCCAGGACCGCGGCGGAGAGCACGGCGATGGCCGCGGGGCGGCGGGCGACGAGCGCGCCGAGGCCGTCGGAGAGGCGGCTGCGGGAGCGCTTCTTCCAGGCCTTGGAGGGCCAGAAGGCCTTGGTGCCGAGGAGGGAGAAGACGGCCGGCACGAGGGTGAGTGCGGCGATGAGGGTGACGCCGACGGCGATGGCGAGCGAGGGGCCCATCGCCCGCATCATGCCCATGGTGGACAGGAGGAGGGCGAGGAAGGCGACGATGACGGCGCCGGCGGCGGAGGCGATGGTTTCGCCGACGCGGGCGACGGCGTTGGTGAGGGCTTCCTTGGGCTGTTGCCCGTCGCGCAGCTCTTCGCGGTAGCGGAAGAGGAGGAAGAGGATGTAGTCGGTGCCGACGCCGAAGAGGACGACGATGAGGATGGCGGAGATGGAGTTGTCCGCCTTGAGTCCGCCGAGTTCGGCGGCGGTGCCGATGAGGCCGAGGGCGACGGCGAAGACGAGGGCGATGATGAGGACGGGCATCAGCGCTATCAGCGGGCTGCGGAAGATGACCAGCAGCAGGATGATGATCAGGAGGAGCGTGGCCGACATGATCATCGCGTCGGTGTCGCCGGAGGACTCCTGGGCGTCCAGGGCGGTGGCCGCCTGGCCGGTGAAGCCGGCCTTCAAGTGGGTGCCGTCCAGCAGGCCCTTGGCGTCCTGACGGAGGTCCTTGACGGCGTTGGGCAGGGTCTGGTCCTGCGCGTTCCTGTTGACGGCGATGACGTTGGCCAGGGCGATCTCACCGTTGGGGGAGACGGCCTGGGGGTTCGTCTCGACGCGGGCGATGCCCTTGCGGTGCTTGTCGTTCAGCCCGCCGGTCACCTTCGCGACGTCGGCGCGGTCGGCGGCGGTGAGCTTCCCGCCGTCGGAACGCTGGAAGACGACGATGGCGGAGGGCTGTTCGGTTTTGGGGAAGGCCTTTTCCTGGAGCTTGCCCGCCTGTACGGATTCGTAATGTGAAGGAAGGAATTCCGTTTCATCGGTCGTGGACTTCAGCCCGGGGGCCAGCAGGCTGAGGGCCACCGCGGCGATGATCCAGCCGGCGATGGTGAGCCAAGGTCGGTGGACGGCGAACCGCCCGACTCGTCGGAACATGGTGCTCCTAGCTAGGCGAGCATGAACTGCAGCAGGAGGCTGCAGGTGTGAACTACAGGCATGAACACGCTAGACATCCCTGAATTTCCTTACAACGGAATCGGGGGGAAATCGGCCCTGGGTCGGGGTATCTCTCATCCGGCCGGATGAGGGGGCATCCCCCGTGAGGTAGAGAATGGCATCGCCGACCGCCTTCGTCCGGATTACTCTGCCCCCATGAGCGATGCTGCCGCCTCCGCCCCCACCCCGCCCGGCGGACCGAAGGGCGGGCCCGCCTACGCCGCCCGCCTGGAGCGCGCCGCCGTGGCGGCCGCAGACTCCGGTCTTGCCGGTCTGATCGTCACACCGGGCCCGGACTTGGACTGGCTGACGGGCTACCGCCCGCCCGTGACCGAGCGGTTGACCGCGCTGCTGATCGCGCCGGGCGCCCGGCCGCGGCTGCTGGTGCCCGCCCTGGAGCGGCCGGACGCCGAACGGGCCCCGGCAGCGCCGTCCTTGTCCGTCACCGGCTGGAGCGACGGCCAGGACCCGTACGCGGCGCTGGCCCCGCTGCTCGACCCCAAGGGCCGCTACGGCGTCTCGGACAACGCGTGGGCGCTGCACGTCCTGGCGCTGCAACGCGCCTGCCCGGGCGTGTCGTACGGGGCGTTCACCGAGGTCATGCCGATGCTGCGGGCGGTGAAGGACGCCTACGAGGTGGAGCGGCTGGCGGCTGCGGGCGCGGCGGCTGATGCGGCGTACGAGCAGGTCGTGGGGCTGAGGTTCGCGGGGCGGCGCGAGTGCGAGGTGGCGGCGGACCTGGCGCGGCTGCTGCGCGAACACGGCCACAGTCAGGTCGATTTCACGATTGTCGGCTCGGGTCCGAACGGTGCGAATCCGCACCACGACGCGGGCGAGCGGGTCATCGAGGACGGCGACATGGTCGTCATGGACTTCGGCGGCCTGAAGGACGGTTACGGCTCGGACACCACGCGCACGGTGCACGTGGGCGAGCCGACGGCCGAGGAACGCAAGGTGCACGACGTGGTGCGCGAGGCGCAGCAGGCGGCGTTCGAGGCGGTGCGCCCGGGCGTGGCGTGCCAGGAGATCGACCGGGTGGCGCGTCAGGTCATCCGTGGCGCGGGCTATGGGGAATACTTCATTCACCGTACGGGTCACGGGATCGGGGTGACGACGCACGAGCCGCCGTACCTGGTGGAGGGCGAACACCTGCCGCTGGTACCGGGGATGTGTTTCTCGATCGAGCCGGGGATTTATCTTCCGGGTCGTTTCGGGGTGCGCATCGAGGACATTGTGGTGTGCACGGACTCGGGCGGGCGGCGGCTGAACAATACCTCGCACGGGATGCGGGTGGTGGCCTGAAAGGCCCTTACACGCACCGCGGTTGTGCCGTGCCTGCGCCGGGCTTGCGTGGGGCCTGCTCCGGCTTACCAGGGGCCGTCTCCGGGTTCGGGTTCACGCATGTGATGGCGTTCCTCGGCTTCGGCGGCCGCCCGGATTTCCGCGGGGGCGGCACCGGTGGTGACGGCGTCCGCTTCGACGCCGCCGAGAGGGCTCGCGTGTTTGGGCGCGCGGGCGGTGACCAGGAACCAGCCGGTGACGCCGGCGAGGAGCATGATGCCCGCGCCCCAGGCGATGGCGATCTGGAACCCGTGGACGATGCCGGTCTTCACGACGCCGGCCCGGACGGCGGGCGTGAGGACTCCGTCCGCGGCCGCCGTCTTCAGGTGCGTGGTGATGTAGCCGGTGCTCGCGGACGTGGCGATGGTGTTGAGGAGGGCGGTGCCGATGGAGCCGCCCACCTGCTGAGCGGTGTTGACCGTGGCTGAGGTGACGCCGGCGTCCTGCGGGGCGACGCCGGCGGTGGCGGTGGCCATGACGGGCATGAAGACCAGGCCCATGCCGAGGCCGACGAGGAGCTCGGCGGGCAGGACGTGGCTGACGAACGCGGGCTCGACGGGCAGGAAGGTCAGCAGGAACAGCCCGCCGGCGGCGAGGAGCGTGCCGGGCACCATCAGGGTGCGCGGGGGCACGTGGGTCATGAGGCGGGCGGAGATCTGGGTGGAGCCGACGACGATGGCCGCGGTCATCGGGAGGAAGGCCAGGCCGGTCTTCACGGGGGAGTAGCCGAGGACGACCTGCAGGTAGTAGGTCATGAACAGGAACATGCCGAACAGGGCGATGACGGCCAGGCCCATCACCAGGAAGGCCCCGGCGCGGTTGCGGTCGCGGACGATGTGCAGCGGGAGCAGGGGGTGCCGGGCGCGGCCCTGCCACCACGTGAAGGCGCCCAGGAGCGCCGCGCCGCCGCACAGCAGCCCGAGGACGAGCGGGTCGTTCCAGCCGCGCGGCTGGGCCTCGCTGCAGCCGTAGACGATGGCGACGAGGCCGCCGCAGCCGAGGACGACCCCGGGGATGTCCAGGCGGGGGCGTTCCCCGCGGCGGTGCCGGTCGTCGTGGAGGAAGACCAGGGCGCCGAGCAGGGCGAGCAGGGCGATCGGCACGTTGACGTAGAGGCACCAGCGCCAGTCGAGGTATTCGGTGATCAGGCCGCCGGCGATGAGGCCGATCGCGGCGCCGCCGCCGGCGATGGCGCCGTAGATGCCGAAGGCCTTCGCGCGTTCCTTGCCGTCGGTGAAGGTGGTGGTGAGCAGGGAGAGCGCGGAGGGGGCCAGGAGCGCGCCGAAGGCGCCCTGGAGGGCGCGGGCGACGAACAGCAGGCCGGAGGTCTGGGCGGCGCCGCCGAGGGCGGACGCGGCGGCGAAGCCGACGAGGCCGGTCATGAAGGTCAGCTTGCGGCCGACGAGGTCGGCGATGCGGCCGCCGAGCAGGAGGAGTCCGCCGAAGGCCAGGGTGTAGGCGGTGATCACCCATTGCCGGTTGCCGTCCGACATGTGGAGGTCGCGCTGTGCGGACGGCAGGGCGATGTTCACGATGGTGGCGTCGAGGACGACCATCAGCTGCGCGACGGCGATGACGACCAGGCCCCACCAGCGGCGGGGGTCGGGTGCGGATGCGGATCCGGGTGCGGTTGCGGCGGTGGCGGGGGTTCCGGGGGGTATGGGGCCCTTGTTCGTGGAACTCATGGGACCTGCTCTCGCGGCCGTGGCGTGCGCGGTGCGCGTGCTGCGCGCGTGGTGCACGTGGTGCGCCTGGCGCGCCTGGCGCGCAGAATCCGCAATCCAGCGTAGGCCTGCCGGGTGACGGGCGCCTGTCGGGACGGGGCCGTCCCCCGGCCCCGTCCCGACCCGCTGTCCCTACGGCACGAGGACGACCTTCCCCACCGTCCGTCGCGTCTCCAGGGCCTCGTGCGCGGCGGCTGCCTCGGCGAGGGGGAAGCGGGTGACGAGTGGGGTGACGCGGCCGGAGGCGGCGTCGGCGAGGGCGGTGGCCTCCAGGCGGCGCAGGCCCTCGGGGCCGCCGATGCGCTCCATCATCGCGGGGCCGAGGACGTTGCGGGAGGTGAGGGAGCGGGCGGCGAGCTCCTCCTCGCTCAGGGTGAAGGAGGGGCCGCTGCCGGTGATGCCGTCCGCGGACCAGCCGAAGACGAAGTGGCTGCCGCCGGGCCCGAGCAGGCCGACGGAGGCGCGGGCGGCCTCGCCGCCGACCCCGTCGAAGACGACGGAGGCCGAGCGCTCGCCCAGTGCCTCGCGGGCGGCGTCGGGCCAGGCGGGGTCGTTGTAGTCGAGGGCGATGTCGGCGCCCAGGGCCCGCACGCGCTCGGTCTTGGCGGGGCCGCCGGCGAGGCCGACGACGGTGGCGCCCGCGTTCTTGGCGTACTGCACGAGCAGGGCGCCGATGCCGCCCGCCGCGCCCGGCACCACGACGACGTCCTTGCCGGTCAGCACGGTGAAGCCGAGGATGGCCAGGGTGGTGCGGCCGGTGCCGATCATGGCGATGGCCTCCGCCTCGCCGAGCCCGTCGGGCAGCTCGTGCACCTTGTCGGCGGCGACGACGGCGAGCTCGGCGTAGCCGCCGGGGACCATGCCCAGGTGGGCGACGACGCGGCGGCCGAGCCAGTGCTCGCCGACGCCCTCGCCGACGGCGTCGACCGTTCCGGCGACCTCGCGCCCGGGGATGGTCGGCAGGTCGGGGGCGGGGTGGACGGGGCTGGTGAGACCGGAGCGCAGGGCGGTGTCGAGGAGGTGCACGCCGGCGGCGGCGACGGCCATCCGCAGCTGCCCGGGGCCGGGGACGGGGTCCTCGGTGCGCTCGTAGGTGAGGTTCTCGGCGGGGCCGAAGTCGTGCAGTCGTACGGCGTGCATGGCGGTCTCCCAGCGGTGTTCTGCGGTGATGCCCTTGAGTCTTCAACCTCAGGCATGGTTGAGGTCAAGGGGGGCGGGACGCGTCGGGGCGTTGTCAGTGGCGTGTGCCACGGTGGTCGGCATGACGACGCACGGCAGGAAGCGGACCGGTACGAAGCAGGCCGGTAAGAAGCGGCCCGCAGTGAGGGTCCCGGAGGTGCGGCTGCCCGGGCTGCGGCCGTACGACGGCGCGGAGCTGGAGCCCGAGGGGGACTACGACGGCCTCGCCTTCACGGACGCCGACTTCGCAGGGCAGTCGGGGACAGGCGCCCGCTTCCTGGACTGCGGCCTGTACGCCTGCGCGCTGGACGAGACGGAGCTGGTCGCCGCGCGCTTCACGGACTGCGTGCTGGACGGGATCCGCGGCGTGGGCACCGACCTGTCGAAGGCGGGCCTGCGGGACGTGGAGGTCCGCGACGCCCGGCTCGGCGGGACCCAGCTGCACGGCGCGGTGCTGGAGCGGGTCGTCGTCCGCGGCGGGAAGATCGACTATCTGAATCTGCGCGGGGCGGCGCTGAAGGACGTCACTTTCGAAGGCGTCGTCCTCTCCGAGGCCGATTTCGGCGGGGCCCGGCTGGAGCGCGTCGACTTCCGCGGCTGCGTGCTGCGCCGTGCCGACTTCACGGGGGCCCGGATGACGGACGTGGACCTGCGGGCGGCGGCGGAGATCGACATCGCCCGCGGCATCGAGCACCTGTCGGGAGCGGTGATCAGCCCGTCCCAACTCCTGGATCTTGCTCCGGCTTTCGCGGCGCAGATGGGCGTACGGGTGGAGGCCGCGGAGGACTGAGGTCGCGGAGGATTACTGAGGCCGCGGAGGATTGAGGCCGGGCGGGGCCGGAGGCCGTACGGGGGCACGGCCCGTACGGGCGTAGGGCCCGTACGGCTACACGCGCGGGAAGCGGCTCTGCAGGTCCCAGATCACCGGGTTGTCGGCGAGGCCCTCGTGCATGTCGGACAGGTCCGCGATCAGGTCGTGCAGGAAGTCGCGGGCCTCGCGGCGCAGGGCGCGGTGGTCGAAGGTGAGCGCGGGCTCGTCGGCCGGCATCCAGTCGGCGGAGACCTCGACCCAGCCGAAGCGCCGCTCGAAGAGCATGCAGTCGCTGGATTCGGTGAAGTCCAGCTCGGCGAACTGCGTGGTCGCCGAGCGCCTGCCCCGCGGGTCGCGGTCGATCTGCTCCATGATGTCGCACAGCGCCCACACGAAGTCGAGCACCGGAACCCATCCCCAGGCTGTGGACAGCTCGCGGTCCTTCTTCACGTCCGCGATGTAGACGTCCCCGCAGAACAGGTCGTGCCGGAGGGCCCGCACGTCCGCGGTGCGGTAGTCCGTCTGCGGAGGGTCGGGGAAGCGGCGCGAGAGCGAGTAGCCGAGGTCGATCACGCTTCGATGGTGTCACGGCGGAGGGCCGGACGCGTAAACGTGTACGAGCCGGAGGCGCCCCGCGTCGGCGGCGGGGCGCTCCCGGCTACGCCGGTGTTGCGGTTACTTCACGTTGATCGCGGTCCAGGCGGCGGCGACCGCCTTGTACTCCGCGCTCGAGGAGCCGTAGAGGTCCGCGGTGGCCTTCAGGGTGCCGGTGCGGGCCGCCTTGTAGTTGGTGGTGGAGGTGAAGTACGTGGTCAGGGCCTTGTACCAGATCTTGGTGGCCTTGTCCCGGCCGATGCCCGCGACCTTGGAGTTGTTGTAGGTCGGGCTGTTGTACGTCACGCCGTTGATCGTCTTCGAGCCGCTGCCCTCGGACAGCAGGTAGAAGAAGTGGTTGGCCGGGCCCGAGGAGTAGTGGACGTCCAGGCGGCCGAGCGAGGAGGACCAGTAGTCCTTGGACGCGCCGTCCTTGCTGGGCTTGTCCATGTAGCGCAGCGGGGAGCCGTCGCCGCGGATGTTGATGGCCTCGCCGATGAGGTAGTCGCCCTTGTCGGTGGCGTTGTTGGCGTAGAACTCGGCGGCGGTGCCGAAGATGTCCGAGGTGGCCTCGTTGAGGCCGCCGGACTCGCCGCTGTAGACCAGGCCGGCCGTGGCGGAGGTGACGCCGTGGCTCATCTCGTGCGCGGCCACGTCGAGCGAGGTCAGCGGGTTCTTGTTGCCCTCACCGTCGCCGTAGGTCATGCAGAAGCACTCGTCGTCCCAGAAGGCGTTGACGTAGTTGTCGCCGTAGTGGACGCGCGAGTAGGCGGCGACGCCGTCGTTCTTGATGCCGCTGCGGCCGAGCACGTTCTTGTAGAAGTCCCAGGTCACGGCCGCGCCGTAGTGCGCGTCGACGCCGGCCTTCTGGTCCCCGGCGCCCCAGCTGTCGGTGGAGTTGGTGAACAGGTCGCCGGTGCCGTCGGTGCCCTGCGCCAGGTTGTAGGTCTTGTGGCCGCCGCGCTCGCCGTCGACGAGCTGGTAGCCGGAGCCGCCCTTGGTGGTGGACAGCGGGACGGTGCCGCTGTAGGTGCTGGTGCCCGAGCCGGTCTCGATGGCCTCGCGCTGGAAGAGCTTCTTGCCGGTGTTGGCGTCGGTGATCACGTGCAGCTTGCTGGGCGTGCCGTCCTTCTGGACGCCGGTGACCACGGTCTCGTAGGCCAGGACGGGCTTGCCCGAGGCCGCCCAGACGACCTTGCGCGGCGCACGCTCGGCACCGGCCTTGTCGGTCTTCTTCTCCTCCGCGGCGGCGCTGAGGGCGCTCTTCTTCGCGGCGGCCGGGGCCTGGGCGGGGGTGGTGCTGGGCACGGATATCTCGGCGTCGGTCGCCTTGTCGACGCTGCGCGAGCCGCTCTTCGCCTCGTGCACGACGAGGTCGCCGCCGAGCACCGGCAGACCCTCGAAGGTGCGCTCGTAGCGGGTGTGGACCGTGCCGTTCGCGTCCTTGATCACGTCACGGACGACGAGCTTCTCCTTGCCGCCGAGGCCGAGCTTCGAGGCGGTGGAGGGGGCCGCGGACTGTGCGTCCTTGATCGCGGCGACCCGCTGCCCTGCGGACACGGCGAGGGGCGAAGCCTCGCTCGCCTTGTCGGCGGTGGCGCTCGCGGAGCCGGTCTGCACGGCCACGACGACCATGGCGGCGGAGGCGACGAGCGCGGCGGCGCGCAGGGTGTTCTTGCGGGAGGTGGAGGTGACGCTTCTCAACTCTGTCTCCTATGTGCGGGCCGTGAAGTCACGTCCCTTTGAGGGGGGTTCAGGCAGCACGGGTTACGGCTGCCCGGTGGTGCAGGAGTGGTGCATGAGTGGATTGAGGAGAGAGTGCCATTCCCTGAGCGACATTGACAGGGGCGCAACAAGGATTTGATCTGTCGTTCTCCGAAACGCGGTTGTTCTGTTCCGCTATGCGGTGAACTGCACAGGGCTGGTCCGGACTTGAAACCGGTCGCATCTCAGTGCGAGGACAGTGATTGCATGCGATCGGATGAGATTGCATGCAATCCGCCGGAGCTGAGGCGGTGGTACCGCTTCCGCTACGAGGCCGGCGCGGCCAGGCTAGGGCCGGCGGCATCAAGTCGGTGTGAAGTCACGGCAAAAGACGCTGTTCTTTCGCCACGGCGACGGCGCCGGACCGGGTGTCCACGCCCAACTTGTCGTAGATCCGCCCCAGATGGGTCTTCACGGTCGCCTCGCTGATGAACAGGGCGCGTGCGATCTCCCGGTTGCCCAGCCCGCGGGCGAGCTGCCCCAGGATGTCCCGCTCGCGGTCGGTCAGCGCCGGCCGCACCGAGCCGCGCATCCGTGCCATGACGCGGCCCGCGACGGGCGGCGACAGCGCCGTACGCCCCTCGGCGGCCGCCCTGATGGCCGAGAACAGCTCCTCCGGGCGCTCGGCCTTCAGCAGGTACCCCGTCGCCCCGGCGTCGATGGCCCGCGTGATGTCGGCGTCCGTGTCGTACGTGGTGAGGACGAGGACGTACGGGCCGCCGCCGGGGCCGGTGCCGGCGCCCGTGCCGCCTCCGGCGTCGGCCACGATGCGTCGCGTGGCCTCGATCCCGTCCATGCCCGGACCCAGCTGAAGGTCCATCAGGACGACGTCGGGCCGCAGCCGGGCGGCCAGCACGACCGCCTCCTCGCCACCGCCCGCCTCGCCGACGACCTCGATGCCGGGCGCGCTGGACAGCAGCGCCAGCAGCCCGGCCCGTACGACGGCGTGGTCGTCGCAGAGCAGGATGCGGATGGGCCGGGCGGGACTGCCGGAGTGAACGGGGCCGGGGTCGGTCACTGGGGCTCCAGGGGAATGCAGGCGGAGACGACGGTGCCCTCGCCGGGCGCCGACTCGATGGTCAGGGAGCCGCCGAGCTGCCGCACCCGGGCCCGCATCGCGGGCAGCCCGTGGCCGCGCCCGCCGGCCGGGCCGGGCGGCGCACCCGGCGCGAACCCCCGCCCGTCGTCCGCGACGTCGAGGACGACCTGGTCGCCGAGGTAGCTCAGGGTGAGCGCGGCCGTGGCGGCACCGGCGTGCTCGCGCACGTTCGCCAGGGCGCCCTGGGCGATGCGGAGCAGCGCGGCCCGCACCCCGTCCGGCAGCGGGACCGGCACGCCGTCGACGTGGAAGAGCACCGGGGCACCGGTCCCCTCCGCCGTGCCGGAGGCGGCCAGCGCCCGCAGCGCGTCCTCCAGCCGCGCGCCGCCGTCGAACTGCGGCGGCGCCAGGTCGTCGACGAACCGCCGGGTTTCGGCCAGGCCGCGGGCCGCGACGTCCGCGGCGGTCCGCACGTGCCGGCGCGCCGCCTCCGGGTCCGACTCCCAGGTGCGGTCCGCGGCCTGCAGCAGCATCCGCTGGCTGGACAGACCCTGGGCCAGGGTGTCGTGGATCTCCATCGACAGCCGCTGCCGCTCGGCGAGGGCGCCCTCGCGCCGCTCGGTGGCGGCCAGTTCGCGGCGCGTGCGGACCAGGTCCTCGATCAGGGCGCGCTGCCGGTCCGTCTGCCGCTGCGTGTGGACGAAGACGGCCGTGGCGACGGCGGCCACGGCGGGCGGGGCGAGCACGAGGGTGGGGTCGAAGCCGTGGGAAAGCCGGAGCTGCGCCACGACGACCAGGCCGGTGAGGAAGGTGACCAGGAGGAGGGCGGCGCGCGTGGGGAGCGTGCGCAGGCCCGTATAGAGCAGGGGGACGGAGCACCACGCGAAGCTCGGCGCGAGGACGACGAGCACGACCCACGTCGCGACGACGGCGGCCAGCCAGAGGAGCTGCCGCGGCGGGCGGGCCGCGGGGGCCGGGCTCAGGGCCTGGGGCAAGGCGTACGGCAGGACGTAGAGCAGGGCGAGCAGCACGCTGAGGGCGACGACCCACGGCGTGCGGGGCTCGCCCGGGTGCCGGATCAGGAAGCGAGCGAAGGAGGCGGAGAGGAGCAGGAAGAAGGCGGCGTGCATGACGAGGGCGAGGCGGCGGGCGCCGGGTTCGTCATCGTCGGTAAAGGTCACCCCCTGTTCCTAACCGGTGCGGAGGGCCGCCGCATCAGCCGATCGGTTGACCCGGCGGACAGCCGGGACGCCGATGCCCGCGGCGCGGACGGCCCGAAGGATGGAGAGCGCCAGGAAAACACTGGCAATCCGCTGGCAAACCACTGGCCTGTTGAGGAGCCGAAAATGAAGTCTGCGCTCGGAAAGCTCTCCGTCCGGAGCCGTGTGCTCGTGGGTGCGGCCGGGGTCGCCGTCGTCGCGGCCGGTACGTTCGGGGCGGTCACGGCGACGGCCTCGCCCGCGGCGGAGCGCCAGGCTCCGGTGTCCGTCGCCGGCAACGGCGTGACCGAGTCGTCGCACCTGTCGGTGGACGCCGCCACGCGCGCCGCCCAGGCCGCGCTGGCCGCCGCGAGGAAGGAGGGCCAGAAGGTGTCCGTCGCGGTCGTCGACCGCAACGGCAACACTCTGGTGACGCTGCGCGGCGACGGCGCGGGCCCGCAGTCCTACGAGTCGGCCGTACGGAAGGGCTTCACGGCCGTCTCCTGGAACGCCCCCACCTCGGAGCTCGTCAAGCGCCTCCAGAGCGCCCCGAACCTCAAGGACATCCCCGGCACCCTGTTCCTGCCGGGCGGCACGCCGGTCCAGGTCAAGGGCGCGCCGGTCGCCGGCATCGGCGTCGCGGGGGCGCCGAGCGGCGACCTCGACGAGAAGTTCGCGAAGGCGGGCGCGGCGGCGCTGGGCTAGCCTGCGGAGCCACGGGCTCGCGAGGGGTGCGGCCGAATGGGGGAGGGGCGCGTGGGGCGCGTGGGAAATATGGGGCGCATGCAGATTGTCACGATGGCGGAGCCGGATCTTCCGCCGGAGCTGCGCGCGCAGATCGAGGCCCTGCAGGAGCAGGCCTGGCCCGGCGGTGGCCCCCACGACCCGGCCCTGCGCCCCGTGGCCGTCCTGCTCCTCGCCCCGGACGGCGGCGTACGGGCCGCGCTGGACATCCTGTCCAAGGAGATCATCCACGAGGGCCGGAGCTACCGGGCCTCGGGCCTGAGCGCGGTCGTCACGGACGCGGCACACCGCGGCAAGGGATACGGGCGGCGGCTGGTGGCCGCCGCCCGTGAGCTGATCGCCGACGGCGGCGCCGTGGACGTGGGACTGTTCACGTGCGACCGCCCCCTGCAGGGGTTCTACGAGAGCGCCGGCTGGACCGCCCTGCCCGGCACCGTCCTGATCGGCGGCACCCCGCAGGACCCGTTCCCCAGCGACCGGCCGGGCTTCGACAAGGTCACCATGGCCGCGTTCTTCACGGCACGGGCGCGGCGTGACGCGGCCGCCTTCGAGCGGTGCCGCATCGGGCTCTACCCGGGGGAGGTCGACCGGCTGTGGTGACTGCTGTGGCGACGGTCAGGGAGTCGGCGGGCGCTCGTCCCCCGGTCGCCGCTCCTGCGTCCCCAGCTGCTCGTTGAGCTTCTGCTGGGCGGTGTCGACCTGGCTCTGGTACTTGTTCTGGGTCTTGGCGTCGAACGCGTCGCCCGCCTTCTCGACACCTTGCCGAGCGGTGTCCTCATGGCCCTTGAGCAGGCCTTTGAGCTTGTCGAGCATGGACATGGCCGTCCTCCTCACGGAACGCTGACGCAACCAGCATCTCCGTAATCCACCGGGCCCGCATCCTCGCCGGGCCCCGGGGCGGGCGGCGTGCAGGGGCCACCGGACGGCGCACGGGTCCGCGGCCCGCCGGGCCGGGTGGAGGGGCCGTGCGCCGCCCGGCGGAGCCGGTCCGGGCTCAGCCGGTGCTCGTGTATCCGCAGCTCCAGCACTTGTACACGCCGTTGCCCATCTGCTGCATCATGTTCTGGCAGTTGGGGCAGGCCAGCGCCAGGTGCTTCAGGGGGCCGTGGCGCCCAGCCCCTTGGGGCACGCGGGGCAGACCCCTCGCACGATCGCCGGCGACGTGGCGTCGCCGGGGTTCTCCGCCACGACGATCACCCGCAGCGGCCGGCCGCACGCCGGGCACAGCTCGGGCTCGCGGTCCCGGTCGCCGATCACTGCGGCAAGAATGCGTTCGAGTGAGTCGCCGTCGTCCATGGTGCGTGTGTCCTGTCTCCACGGGTGCCCCTCCTTGGGTAACTACGTACCCGCCCCGGTGAACCCCAACTCCGCTGCTCAGCCGCTGGTTACGGAGCGTGCGCAACCGGTCGGCTGTGTGGTATGGCGGGCCGCTTCCTCTTGGTTCTACCCAGATCGAGGGGGCTGCCAGCCGTGCGTCCGGCGCGGGGCGCGCCGCGGGCCGGGCGGGGGTGGCGGCTTCCGGGCCACCCCGTATCCCGGGGTGGCCCTCGTGCGCCCGTGACGGCCGTCAGGCAGCCGTCGGAGAGAGATCAGGCAGTCGTCGGACGGCCGCCGAGCGGCCGTCGGTGTCAGACGTTGACGCCGAAGTCCTGCGCGATGCCCTGCAGGCCCGAGGCGTAGCCCTGGCCGACCGCGCGGAACTTCCAGTCCGAGCCGTTGCGGTAGAGCTCGCCGAAGACCATGGCGGTCTCGGTGGCGGCGTCCTCGCTCAGGTCGTAGCGGGCGAGCTCGGCGCCGCCGGCCTGGTTGATGATGCGGATGTAGGCGTTGCGGACCTGGCCGAAGTTCTGGCTGCGGGCCACCGCGTCGTAGATGGAGACCGGGAAGACGATCTTCTCGACGTCGGCCGGGAGGGCGGCCAGGTTGACGTTGATCTGCTCGTCGTCGCCCTCGCCGGCGCCCGTGACGTTGTCGCCGGTGTGGACGATCGACTGGTCCGGGGTGGACTTGTTGTTGAAGAACACGAAGTGGGCGTCGGAGTAGACCTTGCCCGTGGGGTTCACGGCGATCGCGCTCGCGTCGAGGTCGAAGTCCGTGCCGGTGGTGGTGCGGACGTCCCAGCCGAGGCCGACCGTGACGGCCGTCAGGCCCGGGGCCTCCTTGGTGAGGGAGACGTTGCCGCCCTTGGACAGGCTTACAGCCATGGGAATTGTCCCTTTCTGGTCAAGTCTGCGTCGGTTCTGCAGCGCACCGCGGGCCCGCGGGTCACCGTCACCCTTGTTAACGCCCTCGGGGGACCCCAGGGTTCCACACGCTTTTACTTTCTTTGCCAATCCCTGATGCCGGCGCGCGTCGAGGGCGGCGCAAAACGAGGTGACGCCCGCCCGTGCCACGCGGGATCATGGGGGGCATGTCCGGCCCCTACGTCATCCGCGGCTCGGTCTCCCTGCCGGAGGCCGAGCTCCAGTGGCGTTTCTCCCGTTCCTCCGGCCCCGGCGGCCAGCACGTCAACACGAGCGACAGCCAGGTCGAGCTGCGGTTCGACCTCGCCCGCACGGAAGCGCTGCCCGAGGTCTGGAAGGAACGCGCCCTGGCCAAGCTCGCCGCCCGGCTCGTCGGCGGCGTCGTGGTCGTGCGCGCCTCGGAGCACCGCTCGCAGTGGCGCAACCGCGAGACCGCCGCCGTCCGGCTCGCCTCGCTGCTCGCCGAGGCGAGCGCCCCGCCGCCCCGCCCGCGGCGCGCCACGAAGATCCCGCGCGGGATCAACGAGCGGCGGCTGCGGCAGAAGAAGCAGCGCGCCGAGACCAAGCGCGGGCGCACCGGTAAGGACTGGGGCTAGGAGGCCTGCGGGCTGGGCCCATGGGTGCCCGCCCCGCCTCACCCCAGCTGCCGGTACTTCCCCTTGAAGTACATGAGCGGCCCGCTCTCCGTCGTCGGCGCCGTCGCCGTGAGCACCCTGCCGATCACCAGCGTGTGGTCCCCGGCCGTCACCCGCTGTTCCGTCCGGCACTCCAGAGTCGACAGCGCGCCCCGTACGAGCGGCGCGCCGGTCGCCGTCCCGGACGCGTAGGGGATGTCCTCGAAGAGCAGCCGGTCGCTGATCCGTCCCTTCATCGCGAAGCGTCCGGCGATGTGCCGCTGGCTCTCGGAGAGGACGGACACCGCCCACAGCGGCTGCCGCTCCAGGAGGTCGTCCATGCGGGAATCGTTGCGAACGCTCACCATGACGAGAGGCGGTTCGAGCGAGACGGACAGGAAGGCGGTCGCCGTCATTCCGACGTCCTCGCCGCGCGGTCCGTGCTCCGGATCGTGCGCGGTCACCAGCACCACGCCGGCGGCGAGGCGGGCGAGGGCGGCACGGAACTCATCGGCGCTCACCCCTTCAGAATGGGCTATGGCGGTCTCGTAGGGCGGGGTCGTCTGCAACACGCTGTGCACGCTAGCCCGCCCGTAGCGCCCTCGCATCGGGCTGCAGGACCAGGCGGGTCCTAGGTCGGAAGGGTGCCGGAACGGTTCCGAAAGTTGTCCGCATCGGTTCGGGAAGGCGTCCGGATGGGTGTTCACACCGTTCCGGATTTGCGTTCACGAAGCATAAGAGCTTCTAACCCCGCCAGTAGCGGGACCTCATCACGCATTGTGACATGAGTCACAGAGGGCTGTAATTGTTGACCCTGTGTACCGAGTGGTCAGCTCGCTGTGATTCAGTGGCCGTGGTAAACGGACGACAAGAAGCCTGGAGTTGCTGTCGAGGTCTCGGGGGAGAGCGAAGATGGAGACCGAGTCGGAGCCGTATGTCCGCCTGGCCACCTTGCGCGGGCTGCATCAGGTGGTGGCCGATCTGAACACGGCGCGAAGTCTCGCGGACACCTTGCAGACCGTCGCGGACGGCATCGTCACCGGGCTCGGGTACGAGCTCTCGGCCGTCAATCTCGTACGGCCCGACGGTGACCTCGTCGTCGCCGCCGTCGCCGGCAGCGCCGGCGCCGAAGCGCTGCTGGCCGGGCGGGTCGGCTCGCGCGTCTCCTGGGAGCGGCGGCTGGCCATGGCCGACCAGTGGGGCTCGCTGCGCTTCATCCCGTACACCGAGGGCTGGGTCCTCGACAACGACGACGTGCCCCAGTGGCACACCGCCGGCCCGGCGCCCCGCTTCCCGGACGAGTGGCACCCCATGGACCGCCTCTTCGCCCCCATGTACACCGCGGGCGCCGCGGGCGGCGAGCTCCTCGGCGTGATCTCCGTCGACAAGCCGCGCAACGGCCGCCGGCCCGGCGCCTGGGGTCGCGAGGCGCTGCAGATGTACGCCTTCCAGGCCGCCATCGCGATCAGCAACGCCCGGCTGCGGGCCAACATGCAGCGCGCCCTCGTCCGCCTGGAGCGGGAGCAGCAGGCCCTGCGCGCCAGTGAGGAAAGCTTCCGCCAGGCCTTCGAGTACGCGCCCAGCGGCATGGCCATCGCCGAGATGGGCGGCGATCAGCACGGCCGCCTGCACCGCACCAACGACGCCCTGTGCCGCCTCCTCGGCCGCTCCGCGTCCCAGATGCGCCGCTATTCGTTCTCCGACCTCGTCCACCCCGAGGACATCGGCACGCTCCTGCGCACCTCCGCCGAGGGCGGCCGCGCCGAGCTGCGGCTCGCCCGCCGCGACGGCACCTACGTGTGGGTGTCGCTGCGCAACTCCGTCGTGGCCGACGCCGCCGACGGGCCGCGCTTCCTGCTCACCCACGTCGAGGACATCGAGGAGCGCAAGCGGCACGAGCTGCAGCTCGCCCACCGCGCCAGCCACGACTCGCTGACCGGCCTGCCCAACAGTGCCGAGCTGCGGGCCCGGCTCAGCAGCCGGCTGTGCAGCCGCGCGCCCGGCAGCGAGCCCCACGCGGCCGCCGTGGCCGCGCCCTACGGCTGTCTCGACGGCTTCGCCGAGGTGGAGGGCGTGGACGGGGCGGCGGCCGCGGGCGTGGGCGCGGCCGGCCTGGCCGGGATGGCCGCGGGCGGCGTGTACGGGTCCGGGCGGGCCGGGCCGTACGCGCACGGCTTCGGCTCCGAGCTCGGCCCCGAGCACGCGCCGGACTGCGGGCCCGACTACGCCCCCGACGAGATCGGCTGCGGCGACCACGACGGCGCCTACCCCGGGCATGTCCACGCCATAGCCCCGCCCGAGGACGGTGAGGACGACGGGACCAAGGGCCTGGCGGTCCTCTTCTGCGACCTCGACGGCTTCAAGGCGATCAACGACCGCTTCGGGCACCACACGGGAGACGCCGTCCTCATAGAGGTCGCCCGCCGGCTCAGCAACGGCGTGCGCGAAGGCGACACGGTCGCCCGCCTCGGCGGCGACGAATTCGTCGTCCTCGCGGACGGCCTCGCCCAGGCCGACGCGGAGGATCTCGCCGTACGGCTGCGCAGCGCCATCGTCCCGCCGATAAGGGTTGACGGCCGGGCGGTGCGGGTAGGCGCGAGTTTCGGCATCGGCTGGGCAGGCTGCGGAATGTCCGCCGACGAGGTGCTCCACTCCGCCGACCAGCGCATGTACGTCGAAAAACGGTCACGCGCCAAGGCGGGTCGGCGGGCGGGCTGAGGCCACGCACCGCGAGGTGTCGCCGCGTCGCGGTAGGCTGCGCCAACGCGGCACCGCCGCCTACCGTGAAATCGAACGCAAAGATTTGGCCAGTGGGCGATGGGCCCACAGGTTGGGAGTGACAGGGGATGACGGCCGGTAATAACGGCACGGGTACGCCGGAGAACGACGACCCGTTCGCGCACCTGTACCGCTCGGAGGGCGGCGAGGGGCCTCACGACAACGCCCCGGCCGCGCCGCAGCCGGGCGTCCCCCGCACTTCGTACAACCAGGTACGGACGGTCGGTTCACGCCAGTACGGCCCGCGCCAGCCGCAGTCGCAGCCGCAGCCGCCGCACGCTCAGCAGCCGTCGCCGCACTATGCGGCGCCGGAGACCCTGCCGGGCGGCCTCCCGCGGCAGCCGGCGTCCCACGGCGGCCACGGTGGTCACGGCGGCGGCTCCCGGCCGAAGCGGACCGGCCTGCTGGTGGCGGCCATAGCCGTCGTCGCGGTGGTGGCGGGCGGCATCGCGGTGGCGATGCTGAACAACAGCGGCACGAGTGACGACACGAACACTCAGGCGTCCTCCGGGGGCGACCAGAAGCAGTCGCAGGACGAGGACAAGAAGAAGCCGTCCAAGGACCCGGAGAAGAAGAAGGAGCCGGACAACCCGTCGGCGGTCGGGAAGCTCAAGCGGGATGCGTCGAGCCTGAGGCTGGTCGGCAGCGCCGCCACGTCGCATGAGGTGCACGGAGCCAAGGCCGAGAACGGTGCGTACGTAGGCATCAATCAGGTGGGTGCCGGCATCGAGTGGGAGGTGGACGTCCCCAGCGGTGGCGACTACCGGCTGTACGCCACCTACGGAGTGCCCGGCACGGACAACGACCTTTCGGTCGCCACCAATGGCGCCACGGCCTCCTATCCCATAAAGATGAAGAACTTCGGCAATGCCAAGCCCGGTGAGTGGGTGAACTTCTGGGTGAACTCCTGGACCCAGGTCACGCTCAAGCCGGGCAAGAACACCATCAAGATGTCCTGCGAGCAGGGCAACAAGTGCGACGTGCACATCGACCAGGTCTGGCTGCAGCCCGGCGGCGCGTGACCTCACCCGGAGACGGTCCGGAGGAATCCCGCGACCGTCTCCGTCATCGCAGCCCGCGCAGGGGTCAGGTACTTGCGCGGGTCCGTGGTGGAGGGGTGGGCTTCCAGGAAGGCGCGGATCGCGCCTGTGCAGGCCTTGTTCAGGGCCGTGCCCACGTTGATTTTCGTCATTCCGGCGGCGACCGCCCGGCGGAGTTCCGTGTCCGGGACGCCCGACGAGCCGTGGAGGACCAGGGGGACGGGGACGGCGGCCCGTAGGGACGCGATCAGGGCGTGGTCCAGGGTCGCCGTGCGTTCCGTCATTGCGTGGGCGCTGCCCACCGCCACGGCCAGGGCGTCGACGCCTGTATCCGCCACGTAGGCCGCCGCTTCCGCCGGGTCAGTGCGTACGCCCGGGGTGTGCGCGTCGCCCGCCTTTCCGCCTACGCGGCCCAGTTCCGCCTCCACCCAGATGTCGCGTTCGTGGCCCCAACGGGCCGCTTCCGCCGTTGCTTTGACGTTGTCTCCGTAAGGGAGTTTCGAGGCGTCGAACATCACCGAGCTGAAGCCGTGGGCGTGCGCCTGGCGCAGGAGCGCCTCGTTCTCCACGTGGTCCAGGTGGAGGGACAGGCGCGCCGACGAGGCGGTCGCCACCGCCGCCGTCGCGGCGGCGATGGGGCCCAGTCGTCCCCCGTGGAATTTGACGGCGTTCTCCGAGATCTGCAGAACCGCGGGGCGGTTCGCGGCTTCCGCGCCGGCCGCGATGGCTTCGGCGTGTTCGACCGTGATGACGTTGAAAGCGCACAGGGCGCGGCCTGCGGTGATGAGTTCCCTGGTGTGGACGAGTGGCATGGCCGGTGGTCCTTCCGTCGGGGCGCCCCCTCGGGGGCGGGTTCAGGCCGCCGTGACCTTCACGTGCGGCAGCACGTCCTCGTACGTCGCGGGGTCGAATTCGCCTGCCGTGGGGGCCTTTACGGTGGCCGCGGCCAGGGCCACGGCCCGGGTCAGGCGGTCCGGCCAGGGGAGGCCCTCGACGAGCGCCGACAGGAGGCCGGCCGCGGCGGAGTCGCCGGCGCCGGTCGGGTTGCCGGTGAGGCGGTGGGGCGGGGCCGCGTGCCAGCGGCCGTCGGGGGTCACGGCGAGCACGCCCTCCGGGCCGAGCGTCGCGGCGATGGCGTGGGCGCCGCGGCGGCGGGCGTCCAGGGCCGCGCGGAGGGGCTCCGTGGAGCCGGTGAGGGCCGCGAGTTCGGCCGTGTTGGGGGTGACCAGGTCGGGGCGGGCGGCGATGCCGCGGCGCAGCGGTTCGCCGCTGGTGTCCAGCAGGACGGGGACGCGGGCGGCGCGCGCCTGCCGGATGAGATGGGCATACGCCCCGACCGGTACGCCCGGCGGCAGGCTCCCGCACAGGGCGACGGCGCGGGCCTCGCGCAGCAGGCGCGTGTAGGTGTCCGTGAACGCCGCCCACTCCTCGGCGGTGACGTCCGGTCCGGTCTCGTTGAGCTGGGTGGTGTCGCCGGTGGAGGCGTCCACGACGGCGACCGTGCGGCGCGTGGTGCCGAGGATGGGGACGAGGGAGTCGACGAGCTCCGCCCCGCCGCCGGGGGCGCCCTCGGCGAGGTGGCGGCGCAGGGTCTCGCCCGTCGTGCCGCCCGCGAAGCCCGTGACCACCGTGGTGTGGCCGAGGGCGGCGAGGACGCGGGCCACGTTGACGCCCTTGCCGCCGGGCCGTTCGGCGGCGGCCGTGACGTGGTGCGACGCGTGCGGCTGCAGCCGCGGGACGCGATAGGTCAGATCGAGCGCTGCGTTGAGCGTGACCGTGAGGATCACCGGCGTCTCCCTCCCTTGACCAATGAACCGGACCGTCGACCGCGAGCGATCATGCCAAAACAGCGGCGGCAGGCCCAGACCTCGGGACCGCCGCCGCTGTTCCGGCCGGAGTGCGGCCGTGCGTCAAGGGCGGGAGAAATCAGTGCACTTAGGGCCTGACCACCCATTCGCCCTTGCGCATGACGCCCACCAGGTCGTACGAGGCGTCGAAAACGACCAGATCCGCATCCTTGCCGGGCTCCAGGGAGCCGACCCGGTCGGCCACGCCCAGCAGCCGCGCCGGGTTCGCCGAGAGGGCCCGTACCGCCTGGCCCACCGTCAGCTTGTCGATCGTCACCGCGCGCTTGAACGCCGTGTCCAGGGTCAGCGTCGAGCCCGCGATCGAACCCGCCGTCGGGCCGTCGGCGATCCGGGCCACGCCGTCCTTGACCTCGACGCTCATCGGGCCGAGCGGGTACATGCCGTCGCTCATGCCGGCCGCGCCCATCGCGTCGGTGATGAACGCGACCCGGTCCGCGCCGGCGCGGGCGAACGCCAGCTCCAGGACGGCGGGGTGCAGGTGCGTGCCGTCGTTGATCAGCTCGACGGTGACCCGCTCGTCCTCCAGGAGCGCCGCGATCGGGCCGGGGGCGCGGTGCAGAAGGCCCGGCATCGCGTTGAAGAGGTGGGTGGCGACGGTCGCGCCCGCCTCGATGGCCTCCAGGGTCGCCTCGTAGGACGAGTCCGTGTGGCCGACGGCGGCGACGACGCCGTGCTCGGCGAGCAGCCGGACGGAGTCGAGGCCGCCCGCCAGCTCCGGGGCCAGCGTCATCATGCGGGCCGCGCCGCGCGCCGCGTCGACCAGCTTGCGGACGTCCGCCGGCTGCGGGTCGCGCAGCAGCTCCGGCTGGTGGGCGCCGCAGCGGTGCGGGGAGATGAACGGGCCCTCGAAGTGGATGCCCGCCAGGTCGCCCTGCTCGGTCAGCTCGGAGAGGACGGCCGCCTGCCGGGCGAGGTCGTCCAGGTCGCCGGTGACGGTGGAGGCGACCATGGTCGTGGTGCCGTGCGCGCGGTGCGTACGGATCGCGGTCAGGGCCTCCTCGGGGTCGCCCGCCGAGAAGGACGCGCCGCCGCCGCCGTGGACGTGCATGTCCACGAAGCCGGGGACGATCCAGTGGCCCGAGAGGTCGAGCGTGGCCTGCTCGCCGCTCTCGTTCGCGGCGATCCGCCGGCCCTCGACCGTCACCCGCCCGTCCTCGACCACGCCGGTCGGCAGCACCACGCGGGCGCCGGCGAGAACCGTTCGTTCGACCATCAGGCGGAAACCTCCGTGAGGTGGGTGGTGAGCAGGTCCCAGGCGAGCAGGCCCGCGCCCAGGCAGCCGGCGGCGTCGCCGAGGGCCGCCGGGACGATGCGGGGGAGCTGCTGGAAGGTGATGCGCTCCGCGATCGCCGCGCGCAGCGGGGCGAAGAGGGTCTCGCCGGCCTCGGCGAGGCCGCCGCCGACGATCAGCGTGCGCGGGTCCAGCAGGGTGTGGGCGACGACGAGGCCGTCCGCGAGGGCGTCGACGGCCTCCTGCCAGACGGCGCGGGCGCGCGGGTCGCCGGCGTCGACGGCGCGCGCGCAGTCCGCGGCGTCGGCCTCCGGGTCGCCGCTCGCCTCCGCCCAGGCGCGGCTGACCGCGGCGGCGGACGCGAGGGTCTCCAGGCAGCCGCGGCCGCCGCAGCCGCACGGCCGGGCATCCGGGCCGGGGTGTACGCGGACGTGGCCGATCTCGCCCGCGCCGCCGTGGGCGCCGGCCTCGATGCGGCCCTCGACGCCGATGGCGCCGGCGATGCCGGTGCCGAGGGCGACGAACAGGAAGCGGTCCGTGCCCTCGCCCGCGCCGATGCGGCCCTCGGCGAGGCCGCCGGTACGGACGTCGTGGCCGAGGGCCACGGGGGTGCCGCCCAGGCGGCGGCTCAGCAGATCGCGCAGGGGGACGTCGCGCCAGCCGAGGTTGGCGGCGTAGACGGCCGTGCCGGTGCCGGCGTCCACGATGCCGGGCACGGCGATGCCCGCCGCGGCCGCGGGCTCGCCGAAGGCGGCCTCGCCGGTGGCCGCGAGCTCGGCGGCGAAGTCCAGGATGCCGGTTATGACGGCGTCCGGGCCCCGGTCGCGGCCGGTCGGGCGGCGGGCCTCGTGCAGCAGTTCGTGGTCCGGGCCGATCAGGGCGGCCTTGATGGCGGTGCCGCCTACGTCGAGCGCGATGACGTGTCTCACGGGGACAGTGTCGCGTGTCCGCACACGAAAGGTCTAGTCCACTCGCCCGTGGGTGGGTGTTTCCCCGCCTCCGGCGGGGTCCCCGTGCCCGCCCGCCCACCCACGAGGCGGAACGCGATGACGTTCGCGCCGGGCCGCGTGAATCCGCCGCGGCGGCGGGGAGGGCCCGCCCGGCGGTCAGGGCGGGCCAAGGCCGGTCAGTCGTTCAGGATTACGCTTCTTGTCAGGTTTTTCGGGGTGTCCGGGTTCAGGTTGCGGGACTCCGCCACCGCCACCGCCAGGCGTTGGGCGCGGATCAGGTCCGCCATCGGGTCCAGGCGGGTGCCGTCCGCCACGAGGGTGCCGCCCGTGCGGGAGATGTCCGTCTCCAGGCCCGCCGGGGCGGTGCCCAGGAGCCAGGCCACGCGGCCCGGGGCCGTGATCGCCATCGGGCCGTGGCGGTACTCCATCGCCGGGTACGCCTCCGTCCACGCGCCCGCCGCCTCCCGCATCTTCAGTGCCGCCTCCTGCGCGAGGCCGTACGTCCAGCCTGCGCCCAGGAAGGTCCACTGACCGGCGGACAGCACCTCGGGAGGCAGCGGGTCCTTCAGCGCCGTCTCCGCGTCCGTCGCCGCCTCTGCCATCCCCTTCACCCCCGCCGGCAGCGCGCCGCTCGCCTCCAGGCCCGCCCGCAGGTACGCCAGCGCCGTCGTCGCGAAGCGGGTCTGGACCACCGATTCCTCGTCCGCCCAGTCCAGCACCGCGGCCTCGTCGGCCGCGCGCACCACCGGCGACGCCGGGTCGGCGGTCAGGGCGAAGACTTCCCAGCGCTCGCGCACCTCCTCGATCAGGTCGAGCACCTCCGTCGTCGTCCCCGACCGCGTGATCACCACGAGCCGGTCGTACGTGCGCATCACCGGGAACTCCGACGCCGGGAAGGCGTCCGTCTCCCCCTGCCCCGACGCCTCCCGCAGCGCCGCGTACGCCTGGGCCATGAACCACGAGGTGCCGCAGCCGGTCACGGCCACCCGCTCCCCGGGGCGTGGAAGGCCCGTCGCGCGCGCCGAGGCCCCGGCCCCGGCCCCGGCCGCGGCCTCGGTCGCGCGCCGCCAGCAGGCGGGCTGAGTGGTGATCTCCGCAGAGGTGAGAGAGGGGGTGAGAGAGGGCTCGGACATGCGCTTTCTTCTCCTTCCACCGGTGATCTCCGTGCATAGCAGCCCCCGCCCCGCGCGGGAAGGGCGATACCGAAGCGAAACCGGAGTCGGCTGGACCGTATGGTGACCCGCGGGGGAAACTCACGGTTCTCACGGTCTTCAGCGGACGCTCAGGACGATCACAAACCACGAAGGTGGGAAGCAGTAGTGCAGCGGCGGCGGTTCTTGGGTCTGACGGCGGCAGGTGCCGCCACGGCGGCGTTGGCGCCCGCGCTGACAGCGTGCGGGAGCGACAGTGGCTCCGGCAGCAAGACGCTGCGCGTCGTCGCGGCCGACTACGGTGACAGCGAGGCGAACGGCTCCCAGAAGTACTGGGACGCCCTCGCCCGCGCCTTCGAGGCCGAGAACAAGGGCGTCAAGGTCGACGTCTCGGTCCTGAGCTGGACCGAGGTCGACAAGAAGGTCGCCGAGATGGTCGCGGCCGGCAAGGCCCCGGACATCGCGCAGATCGGCGCGTACGCCGACTTCGCCGCCGCCGGCAAGCTCTACAGCGCCGACCAGCTGCTGACCATCCCCACCCAGGCCGACATCATCGCCCCGATCGCCCGCGCGGGCGAGGTGGCCCGCGTGCAGTACGGCCTGCCGTTCGTCTCCAGCACCCGGCTGCTCTTCTACAACAAGACCCTCTTCGCCAAGGCCGGCATAGCCAAGGCCCCCGAGAGCTGGGACGAGCTTCAGGCCGCGGCCAAGAAGCTCCAGGCCGCGGGGGTCAAGGTTCCCTACGGGCTGCCGCTCGGTCCCGAGGAGGCGCCCGCCGAGACCATGATGTGGATGCTCAGCGGCGGCAGCGGCTACACCGACCACAACGGTACGTACACCATCAACTCCGACGAGAACGTCAAGACGTTCGAGTGGCTGCGCGACGAGCTCGTCGGCAAGGGCCTCACCGGCTCCCTCGACCCCTCCCGCACCAACCGCCAGAACGTCTTCGACGCCTTCTGCCGCGGTGAGGTCGGCATGCTCAACGGCCACCCCACGCTGATGAAGCAGGCCGAGGCCAAGGGCATCAAGTACGGGACCGCGCCGCTGCCGGGCAAGTCCGGCAAGGCCAAGGCCACCATGGGCGTCGCCGACTGGATCATGGCGTTCAAGGCGAGCGGCCACCGCGAGGAGATCGGCCGCTTCCTCGACTTCGTCTACACCACCAAGAACGTCCTCGGCTTCACCAACCAGTACGACCTGCTGCCGGTGACCACCAGCGCCTCCGAGAAGATGGCCGGCGACAGCGGCAAGAAGCACCTCAAGCCGTTCCTGGAGCAGCTGGAGAACGCCGAGTTCTACCCCGTCGACAAGACCTCCTGGGCGAAGGTCAGCAAGGCCTTCAAGGAGAAGATCGGCTCGGTGGTCGTCAAGGGCGGCGACCCCGCGAGCGTCCTCGGCGAGATCCAGCGCGAGGCCGACGCCACGGAGCTGGCCGGCAACGGCAAGTAGGCTGGGCGGCGTGAGCGACGAACAGCCCGGCGAGGCCTCCGAGGGGGACCTCCCCGAGCAGGCGCTCCCGGAGCGCGGGCTCTCCGAGCTCGACCTCGCCGTGCTCGCCCTGGAACGCCGGGCCTTCTCCGGGCCCGGCGCCAAGGAGCGCGCCGTGCGGGAGCGGCTCGGCATGACGCCGACCCGCTACTACCAGCTGCTCAACGCCCTCCTGGACGACCCGCGGGCCCTCGCCCACGATCCGGTCACCGTCAACCGGCTGCGGCGCATCCGGGACGCCCGCCGCGAACGCCGGTAGCCGGCGGTGCCCAGCCAGTAGGGTCGGCCCCATGGGCAGCCCCTCCCTCCCCGTCCCCGTCACCCCCGCCGGCTGCGAAGGGCTCGCCGCCCTGCTGGCCGGTCCGCAACGCGCGGTCGTCGCGCTCGACTTCGACGGGACGCTCGCCGAGATCGTCCCCGACCCCGAGCAGGCCCGGGCGCACCCGGGCGCCGTGCCCGCGCTGGCGCGGCTCGCCCCCCGGCTCGGCTCGGTCGCCGTGATCACCGGTCGCCCGGCCGGGGTCGCGGTGCGCTACGGCGGCTTCGCCGGGGCCGCGGGCCTGGAGCGCCTCGTGGTCCTCGGGCAGTACGGCGCCGAGCGCTGGGACGCGGCGACCGGCGCCGTGACCGCCGACGCCCCGCCCCCCGGCGTCGCGGCAGCCCGCGCGGAGCTGCCGGGGATCGTGGCGGGCTCGGGCTTCGGCCGGGGTGCCTGGATCGAGGACAAGGGCCGGGCCCTCGCCGTCCACACCCGGCGCACCGCCCACCCGCAAGCCGCCTTCGACGCCCTGCGCGAGCCCCTGTCCGCCCTCGCCGAGCGGCACGGGCTGATCGTCGAGCCCGGCAGGCTCGTCCTGGAACTGCGGCCGCCGGGCGTCGACAAGGGCGCCGCCCTCGCCTCGTACGTGCGCGAGAGCGGCGCGGGCGCTGTCCTCTACGCCGGTGACGACCTCGGCGACCTGGCCGCCTTCGCGGCCGTGGAGAAGCTGCGCTCCGAGGGCCTCCCGGGCCTGCTGGTGTGCAGCGGAAGCTCCGAGGTCGCCGAGCTCGCGGACCGCGCCGACCTGGTCGTCGACGGCCCGGGCGGAGTCGTGGAGCTGCTCACGGCCCTCGCCGCCCGCCTCGGCCCCGCGGCGGAGTGACCCGCTCGTCCGGCCGTCGTCCGCTCAGCCGTCGTCGTCCGGGAGGCTCGTCGTCCCGCCCTTGGCGGGCTTGCCCGGGACGCCGAGGACGTCGAGCGCCGTCGTCCAGTCGCGTGCGACGGCCTGCTGGGCCTTGACCAGGTCGGCCTTGCCCGAGCAGACGGCGTCCTTGAGCCTGGTCTCCACCACGTCCTTGGGGTTGCCGGCGCCCTTCACCGCCTTGCGGCCGGGGGAGGGCGGCACGACCCACAGGTTGCGCGGGTCGTTGGGGTCGCCCCCGAGCTGCAGGCCGATCAGGTGGGTGTACTCGGCGTCGCCCAGCGGCCCCTTGTAGCCGTACGCGGCGGCGTTGGCGGTCTTCTGGCGGCTGGTGATGTTCGTGGGCGGCCGGATGCCGGCGGTGTAGCCGCTGCGGCAGATCGTCGTCTTGAGCGTGTCCCGGGTGACCTTCGGGTTGGTCGCGCCGGGGGTGCACGCGGGGTCGGGGAGCGGCTCCTTGGCCGGGGTGAAGCGGTAGTGGCAGCTGCCGGCGGCGGGCTGCTGCTGGACGGCGTAGGACGGCTGCGGCCCGGGGCCGACCGGTATGGATCCGCTCGGCGGGGGTGGGGTCGGGGAACCGGCCGGCGCCGAACGGGCCGGTGCCGAGCCGGCCGGTGCCGAGCCTGCGGGTGCCGAGCGGGCGGGCGGCGAACCGGTGCGCGGCGTGCCCGAGGGCGCGCCGCCGGAGGCGGCGGAGGAGGCCGACGGATTGGCCGACGAGTTGGACGACGGGTTGGCCGACGGGTTCGCCGATGGGTCGGACGGCGCCGCGGAGGAGCCCTTCGCCCCCTTGGCCTGCTTGCTGTCGTCGTCGTTCTTGGCGGAGTCCGAGGAGCAGCCGGCGACCGCGGTCAGGGCGGCGGCGCACGCCGTGGCAAGCACGGCCCAACGTGGGACATTTGACATGCGCCATGGCTACCCGTGCCCGGATGCGGGCAGCCCGGGGCGCCGAAGCGCAGGCCGCTCAGACGGGGTCCGGAGGTGTGCGGCCCGCACTCCGGCTCACAGCGCCTGCAGCTGGTCCGTGAACCACCGGGCCGGCGGCAGCGCCGTCGCCGCCGCGGCCAGCCGCTTGGTGCGCTCCGCCCGCTCCCCGGGGTCCATCAGCAGCGCCAGGTGCAGCGCGCGGGCGGTGGCCTCCACGTCGTACGGGTTGACGGTGATCGCCTCGTCGCCCAGCTCGGCCGCCGCCCCGGCCTCGCGCGAGAGCACCAGCGCGCAGCCGTGGTCGGAGACCACCGGCACCTCCTTGGCGACGAGGTTCATCCCGTCCCGGATGGGGTTGACCAGGGCCACGTCCGCGAGCCGGTACGCGGCCAGCGAGCGTGCGAAGTCGTCCTTGACGTGCAGGGCGACCGGCTCCCAGCCCTCCGTGCCGAAGTCGGCGTTGATCCCGCGCGCGACCCGCTCCACCTGGGCGGTGTAGTCGCGGTAGACGGCGAGGTCCTGGCGGGAGGGGTAGGCGAAGGCGACGTGCACGACCTTGCCGCGCCACTGCGGGTGGTCCTCCAGCAGCAGCCGGTACGCGTACAGCCCGCGCACGATGTTCTTGGACAGCTCCGTGCGGTCCACGCGCACGATCGCCCTGCGGCCCGGGCCGATCTGCGCCCTGAGTGCCGCCATGCGCTCCTCGACGTCCGCCCGGTGCGCCCGCTCGCGCAGGAAGTCCCCGTCGGCGCCGAGGCCGTGCACGCCCAGCCGCGTCGTCCGCCCCTCGAAGCGCACCTCGGCGGCGCGCCCCTCGCCGTCCCGCACGACCTCCGCGCCCAGCACGTCCGCGCAGCACGCGGCGAACGCCTCGGCCCAGCGCCGGGTCAGGAAGCCGGCCCGGTCGCCGCCGAGCACGCCCTGCAGCAGCTGCCCGGCCACGTCGTCCGGCAGCATCCGGAAGTAGTCCGGCGGGGCCCAGGGGGTGTGCGAGAAGTGGCCGATGCGCAGGTCTGGGCGGCGCGCCCGGAGCAGGCCCGGCACGAGCGCCAGGTGGTAGTCCTGGACGAGCACCGCGGCGCCCTGCGCGGCCTCCTCGGCGACGGCGTCCGCGAACGCCGCGTTGTACTCCTCGTAGGCCGCCCACTGCGTCCGGAACTCCCGGTCGAAGGAGGGCTCCAGGGGCGTCTGGTAGAGCATGTGGTGCACGAACCACAGCACGGAGTTGGCGATGCCGTTGTACGCGGCGGCGAAGGTGTCCGGCGGGATGTCGAGCATCCGCACGTGGTGGCCGCCGGTGTCGTCCGTGGGGAGTCTTCGGCCGGCGGCGCGGGCCGCCTCGCGGTCGCCCTCGCCCAGGGCCGCGCACACCCACACCGCGGCCCCGCCCTCGGCGTCGCGCTGTATCGAGCTGAGCCCGGAGACCAGCCCGCCGCCGCCGCGCCCGGCCACGAGGGTGCCGTCCTCGCTGCGCCGGTACGAGACCGGGCCGCGGTTGGAGGCGACGACGATCGGCGCGGCGGCGATCGATGCGGTGTGCACGTGCTCAGCGACCATGTGGCCAGCCTTGCCGCGGGAAGAACCGCTCAAACGTACGCTTACGCGGCGTGCCGCTGCGCGTACTCGGGTATTCCGGCCATCGGCGGCCGCTCCTCCGTGTCCACCGCGTACGTCCGCGGAACGAAGCCCTCCGAGGTCCGTTCGAACTGCGTCAGCGCAGGTCGCACCAGGTGCCCCCGGGCCAGCCGGAGCTGCGCGGTGCGGTAGATGGCGGCGGCCATCCGGCCCAGCGCCCGCCCGTCCTGGTGGCGGTGCTTGCGCACGCCCACGTCCACCTGGGCCAGCGCCCCCAGCCCGACCGTGTGCAGCGCGTCCACCAGAAGGCCCAGCTCCACGCCGTAGCCGACGGGGAACGGCAGCTGCTCCAGGAGCGAGCGGCGGGCCGCGTACTCGCCGCCGAGCGGCTGCACGAAACCGGCCAGCTGCGGCCAGTGCAGATTCAGCAGGGGACGGGCCACGAGCTCGGTCACCCGGCCGCCCTGGCCGACGGCCTCGCCCAGCGGGCGGTCGTACATCGCCTTGACGAAGTGCACGCCCGGGTCGGTCAGCAGCGGGCCCACGATCCCCGACACGAAGTCCGCCGAGAACTCGCGCAGGTCGGCGTCCACGAAGCAGACGATGTCGCCGGTCGTCGCCAGCAGGGAGCGCCACAGCACCTCGCCCTTGCCCGGCAGCGCAGGCAGGCTCGGCAGCACCTCGTCCCGGTGCACCACGCGCGCGCCGGCCGCCGCGGCGACCTCCGCCGTACGGTCCGTGGAGCCCGAGTCGATCACCACCAGCTCGTCCACCAGCGGCACCGCGTCCGACATCAGCTCGCGGCGGATCGTCGCCACGATGGTGCCGACCGTCGGCTCCTCGTTCAGCGCCGGCAGGACGACGCTCACCGTGGTGCCGGAGGCCCGTTTGGCGGCCAGAAGCATGTCGAGCGGACGATCAGCAGCGGACCAGGACCGCTCGGCCAGCCAGCGCTCCACCTCTTCCAGCACGTGTACGACTCCCTGTCTCACGGACGTTCTGCGACGCGTTCTGTGACGCATCTCGCGGTGCGGACGCCCCTCTCAACGGGCCGTCCCTTCCGTTACAGTCTTGAACAACGCGGACCGCCGTCCTATGTCGGGGGTCGCCGCGTGCACAAACGCCTGGGCCCTGCCCAGCGCCATACCGCTCATCCAGAGGGGCAGAGGGACACGGCCCGTTGAAGCCCCGGCAACCCTCCAGCCGGTCTCATCGCATATGCGGCGAGGCTCCCGGCGGGGAAGGTGCCAATTCCGTCTCGTGGCGACGTACGCCGCGAGGAAGATGAGGAGAAAGGGCCTCGCCTCCATGGCTGTGCAGTCTGTTGAACCCTCTACCACTTCTGTGGACCTCGGACCCGCCGCGGCACTCTCCTGCCGCGAGTGCGGAGAGCGCTTCGACCTCGGTCCCATCTTCGCCTGCGCCCTGTGCTTCGGTCCCCTCGAAGTCGCCTACGAACTGCCCGCCGACGGCTCGGAGGCCCTGCGCAAGCGGATCGAGGACGGCCCCGCGAACATCTGGCGCTACGCCCCCCTGCTGCCCGTCCCCGCCGACGTCGCGGACAAGCCCAGCCTCAACCCCGGCCTCACCAAGCTCGTCAAGGCCGACAACCTCGCCCGCGAGCTGGGCGTGACGGGCGGCCTGTACGTCAAGGACGACTCCGGCAACCCGACGCACTCCTTCAAGGACCGGGTCGTGGCCATCGCGGTCGAGGCCGCCCGCGCCTTCGGCTTCACCACGCTGTCGTGCTCCTCGACCGGGAACCTGGCGGGTGCGGTCGGGGCCGCGGCCGCCCGGGCCGGGTTCAAGTCGTGCGTCTTCATCCCGCACGACCTGGAGGCCGGGAAGGTCGTCATGGCCGCGGTGTACGGCGGCGACCTCGTCGGCATCGAAGGCACGTACGACGACGTCAACCGCTTCTGCAGCGAACTGATCGGCGACCCGCTGGGGGAGGGCTGGGGCTTCGTCAACGTCAACCTCCGGCCGTACTACGGCGAAGGGTCGAAGACGCTCGCCTACGAGATCTGTGAGCAGCTGGGCTGGCGGCTGCCGGACCAGATCGTCGTGCCGATCGCCTCGGGCTCACAGCTCACGAAGATCGACAAGGGGCTCAAGGAGCTCGTCGCGCTGGGGCTGGTCGAGGACCGCCCGTACAAGATCTTCGGAGCGCAGGCGGAGGGCTGCTCGCCGGTCGCGCGCGCCTTCAAGGACGGGCACGACGTGGTGCGGCCGGTGAAGCCGGACACGATCGCGAAGTCCCTCGCCATCGGCAACCCGGCCGACGGGCCGTACGTGCTGGACATTGCGCGGCGGACGGGTGGGGCGGTCGAGGACGTGAGCGATCCGGAGATCGTCGATGCGATCCGGCTGCTCGCCCGGACGGAGGGGATCTTTGCCGAGACGGCGGGTGGGGTGACGGTGGGGGTGACGCGGAAGCTGATCGAGAGTGGGCTGCTCGACCCCTCCCTCACGACCGTCGTGCTCAATACGGGCGACGGGCTCAAGACGCTCGACGCCGTTGCGGCGGGGCCGACCGTGACGATCCGGCCGTCGTTGGCGGCGTTCCGCGACGCGGGGCTTGCTGCCGTCTGACGCCTGCGGGCCGTTGTGCCCACCCTCCCCCAAACTTCGTCCGGGGGTGCCCCCAGCCCTGCGGAAGGCCTGCCCACAACTTGTTCTCGAAGGAGCTCCTCCCATGAGCGTCACCGTTCGTATCCCCACCATCCTGCGCACCTACACCGGCGGGAAGGCCGAGGTCTCCGCCGAAGGTGCGACCCTCGCCGATGTGCTCCGGTCCCTGGAGGAGAACCACGCCGGCATCGCCGCCCGTGTGCTCGACGACGCCGGCAAGCTGCGCCGGTTCGTCAACGTCTACGTCAACGACGACGACGTCCGCTTCGAGCAGGGGCTGCAGACGCCCACCCCCGACGGCTCCGCCGTCTCCGTCATCCCCGCCGTCGCGGGCGGCTGAGGTTTCACAGGGTTCCTCCGTTATTGCCGCACGACGTCCCCGGAATCGCCCCGTCCGTGAAGCGGACGGGGCGATTCCGCCTGTTGAGCGCGATACAGTTGGGGCGATCCCCGCCCGGCGTCAGTGCCGAACGCATATGAGAACCCGTCAAGTTGTGCGCGAAGTGTGTGCACGAAATGCCGGGTTGGTTGCGTTATACCCGGCCCGACTTGCCCTGAAATACCCGGAGTTCAGTCGATTTCCTCGATCGGCCATGCCCGGAATTCTCGTCCGAGTGACCTGTTGCAGACGGCATCCGTGCAGATACATTCAGCCGCGGTCGACGCGTTCCGGCGCACACCCACTGGGCTGCCAGGGGGTGAGGTCTGACCCGGGTCCGCGAAGTGCGGTCCTGCGCAAGGGCCAGTAATAGGGGAGTTAGGCATGGCTCAGGGCACCGTCAAGTGGTTCAACGCGGAGAAGGGCTACGGCTTCATCGCGGTCGACGGTGGTGCGGATGTATTCGTCCACTACAGCGCGATTCAGATGGACGGTTACCGCACCCTCGAGGAGGGTCAGCGGGTCGAGTTCGAGATCTCGCAGGGCCAGAAGGGGCCGCAGGCGGACATGGTGAAGCTGCAGCAGGTCTGATCGCGGCGCATCGACCACCGGCTCGCTCGGTTTGCAGAGGGGCCCGCACCCGACGGGGTGCGGGCCCCTCGCGCGTGTGCGGGGCGCGTGGGGTGGGTACGGCTGCCTGGGGCCCCTGCTCCCGGCGCCCCGTGGGCGTGACCGTCCCCCGAGGCGCTTGCACTCTCCCTGGTCGAGTGCTAATCATTGGGCTTAGCACTCTCCGAGTGAGAGTGACAGATTTGGACCGTCGGTGAGGTCCGTGGGCCAGGCGGGGCAAGGAACCGCAGGGTACGCAGGCCGTCCGTCGCGGGCGCCAGTGCGGTCCGGAGCAGTCTCCACCCCGTCCTGGGAGGACCACTTCACATGGCCAAGATCATCGCGTTCGACGAGGAGGCACGGCGCGGTCTCGAGCGCGGGATGAACCAGCTCGCCGACGCCGTCAAGGTCACCCTCGGCCCCAAGGGCCGCAACGTCGTCCTCGAGAAGAAGTGGGGCGCCCCCACGATCACCAACGATGGTGTCTCCATCGCCAAGGAGATCGAGCTCGAGGACCCGTACGAGAAGATCGGCGCCGAGCTGGTCAAGGAGGTCGCGAAGAAGACGGACGACGTCGCCGGTGACGGCACGACGACCGCGACCGTCCTGGCCCAGGCCCTGGTCCGCGAGGGCCTGCGCAACGTCGCCGCGGGTGCCAACCCGATGGCGCTGAAGCGCGGTATCGAGAAGGCCGTCGAGGCCGTCTCCGGTGCCCTGCTCGAGCAGGCCAAGGACGTGGAGACCAAGGAGCAGATCGCCTCCACCGCCTCCATCTCCGCCGCCGACACCCAGATCGGCGAGCTCATCGCCGAGGCCATGGACAAGGTCGGCAAGGAAGGCGTCATCACCGTCGAGGAGTCCCAGACCTTCGGTCTGGAGCTGGAGCTCACCGAGGGTATGCGCTTCGACAAGGGCTACATCTCGGCGTACTTCGCCACCGACATGGAGCGTATGGAGGCGTCCCTCGACGACCCGTACATCCTGATCGTCAACTCCAAGATCGGCTCGGTCAAGGACCTGCTGCCGCTCCTGGAGAAGGTCATGCAGTCCGGCAAGCCGCTGCTGATCATCGCCGAGGACGTCGAGGGCGAGGCCCTGTCCACGCTCGTCGTGAACAAGATCCGCGGCACCTTCAAGTCCGTCGCCGTCAAGGCCCCGGGCTTCGGCGACCGCCGCAAGGCCATGCTCGGTGACATCGCCATCCTCACCGGTGGCACCGTCATCTCCGAGGAGGTCGGCCTCAAGCTGGAGAACGCCGGTCTCGACCTGCTCGGCCGCGCCCGCAAGGTCGTCATCACCAAGGACGAGACGACCATCGTCGACGGTGCCGGTGACAGCGACCAGGTCCAGGGCCGCGTCAACCAGATCCGCGCCGAGATCGAGAACAGCGACTCGGACTACGACCGCGAGAAGCTCCAGGAGCGCCTCGCGAAGCTGGCCGGCGGCGTGGCCGTCATCAAGGCCGGTGCCGCGACCGAGGTCGAGCTCAAGGAGCGCAAGCACCGCATCGAGGACGCCGTTCGCAACGCGAAGGCGGCCGTCGAGGAGGGCATCGTCGCCGGTGGTGGCGTGGCCCTGCTGCAGGCCTCCCAGGTGTTCGAGAAGCTGGAGCTCGAGGGCGACGAGGCCACCGGTGCCGCCGCCGTCAAGCTGGCCCTGGAGGCCCCGCTCAAGCAGATCGCGGTCAACGCCGGTCTCGAGGGCGGCGTCGTCGTGGAGAAGGTGCGCAACCTGACCCCGGGCCACGGTCTCAACGCCGCCACGGGCGAGTACGTCGACCTGGTCGCCGAGGGCATCATCGACCCGGCCAAGGTCACCCGCTCCGCCCTGCAGAACGCCGCGTCCATCGCTGCGCTCTTCCTCACCACCGAGGCCGTCATCGCCGACAAGCCGGAGAAGGCCGCCGCGGCCGCTCCGGGCGGCATGCCGGGCGGTGACATGGACTTCTGATCCTGACGGATCACTTGTCCTGAACGCTGTACGCCGAGGGCGGCACTCCCTGCGAAGGGGGTGCCGCCCTCGGGCGTACCGCCTTTGCCCTCAGTCGCCGGACGGGCTTCTTTCCCCACCGGCGTTCAGCTCGCGCAGCGACTCGCGGCTCAGGCCGAACGCGTACGTCGCCACGAACCCCGCCGCGTAGCCCACCAGCAGGCCCGCCCCGTAGACCGCCACCGCCCGGACCGGGCCGTGGCCGCCCTGCAGCAGCGGGAACAGGGCCCAGCCCGACGGGCCGATGGCCGTCGAGCCGACCGTGTCGCCCAGCTGCCCCAGCAGTCCCACGAACGCTCCTCCGAACGCGCCGCCGATGCAGGCGGTGACGAACGGGCGGCCCAGCGGCAGGGAGACGCCGTAGATCAAAGGCTCGCCGATGCCCAGGAGCCCGGCCGGCATTGCGAACCGGATCGTCCGGCGCACCGAGGTGTTGTGCGACAGGCGGACGTAGAGGGCGAGGGCCGCGCCCACCTGGCCGGCGCCCGCCATCGCGAGGATCGGCAGCAGCACCGTGTGGCCCTGCTGCTGGATCAGGGTCGTGTGGATGGGGATGAGGGCCTGGTGCAGGCCCAGCATCACCAGCGGCAGGAACAGCCCGCCGAGGACGAAGCCCGCCGCCGCCCCGCCGTTCGCGAGCAGCCAGTCGGCGAAGTGCCCGATGGCCGTGGCGACCTCGCCCGCCGCGTACATCAGCCCGTACAGCGTGACCAGGCCCGCGACCAGGACCGTCACCGTCGGGGTGACCAGCACGTCCAGGGCCTCGGGGACGCGGCGCCGGCACCACCGTTCGACGTGCGCGGCGAGCAGGGCCGCGGCCAGCGCACCGAGCACCCCGCCCTGGCCGGGTACGAGCTTCTCGCCGAACGCGGTCACCCGGTCCACGCCGGGGAAGACGATGATCGCCGCGACGGCCCCGCCCAGGACGGGGGTGCCGCCGAACTCCTTCGCCGTGTTGTAGCCGACGAAGACCGCGATCAGGGACATGAAGCCCGACGCGCACGCGGTCAGCGCGGGGGCCAGCGCGGGCAGCCAGTGGAGGTTGGCGAGCAGCCCGGCCAGGCCCGCCACGATGCCGCAGCCGATCAGGGCGGGGATCAGCGGGACGAAGATCTGGGCGATCCGGCGCAGGAACTCCTTGGCCGGGGTGGCGTTGCGGGCCTTGCGCTCGGCCCGGAGCGCCGCGCCGCGCTCGGCCAGCGTCTCCGCGGTGACGGCCTCTCCGGTGACGGCCTCTCCGGTGACCGCCTCCCCGGTGACGGTCTCTCCGGTGACCGTTTCTGCGGTGACCGCTGCCGCGGTGGCCGCCTCCACGTGCCGCGCGAGCTCCGGCGCGACCTTGGCCACCGCGCCCGGACCGAGCACGATCTGGAGGGCCGCGCCGTCCTCGACGATGCCCAGCACCCCCGGAAGGGCCCGCAGTTCGCCGCGCCGGACGGCCGACGGGTCCCGGACGGTCACCCGCAGCCGCGTCATGCAGTTCGTGACGGAGGTGAGGTTGCCGACGCCGCCGAGGAGGGGCAGGAGCGCGGCCGCCGTGCCGGCGCCGCGGCCGCGCTCCCCTCTCGGGCCGTCGTCCGGCGCGTCCGGAGGGTCCGGTGCCATGGTGCGGCTACCCATGTGCCGTTTGGAGGGCCGTGCGCAGGTGACCGCCCGACTCGTCCAGGAGGCGCGCGGCCGTGCGCCCGTCGACTCCGCCGAGGACGACGAGGATGGCGTGCTTCACCTCGCCGCCGGTCTCCGTCAGGGCGGCCTCTATCTCCTGCTCGGAGGCGCCCGTGGCCAGGGCGACGATCTGCCGGGAGCGGGCACGCAGCTTGTCGTTGGTGGCCCGCACGTCGACCATCAGGTTCCCGTACGTCTTGCCGAGCCGGATCATGGTGATCGTCGAGAGCATGTTGAGGACGAGCTTCTGGGCGGTGCCGGCCTTCAGCCGGGTCGAGCCGGTGAGCAGCTCGGGGCCGACGACGACCTCGATGGCGTGGTCGGCCGCCCGGCCGAGGGGCGAACCGGCGTTGCAGGACACGCCGATGGTCAGCGCCCCGGCGGCGCGGGCGTGCTCGACGGCCCCGACCGCGTAGGGGGTGCGGCCGGACGCGGAGATGCCGACGACGGTGTCGGCCGGGCCGACACCGAGGGCGGCCAGGTCGCCCGCGGCCAGCTCCAGGCTGTCCTCGGCGCCTTCGACGGCGGTGACGAGCGCCGTCGCGCCGCCCGCGATCACGCCCATGACCTGCGAGGGGTCGGTGTTGAAGGTCGGCGGGCACTCGCTGGCGTCGAGCACGCCGAGGCGGCCGGCGGTGCCCGCGCCCGCGTAGACGAGCCGGCCGCCGCGGGCCATCCGGGCGGCGGTGGCGTCGATGGCGGCGGCGATCTCGGGCAGCCGGGCCGCGACGGCGGCGGGGACGCCGGCGTCCTCGCCGTTCATGATCCTGGCGATGTCGAGGGTGGGCAGCCGGTCGATGTCCGCGAGGTCGGGGCGGAAGGCCTCGGTGGTGAGGGCGGCGAGCTCGCTGCGGAGGGCGCTGCGCGCCCGCGATGCCGGGTCCGGCGAGGCGCCGGACGGTGCGGAGGCGCCCGGCGGGGCGGGGGTGCCGGATGCCGTGGCCGGGCCGGACGGCGTGGCTGGGCCGGATGGCGTGGACGAGCCTGTCCGCGCGGGCGCCTCCGCGCCGGACGTCGCGGGAGCGCCCGGCCCGGCGGCCGTGCCGGACGGCACCGGCGGGTCGGACGGCGCGGGGGAAGCGGCCGCGGCTGCGGCTGATGCGGATGACGAAGCAGAAGAAGAGGCCATGGGCGGACGGCTCTTTCCTTGCGTGCCGGGCGGGCCGGCTTCGGTCAGCGCGGGGAGCGCGGGGCGTGGCGGTGGGCGAGCGCTTCGTACGAGGCGGACAGGGCCGGCGCCGCGGACTCGTACGTCCGCTGGGCGACGCCGATGAACAGGCAGTCCACCACGAGGAGCTGACTGGTGCGGCTCGACATGGCCGCGGGGCGCAGCTCGCTCTCCCGGGCGGAGGAGGTGGTGAGCACGTGGTCCGCGTACTGGGCGATCCCGCTCTCCGGGCGGCCGGTGATCGCGAGCGTCGTCGCGCCGTGCTCGAAGGCGACCCGCAGCGGTTCGATGACGTCGGTGGTGCGGCCGGAGTGGGTGATGGCGACGGCGACGTCGCCCGCGCGCAGCTGGACGGCGTTGGTGACGGCCAGGTGCGGGTCGGCCGGGGCGTGGGCGATCAGGCCGATGCGGAGCAGCTTCTGGACGAGGTCCTGGCCGACGAGGTTGGAGGCGCCGATGCCGTAGACGTCGATGCGCCGGGCGCCGGCGAGCGCCGCCACCGCGGCCTCCAGCTGCGCGGTGTCGAGGGCGGCGGCGGTGTCCGCCAGGCACTGCGCCTCCTCCTGGGCGAGCTTGGCGACGACGGCGGGCAGCGGGTCGTCGACCGCGATGTCGGCGGTGACGGCCGGGGCGCGGCCGGCCGCCTGCTCGGCGGCGAGCGCGGCGAGGGCGAGCCGCAGGTCGCGGTAGCCCGGATAGCCGAGGATGCGGGCGGTGCGCACGACGGTGGCCTCGCTCGTGCCGGTGCGCTCCGCGAGGCCGGTGACGGTGAGGGCGGCGGAGCCCGCGGGGTCGCTCGCCACGGTCTCGGCGACGCGCTGCATCGAGCGGGTCATGGAGGGGGCGAGCGTACGGACCTTGGCGGCGAGGGCACCGGGGGCGGGGGCGCCGCGGGCGGGCGGCGCGGCGGGGGCGTCGGCCGGCGCGGGGACCGCACGGTCGCCGCCGGTAGTTTCTTTCAGTTTGCTGCTCACCTTTTGAAAGGTATTTTCAGGGTGGTGAGCCGTCAACCGCCCCTGTCCGGGACAATGGACCGTATGGAGCTCGAACAAACGCTGCACACGGCGCGCGCCCTGATCCTCGCCGACCTGGTCGCGGGTGATGTGGCGGAGGCCGATGTCGTCTCGCTCGTCGAGGACGCGGTGGCGCAGCGGCGCTGGTGGGTCGAGCAATGGCCGGAGGGTGCCGGGTTCGTGGTCGGGCTGATAGCCCAGGACGTCCAGGACGCCCTGCTGGAGCGGTACGGCCGCTGGCCGCTGTGCCCGGTCTGCACTCGATCCGGTGACCTGCACGCCCTGGAGGTCGAGCCGGAGCTGGGGCCCGACCCGCACTGGGCCTGCACCAAGCAGACGGTCCTGGTCGCACCCGTCGGCTCGCTCGCCGACGCCCTGCGGTGAGGCGCCGCCGATGACGCTCTACATCGACCCGCCCGTCTGGCCCGGGCACGGCCGCATGTGGTCACACCTGATCAGCGATGTGTCGTACGACGAACTGCACGCCTTCGCCGCGCGGCTCGGCGCTCCCGCCCGCGCTTTCGACCGCGATCACTACGACGTGCCGTCGACGTCCTACGGGGACGCCGTGCGGCTGGGCGCGGTGGAGGCGAGCAGCAAGGAGCTGGTGCGGCTGCTGGCGGGCGCGGGGTTGCGGCGGCCGAAGCACGAGCGGCCGTAGCCGGTGCGGTCGTGGTCCGTGCAGTCGTGGTCCGTGCGGGCGTAGCCCGTGTGGCCGCGGGCCGTGCAGGTGCGCGGTCAGTCGGCCAGCAGGCCCAGTTCGGTGCTGAGGTTGTGGCGCGCGACCGCCTCCCAGCGGTCGTAGCCCAGCGGCGTGCGGAAGAGCCGCGGCAGGTCCAGGAGCTGCCGCAGCACGGTGGAGCGCCCCTCGCGGAAGGCCGCGTCCGGCACGAAGCCGTACTCCTCGCGGACGGCGGCGGCGTAGGCCGCGTACTCCTGCGGGGAGCCCGCGAGCACGGCCAGGTCGGCGTCGGAGAGCACTTCGCCGTCCCGGTCGCCGGCCGCCGGGGCGTGGCCGACGGTCAGCCGTACGAGGCGGGCGACCTCGGCCGTACGGGCGGCGCCGATGCCCAGCTCGGGCAGGGCGCGCTCGGCCAGGTGGGCGCTGCGCTCCTCGTTCTCGGAGCGGTCGGGGCGGTAGACCGCGTCGTGGAACCAGGCGGCGAGGCGTACCGCGTCCGGGTCGTCGGCGTGCGCGGCCAGCTCCTCGACCCGGTCCAGGACCGCCACCAGGTGATCGACGGTGTGGTAGCGGCGCTGCGGCTCCGACCAGCGGCGCAGCAGGTCGTCGGCGTACGGGCCGGGGTCCGGGGAGGTCGCGCCGCCGCGGGCGCGGTCCACGGTCTCCTGCCAGCGGATGCGCAGGGCGGGGCCGGACGGGTGCTCGGTCGTAGCTGCCATGGGGCCAATTGTGGGGCACCGCTTTTGGCGCGGGGCCCCCGTATGGCAGGCTGTGCAATATGTCTAGACCAATTCTTGAGGTGATCGCGCTCGGTCCGCGGGACGCGGTGGCGGCGCAGGACGGCGGGGCGGACCGCCTCGAACTGGTCACCGACATGGCCGCGGACGGGCTCACCCCGCCCCTGGAGACCTTCACCGCCGTGCGGGACGCCGTCCGCATCCCCGTGCGCGTCATGCTGCGCGCCGCCGACGGCTTCTCCGCGGGTGACGCGGCGGCCCTGGACGCCCTGTGCGACCGGGCCCGCGCGCTGGTCGCGGAAGGCGCCTCGGAGTTCGTCCTCGGCTTCCTCGCCGACGACGGCCGCGCCGACCTCACGGCCGTCGCCGCGCTCGCCGACGCGATCGGGCCGCGGGCGCGCTGGACGTTCCACCGCGCCATCGACCGGGCGGCCGACCGCGACGCCCTGCGCAAGCAGCTCGCCGACCTGCCCGGCCTGGACACGTACCTGACGGCGGGCTCCGCCGCCGGCGTCGACGACGGCCTCGCCACGCTCGTCGCGGAGGCGGGCCGGGCCGACGAGCCCGGCTACGAGCCGCGGATCATGGTCGGCGGCGGGCTGCAGCTCAAGCACCTGCCGGTGCTGCGCGGGGCCGGGATCTCCGCCTTCCACATCGGCGGCGCCGCTCGGCCGGACGGGTGGGGCGGGCCGGTGGACGCCGGTGCGGTGCGGACGTGGCGGGAGGCGCTGGACGCGTAGGGCGATCCGGGGCTCCGCCCCGGGCCCCGGTCCTCAAACGCCGGACGCGCTTGAATTCTGCTGGGCCCGGTTCTCGGCTGCGGGCCCGGCCGGGGTCCGCGTGCGGCCTGCTCCCGAAGCTGCGGCAGCTGTCGCAGCCGGCCTCGTCGTCGCTGCCGACATCCCCAGCGCCACCAGCGCCAGCGCCGACGCCCCCAGCGGGAACCAGCGCTCTCCCAGGAGTGCCATCGCCAGGCTGCCCGTCCCGCCGCCCGCGGCCATGCCCAGGTACAGCGCGCTGCTGTTGAGGGAGAGCAGCAGCGGTGCGTCGGCGGGGCGCAGGGAGGCCAGGCGGTGGGGCTGGGCCACCGAGACCGACCAGCCTGCGAGCGGCACCACCAGCGCGTAGACGAGCGCGCCCGTCATCGTCCGGCCCAGCCACGGCAGCGCTGCGAAGAACACCGCCGAGACCACGCTGCCGACCAGCAGGACCTTGCGGACGCCCCAGCGGTCCACGACGTGGCCGCCGAGCCAGCTGCCCGCGACCGAGGCGACGCCCGTCACCAGCAGGATGGTGCTCAGCCGGTCCGCGTCGCCGCCCGTCGCCGGGTGGACGGCCGTGCCCAGGTAGATGTAGACGGACTGGAACGCCATGAAGAAGGCGAAGGTCGTCGCCGCGGCGGCCAGGACGCGCCCGTCGCGCAGCGGGGCGAGCCGGTCCCGCAGGCCCACCGTCCGGGCGGGCGCGGGCAGTTCGCGGAGGAAGACGGCCAGGCCCAGCAGGGCCACGGCACCGAGCGCGGTGACGAGCCACATGGTCAGCCGCCAGTCCGCCCGGCCCACGTAGGTGCCGAGCGGCACGCCCAGGGCCGTGGCCACGGTCATCCCGCCGAGCACGGTCGCGATGGCCCGGCCGCGCCGCTCCGGCGGGACGAGGGTGGTGGCGGCCGCGCTGGCGTTCGGGCTGTAGAGGGCGGCTCCGGCGGCGGCCAGGACGCGGGTCGCGAGAAGCGTCGGGTAGTCGGGTGCGAGGGCGCTCAGGGCGTTCGCGGCGGTGAACACGGCGAGTGCCGTGAGCAGCAGGCGGCGGCGCGGCCAGCGGGCGGTCGCGGCGGCGAGGACCGGGGCGAGCAGCGCGTACGCGAGCGCGAAGACCGTCACCACCTGGCCGGCCGCCAGGACGGAGACGCCGAGGTCGTCGGCCACCCGGCCGAGGATGCCGGCCATGACCATGGTGTCGGTGCCCACGGCAAAGGTGCCGAGGGCGAGCAGAAGCAGTCGCAGACGCACAGGATCCCCCTTCGAGACGCACCGTTGGATGCTCGTCAAACAATTGGGGATGGGTGGATAATTGTCAAACAATTGCCGGGGGGCGAGGAGGGAAGAGCACATGCAGGGCGAGTGGCTGCCGCAGCCCGCGGCCGAGGACATCCGGCTGGTGAGAGTGCTGCACGCGCTCGGCGACCCGGTGCGCCTGCAGCTCCTGTCGGTCTACTTGAGGGGCCAGGAGTTCGACTGCGACCTGAGCGGGCTCGGCCTGGACCACCTGCACAAGTCCACGGTGTCGCACCACATGAAGGTCCTGCGCGAGGCGGGGGTGACCTCGACGCGCGTCTCCGGCCGCAACCGGTTCGTGAAGCTGCGGCGGGTGGATCTCGACAAGCGGTTCCCCGGGCTGCTGGACGCCCTGCTCAGGGGGTTGGAGGGGGAGGCCTCGTAGGGCCTCCCGGGCAGGGGTCCTGCGCGGCGGGGGTCACCCCAACTGCTGTGGCAGCGGCTCTGCGTGAAGCACCGTCAGCCCCGACACCGCACGCGTCAGCGCCACGTACAGCCGGCGCAGCCCCGTCCGCTCGTCCGGCTCGCCTGCGACGACCGCCGCCGGCTCGTCCAGGACCACGTAGTCGTACTCCAGGCCCTTCGCCAGCGAGGCCGGCACCAGCGTCAGGCGGGCCTCCGCCGTCGTCTCCTCGCCCGGGGACAGGTGCGGCAGGCCCGCCGCCGCCAGCAGCGCGCCCAGCGCCTCGATCCGCGCGTCCGCCGCGATCAGGCCGATCGACCCCTCCCGCTCCAGCGACTCCCGGCACGCGGCCACGACCGCCGCGTCCAGCTCCCCGCCGGGCACCGCGCGCACCGCGAAGTCGCCCGCCGCCTCACGGACGGACGTGGCCTCGGCCAGGCCGGGGGCGATGGCGGGCAGCAGCCGCGACGCGTAGGCGATCACCTCGCGCGGCACGCGGAAGCCCTGCGTGAGCTCCTCCACCGCGGCCTCCGGCTTGCCGAGGTGCGTGAGCGCCTCCTGCCAACTGGCCGTCGCCCACGGCGTCGTGCCCTGCGCGAGGTCGCCGAGGATCGTCGCGGAACCGGTCGTGCAGCGCCGGCCCACCGCGCGGTACTGCATGGGGGAGAGGTCCTGGGCCTCGTCCAGGACCACGTGGCCCAGCGACGCCGTCCGCGCCACCAGGTCCGCCGCCTCGTCGATCAGCACCGCGTCCGCCGCCGACCACTTCGCCGACTTCACGCCGCGCGCCGGCTTCGCCCACCGGATCTCCGCCTGCTCCTCCGCCGAGAGCACCCCGTCCGCGTGCTCCGCCAGGAACTCCGCGTCGGACAGCAGCCGCAGCACCAGCTTCACCGGATCGACCGCGGGCCACACCGCCTTGACGGCCGCCTTCACGGCGGCGTTGCGTGCGACCGCGTCCTGCACCCGGTCGTCCGGCGCCTCGCCCGCCTGCTCCATGCGCACCAGCACGGCGTGCGCGATCCGCTGCGGCAGGGCCTCGCGGGCGGCGCCGTAGCGGATGTCGCGGTCCAGGAGCTCGCGGACGATCTCCTCGATCTCGTACGCGGGCACCCGCCACCGCCGCGAGCCGCGCACGACGACCACGGACTCCTCCGGCATCGTCACCCCGGAGCGCACGGCGCGCCGCAGCACCTCCGCCATGCGGGCGTCGCCCTTGATGCGGGCGGCCTCCGCGCCGTCCGTGCCGCGCACCTCCACGTGCGCGACGAGGTCGTCGACCGTCGCCTGCGCCACGTTCAACTCGCCCAGCGCGGGCAGAACTTGCTCGATGTAGTGCAGGAACGACCGGTTCGGTCCGATGACCAGCGTGCCCGTGCGGGCGAGGCGCTCGCGGTGCGCGTAGAGCAGATAGGCCACACGGTGCAGGCCGACCGCGGTCTTCCCGGTGCCGGGAGCCCCCTGGACGCACACCGTGCCGCCGATCCCCGCACGGACGATCTCGTCCTGCTCCGGCTGGATCGTGGCCACGATGTCCCGCATGGGGCCCACGCGCGGCCGCTCGATCTCCGCCTGCAGCAGCTTGCTGGCCTGGTCGGCGCCGGACGTGTCGGTGAGGTCCTCGTCCTCGTACGCGGTGAGTTCGCCGCCCGTGTAGCCGAAGCGACGGCGCATCCGCACGTCCATCGGCTCCTTCTTGGACGCCCGGTAGAACGGCTGCGAGACGGGCGCGCGCCAGTCGATCACCATCGGGTCGCCGTCCGCGTCGTGCACGTGGCGGCGGCCGATGTAGAACTGCTCGCCCTCGGCCCCTTCGGCCTGGTCCGCGCCCGGCGCGTGCGTGTAGTCCAAGCGCCCGAAGAACAGCGGGGTGTGCGCGAGATCGGCCAGCGCCGTGATGCGGTCCTCGATCTGCCGCTCCAGGACGGCGGCGTTGACCCAGTTCGCGGTGACGTCCTTGATGTCCAGGGCCTCGACGTCCTCCCGCATCGCGCGCAGGGCGGCGCGGGAGGAGGAGAGGTGGGTGCGCTCCCGCTCCAGGGGGTCGTTCGCGTGGGTGGTCACTTGCGGCGCGGGCACGGCAGAGCCTCCAGACGTACGGGGGACGATCGGAAGCCGCCGGTTTCCGTCCGGTCGGCGGCCGCGCTCCGTGCGGTGGACGCTGCGGGAGGCGGGCGGGAAGGGGAGATTCTAGTCAGCGGGCCGGGGGCGTGCGAGCGATTTTCCCGCGCTCCCCAGGGGCGTTTCAGGGTCGTCCCCGGGGCCGCCCCCAGGGACGTCCTCAGGGTCGGCGTCCACCTCCCGTAGGACGCCATGATCCTCGGGTCGTACGCGCGGGCCTGCGCTTTTACACCGGCAGGCCGATGTCCGGGGCGCGGCGGGGAACCATCATGGAGACATGAACACAGCAACCGTGAACCCGGACTCCGCCGCCGACGCGTCCCCCCTCGCGCACGCCCTCCGTGCGATCAAGGCCTTCGCCGGCGCGGCCGTCAGCGTCGTCGTCCTCGGGCAGTACGCGGACGGCCGCAGGGCCTGACCCCGGCTCTCCTCCGTACGAGGCCGGGGTCGTGCGCGGCCGTACGGCTTACGCCTCCTCGCCCGCGAGCAGCGAGTCCGCGTCCACGATGCGGTACGCGTAACCCTGCTCGGCCAGGAACCGCTGCCGGTGCGCCGCGAAGTCCTGGTCGACGGTGTCCCGGGCGACCACCGAGTAGAAGCGCGCCTCGTGCCCGTCCGCCTTCGGGCGCAGCACCCGGCCGAGGCGCTGTGCCTCCTCCTGCCGGGAGCCGAACGTGCCCGACACCTGGATGGCGACCGTCGCCTCCGGAAGGTCGATGGAGAAGTTCGCGACCTTCGAGACCACGAGCACCGAGATCTCGCCCTGCCGGAAGGCGTCGAAGAGCTTCTCGCGCTGGGCATTGCTGGTCTCGCCCTTGATCACGGGCGCGTCGAGGTGCTCGCCGAGCTCGTCGAGCTGGTCGATGTACTGCCCGATGACCAGCGTCTGCTCGCCCTGGTGCCGGGCCACCAGCGCCTCCGTGACGCGCCGCTTCGTGGCGGTCGTCGCGCAGTAGCGGTACTTCTCCTCCGTCTCGGCCGTCGCGTAGGCGAGCCGCTCGGAGTCCGTGAGGTTGACGCGCACCTCCACGCAGTCGGCCGGCGCGATGTAGCCCTGCGCCTCGATCTCCTTCCACGGCGCGTCGAAGCGCTTCGGGCCGATGAGGGAGAAGACGTCGGACTCGCGCCCGTCCTCGCGCACGAGCGTCGCCGTCAGGCCGAGCCGCCGCCGCGCCTGCAGGTCGGCCGTGAACTTGAAGACCGGCGCCGGCAGCAGGTGCACCTCGTCGTAGACGACCAGGCCCCAGTCGCGGGAGTCGAACAGCTCCAGGTGCGGGTAGATGCCCTTCCGCTTGGTCGTGAGGACCTGGTACGTGGCGATGGTGACCGGCCGGATCTCCTTCTTCGTACCGCTGTACTCGCCGATCTCGTCCTCGGTCAGCGACGTGCGCCTCACCAGCTCGTGCTTCCACTGCCGCGCCGAGACCGTGTTCGTGACGAGGATCAGCGTGGTCGCCTTGGCCTTGGCCATCGCACCGGCGCCCACGAGCGTCTTGCCCGCGCCGCAGGGCAGCACGACCACGCCCGAACCGCCGTGCCAGAACCCCTCGACGGCCTGCTGCTGGTACGGCCGCAGCGCCCAGCCGTCCTCCGCCAGCTCGATCGGGTGCGCCTCGCCGTCCACGTACCCGGCCAGGTCCTCCGCCGGCCAGCCCAGCTTCAGCAGCGTCTGCTTGATCTGCCCGCGCTCGGAGGGGTGCACGGCGACCGTGTCCGGGTCGATCCGGGCGCCGACGAGCGGCTGGATCTTCTTCGAGCGGAGGATCTCCTCCAGGACGGGGCGGTCCGTCGACTCCAGGACCAGCCCGTGCGTGGGGTGCTTGAGCAGCCGCAGCCGTCCGTAGCGGTCCATCGTCTCCGCGATGTCGACGAGGAGGGAGTGCGGGACGGGGTAGCGCGAGTACGTGACGAGGGCGTCGACGACCTGCTCGGCGTCGTGCCCGGCCGCCCGGGCGTTCCACAGGCCCAGCGGGGTGACCCGGTAGGTGTGGATGTGCTCCGGGGCGCGCTCCAGCTCGGCGAAGGGGGCGATGGCGCGACGGCATGCGTCGGCCTGCTCGTGGTCCACCTCCAGGAGCAGCGTCTTGTCGCTCTGGACGATCAAGCAGGACACTCGTACCTCCACAACCGGGCCCGGCCGGCCCACCGCGCCAAACTCCCGAGTCTACTTGCTCGAACGTGGAGCCGGGGTGGAACGCCGGGGTGGAACGGGGCACGACCGTTTGCGCACGGGCCGTCCGGGGGGGCGCGCCGGGCCGCGGGGGCGGGGGTGGCTGGTCGGGCCGGGCCGCGGCGCCGGGGGTCAGGCGTGTTCGTCCGCCAGTTCGGCCACGCCTGTGATCCGGTGCAGGGGGTACGTGCGGACCTCGTCCGCCGTGTGGTCGTAGCCGGTCACGAAGCCGCCCTCGACGCGCACCGGGGCGATGACGCGCTGGCTCGCCGCGCCCTCCGCGTTCACGTAGCCGATCCACACCGCGGCGCCCGTGAGCACCGCGGCCTGCATCGTGGCGAGGGTGTCCGCGGAGGTGGTGCGGGGCAGGCCGCCGTCGGCCGGGGCGGGGGCGGCGACCGGCTTGCGCTCGGCCGTGGAGGCCAGGTCCCCCGCGCGGATCGCCCGCACCGCGGCGCCCAGCAGCGTCTCGTCGGGGACCGGCGGGCCCTCCGGGACGGGGGCCGGGGCGGTGCGCTGCGGAGTGCGGCGGGCGTCGGCGCGGGTGACTACGACGTCGCCCTCGGCCGACTCGGCCGCCGGGGCGTACCCCATGGCCCGCAGGCCCTCCAGGAGGGCGTCCGGCGCGACCTGCGCGGCGAGCACGGTGGGGGCGAGGCGGCGCAGCCGCAGCGGGGCGGAGCGGCGGTCGGCGAGGATCTCGGCGAGCATCGCCTCGTCGTCGCAGCGCAGGTAGGAGGAGGCGGCGCCGACGCGCAGCCGGCCGTGGCGGCGGGCCACGTCGTCGATCAGGTAGGCCAGCGGCTGGGGCACGGGCGTACGGGAGTGCTCCGTGAGGAACGCCTTCAGGTCGGACGCGGTCTGCCCGGCGTCCAGCGCGCGGCGCACGGACGCGGGCGTGAAGCGGTAGACCGTGGCGCCGCCCTTGGACTCGACGTCCGCGAGGACCCCGAGCACCTGGGCGAGCGGCCGCCTCAAGGGGCCCGGGGCGACGGCCGTCAGGTCGGCCTGGAGCAGGATGTGGTCGAGTGGCTCCGGCAGCAGCGGGGCCAGCAGGGCGGCCGCCCGTACGGCGCAGGCGCCCTGCTCGGCGTCGCTGAGCGGGAATGCGGGCTCCGTGCCCTCCGGTCCCGCCGGCCTCTCCGGCCTCTCGGGTCCCTCCGGCTTTTCCGGCCCCAGCAGGGCGCGGCCCGGGGCGGACAGGGCGCCGCGGTTGGTCACGCCCAGCAGCTCGGCCTCGGCCAGCGCCCAGCGGGCCAGGCGGGTGCGCAGGTCCTCCGTGCCGGGCTCGGCAGGCGTCCGCGGGGGGCGCTCCCAGTGCATGCGGTCCAGCAGCGTGTCCGCGGTGACCGAGGCGCCCGGCGGGAGCGTGGCCAGGAGGGCGAGGGCGCGGTGGCGGACCTCGGGCGCGGGCGAGCGGTCCAGCTCCGCGGCGAGGACGTTGAGGGGCCGGCCCTTGGCGTCCCGGCTGCCCACCAGGCCCGGGGTGCGGGTGGCCGCGAGCCAGGCCGTGGCCAGGCGGGCCCAGCGCTGCTCGGCGGGCAGGTGCAGCCAGTCGTCGAAAGCGGGCGTGGGGGCGTAGCGCTCGTCGACCTCGCCGTCGGAGGCGAGCAGCCCCGCCGCGTACGCCAGCTCGATCCAGAAGGCCGCCGCCTCCTCGGTGGTGTCGAGGACGGCCGCGGCGCGCTTGAGGTCGCGCACGCTCAGGCCGCCCGCGCGCAGCACGAGCGGGCCGTCGGACTCCCAGGCGGCAAGCAGGTCCTCCACCGTCCCCAGGGCCGTGAACGCCTGGCCGGCGGCCGCCGCGTCCACCGTGCGGGCGGAGTGCGGAGTGGCGGGCGCCAGCTCGGGTGCCACCGGCTCGGGCGTACGGTGCGCGCGGCCGCCGCGCAGGTGCAGGGCCGCCTCGCGGGGCAGGACCACGTTGCCGGGCGAGGCTGGCAGCAGCAGGCCGCGGTCGAGCAGCCAGCGCAGGTGCGGGGCGGGATCGGCGGTGACCGTGCCGTAGGGCGGGCCCCACACCAACCTGCCCAGGACCGCTGTGGCCTCCGCGGGCGCACCCGCCAGCAGCTCCGCCATCCGGGTGCGGTCCTCGAACACGGTCGTGAGCGCGGCGACCGCCGACACCGGGTCGTGCGTCCCCGGCAGCCCCGCCGCCGCGATGATCTGCTGCAGCCGGCCCGGCGACATGCCCGCCGTGGCCTCCGCCACGGTCGGGCCGAGGCCGGTGGGGGAGGGGTGCGCCGGGCTCGGCGCCAGCAGCTCGCGGACGGTGCGGACCAGACGCAGCCGGTCCTCGCCGCCCCAGACCAGGGCCTGCTCGCGCAAGGTGGCCAGGGCGCGGGGCAGGGCCTCGGCGATGCGCGGGTCGCCGGGGGCGTCCCCGGTCATCAGGGCCGCGAGAGTGCCGTACGGGCACGGGTCCGGGGCGACGGCGAGGGCCTCGGCCGCCTGCAGGGCGAAGCGGTCCAGGCGCTCCAGGGCGCGCACGACGGAGGCGCGGGTGCCCGCGCGGGTCGCCAGCTGGGTCAGATCGCCCGGCACGGGATTGAGGAGATCGGGGCGGGCCCGCAGCAGGCCCGCGAGCGCCCCGTCGGGCCGCGCCCGCAACTCCTCGGCCAGCGTCCGCGGCCCGCCGCGCGCGGCCCCGCCGCTACTGCCTGTCTCCCGCGGTGTGGTCATTCTGTTTACGGTACCGGGTCGAGCGCCGCAGGCCAGGGGGTTGCGGGGCGCTGCGGCGGTGCGGGGGCGGTGCGGGGGCGCCGGTGCGCGGGGCGCCGCCGGTGGGTGGGGGGTGCCGGTGCGCGGGGCGCTGCCAGTGCGTGGGGGTGCCGGTGCGCGGGGCGGCTTCCCTGAGCCGCGTCGTCATCGACCGTTCCCAGCAGACCGAACTCGGCCAGGCGCTCATGGCCGAGCTGCACGTGACCTACAGCGACGACCTCGAAGCCTGACCAAGCCACCGACGCCGGCGGGAACGACGACGGGAGGTGTCGGGGGCGCAGGGGTGGGGGTTCGGGGCGCTGACGTGTATTTGTGGGCCCAATCTCCGGGCACGCACGACATCAGGGGGTCCGGGCCCGTAAATATACGGCCCCGGACCCCCTGATGTCGTGCGTGCCCGGAGATTGGGCCCACAAATACACGTCAGCGCCCCGAACCCCCACCCCTGCGCCCCCGACACCTCCCGTCGTCGTTCCCGCCGGCGTCGGTGGCTTGGTCAGGCTTCGAGGTCGTCGCTGTAGGTCACGTGCAGCTCGGCCATGAGCGCCTGGCCGAGTTCGGTCTGCTGGGAACGGTCGATGACGACGCGGCTCAGGGAAGCCGCCCCGCGCACGGCGGAGAGATCGTTGCCGCGAAGGTCGAGCCGCTGGTACCGGCCGGGGTTGAACTCGGTGTTCCGCAGAGTGCAGTCGCTGAGGACCGCGTCGCTCAGGTCGCAGTCGGTGAATGTGGCTTCGGAGAGTGAGCAACGGGAGAAGACGGTCGGGCCGACGGCGCGGACCTTGGTGAAGGCGGTGAAATCGAGCTTGCAGGATTCGAACAGCACATGGTCGAGGGTGAGGCCGTCGAGGGCCGCGCCCAAGAGCTTGCAATGGCGGAACACGACGCGGGTCAGCTTGCTCTCGGTCCATCGGGCCGAGCCCAGGTCGCAGGCGTCGATCTCGACCGAATGCAGGTTTACCCGTTCCAGCCGCAGGCGTGCCGTGTGCAGGTTTGTGATGCGGCCGGTGATGAGTTGCACGTCGGCGTGGTCGAGGTCGCGCAAGTCCGCGTCGGCGTAGTGGAAGTCCTGGACACTGCCGTGAGCCCTCTCCAGGGATTGAACGCGGTGCAGGTACAGGCCTGGCTCGGCGAGGTCGGGTACGACGATTCGGGCACGGCCGAAGAGGAGGTGGTCCACAGGACTCCGAGGGGTGGACGAGAGGGGTGTGGGCCGCCGAGGAGCGGCCCCACCGCCGGGGAAGCTACTTGGTCTTCTTGTTCCAGTTATCCCAGGTGGTCCGGTTGTCGAACTGTGGTGTGATGTTGTCCCAGGTGGGTCGATTATCGAATCCGCCCCCCGGGGCAGTCGGCGACAAGGCCATCAGTGTTTGCAGGGCGTCCTTCGAGGCACGTACGCGGTCAGTGGCAGTGGGCGTCGGCATAGCGGGTGACTCCTTCGAATAGGGCGATCTTCGAGGCGGTGCAGTAACGGGTGCGGGTGCCGTCCAGTCGGCCGTCGTGCTCGAAGTACCGGTTCGCGGGATGGGCGCCGCCGCAGAAGTCGAAGTACGGGCATGTGGCCTTGCACGCGTCGACGCCGCGCCAGAACTCGGCGAGCCACGACGTGCGTGCGTCAGCCTCGGACAGCAGCGTCTTGAGGTCGGTACGCAGGACGTTGCCGCTGGTGAAATCACCGAGCCGTGGATCGAGGAACCCGGTCAGCTCGGGGGATACGAGGACCACCCCACCGTCGTACGCGATCGTGGGAAGCGGGTCCCACGACCGGCCGCCCCGGGAGATTGCTCCCTGGTCGTTCAGCACGGCCCGGGCGAAGTCCAGGACCCGGCTGATCTCCCGCACTCGGACGGCGGGGTTGGTCTGCCACGCCGCGGTCAGCGCTTCCCAGAACTCGGCCGCCTGCTCCGTCTCATGGTGAGCGGTGTTCACGCCCTCGTGTTCTTCGATGTTGACGCCGAGCGAGCGGCAGCCGAGGCCGGCGAAGAACGTATAGAAGTCCGCTGCCTGTGCAGGGTCGGGATCGGAGACGACAGCGATCACATCGAACGGGATTTCGTGACGCCGAAGCCTTTCGATACCGCGCATGATCACCTGGAATGCCGGATGACCGGCACGGGTGATGCGGTGGGAGTTCATCTCCGCAGGACCGTCGATGCTGACCCCTACGCCGATGTCCTTCTCCAGAAGGAAGGCGCACCAGGCGTCGTCGAGGAGCGCGGCGTTCGTCTGCACGGTGTGCTTCACGCCGCGGAACGGGGCCATCAGGGCCGCCAGGTGCTCCCGGCCGGCGGAGAGCGGTTCGCCTCCGTGCCACACCACCTCGAATGACGAATCTTCCTTCGCCCAGGCGTTGACCGACGTGGCGACCGCTGCGGCCACTGCCAGTGGCATGAGGTGCTTGGCCTTGCGGAAGGGCAGATAGCAGTATGTGCAGTCCAGGGGGCGGCACAGTGTCGTCGGCTGCATGACGACAGCCTCTGGTACCGCGGCAAGGCGCCTCGTCGGTGCTGCCGGAGTGGGAGCGGACACGCGTATCACCACCGATTCGTGGGGCGGTCAGGCTGCAAACAGCATCTGTAGGCGGACCGGCTGTGCTCAAGAAACTTGCACGCGCTTGCAGCGGTTCATTCCAAGGCGTTGATCGCTGCGGCGATCAACGTGCGGGCTTCCTTGCCGTAGCAGGCGATCTGCGCGAGTTCGGAGAACATTTGTGCGTAGATGGCGACTTCGCTCGGTTGCTTCACGGTGACCTGGGCGGTGGCCAGCTCGATGATCACCTGGTCGTCATCGAAGATCCAGAAGCCTTCCAGTGGCCACATCGTGCGGTCGGCCGTCATGGGGACGATTCCGAGACTGACCTGTTGGAGCACGGATACGGTCAGTAGGTGGCCGAGCTGGCTGACCATGACCTCCGCGTCACCGAAGCGGGTTCGCAGTGCCGCTTCTTCCAGCAGGATGCCGAACTGCCGATTGGCCTGGCGCAGGACCCGCTGCCGCCCCATGCGGACAGCGACGGCGGCCTCGGTGTCGTCAGGGATGTCCCAGAAAGCAATGATGCGGCCCATGATCGACCGGGCGTAGGCCGGCGTTTGCAGCAGGCCGGGGATGACGCCCGGCTCGTAGATACGGAAACGTCGGGTGCGCTCGTACAGCGGAACGTGCGCCTCTTGCACAGGGCGCAGCCCTTCACGCTGGAGGCGGCGCCACTCGACGTACATCTCCTCGATGTTGTGGGCGGTGGCGAGGAGATCGGGGTACGTGTCGGTGGCCTGACACAGTTCGGCGTATCGCCACAGATCGTCATCGGACGGTTGCGTGATGCCGTTCTCGATGCGGGAGGCCTTGGACTCACTCCAGCCGGCACGGGCTGCGAAAGCCCGTGCCGTTTTGAAGCCGCCAGCTTTACGGATCTCCCGAAGCCGGCTGCCCAGAGCGACGCGGGCCTCCCGGACAGCGGAAGAGGGCGCTGATCTCACAGGTCTGCTTCGTTGTCGTCGCTCAGGAGGGCCGGTATTCCGCGTGCGGGACCGCCCGCTCCCAGACTGCCTCGAACGCACTCGTGCAAAGGCGGAGGACCCGCTCGTCCCGCGTGGGTTCCAGCCAGTCCGGCGCCGCCTCCCCGTCACCCGTGAAGTGCAGGACCACGACCAGCTGGTTGTCGAATACCCAGAAGTCGTTGCCCGGGAAAGGGATGTCGGTCGCCTGCCTGCGCGGCAGCCAGCGGATGTCCTCGCCCGCTTTCGCGTTGGCCTTCGAGACGTAGTGCTCGAAGCGGATGCAGTCCGACTCCGGTACGGAGAAAACCCGCGCCCGGCGGATGCCGACGCCGCGGCCGGTGGCAGCCCACACCGTCTCCAGCCACTGCTGGAATTCGACGTCGCCACCCACCGGATCGGTCAGGGTCCCGTTCTGCCAGGCGATGAAGGCGGGGTCGGACGGCATGTACGTGTCGCGCATCTCCAGATGCACCGCCGAGTGCTCGGCCGAGGCCAGAAGCTCCTCAATCGTCGGCACCCTTGCCACCCTGCACCTCCAGGAAGAACTGGACCATCCGCCGGGGAATCTCCACGACCGTCTCGTGCCTCGGAAGATCGAGCTGCGCCAGCCGCTCCATGTCGTCGACCTTCCACCCCTGGACAAGGTAGGTGTCCTTCTTCTCGTCCAGGTAAATCGTCGGTGATCCGCCCGACTTGCTCTCTGGATCCTTGCCAAGCCTGCGCAGAGCCATGGTTCCCTCCTAGCTCGGGGGCGATCTCCGGAGACCAGCCTTGCACCTGCCGCAGGAGAGACGCACGGAACTTGCGCCGACTTGCATGTGGACCGGCAGCCTGAGTGGTCACAGCCGGCCGGACCGGACCTCGTGGAGGAATGAGGTCCAGGCCGCTGGCTGCCCATGGAGCGGCACGTCATCCACCTCTTCAGCACCGGCCCGTGGCCAGCAGGTGTGAACTGGCAGCGAGTAGATCCGGGTACGGCTCCGCGGCTCGGGCGGCGGCCAGGGCGGCCCGGAAGAGCGGCGAGTCGAGGGGCAACGGTTGTTGGGTGTGCTGCTCGGCGGCCTTGAGTAGGGACCACGTGGGGCCTTCGACGGCGTAGACACGGATGTCGTGGAGTCCGGCGGCGCGCATTTCCTCCGCCAATTCCGGGGCGGTGTGGAAATAGGCCGCTGTGAAGCCCTTCCTGCCCGGCTCGTGCACGCCCGTGGCGAGGATGTCGGTTACGGCGCCGCGCACGCTCTCGCGGTCCAGCCACGTGGTGGCCGTGTGCTCGAAGAGGGATGCGTACCGGTTGATGGCCGCGGCGGCCACCAGGCCACCGGATGCGGTGACGCGACGTGCCTCGGCCAGCGCCTGGTCGCGGTCGGCGCGGTCGAGCAGGTGGTAGAGCGGGCCGAGGAGGAGCGTGACGTCGTACGACCCGTCGGCGGCGGTGAGGTGGCGCGCGTCGCCGAGTTCGGCCGTGCATCCGGTTCCGGCGGCCTGTGTCACGTGCCTGGCCACCGGGTCCACGAGGTGGACCCGGTAACCGTCCGCGGTGAGCCACCGCGCGTGGGCTCCCGGCCCGCCGCCCACGTCGAGAAGTGCGGCCGGGGCGGGAGGGAGATGGCGCCGGAGCAGCTCTTGTGTGCGGGCCATCTCCAGCATGCCGTCCGCTGTTGCCGTCAGCCGGGTGGCCTCGTCGAAGGTGTCGGTGTAGAAGTCGATGATCTCCGGGGCCACTTGGGGGATCGCCATGGCGGCGATGTTCTACCGTGACCGGTCGACATGTCCAGCGGTCACAGCCGGCCGGACCGGACCTCGTGGAGGAACGAGGTCCAGGCCGATGGGTGTACGTGGAGTGACGGGATGCTCGTGTCCTTGGAGTCGCGGATGCCGATCCCCTCGGTGAGGGCGGCGACCTCGACGCAGTTGTGTTGCGCATTGCTGTAGGAGGACTTCATCCATATGTCATGCATCGCTGACCTCTCCTGATAGTTGTTGCAGAAAACGCACGGTCTTCTCCGGCGACATCGCCGTGGCGCTGAGGGAGCTGAACCTTCGGGAGAAGCGTCCGACCTCTCGTGGCTTGTCCGACATGCACAGGGACCCCCAGGGCACGTCGGCCTGGACCGTCGACGGCAATGCCTCGCCCAGGTCGAGGATGGTGAAGTCCGTGTCGAACCGGTAGCCGACCTCGTGGGTGCGCAGGATCTGCACTGTCACATTTTCCCGCTCCGACAGCGCGGCAATCTCTGCATACTGCTCGCGCATGACCTCGGCGTTTCCGACGATGTGGCGTAGCGCCGCCTCCCCCAGGATCGCCCAGAGGTGCAGGGGATCCTCCTCGCGGGTCAGGAGTTCCTTGCGCATCATGCGCAGGCGAACGCCGTGGTCGACGTACTCGCTCGTGAACTCGTCGTGCAACTTCTCCATCTCGAAAATGGCGGTTGCGTACCTCTTCGTCTGGAGCAGGCCCAGGACCAGGGTCGGGTGCCATGCCTTGATGGCGCGGGCTACGGATTCGACGCCTGCGAACGTCCGCACCGTGGGGTGCACCGTGCTGGCGAAGGACGTCCATTCCTGGCTTGCGGACTCGCGGTGCAGCTGGGTGAGCGCAGCGATGTGGTCCTCGTCTGTGACGTCGTACCGCTTCAGCAGACTGCGCAGGTGACTGGATTGCTTGAGCGGAATGCTCCCCGTCTCGACGCGCTGGAGGTGGGACTCGCTGAAGCCCAGGCCCTTCACCGCCTGTTCGAGTGTCATCCCGGCTTCGCTGCGCATGCGGCGTAGTTCGGTGCCGAGTGCGATACGACGAGCTGTTGGTCCGATCCGTGCTCCCACTCTCATCGCCTTCCGTGGTCGCCTGCGTCCTGGCTGAGTCTGGCACCGCGTGTTCATGCCGCGCTTCTCGCTGCTCCTCTTGTGTGCGCGCCTGTCGCCGTCAGGCATCGCTCAAGTCCCGCCAGCCATGCACGTGTTGCCGTCCTGGCATGTGCCACTTCGGAGGCTAGCGGGATATCTGTGGGATGGCGCTTGAATCCTCAATTCGCCACCCGGCAGGGTGGTTCCCGTACCGAGTCGCAGGTCGGGGCGATGCCCCCGCACCGCTCGAAGGAGCCGTCATGCCTCCCTTCCCCCGTACCGCCCACACCCCCGGCGAGATCACGCTCGCCCCCTCCGAGCCGTCCCCCGTTTCGATCGGTCAGGCCCTCCGTGAGGCCACCGCCATGGAGACGTGGTTGCCTGCCCCGTCGCGGCTGAGCGAGGTCACCGAGCGGCTTCTCGGGTACATCCGGGAGACCGTCCCGGCCGTGGAGGCGGCTGCGGGCCGTCGCCCCGTGGAGTGTCCGGTCCGCCGGTCCGCGTTCGGCGCGGTGGAGGAAGCCCGTCACCGGGCCGGGGGCGGGCCCGGCGACGGGTATGCGTCCGCGATCAGCTTCGCCCGGGGCCTGGGCAAGGCTGCGGGGGACCTGATGCACCAGCAGCGGCGGCTGCAACGGGAAGGCGAGCGGTGAAGGGGGCGGCTGCGCGGCTGTGGGCGTGGTGGGGTCTGTACGGGCAGTTCTCCCGTCCCGTAGGGGCCTTGTGGCCGAGCCGCCGACGGACGTATGCCAAGCGGCGCAACGAGGTGGTGGCCGTCCCCCACACCGGTGGCCCGCCCGCGCTCAAGCAACTGCCGGGCTGCACCTGTGAAGCCTTTGTCGGCGGGGAACAGAGGGCGTAGGCCGGTCGTTCAGGTCTCGCACGGTCCAGGCAGGCATGCCCGTTGCGGACTTTGGAGAGTGCTCGATGCCCAAGTGGTTGGTCATGGAGGAGACGGTCGTGGCCGAGGGAGCGGCTCCGCATCAGCGGATCCTGCGGTCCTTGAGCGGGAACAAGACCCGGGATCAGGCGCTCGTGGAGTTGAGCAGAGTGGCCAAGCGCCACCGGCCCGACTGCCTCAAGAGCACGCCGTGCGTCGTGGGGCAGGACGACGACGGGTCCTTTTGGATTCTGCCGAAGAACGGCAAAGGGCACGCCCGGTGCAACCTCCGGGTCATTGAGCAGACGCACCCGTAAGTGACGGTCGTGAGCGGGATGGGGCGGTCGGTCCCTGTCTTCCTCGGGGCCGCCCCATCCCGCTCGGCCGTCAGTCGAACCAGCGCGCCCGCGCCAGTTCCTCCGTGCGGCTCGGGTCCTCCAGGAGGGCCGCTGCCTCGAAGCGGCGGGACCAGGCTCCTGCCGCCCAGGCCAGGCCCGCCGCCACGCCCTCCAGCGTCGAGGCGTGCAGGATGCCGTCCGCTCCCAGGCGCCAGTCCAGTTCGACGCCGTCGACGACGAGTTCCTCGTGCTCCACGTACGTCTCCGGCGCGCCCGGCAGCAGGACGCGTACGCCTTCCGGGACCTCGCGGAGTTCGCCCTGGCCCGCCGGGGCGGATGCTTCCAGGGTCTCGCTCAGGCGGCGTACCTGGAGCAGGTCGGCCAGGTCCGCCGAGCGTGACGGCGTCACCGGGAGGAGGGCGTGACCCGTGGCCAAGGGGAGGAGGTCCGGGGCGTCGGCCACTACCGCGTCCGCCGCGTCCACCACCCGCACCTCGCCGTCGGTCACGGCCCGCAGCTCGTCCGGCAGCGTGACCTGGTCCGGGTCGAGGCGGGCGAGGAGGCCGTACAGGGCGTGGAGCTGGGGTGCGGTCACCGGGAGGGCCGGGTCGGCCAGGCGGGAGAGGAGTTCCGCCGCGCCGCCCGGTTCGTCCAGCAGCGCGGCCGCGGACGTACGGACGCCGAGGGCGCGCAGCACCTGCTCGTCGGCGAGGCCGGCCGCGTCCACCGCCTCGTACAGGCCGCGCAGGAGCGGGTCGCCGCCCGCGACGCGCAGACCTGCGGGGCGGCGGCCGTCGAGGACGGGGTGGCCGCGCAGCCACCAGGCGGTGTACGGGCGGACGGACTCCGTCGTGCCGTCGGGCAGCAGGATGCGCACGGGCGTGGTGAGGGCGTCGCGCAGCGGCGGCTCGGCGAGCAGGGCCAGGGCTTCCGGCCAGGCGTCGTCGTCGACGAGGTCGAGGTCGCGGACGGCCACGATCTCCGTCGCGACGGGCGGCACGGGCGTGTCGGGCAGCCGGTCGAGGACGTCCTCGCACCACACGTCGACCGCGTCGAGCAGCCCGGCATCGTCGGGCTCGGCGAAGTCGCCGTCGCGCGGTTCGAGTTCGTCGGGGTCGAGGACGACGTCCGTGGCGCGCACGAGCGCGAAGCCGGCCATGACGCCGACGGCGGTGAGCGGCTGCTCGCCCCACCGCTCGGCGAGGGCGGCGTCGCACGCGGCGAGCTCGCCGGGCCGGATCACGCGTTCGAATACGCTTCCGGGCAGGACGAGTTCGCCCGCGGGGGCGAGCTCGCCGTCCTCGTCGGGCAGGGCGAGGGCGCCGAGCCAGGGCTCGTCGCCGGGCGCGAGGTCGGCGTCGCGCACGAGGCCGAGGACGAGCTCGGCGAGGGCGTCCGCGTCGAGCGCGTCCTCGTCCCACACCTCGTCGGCGTCGAGGGAGGCGGCCACCGCGGCCCGCACCTGCGGGGTGGTCAGGACGGCCCGGGGAGAGGACGGGGTGGCGCCGAGCTTCTCCAGGAGCGGGTGCGCGGCGTCGGGGTGGGCGACCTTCAGCCCCAGGCGGGAGAGCCGCTCCGAGTCCGCGCCGTCCGGCGGCGGGAGCAGCACCTGCCGCGGGCCGATGGCCGTACGGCCGTCCGCGAGCGGCACGGGCAGGCCGGTGAGCCGGTCCGGGTCGATGCCGGCGAGGCTGTCGTAGAGCCGCTGCCACCAGGACGGGGCGCGCTCGACGCCGGCGAGCCGGTCGACGACCTCGCCGAGCGGGGCGCGCGCGACGCCGAGGGCGCGCAGCTCGGGGCGGCGCTCCAGGCCGGCGGGCAGCAGGCTCGGGAAGAGCTCGCCGAGGACGGCGACGGTCTCGGCGCCCGCACCCTCGACGACCTCGGCGTCGGCGGGGCGCAGCGCGTACGGCTCGCCGGGGCCGCCGGGCCCGCTCCGCGCGAACGGGTCGTCCCACGTGTCGGCGGCCGGCGGGGCGTCCGGGGCGGCGGCCGGCTCCGGCGTCTGCCGGGCCGCGTCCGGGCCCTCGGTCCACGGGATGCCCTCCACGCCGCCGCCCCGCGGCGCGGCCGTCTCCTGGGCGGGGACCCCGGCCGCGCTCGGCAGGAACGCGACGCCCGGCAGCCGGTCCAGGATCCGCCGGCGCAGCTCCGCGTCCAGCGCGCCCTGCGCCAGCGGGGAGGGCACGAGGTCGAGCGTTCCCGGGCCGACCGGGTGCCAGTCGCGCAGCAGCTGCGCGTACGCCTCGGCCGCGCGCCCGGTGAGGAAGTCCGTGAGGGCGCCGGGCGCGGCGTGGCGGCGCGTGGGCTCCAGCGGGAACGTGGCGACGAGCAGCGCCGGGACGCCCAGCGGCTCGTCCGTCGGCGTCGGCGCGTGCACGACGGGCGCGGTGCCGGGGCGTACGGGCGCGCCGTCCTCGCCCACCGGCACGGCCCACATGACCGACCAGTGCGGGCGCAGGCGCTCCTCCACGGGCCGGTCGGCGAGCAGCGCGGAGTCCAGGGCCCCGGCCGCCCGCTCGACCCGCCAGCGGGCCGTGGTGCCGCGCGCGGAGTCGTCCACGAGGACGTACGGGCCCTCCTGGCGGCGCGTCAGGGTCCGTACGACGCCGTCCGTCTCGACGACGACCTCGGACAGGCCGGGCAGCGTCAGCAGCAGCGCGTCGTCGACGCCGGCCAGCAGACGGGAGGTCAGGTCCTCGGCGGCGCCGTCGCGCAGGGGCAGCACGACCACCGTGTCGTAGCCGGCCGGGGCGGAGCCCTCGGCGGGCAGCGGGAGCCTCAGCAGCGGCACGTGGCCCTCGCGGCGGCGGATCTCCTCCTCCAGGGCGGGGGCCCGGACGGCCTCGCGCGCCGCCAGCGCCCTCGCCTCCGCGAGCGACCAGCGGACGCCGCCGGAGCGGCCGACGACGGCCGGCTCGTCGCTGACGGCCAGGACCGCGGAGAAGCCGACGCCGAACCGGCCGACGCTGCCGTGGCCGCCCGGCCCGGCGCCCTTGTCCGCGTCGCGCTTGGCGGAGGCGCGGAGGGTGGCCAGGGACTCGACGCCCGCGGCGTCCATGGGCGCCCCGGTGTTCGCCGCGGCCAGCACGGCCGGGCGGCTGCCGGCGGCCGCGTGCAGGGTCAGCCGCAGGCGGCCGGGGACGCCCGCGCGGGCCGCGGCGTCGGCGGCGTTCTGGGCGAGCTCGACGACGAGGCGGTCGCGGTAGCCGCCGAGCGCGAGGTCCTCCTCGGCGTTGGCGTCCTCCCGGAAACGGGCCGGCGACGCCGCCCAGGCGTCCAGCACGCCGCGCCGCAGGCGCGCGGTTCCGAACGGATCCGCGCCTTCGGCCGCGCCTCGCACCATTGCCGTGCCGCTCACGTGTCGTCTCCTGCCGCCGGTGGGTGTTCCTACGGCAGAACGTACCGCGCGGGGGTGACAGGCCGGTGTCGCCCTACCCGTGGGCGGCCGTACGACAGGGCGGGGCCGTATCGCGCCCGGGGGGCGCTCGTCCTCAAACTCCCCCAGCTACTGCTGGGAGGTACCCCCGGACGGGCTGGATCGGCGTCGGGCTCGCCCGTCAGGGGCAGCCCCCGTCAGGAGGCCGGAGGCTCCGGCCCGTCCGTTCGCAGGCCGAGTGCGCAGGCCGAGTGCGCAGGCCGAGCGTACGTCAGCCCGTCTGCGGAGGCGCCGGGCGCGAGCCCCCGGGGTGCCTCAGGAGTGCCCGAGCTCCTCGTCCTCCTCGTCGCCGGCCGGCTCGGAACGCAGCGGCAGCGGGTCGACGAGCGTCTCGTCGATCACCGGCGGCGCCGGCCGCGGCGGCTTCGGCATGACCGCGGCCTCGGAGTGCCCGCCGCAGCCGTACGACAGGGACACGAGGTGCCCGTCCGCCGGACCGAACTCGTTGGCGCAGACGCCGAACGCCTGTCCGAGGGAGCCCCCGATCGGCACGAGGAAGCCGCAGCTGACGCACGACGCCGGGGCGGCCTGCGCCATCGGGGTCTTCGCGCCGTGGGTCTCGTCCCAGCGGTCGGCGGCGGTGTGCAGCCCGTAGCGGGACAGGACGCGGGCGCGCCGCATCCCGAGCTCCTCGGCCACGGCCGCGATCGTGCCGCGCGCCGGGACGGCCGGCTGGGCGGCGGGGGAGCCGGGGACGACGTCGGCGTCCTCGGCCTCGGCGAGGCGGTCCATCTCCTCGGAGACGGCGGAGTTCGGCGGCGGGACGTCCTCGCCGCTCCAGCCGGGCACGAGCCGCAGGTCCTCGGCGTCGGTGGGGAGGAGGTCGCCCGGGCCCATGTCGCCGGGGCGCAGGCGCTCGCTCCAGGGGACCCACTCGGGGGCCATGAGGGCGTCGGGCCCGGGCAGCAGGACCGTCTCGTCGAGGGTGACGTTCTTGGCGCGGGAGGCGCGGGCGACGGTGACGGCCCAGCGCCAGCCGCGGTAGGCCGGGTCCAGGCAGAGGAAGGAGTGGGTGACGACGCGGTCCCCGTCGGCTACGGCCTGGACATGCTCGCCGACCGTGCCGGGCAGCGCGGCCTCCTCGGCCGCAGCACGGGCCAGGTCGACCGCCTCGGCGCACAGGCGGTCCGGGGTACGGCTTCGCATCGCAGCACTCACAAGAATCGATTCTCTCTTCCACGCCGTCTCACGAGTGCGCCAGCCGATCGGCCGGGTCGGCGGACGGAGCGGACCTCAGGACCGCGTCGACGTCCGCGCCCGAACGGCCTCGGGCACACCTAGTCACTCCCATTCTGCGGGATCGAGACTCGGAGCGCGGCCAAGAACGACCGCCGGTGGCGCGCTACGCACGCTACCCCGCTCGGCGCCACCGGGGATAGCCGGGCCGCGGCGAGCCCCGCGCTCGCCCGGCCGCGAGGGGGCCGCGCCAGGCCCCGTGCGGCCCGCAGCGGCGGCGAAAGTGCCCTGCCCGGTGCGAGTTGGGGCAGTATGGCGTGGTGGGAGCCATCCGGTCGGTCGAGGGCGGTCCGCTGCGCCGCATGGCCCGGGGCGCCGGCCGCGTGCTGCGCGCCCCGTTCACGGCTGCCGCGCGGGGCGTGCGCAGGGCGACACACGCGCACGGCGCGGGCGAGTCGGGCCTGGGCAAGCTGATCGAGCTGCACGCGGTGAATTCCGCGGGCGACATGCTGATCACCGTCGCACTGGCGTCCACGGTGTTCTTCTCGGTCCCCACGGACCAGGCGCGCGGCCGGGTGGCCCTGTACCTGGCGATCACGATGGCGCCGTTCACCCTCCTGGCCCCGGTGATCGGGCCGCTGCTCGACCGGCTCCCGCACGGCCGCCGGGCGGCCATGGCGGGCGCGATGCTGACGCGGGCGCTGCTCGCGCTGACGATGTCGGGGGCGGTGGCGAGCGGCGGCCTGGAGCTGTATCCGGCGGCGCTCGGCGTCCTGGTGGCGTCGAAGGCGTACGGGGTGGTGCGTTCGGCGGTCGTGCCACGGCTGCTGCCACCGCGGATCTCGCTGGTGAAGGCCAATTCCCGGGTGACCCTCGGCGGGCTGCTGGCCACGGGAGTGGCGGCCCCGCTGGGCGCGGGGCTGCACCGGCTGGGACCGGAATATCCGCTCTACGGGGCCTTCGTCGTGTTCGTCCTCGGCACGGTGCTGTCCTTCTCGCTCCCGCACAAGGTCGACTCGGCGAAGGGCGAGGCGCGAGCCCGGCTGGTCTCCGGGGAGCACCTCCCGCACCGCCCCCGGCGGATGCATATGGCGAAGGGCAACAAAAACGGCAGGAAGGGATGGATCGGCAGGAACAGCAGGAACAGCGGGAATGGCAACAGGAACGGCAACAAGAAGAGCAAGCCTCCCAAGCCGCCCGGCCTCCGCACCGTCGGCAGCTCCGTCCTGCACGCCCTGCAGGCCAACAGCGCCATGCGCATGCTCTCGGGCTTCCTCACCTTCTTCCTGGCCTTCCTGCTGCGCGTCCACCCGATCGGCCACCTGAGCCCGGCCTTCTCGCTCGGCGTCGTCGCCGTCGCCGCGGGCGCCGGGAACGCCCTGGGCACGGCCATAGGGGCGCTGCTGCGCTCACGCGGCCCGGAGAAGACGATCGCGCTGGTGCTGACGGTGTCGCTGGGCACGACCGTGGCCGCGGCCGTGTTCTTCGGGGCCTTCTTCGTGGTGGTCGTGGCGGCCGTCGCCGGCATCTCCCAGGCGCTGGGGAAGCAGTCGCTGGACTCCCTCATCCAGCGCGACGTGCCGGAGGAGGTGCGCACCTCGGCGTTCGCCCGTTCCGAGACGCTGCTGCAGATGTGCTGGGTCGTCGGCGGGGCCGTCGGCATCCTCCTGCCGCTCAACGGCACCCTGGGCATGGCGGTCGCCGCCGGGGTCCTCGCACTGGGCGTCGCGACAGCCGTACGGGGTCTGCTGACCGCGGCACGGCGTGGCTCACCGCACCCCCGCGTGGCCTGACCTGGGCGGCCCGATAGCCTGCCCGCATGACCGCTGCGATTTTCCGGGGCAAGCGCCGCCGCGCCGCTGCCGCTGTCGGCGCCGTGGCCTTCGGGCTCGTCGCCCTTTCCGCCTGCGACAAGCCGACGCCGCTGGCGACGGTGACCGTCGGCTCGACCACCGTGACGACCGAGGCCGCCTGCTTCGAGAAGGGCAAGGAGCTCGACCGCGGCGACCTCGACAAGTGCATGGCCGACAAGTCCATCAAGTCCATCAAGGTCCAGCCGGGCGACAAGGTCCGCGTGGGCGTCGAGCCGGACATGGCCGAGCAGGGCTGGATCGTGGTGGGCAACGGCCAGCAGCAGACCAACCAGCTGAAGCAGACCTACACCTCCCTCGACGGCGAGCAGCTCTTCGTCAACCGGATGGCGCAGCGCCTGGAGAAGTCCGTGGTGCTGTCGGTCATCACCAAGGACGGCGTGTGGAGCGTCAAGCTCGAGCTGGACAAGAGCTGACGGACCGGCGGTCCCGCTGATGCGCGTCCTCGTCGTCACCGCCGTGGACGCCGAGCGCGACGCGGTCGTGCGCGGCGCCTCGGCGGCCGGTCCTGCAGGCACGGGCGAACCGATCGAACCGGTCGATCCGGTCGATCCGGTCGAGTTCGCCGTGCCGGGCTTCGTGCTGCGCCGGCCCGCCCCGGTCCCGGAGCCGCTCGTGATCGACGTGCTGGCCGCCGGCGTGGGCCCGGCCGCCGCGGCGGCCGGAGCGGCCACGGCCCTCACGGCCGCGGCGCTCTCCGGCAGCCCCTACGACCTGGTGGTCTCCGCGGGCATCGGCGGCGGCTTCATGACCCCCGGCCGCAGCGCGGCCGTGGGGTCCGTCGTCGTCTCCGACGCGATCGTGGCGGCGGACCTGGGCGCCGAGACGCCCGCGGGCTTCGTCCCCGTCACGGACCTCGGCTTCGGCACGGTGGAGCACCGGCCGCCCGCGGCGCTGGTGCGCGCCGTGGCCGAGGCTGCCGGTGCGCAGCGCGGCGACGTGCTGACGGTCTCGACGGTGACCGGCACCGCCGAGCGGGCCGCGGCCCTGGTGACCGCGCGGCCCGCCGCGCTCGCCGAGGCCATGGAAGGCTTCGGCGTGGCCGAGGCGGCGGCCGTGCACGGCGTGCCCGCCCTGGAGATCCGGGCCGTCTCCAACCCCGTCGGTCCGCGCGACCGTGCCGCCTGGCGCATCGGCGACGCCCTGGAGGCCCTCTCCGGTGCCTCCGCCGCCCTGCGGGAAGCGCTGCGGGCGGCTCCACCCGAGTCGTGGAGCGCCTCCGAGTCGTGGAGCACCTCCGAGACCTGAAGCACCTCCGAGACCTGGAGCACCTCATGAGCGAGCCCCTGAAGATCGCCTACTCGCCCTGCCCGAACGACACGTTCGTCTTCGACGCCTGGGCGCACGGCCGGGTCCCCGGAGCCCCCGCCCTGGACGTCACGTTCGCCGACATCGACGTCACCAACGGCATGGCCGAGCGCGGCGAGTTCGACGTCCTGAAGGTCTCCTACGCGGTCCTGCCGTGGGTGCTGGACGAGTACGCCCTGCTGCCGGCCGGCGGCGCCCTGGGCCGCGGCTGCGGGCCGCTCGTGCTCACGCGGGAGGCGGGCAGCCCCGTGTCCCTGGCGGGGAAGACGGTGGCGGTGCCGAGCGAGCGCTCGACGGCCTACCTGCTCTTCCGGCTGTGGGCCGCCGCCGAGGTGCCGGGCGGGGTCGGCGAGGTCGTCGTCCTGCCGTTCCACGAGATCATGCCGGCCGTCCGGGACGGCAAGGTGGACGCGGGCCTGGTCATCCACGAGGCGCGGTTCACGTACGGGAACTACGGCCTGCACTGCCTGGCCGACATGGGCGAGCACTGGGAGAACAGCACCGGCCTGCCCATCCCGTTGGGGGCGATCATCGCCAAGCGCTCGCTGGGCGCCGAGCGGTTGCGCGAACTGGCGGAGGCGGCACGGACGTCCGTGCGGATGGCGTGGGACGATCCGGAGGCCTCGCGGCCGTACGTGCTGGAGCACGCGCAGGAGATGGACCCCAAGGTCGCCGACCAGCACATCGGGCTCTACGTCAACGAATTCACGGCCGGGCTCGGGGAGAACGGCTATGCGGCGGTCCGCGGGCTGCTCACCCGGGCCGCGGCCGAGGGGCTCGTACCGCCCCTCGGCCCGGACGCGCTCGCTTTCGTCTGAGCGCGTCCTCTTCGGACTCTGCGTCCTCTTCGGACCCTTCGAACCCTTCGAACTCTGCGTCCTCTTCGGAGTCTGAGTCCTCCGCGGACTCTTCGGTTTCTGCGGGTTCGTCGGACGTCCCGTTCTGCGGGCCCGTCAGACGTCCAGCTGGTCGGCGACCGCGCGCAGCATGCCGGCGATCTTGGCGCCGTGGGCCTTGTCGGGGTAACGGCCGCGCTCGAGCTGCTGGGTGACGTTCTCCAGGAGGGTGGTGAGGTCCTGGACGATCGACGCCAGCTCGTCGGGCTTGCGGCGCTGGGCGGCCGCGACCGAGGGCGTGGGGTCGAGCAGCGTCACCGACAGCGCCTGGTCGCCCCGCTGGCCGGCCACGACACCGAATTCCACCCGCTGTCCGGGCTTGAGGGAATCGACCCCGTCCGGGAGCACCGAGGAGTGCACGAAGACGTCTCCGCCGTCGTCGCGGGAGAGAAAGCCGAAGCCCTTCTCGCTGTTGAACCACTTGACCTTGCCGGTAGGCACGTCTGTCCTCGTCCTCGTATCTCGTCGGAAATGGGGAATTGAAGGGGAGACCGCCGGAAACCGTCGGTCATCGACGGCAATCGGCGGAAAAACAGCTCTTGATAGCACTACAGCGGGTCGCAAGACCCGCTACCCCCCAAGGCTAATGGTCCCGGGCCCGGTGACAAGATGTCCCCGGCCCCACCCCACGCCCAGGCATCTACCCTGGTCGGGTGAGTAGCGAAACGCCCCGGGCCGGGGATCTGCTGGTACGCATCGGCGCCATCGTCTTCCTCGTCGGCGCGGTGGCCACCCTGGCGACGGTCGCCCCCCTGTTCCTGGGCGCCGCCCCGCTGCCTCCCGCAGCGTACTTCGTCTGCATGCTGATGGGGGTGGGATTCCTCATCGCGGGCGCCGGGGTGCTGCGGTCGATCGCCGAGCAGCGGCGTCAGGCGCGGGCGTCCTCCGCCGCGGGCCCGGCCGCGGCCAGGTAGCCGCGCAGCCACCCGGGGAAGTCCGCGAGCCCGGGCAGGACGACGTCCGCGCCGGCCGCCCGCAGCTCCTCGGCCCCGCAGGGCCCGGTCGTCACGGCCACCGACAGCGCACCGGCCGCCCGCGCGCCGCGGACGTCCCCGACGTGGTCGCCGACGTAGACGTCCGCGCCGTGCTCGCGCAGCGCGCCCGCCTTGGCCTCCGCCCACAGCGAGCCGACGAGCACGTCCGGCTCGATGCCCAGGTGGTCGAGGTGGAGACGGGCGTTGCGGGCGTTCTTGGCGGTGACGACGACGGCCCGGCCGCCCAGCCCGCGCACCGCGGCCACGGCCTCGCGGGCGCCCGGCAGGGCGGGCGAGGGCGTGATGCCGTGCTCCGGGTACGCGGCCACGTAGAGGGCGGCGGCCTCGGCGACGCGCTCCTCGGGGAACCAGTGGGCCAGCTCCTGCTCCAGCGGCGGCCCGATCCGGCTGACGACGAGGTCGATGTCGATGGCCGTGCCGGTGGCGGCGACCAGCGAGGCGTACGCGGCCCGGATGCCCGGGCGGGAGTCGACCAGGGTGAGGTCCAGATCGAAGCCGACCGTGAAGCGGGGCGTGCGCGCGGCGGAACTCATGGGCCCCATTGTGCAGGGTGGCCCCGGGCCTCCCGGGGGTGGCCGCCCCCGGCCTTCCCGCCCGGCCCCCTACGTACACTTAGCCTGCCCTAACCGCCTCATTCCGGCCCTCCGGCCGCCCGAACCACCCGTGGAAGCGATGTCAGCCGCCGTCCCGATCAGCAGTCCCGGATCCTCCCTGGTCCGGCGCCGCATCGGCTGGACGGTGGCCGCGGCCGTCGTCCTGCTGGTCGCGGTGCTCCTCAGCCTGGCGGTGGGCGCCCGCCCGGTCGCCCCGGACCGCGTCCTCGACGCCCTGCTCCACGGCGGTGACGGCAGGGACGCCGTCGTCGTCCGCGAGATGCGGCTGCCGCGGACCCTCGTCGGCCTGATGGTCGGCGCCGCCCTCGCCCTCGCGGGCACGGCCCTGCAGGGCATCACCCGCAACCCGATCGCCGACCCCGGCGTCCTCGGCATCAGCCACGGCGCGGCCGTCGGCGTCGTCCTGGCGATCATGCTCGCCGGGGTGGAGAGCCTCACGGGCTACGTGTGGTGGGCGTTCGCGGGCGCGGGCGTCGCCTCCGTCGCCGTCTACGCCATCGCCTCGCGCGGCCGCGGCGGCGCCTCGCCGGTCAAGCTCGCCCTGGCCGGCGCCGCGATCAACGCCCTGCTCGTCTCCATGACCACGGCCGTGCTCACCACACAGGCGTCCGTCCTGGACAAGTTCCGCTTCTGGCAGGTCGGCTCGCTCTCCGCCAGCGACGCCGAGCTGGCGGGCCGGATCTGGCCGTTCCTGCTGGCCGGGGCGGTCCTGGTGCTGTCCGTGGCCCGCGGCCTGGACGCGCTGGCCCTCGGCGAGGACGTCGCGAAGGGCCTCGGGCAGAACGTCGCGGCCGTCCGGATCACCGGCGGGCTGGGCGCCACCGTCCTGACCGGCGCCGGCGTGGCCGCCGCCGGGCCCATCGCCTTCGTCGGCCTCGCCGTGCCGCACATCGCCCGCGCACTCGTCGGCGGCGACCACCGCTGGCTGCTGCCCCTGTCCGCCCTCCTCGGCCCCGCCGTCCTGCTGTCCGCCGACACCGCCGGCCGCGTGTTCTTCCCGCCGGGCGAGGTCCCGGCAGGCGTCATGACGGCCCTGATCGGCGTCCCCTTCCTCATCGCCCTCGTCCGCCGGAAGCGGGTGGCCGCCGCATGAGCACCACTGTCAACGGCCGCACCACCGTTCACGGCCGCGGCGCCCGCCCGGCCGGCTACGCCCTCGTCCGTGTCGGCCGCGGTTCTTTCCTCGTCCACCGGCGGGCCACAGCCGTCGCGACCGGCCTGGCCGTCCTGCTGGCCGCCGCGTGCCTGGCGTACCTGTGCACCGGCAAGTCGTTCACGGCACCCGGCGAGGTGCTGAAGGTCCTCCTCGGCGAACCCTCGCGCGAAGAGCTCGTCGTCGGCACGCTGCGGCTGCCGCGGATGACGGTGGGCGTCCTGGTGGGCCTTGCCTTCGGCGTCTCCGGCGCGCTCATCCAGACCGTCGCCCGCAACCCGCTCGCCAGCCCCGACATCATCGGCGTCACCCAGGGCGCGAGCGCCCTGACCGTCGGCGCCATGACGTTCGGCGTCACCTCGTACGCCGCCCTGCCCTACGTGTCCGTCGCCGGCGGCCTCCTCGCCGCCGTCCTCGTCTACGCCTTCGCGTGGCGCGGCGGCCTGCAAGCCACCCGCTTCGTCCTCATCGGCATCGGCTTCGCCGTCGCCCTGCGCTCCGTCACCCACCTGTTCATGACCAAGGGCGACTACCTCGTCGCCCAGCGGGCGCAGGTGTGGATGACGGGCTCGCTCAACGGCCCCGGCTGGGACGAGGCCGCGCCCCTGGCCCTCGCGCTGCTCGTGCTCGCGCCCTTCGTGTGCTGGGCCGCCCGGGCGCAGCGCACCGTCTCCATGGACGACGACACGGCGACCGCGCTGGGCGTGCGGCTGGACCGGGTGCGCTGCGGGCTCGCGCTCCTCGGCGTCGTCCTCGCGTCCATCGCCACGGGCGCGGCCGGGCCCGTCGACTTCGTGGCGCTGCTCGCCCCGCAGCTGGCCCGCCGCATGACGCGCACCGCGCAGATCCCGCTGCTGTCGTCGGCACTGACGGGCGCGGTCATCGTGGTCGTCGCGGACCTGCTGGGCCGCAAGCTCCTGGAGCCGACGCAACTGCCCGTGGGCGTGCTGACCGCAGCCGTCGGCGCCCCGTACCTGATCTGGCTCATCGTCAAGGGCCACAGCACCCGCCGCACCGGAGGAACAGCGTGACGAAGAGCGTGCCGGAGAACGCGAAGGGCGGCTCGGAGAGCGTGAAGGGTGGCTCGGTGGACGGCCCGGAGGGCGACGTGATGGACGGCCCGGAGAGCATCGTGCAGGACGGCCCGGCGGGTGCGGGCAGCCGCCTCGCCGCCCGCGACCTGACCCTCGCCTACGAGGACCGCACCGTCGTCGACGGCCTCGACCTGGCCGTCCCCGACGGCGAGGTCACCATCGTCATCGGCCCCAACGCGTGCGGGAAGTCCACGCTCCTGCGCGCGCTCGGCCGGCTGCTGAAGCCCGTCCGCGGCACGGTGCTGCTCGACGGCGAGGAGCTCGCCCGGATACCCACCCGGACGATCGCCAAGTCGCTCGGCCTGCTGCCGCAGACGCCCGTCGCACCCGAGGCCATCACCGTCGCGGACCTCGTCGCCCGCGGCCGCCAGCCGCACCAGCGCTGGTGGCAGCAGTGGTCGGAGGCGGACGAGCGGGCCGTCGCGGACGCCATGGCCCGTACGGACACGGCCGCCCTCGCCGAGCGGGCCGTGGACGAGCTCTCGGGCGGCCAGCGGCAGCGCGTGTGGATCGCGATGGCGCTCGCCCAGGAGACCGACCTGCTGCTCCTGGACGAGCCGACGACGTACCTCGACATCGCCCACCAGGTCGAGGTCCTCGACCTCGTACGGCGCCTCAACCGCGAGCGCGGCCGCACGGTCGTCGCCGTGCTGCACGACCTCAACCAGGCGGCGCGCTACGCCGACCACCTGGTGGCGATGAAGGCGGGCCGGATCGTCGCGCAGGGCCGCCCGGCGGAGATCGTCACGGCGGATCTGGTGCGGGAGGTCTTCGGACTGGAGTCGGTGGTGGTTCCGGACCCCGTGACGGGCAGTCCTCTGGTGGTGCCGGGGCGGCCGTGGGAGGCCGCACCGGCCGCCGGTGCACAGGCCGGCAGCAGCACGGCAGTCTGAGCTCCCCGTCCTTCCCGTGGGGGCTCCTCCCCACGAAAGGCAGGCCGGGACATGAACCGGAACCCCCGACGCCGCCCCCGACGCCCCCTCCTTCTTGCTGCGGCCGCCTTCCTGGCGGCCGCAGCGCTCGGGCCCTCCCTGTCCGCCTGCACCTCCGGCTCCGGGGACGGCCCGGGCGGCGGTACGCACCTGGTGCGCACGGCCATGGGCGAGGTGAAGGTCAAGAAGCACCCGCAGCGCGTGGTCGTCCTGGACACCGCCGAACTCGACTCCGCCGTCACCCTCGGCATACGGCCGGTCGGCGCCACCCGCGCCGACACCGCCTCCGGCTTCCCCGAGCACCTGCCCGCGGAGAGCGTCCGCGGCACCGAGGACGTCGGCAGGATCGGCGCCCCGGACCTGGAGGTCGTCGCCGCCCTGAAGCCCGACCTCATCCTCACCAACAAGGACCGCGACGCACAGCGCTACGACGAGCTGTCGAAGATCGCCCCCACGGTGATGACGGCCGCGACGGGCTACCCCTGGAAGGACAACTTCCGCACCCACGCGGAGGCGCTCGGCAAGACGTCCGAGGCCCGCAAGGCCGTCGCGGCGTACGAGGCCCACGCCCGCGAGGTCACCGAGGCGATCGGCGGCACGGAGCGGGCCGCGGCGCTGAAGGTGAACGTCGTGCGGTTCGTGGAGGGCGCCGCCATCCGGATCTACGGCCGGAAGAACTTCATCGGCACCGTGCTGCAGGACGCGGGAGTGGGCCGCCCCGACGTCGTGGACCGGGCCAAGGACGGCTTCTCGTACGACGTGGGCCCCGAACAGATCGACCAGGCCGACGCGGACGCCCTCTTCACCTCCGTCTACGGGGACCCGGACCGCGCCCGGGTGCCGCGGACGACCGGCAGCGCGCTGTGGAAGGGCATGAAGGCCGTACGGGAGGGCCGGACGTTCAAGGTCGACGACCGGCTGTGGATCCAGGGCATCGGCTACACCTCGGCGCACCGGATCCTGGACGAACTACGGGCGCACCTGGCGGACTGACGACGCGGGGTTCGGCCGGGCCTGCCCGGTGCCGGATCAGCCCGGCCGTCGCGAACGCCACACCACGAACATCGCGGAGCCGACGGCCGCGGCCCGCAGCACCCACGGCCAGGTGTCCGACATCGCCGCGCCCAGGCCGCCCTCCGGCACCGGGTCGCCCCAGCGGCCCTCCGTACGCCCCCACAGCCAGACGATCCCGGCGGCCACGACCAGCCCGGGCACGCCCATCACCGCCCACTTGGACTCGCTGTGCGAGAGCTTGCGCGTCAGATAGGCGAGGCCCCAGCCGACCGCCAGGACGATCCAGTTGCCGAGCACGGCGCCCACGACCAGGATCAGGGCGACGAGCAGGAGCAGCGGGGGGACGGGGGCGCCGTCGGCGCGCCGGAACAAGGTCGCGCGCTGTGCGCCGTCCTCCTCCGCGTACTCGTCCACGCCCTCCGAGCCTTCCGTGCCGTGCTCGCCCTGCCGGCCGCCCGGCCCGGGGGCGCCGTCAGAGGGCTCCCGGTCGCCGGGGAGCGGGGGTGGCTTCAGTATGTCGGGGATCTCGATGCCGCCGGTGAACCCGTGGACCGTGCCGCGCGCCGCGCCGTGGGCGCCCTCGACGCCCGCGTACGGGGAGGCGTCGGTGCGCCACCAGTCCGGCATCTCATCGGAGTCGGCGCCCACGGGGGCCGCGGGGCGCTCCGGCGCGGCGTACGGGGGCGGCCCGGCGGGGACGGCCGCGCGGGCGGGCTCGCCCTCGCGGCGCGGCGCCGGGACCTTGCCGCTGCGGTCGCCGCGTCCTCTGGGGCGGGAGCCGGGGCCGGAGCCGGGGCCGGAGCCGGAGCCTGGGCCGGAGCGGGAGCCTGCGGCGGAGTTGGAGCCTGCGCTCGATCCGAAGCCCGCGCCCGACCCGAAGCCCGATCCGGATGCGGATCCGAAGCCCGATCCCGACCCTGATCCCGATCCTGTGCCGGAGTTGGTCGTTCCGGCGTCGGCGACCGCCTCGTCCGGGCTGCCGAGGCCGGTCAGGATGCGCTGCACGGCGGAGGGCGTGTCGGCGCCCTCGGTGGCCCTGCGGCGCTCGATCTCCGTCCGCAGCCGGGAGACCAGGCGCATCCGGTCGGCGGAGGTGAGATCCGCCCGCCGCTGGGCGATGTCGCCGACCCGGCTCAGATAGTCGTACACAAGCTGATCGCTCTCGATCCCCACCGAATCCCCTAAGGCCGCCCAAGACCACCAGCCGCTTTTCCCCCGAAGGTACCGGTTCTCCGGGAGGACGACAGGGGGAACGGAAGGGGCGGCGGGAGCGCGCGGGGGCGTCGGCGCACGGGGTGTCAGCGCACGGCCACCACGTCGAGCGCGATCCGCAGCCGACGGCCCGTCATCCCTTTGGCGTGGGTGACGCCGAATTCGTAGCGGTCGACGACGGCCGTGGCTTGCAGGGCCAAGCGCGAACCGTCCGCCTCGACCTGACTCAGCGTCAGCGCCACCGGCCGGGCGACACCGCGCACCGTCAACTCGCCGTGCACCGTCACCTCCCCGTCCGCGCGGCGCACGTCTCCGCCGTGGAAACGGATCTCGGGATGGAGCGCCGAGTCGAGATAGTCGGCCGAGCGGACGTGCCGGTCGCGCTGGGCGTGCCCGCTGGCGAAGCTGTCGACGGGGATCACGGCCTCGACGGTGGAGGCGGATTCGGGCTCCTCGACGGCGATGCGGCCGTGCGCGACGGAGAGGGTCCCTTTGATGGGGAACAGCCCGAAGAGCGCCCGCATCCGGAACCGGACCCTCGACGCCTCGGGGTCGATGCGGTAGACGCCCGGTAGCGGCCCGTTCTTTTGGTCTGCGCCCTGGATGCCCATGGAGCGGTCCCCTCCCGCCGGTGCCGGTGCAACGGTCCCTAGCCGGTACGGTATCGGGCTTCCAGCCCGCTCGAACGGTAAACCGAAGAGCCCCGGGATCCCTACGACAGGGTGATCTCGTAGCGGAGACGCTGACGGTGGGCGGGCATGATCATGACGTCCGCCTGGACGGGCTCCCCGGCGCCGTCGAGGGTGAGCCGGGTGAGCTGGATGACGGGTTCGTCGGGCGCGGTGTCGAGCGCCTGCCGTTCACTGCCGGTGGGCATCCGCGCGACGACGTCCTCGCGGACGGTCGCCCCCGCGTACCCGAGCCGCGCCAGCAGGGTGACGGCCCCGCCGGGAATCTTCGCGGTGTCGGCGAGCGGGGTGCCCCGGGCGATACGGACGGGGTAGTAGGTGTCGGTGAGCTCGCTGGGCCGCTCGTCCAGCACCATCAGCCGCCGCCGCACGACGACGACCTCACCGGGCCGGACGCCGAGCAGCCCGGCGACGGCGTCCGGGGCGGGCACCTCCCCGGCGTGGACGATCTTCTGCCGCCCGCGACGCCCCTGCGCGGCGGTCTCCGCACTCCAGGCGTCGGAACTGCCGTCGGGCCGAGCGGTGAGGTAGGGCAGGGAACTGCTGACCCAGCGGGTGTCGGTCACGCGGCCCCCAACTCGCGGCTCTGGATCGCTCGTGCGAAGGAACGGTACGGCGCGGCGGCGACGCGGAGGGTTGGCCCGCCGGGCCGTTTGGAGTCGCGTATGAGTACGGGTTCGGAGCCCTCCGCGAGGGCGATCTCTACGCAATCCTCAACGGTGGCGCTGTAGCTGCTCTTCTTGAACCTCATCGTGCCTCCTTGGCAACCCTTGAGATGAAGTCGCGGCTCGTGTCCGCGTCCAGGGCTTGTGCCCACAGGTGATCGAATGCAGCGGTGTACCGCGTGACGAGGGTGTCCTCATCCATGTACACAGAGGTCGCGAGCGGTTCCACTGCAACGACGGGATCGCCCACGTCGAAGTGGAAGACCGTGTAGGCGCCGTTGATTCCAGTGTGCGCCCCTGAGCTGAAGGGGAGAACCTGCAGCTCGACATTCGGCTGCTTCGACACGGCGATGAGGTGCTCCAGCTGCCCTCGGAGAACGTCGCGACTACCCATCTCGCGCCGGAGGCAGGCCTCGTCGAGGACACACCGCAATGAGAGCGGGGGCCTGGTGGTTTGAGCGCCCGGCGCACTCGCCAGGATCTCCTGTCGCTTCATGCGTAGGTCCACGAAATTCCGTACGTCACGTGGCGTGCTCCATGCGCTGCCGCCTTCGATGACGGCCTGGGCGTACGCCGCCGTCTGCAGCAGTCCCGGAATGACGATGGCCGCGTAGGCGTCGGTGCGGGTGGCGATCTCTTCCAGCTCGATGAAGTCGGCAAACGGTGGACGAATCACGTCCTTGTACTGCGCGTAAATGCTCCTCTGGCGGGCACTGTTGGCCAGTCTGGCGATCTCCTTCGTCTCCGCGATGCGCTCTTTGTCCCTGACCCCGTATGCAGCAAAGAGCTTCTCCAGGTCGGGGCGCTGCCTCCCGTTCTCGATCTTGCTCAAGGTCGGCCCGGACATGCCCAGCAGCCTCGCCCCCTCCGCGAGGTTGAGCCCGGCCCTCACCCGCATCGTCTTCAAGATCGCCCCCAGCCTCCGGCGCAGCAGGGTGGGCGTGACATCGGGCATGTGGTCACCTCCGTGGGCGCTGACTCTACCGATATCAACTCCCCTTGATGTGCCTCCTTGTTCACCCCCCTTGTTCACCCCTCTGTTCACCCCATCGTGTCAACTTTCCGGCGAAAGTATCGACCGAAAGTCTCGCCAGGCGCAGCATGAGGCCGTCGTGAGGCAGGCGTGAGGCCGTCGTGGGGCCGTCGTGAGGCAGGCGTGCCAGGCAGGCGTGCCAGGCAGGGGAGGAGTGGGGCGATGACGTACAGGATCGGTGCGTTCGTGGTGGACACGCGGGAGGGGCGGGTCGCGCAGGTGATCGGGGGTGCGGGGAGCCGTGTGACGTTGCGGCGGCCTGGGGGCGGGCTTGAGTGGGAGGCGCCGTTCGCTTCCCTGCGGCTTGCGACGCGGGAGGACCGGGAGGCTGCTGGGTTGTGGCCGGCCGGGTCGCGGCCCATGTACGGGTGCGGGGAGTGTGCGCAACTGGCGGCCGCCTACAAGGAAGCTGCCGCCGGGGACGATCCGGTGGAGACGGGGGACGCGCTGGTGCTGCAGCGCCGTCACTGGCGGACCGTGCATATGGGGGGTGCGTGACCGTGCGGATGACCTGCACGCACCGTGGGGGCTGGTCGGCCCGGACCCGGGGCGAGGCCCGTTGCCGCGACTGCGGAACCGTCCGCTTCACCGAGTACGCGGCCCTCAGGCCGCCGGGCCTCCCGCATGCGGCCACCCCGCCCCGCCGCAGCGCCGTCGCTGCGGATCGCGCCGCCACCCGGCGGGAAGGGTGCGCTCTGCGTGCTTGCGCGCTGGTTGGGGTTGAGTTCCGTGGTTCGGGTGGGGGTTAGAACAGGCTGGCAGCGGGGGGAGGGGGCTTGGGCCCGTGGGATGGCTTGAGGCCGGTGGGGGGCCGGCGCACTCCTGCCGTCACGGATGCGGGCGCGTGAGGAGACCTTGCGCATAGGTCGTGGCTGAGGGGGAGCTGGCTGCTGCCGCGGTGCGGCTGGGGCCGGTGGGGGCGCGCCGCTCAGCGCGCCACCATCGTGGTTGCGCGGGTGGGTTCGGGTTCGGGTTGGTGGGGGCTGGGGGCTGTTTGGGCGCGGAAATCCACCGGCCTGGGAAGTACGGGTGGCGGATAAGTGGCCCGGGATGGCGGCCGAGTGTCTCAACCGCCCCAGCCGTATCTCCCCACCTCACGAGCCTCTGGCTTGGGCCGGTAGCGGCGGCGGAATGCGGCGGGGGAGGGAGGCTGGCCGCCTCAGCAACCGCGGCGGGGTGGCCCCCACCCAGGGCGGCGGCTGGCCGCCTCAGCAGTCCCACCAGGGCCCTCTTGGATCGGGTGGTTCCGCTGGCCCGGGTAGGGGGTGTTGACGGTAGTCACGAACGTCGCCGGGGCAAGCAGGTCGCAGTTCCTGGTGATGACTCAGTGTTGGATCAGGCCGCCGACCGGGACAGGAGCAACGTGGCCGGTTGCCGGAAGGGCCTGTGCCAGGGCGAGGCCGATGTCGACCAGCGATGACCGGCGCAGGCCGGCGACGTCGGAGACCCGAGTCCAGACTGACTCGGCGATTTCGCCGTTCGGCTCAGGCCGGAGCCGGCCGCCAGTGATACGGACCCGGTAGAAGATGCCGACATTCTGGTGCTCGACTCCCGCACGCGCGGCGGCCGCAGGGATCACCCGTGAGTCCACTCCCAGCAGGCGATCCACCACCGCGGCGCAGCCGGTCTCCTCGGCGACCTCCCGGATCACCGCATCGAACGGATCCTCCCCGTGCTCGACCCTGCCGCCCGGAAGAGTCCAGCGACTCCCGCCCTCCGGTGGTACGTAGCGGGCGAGCAGCACCCGCCCGTCCTCGATACACACGGCGTACGCCGCCAACCGGAAGCTCATCCCCGCACCTCCCCGCCGGACCTTACCCAACGTCCAAGCTCCGCGCATCGCTACGCGGAGTGGGTGCTTACAAACACTCTTGGGCTCACAAACCCCCGGCCTGGGCCCGTAGCTTGGCGGATAGGCGCCCCGGGATGGCAGCCGAGCGCCTCAGAACCCCTGCACGGCCTCCTCGCCCCACACACCCGCAAGCCCGGGCCATAGCCTCGTTGCCTCGCAACCTTCCGGGCGTGGGCCGTGGCCCGGCGGATAAGTGGGCCGGGATGGCGGCTGTGCGCCTCAGCAGCCCCACTAGAGTCTCCTCGTCTCACCAGCCCCCGCTCAGGGGCAGTTTGACGCCGGCCACGATGGTGGCGCGCTGAGCGAAGCGCCCACGACGGGCCCAACCACATCGCGCCAGCTGCCAGCTCCCCCGTCAGCCACAACCGGACAGGCCGATCTCCTCACGCGCCCGCATCCGTGACGGCAGGAGTACGGCGGCCAACCCCCACTCAGCGAGCAGTTCACCCACCGAACCCCAGCCCCCATCCCTCCCCTTGCTGCCAGCCTGCCTTGACCCTGACCACCCCCAAAGGGGCAGCCGGCCGCAGAGCGCGCGCCATCGCTCAGGCCGGTGTCCGCCGCCCGCCCGCAGGGCGCCGCTCGCCGCTCCCTGACGAAAGGTGGCGCGCCCTCGCCGGAAGATGGCGCGCGCCTAGACGAAGGTGATGCGCTCCTAGACCAAAGGCGGACGCCTCACCACCTGCTGTTTCCCTAGCGTCGAAGCATGACGGTCGACACCACCGGCGGGGCCGGCAGCACCCCGGTCCCAGCCCCGGTCCCAGCCCCAGCCCCGCGCCGTGGCGGCGTACGCTCCGCCGAGCGGGCCCTCGCGCCCGATCTTGCGCGCGGGACCATGCTGCTGTTCATCGTGTTGTCGAACACCACGTTCCACTTGTGGAAGTCCGAGTACGGGCCCTCGGGGTGGCAGCCCGTGACCGGGGGATGGCTGGACCACGCGGTCCAGTTCGCGATGATCACGGCGCTCGACCTGCGGGTCTATCCGCTCTTCGCCTTCCTCTTCGGCTACGGCATGATGCAGCTCTTCCTGCGCCTGACCGCCGCCGGGGCCGGGGCCGGGGCCGGCGAACGCGACGCGGTCGGGATCCTGCGCAGGCGCAGCCTGCTCCTGATAGTCATCGGGCTCGCCCACTCCTCCCTGCTCATGGCGGGCGACATCGTCGGCTACTACGGGCTGCTGAGCCTCGCCCTCGCCCCGCTCTTCCTCCGGCGGAGCGAGCGCGTCCTGAAGTGGTGGATCGCGATCGCCGCCGCGCAGCTGGTGCTCGTGTCCGCTCAGCCGGTCATATCGGCACTGCTCCGAGGGGAGCTGGGGTCGCTGGGGGACGCGGGTGCGGAACCGGGGGCCGCGGCCTACGGCGCGGGCGAGGAGAGTTGGTTCGCGGCGGCCGGGACCCGGCTGACGACCGGCCTCTTCGTCACCTTCACCGCTGCTCCCTTCTCTCTGATCGGCGGAGGCTACGTCATCTTCCTGCTCGGCTTCTGGGCCGCGCGCCGCCGCATCCTGGAGGAGTCGGGCCGCCACCTGCCGCTGCTGCGCCGCACGGCGGTCCTCGGCATCGCGGTCGGCTGGCTCGGCGCGCTGCCCGCGGCCCTCGCCCATGTCGGGGCACTCAAGGTGCCGGACGATGCGCAGAGCGAGTCCGGGGCGCTGACGGTGCTCCGGGAGATCACGGGGTACGGGGCCGGGCTCGGCTACGTCGCGGTGGTGGCGTTGTTCGTGCACTGGTGGAGCGGGCGGGCGGCACGGGGGAGCGCGAAGGCCGCAGTAGCCGTCACGGCCATAGCCGCCGTGGGCAAGCGGTCCCTGTCCAGCTACCTCGCCCACTCGCTGCTCTTCGCCCCGCTGCTCGCGGCCTGGGGCCTGGGTATAGGCGCCCGCCTGACCAGCGCCACGATGGCCCTGTTCGCGGTGGGGATATGGCTGGTGACGGTGGCCGGGGCGTACGCGCTGGAACGCCGGGGGTGGCGGGGGCCGGTGGAGGTGGTGCTGCGGCGGCTGATGTACCGGTAGCGGTCCAAGCGGTCCAAGCGGCCCACGCATCCGCTCGGTCCGCTGGGTCCACTGGGTCCGCTGGGTCCGCTGGGTCCGCTGGGTCCACTCGGTCCGCCGGATCCGCCGGCAGAACCTAGCGCAACGCGTTCCCCAGCAAGTCCGCACCAAGGCGGCCGACGAGCTCGATGTCGAGCTCGTGGAAGACATACCGCCCTTGCCTGCGGGTGCGGGTGAGACCGGCCTTCTTCAGGACGCCGAGGTGCCGGGACACCTCAGGTGCGGTGAGGCCGTTGGCGTCTGCCAGTTCCGTGGTCGAGTGGGGCCCCCGGGCCAGGGTCCGGCACAGGCGAAGCCGGAGGGGGTGGGCGACGGCCTCCAGGCGTTGTTGGACCACCGCCAGCGAAAGCGCCGGCGGCAGCTCGGGCACGGCGACGGGGTACTGGAGGACCGGCCGGTCGCCGTGGGCGTCCCGGACGACGAGGTGCGGCCATCCGAAGGCCGTGGGGAGGAGGACCAGTCCGGTGGAGGTGGCTTTCACCCGGCCGTCCTGCAGTTTGTCGATCACCAGGTGGTGGCGTTCGGTGTCCAGAGTGATGGCGGGGGAGACCGCAGAGACGGCATGCGCCAGGCCGCGGCGCTTGAGAAGTTCGATCTTGTGGCGGGCGTCGGCGGCCAGTTGGGGGCGGACGTTCTGCCAGACCTCGCCGAAGAAGTGCCGTTCGCAGTCCTCCAGGAGCCGGCGGAGCCAGGCGCGTACCTTCTGGGGGTCCTCCAGCAGCCGGTCGGCGAACGCGGCCTGCCGCAGCCCGCGCGCTGCGGCGAGCTCCCGGGCCCGTCGGCGGTCCTCGGGCCGGCGCAGTGGTGACGGCCTGGGGTGGGCGAACGAGGTGGCGCAGGAGATCTCCACCGCGGCGACGACGAAGGCGTCGTCGTCCAGCCGGTCCCATGCGTCCAGCTCCTCTTCGAGGCGGGATGCTTTGAGGTCGGCCGCTGCGACATCGGTCCCGTTGAGGGCCGCCGCTGCGCTGCCGGGCAGGAACAGGTCCGATCGCGTGGAGCGCCAGAGGATGTCCGCCTCGTGGAGCCGGTCGGCCAGGTCCGGAGGGAGGTGGGCCCTGGTCCGGGAGGCCCAGTCGAGGAGGCCGGGGTGGTGGGACGGCTCGGCCAGGACGTGCAGCACCGCCCCCAGCTCGGCAAGGGGCGACACCGCGAAGGACACGCGGTCCAGCGGTACGTCCGAGACATCGATCACCACGCTCACCGCTTCAGTCTGCCGTTCCCATGTGGGGAGCGGAGAAGGCGGGGAACGCGAAGCCCCCGGTGGCAGCGGCCACCGGGGGCGAAGCGAGGGCGCAAGGCCGCGAGGGCGTTACTTCACGCCCAGCATCTGCTCGATCGGGTCGAGGAAGAAGTACACGAGGAAGCAGAGCCCGACGACGTTGAGCAGCCACGGGATCTCGCGGCCCCGCCGGTCGGCGATCCGCAGCAGGATGAAGGCGAGCACGCCGATCCCGATGCCGTTGGTGATCGAGTACGTGAACGGCATCGCGATGATCGTCAGGAACGCCGGCACCGCGATGGTGAAGTCGCTCCAGTCGATCTCCTTGACGTTGGCCGCCATGATCAGGAAGCCGACGACGAGGAGTGCGGGCGTGGCGGCCTGCGAGGGGACGACCGTGGCGAGCGGGGTGAAGACCAGGGCGAGGAGGAAGAGGCCGCCGGTCATCAGGTTGGCGAGGCCCGTGCGGGCGCCTTCGCCGACGCCCGCCGTGGACTCCACGAAGCAGGTGTTGGCCGAGGCCGAGCCCAGGCCGCCGGCGGCGACGGCGACGCCGTCGACCATCAGGATCTTGCCCATGTTGGGCAGCTGGCCGTTCTCGTCGGTGAGCCCGGCCTCCTCGCCGACGCCGATGATCGTGCCCATCGCGTCGAAGAAGCCCGAGAGCAGCACGGTGAAGACGAACAGGCAGCCGGTCAGCAGCCCGACCTCCTGGAAGCCGCCGAAGAGGCTGATGTCACCGATGAGGCCGAAGTCGGGGGCGCCCACGATCTTGTCCGGCACCTGGGGGACGGACAGGCCCCAGCTCGCGCCGGGGATCTTGGCGATGGAGTTGATCAGGATGGCGACGAGCGTCATCGCGACGATGCCGATGAGGATCGCGCCGCGCGTCTTCCGTACGACGAGGATGAACGTCAGGGCGAGGCCGGCGACGAAGACCAGCACGGGCCAGCCCTGCAGCTGGCCGCCCTGGCCGAGGCCCAGCGGCACGGTGGTGTGGGCGGCGTCCGGGTTGCGGGTGACGAAGCCGGAGTCGACCAGTCCGATCAGCGAGATGAACAGGCCGATGCCGATCGCGATGGCGCGCCGCAGCCCGCCCGGGATGGCGTCCATGACGCGCTGCCGCAGGCCGGAGGCGACGAGCACCATCAGCACCAGGCCCGCCAGGACGACCATGCCCATAGCGTCCGGCCAGCTCATCTTGGGTGCGAGCTGGAGCGAGACGACGGCGTTGATACCGAGGCCGGCGGCGCAGGCGATCGGCACGTTGCCGATGACGCCCATGAGGACGGTGCTGAGCCCGGCCATCAGGGCGGTGGCCGTGACCAGCTGGGCGTTGTCCAGCTGGTGACCGAACTTGTCCTGGCCGGCCCCGAGGATGATCGGGTTCAGGACGACGATGTAGGCCATCGCAAAGAAGGTGGCCAGGCCGCCGCGGAGCTCCCGGGAGACGGAGGAGCCGCGCTCGGTGATCCGGAAGTACCGGTCGAGGGCGCCCTTGGGCTGGGACGGCGGGGGCGACTGCTGGGCGTCGACCGGGGAAGTGGCCGAGGTGGGCATACGGGACCTCAGTCGGATGGGCCTACACGGGGGACGTAGGCGGCGGGGGGACGCGAATAGATCATGAACTGTATGATCAAACAAAACCAGCCAGTCATTTTCCGTTCGATTCAGTATGAATAAACAAGCTCGCGATTGCTATCTCCGCGCGTAGACCCTTGTGCGCCAAGGGGTCCGCGCCGGGGCGCACGTCGTCGGCAGGGCTTGCGCCGGGCCTCCGCCCCCCACGGACTACGCTTGCGCCCATGACGAAGTGGACACCCAGGCACGAAGCGCCGGAGCCCCTGGAGGGCAACGTCGTCGCCACCATCACCGGCGGCACCGTCATCTGGTTCGTCCTCTTCCTCGTCCAGATCCCCTTCTACGGCTGGTTCCGGGACCACGGTCACCTGTGGTGGGTGTGGACGTGCCTGGCCGGCGGCGGTCTCGGCCTGATCGGCGTCTGGTACGTCCGCAAGCGCGACGCGGCGATCCGCCGCGCGGAGGCGGCCGCGCAGCGGGAAACGGCGGGAACGGGCCCTCAGGCCTGACGGGCCTGCCGGCCCCGGGGCCACCACGGCTGGCCGCCCGGAATCCGGGGTGGCCGAAACCGGCCGAAACCCCACCCCTCTCGACAGGTGAAGCGCCCAGCGCCCCCTTACCGTCGGACTCATGAGCGATCCGGCGCAGACCGCGACCGAGGAACACCTGCCGGCGCCGCACCCGGGCCTGAGTGCGCCCGAGGTCGCCGAGCGGGTGGCCCGGGGCGAGGTCAACGACGTACCCGTCCGCTCCTCGCGTTCGACCACGGAGATCGTCCGGGCGAACGTCTTCACCCGGTTCAACGCCATCATCGGCGTCCTCTTCCTGATCATCCTGGTCGTGGGCCCGATCCAGGACGGCCTCTTCGGCTTCGTGATCGTCGCCAACACCGCGATCGGCATCATTCAGGAGCTGCGGGCCAAGAAGACCCTCGACTCGCTCGCCGTCATCGGCGAGGCGAAGCCGACCGTGCGCCGCGACGGCGCGCCCTGTGCGATCCCGACCGGGGAGATCGTCCTCGACGACGTGATCGAGCTCGGGCCCGGCGACAAGTGCGTCGTGGACGGCCGGGTCCTGGAGGCGGACGGGCTGGAGATCGACGAGTCGCTGCTGACCGGTGAGGCCGACCCGGTGCTGAAGCGGACCGGGGACCCCGTCATGTCCGGGTCCTTCGTCGTGGCGGGCGGCGGCGCCTTCACCGCCACCAAGGTCGGGCGCGAGGCGTACGCGGCCCAGCTCGCCGAGGAGGCGTCCCGCTTCACGCTCGTCCACTCCGAGCTGCGCTCCGGCATCAGCCGGATCCTCAAGTACGTGACGTGGATGATGATCCCGACGGCCGCCGGCCTGATCGTCAGCCAGTGGATCGTCCAGGACCACGACTGGAGGGAAGCGGTCCGGCGGATGGTCGCGGGGATCGTGCCCATGGTTCCCGAGGGGCTGGTGCTGCTCACCTCCGTGGCCTTCGCGATCGGCGTGATCCGGCTGGGGCGCAAGCAGTGCCTGGTGCAGGAGCTGCCCGCGATCGAGGGCCTGGCCCGCGTCGACGTCGTCTGCCTGGACAAGACGGGCACGCTCACCGAGGGTGGCATGGACGTCAGCGAGCTGCGCCTGCTGGACGGCGCCGTGGGCGCTGCGGCGGGCGGTGCGGCCGTCGGGCGGACGGGCGGCGCGGCGAGCGAGGCGGAGGAGGCCTACGTGCGCCAGGTGCTCGGCGCCCTCGGCGAGGCCGACCCCCGGCCCAACGCCAGCCTCCAGGCGATCATCGACGCCTATCCGGCACCGGCGCGCTGGCGTTGCACCGAGTCGCTGCCCTTCTCCTCCGCCCGGAAGTACAGCGGCGCCGCGCTGAGCACCCCCGACGGCGAGAGCGGCACGTGGCTGCTCGGCGCCCCCGACGTGCTGCTGGCCCCGGAGGCCCCGGCGCTCGCCCAGGTCGAGGAGCTCAACGCCCGGGGGCTGCGGGTGCTGCTGCTCGCCCGCGCCGCGCGCGAGCTGGACGACCCGCGCGTCACCGACGGTGTCCGGCCCACGGGGCTGGTCGTCCTGGAGCAGCGGCTGCGCCCGGACGCGGGCGACACCCTGCGCTACTTCGCCGAGCAGAACGTCTCCGCCAAGGTCATCTCGGGCGACAACGCGGTCTCCGTCGGCGCGGTCGCCGCCAAGCTGGGCCTGACCGGAGCGAAGGGCCCGGTCGACGCCCGGCGGCTGCCCGCCGGCCGGGAGGAGATGGGCGCCGCCCTGGACGAGAGCGCGGTCTTCGGGCGCGTCACCCCACAGCAGAAGCGGGACATGGTCGGCGCGCTGCAGGCCCGGGGGCACACCGTCGCGATGACGGGCGACGGCGTCAACGACGTCCTCGCGCTGAAGGACGCGGACATCGGCGTCTCGATGGGCTCGGGCTCCGAGGCGACCCGGGCCGTCGCCCAGATCGTGCTGCTGAACAACAGCTTCGCCACGCTGCCGTCGGTGGTGGCGGAGGGACGCCGCGTCATCGGCAACATCACGCGCGTGGCGACGCTGTTCCTGACGAAGACCGTCTACTCGGTGCTGCTGGCGATCCTCGTGGTCTGCTGGCAGGTGCCGTACCCGTTCCTGCCGCGCCACCTGACGCTGCTCTCCACGCTCACCATCGGCGTGCCCGCCTTCTTCCTGGCCCTCGCGCCGAACAAGGAGCGCGCGAAGCCGCACTTCGTACGCCGGGTGATGCGGTACGCCATCCCGGCCGGGATCATCGCGGCGGCCGCGACCTTCGCCGCGTACCTGCTGGCGCGGCACCACTACGCGGGCCCGGGCGCCCTGGACGCGGAGACCAGCGCGGCGACGCTGACGCTCTTCCTGATCTCCCTGTGGGTGCTCGCGATCATCGCGCGCCCGTACACGTGGTGGCGGATCGGCCTCGTCCTGGCCATGGGCGCGGGCTTCCTCGTCGTGCTCGTCACGCCCTGGCTGCAGCACTTCTTCGCGCTGAAGCTCGTGGGGACGACCATGCCCTGGGCCGCCGTCGCCATCGCGGCGACGGCCGCCGGGGCGCTGGAGCTGGCGTGGCGCTGGGTGGACCGGCGCTTCCCCGCGTGAGCAACGAGCATGGGCGGGGAAGCATCTCCTCGGGCCTTCCTCGGGCCTTCCTCAGGCCTTCATCGGGCCTTCCTTGGGCCTTCCCCAGGCCTTCCTCAGGCGCTGGCCTTCTCGTCCTCCAGGATTTCGCGGATCTGCTCGCGGAACGCGGCGCTGTCCTGGTGCTTGTGCACGGAGACGGCGTGCTCGCTCGCGGCGCGGATGACCTCGTCCTCCTCACCGGTGATGGTCAGCGAGCAGTCCGTCTCGCTGGGCAACCGGCTGCAGTCGGCGACTTTCCTGGTCATGACGGCCTCCCGGGTGTTCGTTCACTGGGCCGCACTTCCAGCGTAGGCGGTGGGGGCCGCCGTCCCCACGCCGTCCGCGCGCTCCCGGACCTCCGCGTCGACCATCTTCTCCATCGGGTCGGCGGCCAGCCCGCCGCCGACCAGCATCCCGGCGACGATCGCGACGCCCAGGATCACGTTCCCCAGCCACACCATCGTGTCGACCGGCAGGGTGTACGCGCCCACGACCCTGACGACGCACTCGGCCAGCAGCGCCGTCCCCCACACGAGGGAGAACGTCCGCTCGGTGCGCCGGAACCGCGCGTCGCGGGCCGACAGCCGGTCCCAGGCGGCCAGCCGCACGGGGTCGCCCTTGACCACCCACGGCTTGAGCCCGGTGGTCATCAGCGGCCGCCGCCCGAACGCGGAGACCAGCACGACGAGGCCGACGACGCTGCTCACGGCGCTGTCCTTGGCCAGCATCAGCCGGGCGTCCCCGCTGACCGTGCTGAGCAGCAGCCCCACGATGTTGACGACGAGGATGAGCGCGGCGAGCCCGTTGAGCCGGCGGTCCTTCACCAGGCCCCAGCCCGTCCGCACGGCGGGCAGCGCGCTGCTCCAGCCCAGGGCCGCGACCGTGCTCATGCCGAACCCCTTGCTGAGCGCGTAGTACGCGGCCATCGGCAGGACGGCGTCCACCACCAGCGGCGCGAAGCTCTCCCAGAGCGCCCGCCCCCGCGGGACGGCCGGGCCGCCGCCGCCGACGCCGCCGGCCGGCTGTGCGGCGGCGGTCGTCGGCAGTACGGCGGTCGTTGCCGGCGCGGCGGTTGTCGACGGTACGGAGGTCGTCGACGGTGCGGTGACGGACGTGTTGCTCATGATCGGAGGCCCCCGGGTCTGCGGCGTGTGCCCGTAAGCCGTGCGGCTTCCGGGCGTACACCTACCTTCGCGGCCGGTCCGGCGCCTCCGGCAGTGCCGTTGATCCACGACTGACCATGACTTTTGTCAGCGGCCGGACATGACGGGCAGGAGCCGGAGGTCCTCGCCCGTACGACCGGGGCCCGCGCCGAGGACGTCCGCCACGACCGCGCCCGCCAGCCCCGTCACCTGGGCGACGAACCGCCCCCGCCGCACCCCGAGCCGGCGCAGCGCCGCCCCGTGGTCCACGGCGACGAAGACGGCGGCGGCGCAGAGCAGCGCCCGCCAGCCGGCCATCGCGGGGCGGCGCAGCGGCCGGGGCAGGGTGCCCACCGACTGCCGCAGACGCAGGCAGTGGAAGGGGATGTGGCGCTGTTCGTCGGCCAGGATGCGGGCCGCGACCTCGGACGGCAGCGCCTGCCCGGCGCCGTCGCGGACCGCCCGGTAGTAGGGGACGGCGACGAGTTCGGCGATGGTGAGGACCATCAGTTCCAGGCGCAGTCCGAACAGCCGCCGGACCCGGACGAAGATCGCGTCGCTCCAGTGGCCGTCGAGGAGGGGCGCGCCGTCGGCGGCGAGCAGCCGGGCGAGCAGGCGCGCGTGGTTCTGCTCCTCGGCGACGAAGAGGCGGACGGCGGCGGCGTAGTCGGGATCGCCCGCCCGGTCCGCCTTGCCGATCAGGTTGGCGCCGTCGCCGCTCTCGCCGACCTGGAAGCGCTGGAGGCTGCTGCGGACGGCGCGGGGCAGGCGGACGTCCTGCGTCCAGTCCGGGTCGCCGGTCTGCCGCCGCCGCTCGGCTTCGTCGGTGAAGTGCTGCACCCAGTCGGCGAAGGTGGCCGGATGTGCAACCGCGCCCGGGTCTGCGGTCGTGTTCCTGTCTGCCGCCGTGTCGACGGTCGTGTCTACGGCTGTGTCTGCGGCCGTGTCTGTAGACGTGCGTGTGCTCGTGCGTGCACTCATGGCGTTCCCCCGATGATTCGCCGTGATAGTCCGGTGATCATACGGTTTGCCCCCGCGCATGCAAGGGGGCAGCGGTGCTCGCCACGCTTCCCCACCGTGCTTCCGGTGCCACGGGCGGCGCCTCCGGGCGCCCTGGTAACCCGCTTTATTTAGTCCGGGTAATGAGTTAAGCTAAAGAACATGTCGGACCGGGACCCCCATGTCGATACCGCAGCAGTGAACTCCCTGCGCTCCGGTGTCATGCGCCTGTCGCGTCGGCTCAAGCACCAGCGGGTCGACGAATCGCTCAGCCCCACGGAGATGTCGGTGCTGGGCACCCTCGCCGGATGTGGCAGCGCCACACCGGGCGAGCTCGCCCGCAAGGAGCACGTGCAGCCCCCGTCGATGACCCGCATCGTCGCCCTGCTCGAAGCCAAGGGCCTGGTCCGGCTGGAGCCGCACCCCGAGGACCGCCGCCAGAAGGTGGTCACCCAGACCGAGCGGGCCGAGGCCATGCTCGAAGAGAGCCGCCGCAAGCGGAACGTCTGGCTCACCGAGCTCGTGGGGCGGCTCGACGAGGACGAGTGGGCGACGCTGCGCGCCGCCGCGCCCGTCCTCGAGAAACTCGCGCACCTGTAAGACGCGCCAGGAGGAGGCGAACCCACTTTGAGTACGGGACACGGAGCAGACTCCGCACCCGCACCGAACAGCCACGACGACGCCATACGCAGCGCCGCCCTGAACAAGCCCGGCCGGACGACGAGCCCGGAGCCCAAGGGCGGCACCTTCAGTTCACTCAGAATCCGCAACTACCGCCTCTTCGCCACCGGCCAGGTCGTCTCCAACACCGGCACCTGGATGCAGCGCATCGCCCAGGACTGGCTGGTCCTCAGCCTCACCGGCTCGTCCGCAGCCGTCGGCATCACCACGGCCCTGCAGTTCCTGCCCATGCTGTTCCTCGGGCTCTACGGCGGCGTCATCGCCGACCGCTACCCCAAGCGCACGCTGCTCGTCGCCACCCAGGCGGCCATGGGCGTCACGGGCCTCGCGCTCGCCGTCCTCACCCTCTCCGGGCACGTGCAGGTCTGGCACGTGTACCTGACCGCGTTCGCGCTCGGCCTCGTCACCGTGGTCGACAACCCCGCCCGCCAGGCCTTCGTCGTGGAGATGGTCGGCCCCGCCGACCTGCGCAACGCCGTCAGCCTCAACTCCGCCAACTTCCAGTCCGCGCGGCTGGTGGGCCCCGCCGTCGCCGGTGTGCTGATCACCGCCGTGGGCAGCGGCTGGGCGTTCCTCCTCAACGGCCTGTCCTTCGTCGCGCCCGTCGCCGGACTGCTGCTGATGCGCACCTCCGAGCTCCACAAGGTCGACCGCGCGCCGCGCGGCAAGGGCCAGCTCAGGGAGGGCCTGCGCTACGTGGCCGGGCGGCCGGACCTGATCTGGCCGATCGTCCTCGTCGGCTTCATCGGCACCTTCGGGTTCAACTTCCCGATCTGGCTCACGGCCTTCGTCAACGACGTCTTCCACGGCGGCGCCGGCACCTACGGCCTGCTCAACACCCTGATGGCGGGCGGCTCCCTGGTGGGCGCCCTGCTCGCCGCGCGCCGGGGCAGCTCGCGGCTGCGGCTCCTCGTCGGCGCCGCCCTGCTCTTCGGCCTGCTGGAGATCACGGCAGCGCTCGCGCCCTCGTTCTGGGTCTTCGCGGTGCTCCTCGTGCCGATCGGGATGTTCGGCCTCACGATCAACGTGACGGCCAACTCCAGCGTGCAGCTGGCCACGGATCCCGCGATGCGCGGGCGTGTCATGAGCCTGTTCATGATGGTGTTCATGGGCGGCACGCCCCTCGGCGCCCCGCTGGTCGGCTGGGTGACCGACGCCTACGGAGCCCGCGTCGGCTTCCTCGCCGGCGGCGCGGTCGCCACGCTCGCGGCGACCGGGGTGGGCCTGGCCCTGGCCCGGATCGGCGGCCTGCGCCTGAAGATCGACCTACGGCGAGGCCACCCGCACGTGGCCTTCGTCCCGCGCGAGCCGGCACCGGCGGAGGGGCTGGCGGCAGCGGCGTAGTCGCCGACGGGCGGGACCCGGCCTCGTAGAAGCCCCGCGATAGCACGGTAAGCCCGGACACCCGGGGGCCCTGCCCGTTGCCCCCGGCCCTGCCCGTTGCCCCGGCCCAGGCCGGGGCAACGGGCAGGGCCCGTCCCGTCCGCCGCTCCCGTCCGCCGGATCCGTAAACCCCTGCCCAAAGGGGAGACTGGTTCCATGCGACTCTTCGCCGCTGTTCTGCCGCCGGAGGCGGCCGTCGTCGAGCTGACGGACGCGACCGCGTCCCTGCGCGGGCTGCCCGGTGCGGAGCAGCTGCGCTGGACCGAACCGTCCGGCTGGCACTTCACGCTCGCCTTCCTCGGCGAGGTCGACCCGGAGCTGCTGCCGGAGCTCACCGAGCGGCTGGGGCGCGCCGCCCACCGCCACCCGCCGCACGAACTGCGCTTCGCCGGCGGCGGGCGGTTCGGGGACCGGGTGCTGTGGGTCGGGGCCGACGGCGAGCGGACGATCCTGCGCGACCTGGCGCGCTCGGCCGCGGCCGGGGCGCGCCGGGCGGGCGTCGCCGTCGACACCACGCACGACTTCCGGCCCCACCTCACCCTCGCCCGCGCCGCGGGTCCCGTGAACCTCCGGCCGTACGCCGAGAGCCTCGCCGGCTTCAGCGGCACGCCCTGGACCGTGGCGCGGCTGGAGCTCATGCGGAGCAGGCTTCCGGGCGGCGGCGTTCCCGGGGAGCGTCCCCGTTACGAGACGGTGGCCGCCTGGGATCTGGGCGGGTAGCAGGCGGGTAGCAGGCGGGTGGGCGGGGCCCGAGGGCCGGGCCACTACCCGCCGCCCGTTACGCTCGATGCGTGGACCCGAAGACCAGAAACCGCATCATGACCGCCGCGCTCGCCGCGATGCTCGTCGTCGTCGCCGTGGTGGCGGCGGTGAAGTGACGCCGTAGGCCGGGCGCGGAGGCTTACGGCGAAGCCTTCCGGCGGAGGTCTTCAGGGGGTCGCGCCGGTGGTGGTCGCCGCCCGCGCAGTGTGGGGCTGCGGATGCGTACGGAGGTCTTCTCTCAGGGCCAGGCCGACGCCACGACCGTGCGTCGACTGTGCGTCCGCCCGGCCCCGTGAGTCCAGGACACGTACCGACACCAACGGTCCTGCACGGTCTTACCAGGCGAACGCCTCCGGCGACGGGCCCGGGCCCGGGAAGATCTCGTCCAGCTGGGCGAGCAGCTCACCGGACAGCTCCAGCTCGGCCGCGCGCAGGGCGGACGCGAGCTGGTCGGCCGTGCGCGGGCCGACGATCGGGCCGGTCACGCCCGGCCGGGTGAGCAGCCAGGCGAGGGCCACTTCGCCGGGTGCCAGACCGTGCTTGTCGAGCAGGTTCTCGTAGGCCTGCACCTGCTCGCGGACCTTGGTATTGGCGAGCGCGTCGGCGGAGCGGCCGGACGCGGCGCGGGCGCTGCCGCCCTCCCGCTCCTTGCGGATGACGCCGCCGAGCAGCCCGCCGTGCAGCGGCGACCAGGGGATCACCCCGAGCCCGTACGCCTGCGCGGCCGGGACGACCTCCATCTCGGCGCGCCGCTCGGCGAGGTTGTACAGGCACTGCTCGCTGACCAGCCCGAGCGAGCCGCGGCGCCGCGCGGTCTCGTTGGCCTGGGCGATGTGCCAGCCGGCGTGGTTGGAGGAGCCCGCGTAGACGATCTTGCCCTGCTGGACGAGGACGTCGACCGCCTGCCAGATCTCCTCCCACGGCGTGGCCCGGTCGACGTGGTGGAACTGGTAGAGGTCGATGTGGTCCGTCTGCAGCCTCCGGAGGCTGCCCTCGACGGCGCGGCGGATGTTGACGGCGGACAGGCGGTCGTGGTTCGGCCAGTCGGCGCCGTCCGCGCCCATGTTGCCGAACACCTTGGTGCCGATGACGACCTTCTCGCGGCGGCCGCCGCCCTTGGCGAACCAGGTGCCGATGATCTCCTCGGTGCGGCCCTTGTCGTCGCCCCAGCCGTAGACGTTGGCGGTGTCGAAGAAGTTGACGCCCGCGTCGAGCGCGGCGTCCATGATGGCGTGGCTGTCGGCCTCGTCCGTCTGGGGACCGAAGTTCATCGTCCCGAGGACGAGCCGGCTGACCTTGAGTCCCGTGCGTCCGAGCTGCGTGTACTCCATAGCGGACCAGCCAACGCCCTGGAGTGCACTCCAATCAAGAGGGCGGGCGTCGGACGGCGTGTCCCGTCCGGCGGCGCGCGTCAGGCGGTCGCGTGAGGAGGTCGTGTGAGGAGGGTGCGTGAGGAGGTTGCGTCAGGGCGGTACGGAGGCGCCGGGCGTCAGTCGTGCGCCGGGTGGTACGGCGCGCCCACGCCCCAGGCCTGGTGCATCGCGTCGGCGAAGGCGGCTGCCAGCAGGTGTTCGCCGGCCGCGTTGGGGTGCGTGCCGTCGTAGGTGTCGCGGTCGATGTCCCAGCCCTCCGGGCGGGAGGCGAGGAGCAGCGGCGAGCCCGGCGTGTCGAGTTCGGCGACGGCCTTGCCGAGCAGTTCGTTGAAGCGCTCGCACTCGTCGGCGAACGCCGGGTCGGCCAGGGCGCGGACGTTGCGGATGACGGGCAGCAGCACCGCCCGGATCCGCGGGTTGGCCTCCCGCGCCTCGGCGACGAAGCGGTGCACGTTCTCGGCCGTCTGCCCGGCGTCGGTGTAGAACCCCAGGTCGATGAGGCCGAGCGAGACGAGGAGGGTGTCGGCGCGGCCGGCCCGTACGGCGTCGCCTATGAGCGGGGCCATGTGCAGCCAGCCCTCGCCCCAGCCGGCGAGGTGCGCGCGGGAGCGCTCGGGGAAGCCGGGTGCGCCGTAGGCGTGGGAGACGGGCGCGTCGGCGGCCGGGTCGTACAGCTCGCGGCGCGGGCCGACGATCTTGTACGGGCCGCCGTGGGTCGCGTTGAGGTGCTGCCACATGCGGTAGCGCCATGTGTGGTCACCGGCGCTACCGATGGTCATCGAGTCGCCGACGAACATGATCCGCATGGGTACATCATCGCGGATCGTGGGGCGGCTGGGGTACATGAGGGGCGAGTGAGGGGCGAGCGAGGTCGCCGCGCCGTCCGAGCAGCACTTTTCTCCGGCAAATCAAAGTGAATTATTTTTTGCATAAAACAAAAAGCGGCAGTGCGGGCCGGAGGGCGGGAAGGCGGAATCCGCCCCGCCGAATTCGGGCGGAGCGGAAACCGTCAGGGTGTCACGTCACCGGCTCGCGCCGGGTCAGCGGTCCGTGTGGCCGTAGCTCACGACCCGGCCGTGGCCGGAGCAGTCGCCTCTGAAGATCCAGTAGCCCTTGCCCACCCAGGAACCGTACAGGTACGTGCCGTCGGAACACCGGGTCCACGACTGGGACTGGCCGTAGTCGACGCGACAGTTGGCCGTCCACACGGTCCCGTTGTTCCTGTAGCTGTCGCAGGACGAGACGTGCGGCGCCGGTGCTGCCGAAGCGGCCGAGGCCCCCACCAGGCTGGTGCCGGCTGCCATGATCGAACCCACGGCGGCGTAGGCCAGGCGGCGCTTGATGCGCTTCATTGACTTCCCTCCCTGGAACTGATTGCCGTTCGAACGAGAACCTAACGGGAGATCCAGCGAACGGCAGTGCGGTAATTCGCCAATGAGTTCCTATTGGTTGGTGCTTTTCGGCCGCCGGTCTGGCGAATATTCACCGTATTTGCAGCGGCGTCGGGGACGGGGCGCAGATCAGGGAGGCGCGCGGGAAAGCGGGGGTGTCGCGTTCCGGGCGGGTGGCGCGCGCCGGTCGCACCGGCGCCGCGGCGGGGCCGTTCGGTACCGCGCCCGCCGCGGCCGCGTCGGCGGCGCCCGACCCCGCGGCGCGCGGCCGGATGGCAGGCTTGGGGCCATGCGTCCACGCCCGATCCTCGCCGCCCTCGCCGCCGCCGCGCTCGCCGTGCTGCCCGCCGGCCCGGCCCTGGCCGACGGCGACGACGCCGCGCAGCAGGCCGCCGCCGGCCCCGCCGCCTTCACCATCGAGGACCCGCGGATCAAGGAGTCCAGCGGGCTGGCGGCCAGCCGCACCCACCCCGGCGTGTACTGGACGCACAACGACAGCGACGACGGCCCGTACATCTACGCCGTGGACAGCCGCACCGGTCGCACCGTCGCCACCGTCACCCTCTCCGGGGTCGAGCCCCGCGACGTCGAGGCCATCTCCCTCGGCCCGGACGGCTCCCTCTACGTGGGCGACATCGGGGACAACTTCGGCGGGCGCTGGAAGGAAGTGTGGATCTACCGCTTCGCCGAGCCGAAGACCCTCAAGGACACCACCGTCACCCCCACCCGCTACACCGTCCGCTACGAGGACGGCCCGCGCGACGCCGAGTCGCTGATGGTGCACCCGAAGACCGGGCGCGTGTACCTCGTCAGCAAGAAGCGCTCGGGCCCGGGCGCCCTGTACGCGGCTCCGGAGAAGCTCTCCGCGTCCGGCGTCAACGTCTTCCGGAAGACCGCGGACATCGACACGTGGGCCACGGACGGCGCCTTCTCCCCGGACGGCACCCGGCTTGTCGTCCGCAGCTACTTCGACGCGGTCGAGTACCGCTGGCTCGACGGCCGCCCCGAGGAGATCGGCCGCCCGAGCGTGCCGCTGCAGCGCCAGGGGGAGTCGGTCACCTTCGCCCCGGACGGCCGGACCCTGATGTACGGGACGGAGGGCAAGCGCAGTTCCGTGCAGCCGGTGGCCCTGCAGGGCGACCTCCTGCCGGACGCGGCGGCGAAGCAGCGGGACGACGCGAAGGGCGGCGGCGCCTCCCGAGGCGGCTCGGACGGCGGCGACGGCGACGACCGGACCCGCACCATCGCCCTCGGCGCGGGCACGCTCGCCGTGGCGGCGGTCCTCGTGCTGGGGGTACGGAGGCTGGTGCGGCGGCGGTAGGGCGCGGATCGACTCGGCGCCGCAGACGTACGCGTCGGGGCTGCCCGCACTGAGCGGGCAGCCCTCCTCGTCAGAGGCGTTCGATCACGTAGTCGACGCAGGCCGTCAGGGCCGCCACGTCGGCCGGGTCGATCGCCGGGAACATCGCGACGCGCAGCTGGTTGCGGCCCAGCTTGCGGTACGGCTCGGTGTCCACGATGCCGTTGGCGCGCAGGACCTTGGCGACGGCCGCCGCGTCCACGTTCTCGGAGAAGTCGATCGTGCCGATGACGGCCGACCGCTTGGCCGGGTCGGTCACGAACGGCGTCGCGTGCTCGGAGGCCTCGGCCCAGCCGTACAGGGTGCGGGCGGAGGTCGCGGTGCGGCGCACCGCCCAGTCCAGGCCCCCCTGGCCGTTGATCCACTTCAGCTGCTGGTCGAGCAGGAAGAGCGTGGAGAGGGCGGGGGTGTTGTACGTCTGGTTCTTCAGGGAGTTGTCGATCGCGGTCGGCAGGGAGAAGAACTCGGGGATGTGCCGCCCGGAGGCGTGCACGCGCGCCGCCCGCTCCAGGGCCGCGGGCGAGAAGACGGCGAGCCACAGGCCGCCCTCGGAGGCGAAGGACTTCTGCGGGGCGAAGTAGTAGACGTCGGTCTCGGCGATGTCGACGGGCAGGCCGCCGGCGCCGGACGTGGCGTCCACCAGTACGAGCGCGCCCTCGTCGGCGCCCTCGACGCGCTCGAGGGGCGCGGCGACGCCGGTGGAGGTCTCGTTGTGGGTGAAGGCGTAGGCGTCGACGCCCGCCTCCGCCTTCGGCTCCGGGTGCGTGCCGGGCTCGGAGGAGATGACGGTCGGCTCCTCCAGCCACGGCGCGAGCTTCGCGGCCTTGGCGAACTTGGAGGAGAACTCGCCGAAGGTGAGGTGCTGCGACCGGGTCTCGATGAGGCCGTGCGTCGCGACGTCCCAGAAGGCGGTGGAGCCGCCGTTGCCCAGGACCACTTCGTAGCCCTCGGGCAGGGAGAAGAGTTCGCGCACGCCGTCGCGCACCTGACCGACCAGGTTCTTGACCGGGGCCTGGCGGTGGGACGTGCCGAGCAGAGAGGTTCCGGTGGCAGCCAGCGCGGCGAGCGCTTCCGTACGCACCTTGGACGGGCCCGCGCCGAAGCGACCGTCGGCGGGCTTGATGTCAGCGGGAATCTGGATATCAGCCACGCAGGCAGCCTAGTGCGTGCGGTGTTCCCGATCAGTAAAACGTCCGTTCGGTGAGACGGTGGAACCGGGGGCTCCGGGGCACTATGGGGGGTATGGCTGATCTTGTGGAGAGTGATGCTGACCACGAAGAGCCGAACGAAGAGCCGAACGAAGAGTTGTACGAAGAGGCGGGTGGAGACGCCCATGGCGAGCTGAAGGCCGCCCTCCGCAAGGCCGTGCAGGGCGAGGTCGACTTCGGCGCCGCCGCCCGCGCCCTGATGACGATGGACGCCTCGAACTACCGCCGCGTGCCCGTGGGCGTCGTGGCCCCGCGCGACGCCGGCGACGTCGCGGCCGCCCTCGCCGTCTGCCGCGAGCACGGCGTGCCGGTCGTCGCCCGCGGCGGGGGCACCTCGATCGCCGGGCAGGCGACGGGCACGGGGGTGGTGCTGGACTTCACCCGCCACATGAACGCGATCACGGCGATCGACCCGGAGGCCCGTACGGCCGTCGTCCAGCCGGGCGTCGTCCTCGACGCGCTCCGGGCCGCGGCGGGTGCGCACGGGCTGACGTTCGGCCCCGACCCGTCCACGCACGGCCGGTGCACGCTCGGCGGCATGATCGGCAACAACGCGTGCGGCGCGCACTCCGTGGCCTGGGGGACGACCGCCGACAACGTCCACGAGCTGGACGTGCTGACGTACGGCGGCGAGCGGGCGCGGCTCTCCCGCGGGTACGACGGCCTGCCGCCCCGGCTCGCCGCGGGCCTGCGCGGCCTGGTCGAGGGCGAACTGGCGCTGCTGCGCACCGGGTTCCCCGACCTCCCGCGGCGCATCTCCGGATACGCGCTGGACGCCCTGCTTCCGGAACGGCACGTCGACGTGGCCCGCGCCTTCACCGGCAGCGAGGGCACGCTCGGGGTGCTGACGGAGGCCACCGTACGGCTGGTCGAGGCGCCGCGGGCGCGCGTACTGGCGGTGCTGGGGTACGCCGACGAGAGCGACGCCGCCGACGCCGCCCATCTGCTGCTGCCGCAGCGCCCGTTGACGGTGGAGGGCATGGCCGCCGACCTGGTCGGTCCCGCCGCGGCGGCCGGACTGCCCCGGGGCGCGGCCTGGCTGTTCGTCGAGACCGGCGGGGACACGGCCGCCGAGGCCCGGGCGCGGGCCGAGGAGATCGCCCGGGCGGCCGCCCCGGCCACCATCGGCTGCACGGTCGTCGCGGACGCGGCCGGGCAGCGCGCCCTGTGGCGCATCCGCGACGACGCCGCCGGCACCGCCACCCGCCTGCCCGACGGCACCGAGGCGTGGCCAGGCTGGGAGGACTGCGCGGTCCCGCCCGCCCGGCTCGGCGCCTACCTGCGCGACTTCCGCGCCCTCCTGCGCCGCCACGGGCTGCACGGCGCGCCCTACGGCCACTTCGGCGACGGCTGCATCCACGTGCGCATCGACTTCGACCTGACCCGCCCGGACGGCGTGCGGCGCTTCCGCGACTTCTCCGGCGACGCCGCCGAACTGGTCGTCTCGCACGGCGGCTCCCTGTCCGGCGAGCACGGCGACGGGCAGGCGCGGGCGGAACTCCTGCCGAAGATGTACGGACCCGAGGTCGTCCGCCTCTTCGAACGCTTCAAGGACGTCTGGGACCCGGACGGCGGCCTCAACCCGGGCATCCTCGCCCGCCCCCGCAAGCTGGACGAGAACCTCCGCTTCGATGTGCTCCCGAGGCGGCCGCTGCCGGTCGTCTTCGCCTACCCCGAGGACGGCGAGGGCGGCGGCGACTTCGCGGGGGCCGTGCGGCGGTGCGTCGGCGTCGCCAAGTGCCGGGAGACGGAGGTCGTTCCGGGCGCGACGGGCGTGATGTGCCCCTCCTACCGGGTGACGCGCGAGGAACAGCACTCCACGCGCGGCCGGGCCCGCCTGCTGCACGAGATGCTGGCGGGCGAGGTCGTCACGGACGGCTGGCGCTCGGAGGAGGTCCGCGAGGCGCTCGACCTGTGCCTGGCGTGCAAGGGATGCCGCAGCGACTGCCCGGTGGGCGTCGACATGGCCACGTACAAGGCGGAGTTCCTCCACCACCACTACGCGGGACGGGTGCGGCCTGCTGCGCACTACGCGATGGGCTGGCTGCCGGTGTGGCTCCGGGGGACGGCGACGCTCCGGGCGGCCGGGGCGGTCGGAGTGGTCAACCGGCTGGCCGGCATCGGGCCGCTGGCCGCGGCGGCGAAACGCCTCGGGGGGCTCGCCCGGGAACGGGACCTTCCGCGACTGGCAGAGGAGCCGTTCACGCGGTGGTGGCGGGGGCGGGGGTGCGCCGGGGCTGCGCGGGGTGGCGGGCCGGGTGATGGCCCGGGGGACGGGGTTGCCGTTGAGTGGGCGCCTTCGGCCGGTGAGCTGCCGGCTGCTGGTCCCGGTACGGGCGACGCCCCGGCCGCAGGCACCGCTACCGGCCCCGTCCCCGGCTCCGGTTCTGGCCCCGGTCCTGGTCCCGGTCCCGGTTCTGGTCCCGGCTCCGGTTCTGGTCCCGGCCCTGGCCCCGGTTCCGCTTCCCCCGGCGGCGCCGGTGCGTTCGGCAGCGGCCCTGGCGGCAACCGGCCCGGTTCCGGGGAACGGGTGGGTGGGCGGGAAGAAGGCCGCGCCGCAGGCGCGGACCTCGTGCTCTGGCCCGACACGTTCACCAACTTCCTCTCACCGGAGGTCGGCCGCGCCGCCGTCGCCGTTCTCGAACACGCCGGCCTCCGTGTCGCAGTCCCGCCGAAGGCGCCCTGCTGCGGCCTCACCTGGGTCTCCACCGGGCAACTCCACCGCGCCCGCAAGGAGATGCGCCGCACCCTCGACCTCATGGCGCCCGCCCTCGCCGCCGGCCTGCCCGTCACCGTGCTGGAGCCCAGCTGCGCCGCCTCGCTCCGTACGGATCTTCCCGAGCTGCTTCCCGGTGACCGGCGAGCGCATCAACTGGCGGCGTCTGTCCGTACGTTCGCCCAGACCCTCGACGAGCTCGCCCCGCACTGGCAGCCGCCCCGCCTGGACCGCCCCGTGGCCGGTCAGACCCACTGCCACCAGCACGCGGTCCTCGGCGACGCCGCCGAGCGCCGCCTGCGCGAGCGCGCCGGCCTCGTGGGTGCGCTGAGCGGCGGATGCTGCGGCCTGGCCGGGAACTTCGGGTTCGAAGCGGGCCACTACGAGGTGTCCGTGGCGTGCGCGGAGGAGCAGTTGCTTCCGGCCCTGCGGCAGGCGCCCCGCGGCGCGGAGGTCCTGGCCGACGGGTTCTCCTGCCGTACGCAGATCGCCCAGCTCGCGGGCGGCGAAGGCGCGCCCGCCCGCCACTTGGCCGAGGTGCTCGCCGAGGCCCTCGGCACCACCACACTCCCGCACAACTGACCGAAAAATAAAGGCAAGCACGCTTGATTGTTTTCCCGGGCGCTGTCACGCTCTCTCCGTCCTGACGAACTCCCGAGGGAGCGGCACACGGTGACAGACCCCGAACCCTTACGTCCGCTGCGGATCGGCAACGCCTCCGGTTTCTACGGCGACCGCTTCGGCGCCCTCCGCGAGATGCTGACCGGCGGCCCCCTCGACGTCCTCACCGGCGACTACCTGGCCGAGCTGACCATGCTCATCCTCGGCCGCGACCGCCTCAAGGACCCCGCCCGCGGCTACGCCGCGACCTTCCTCCGCCAGCTCGAGGAGAGCCTCGGCCTCGCCGCCGACCGCGGCGTGAAGATCGTCGCCAATGCGGGCGGGCTCAACCCCGGCGGCCTCGCCCGCGAGATCCGCGCCCTCGCCCGCCGCGTGGGCGCCGACGTCCGCGTCGCCCACGTCGAGGGCGACGACCTGCTGCAGGAGCGGGAGTGGGGCCCGGACGTCCTCACGGCCAACGCCTACCTCGGCGGCGCGGGCATCGCCGCCTGCCTGCGCGCGGGCGCGGACATCGTCGTCACGGGCCGCGTGACCGACGCCGCGCTCGTCACCGGCCCCGCCGCCGCCCACTTCGGCTGGCTCGCCGACGACCTGGACCGGCTGGCCGGCGCGGTCGTCGCCGGGCACGTCCTGGAGTGCGGCACCCAGGCGACGGGCGGCAACTACTCCTTCTTCACCGAGCACGACGTCCGCCGCCCCGGCTTCCCGCTGGCCGAGATCCACGCCGACGGCTCGGCCGTCATCACCAAGCACCCCGGTACGGGCGGCGCCGTCACCGTGGGCACGGTCACGGCCCAGCTCCTGTACGAGACGGGCGGCCCGCGCTACCTGGGCCCCGACGTGACCGCCCGGCTGGACACCGTCCGGCTGGAGCAGGACGGCCCGGACCGCGTACGGATCAGCGGCGTGCGGGGCGAGGCCCCGCCGGCCACGCTCAAGGTGGGGCTCACGCGCGTGGGCGGGTGGCGCAACGAGGTCGTGTTCGTGCTGACGGGCCTCGACGTGGAGGCCAAGGCCGCCCTCGTACGGGCGCAGATGGAGGACGCGCTGGGCAAGCGCCCGCCCGCCGAGGTCCGGTGGACGCTCGCGCGCACGGACCACGCCGACGCGGAGGTGCAGGAGGAGGCGAGCGCCCTGCTGCGGCTCGTCGTGCGCGACCCCGACCCCGAGGCGGTCGGCCGCGCCGTCAGCGGCGCGGCCGTCGAGCTGGCCCTGGCCAGCTGCCCCGGCTTCCACGTCACCGCGCCGCCGGGCCGGGGATCCCCGTACGGAGTGTTCGAGGCCGCGTCGGTGGATGCGTACGCCGTCCGGCACACGGCGGTGCTGCCGGACGGCACGCGGCTGCGGGTGCCCGCGGTACCCGCAGCCGCGGAGGGCGAGCCCCCGCCCGAGCCCCCCGTACTGCCCGAGCCGCTGCCGCGCGGGCCCGTCCGGCGCGCCCCGCTCGGGCTCGTCGCCGGGGCGCGCAGCGGCGACAAGGGCGGCTCGGCCAACGTGGGCGTGTGGGTGCGCACGGACGCGGCGTGGCGCTGGCTGGCCCACGAGCTCACCGGAGCGCGGTTCCGCCGGCTCCTGCCGGAGACCGCCCGGCTCCCCGTCACCCGCCACGTCTATCCGGGCCTGCGCGCCCTCAACTTCACCGTCGGCGGGCTGCTCGGCGCCGGCGTCGCTTCCCAGGCCCGCTTCGATCCGCAGGCCAAGGCCCTGGGCGAGTGGCTGCGCGCCCGGCACATGGACATACCGGAGGTGCTGCTGTGACGGTGCTGGTGTCCGGGCTCGACACGTCGGGCGAGGAGTACGCCGCCCACCGGACGGCGATGCTGGAGCGGCTCGACGCGATCGCGGCGGAGCACGCGCGGGCCCTGGCCGGGGGCGGGGAGAAGTACGTCGCCCGGCACCGGGCGCGGGGCAAGCTCCTCGCGCGCGAGCGGGTGGAGCTGCTGATCGACCCGGACACGCCGTTCCTGGAGCTGTCGCCGCTGGCCGGGTGGGGGAGCGACCACACCGTGGGCGCCTCGCTCGTCACCGGCATCGGGGTGGTCGAGGGCGTCGAGTGCGTCATCACGGCCAACGACCCGACCGTGCGGGGCGGGTCCAGCAACCCCTGGACCCTGAAGAAGGCCTTGCGGGCGAACGAGATCGCGTTCGCCAACCGGCTGCCGGTCGTTTCGCTCGTCGAGTCCGGCGGAGCCGACCTGCCGAGCCAGAAGGAGATCTTCATCCCGGGAGGCGGGCTGTTCCGGGACCTGACGCGGCTGTCCGCCGCCGGGATTCCCACGGTGGCGGTCGTGTTCGGCAATTCGACGGCCGGGGGTGCGTACGTCCCCGGCATGTCCGATCACGTGATCATGGTTGAGGGCCGGTCGAAGGTCTTTCTCGGCGGGCCGCCGCTGGTGAAGATGGCCACGGGGGAGGAGAGCGACGACGAGTCGCTGGGCGGTGCGGAGATGCACGCGCGCGTGTCCGGTCTTGCGGACTACTTCGCCGTTGACGAGCTCGATGCGCTGCGTTCGGCCCGGCGTGTGGTTGCCCGGCTCAACTGGCGCAAGGCACAGGCCGATCCGGGGTATGCCGAGCCGCCTCTTTATAACGAGGAGGAGCTGCTGGGTGTGGTGCCGGGGGATCTGAAGGTGCCGTTCGATCCTCGTGAAGTCGTCGCCCGCGTGGTGGACGGGTCGGACTTCGACGAGTTCAAGGCGCGGTACGGGAGGAGCCTGGTTGCCGGGTGGGCTCGTATTCACGGGTATCCCGTGGGGGTCCTCGCCAATGCGCAGGGTGTTCTGTTCAGCGAGGAGTCGCAAAAGGCCGCGCAGTTCATCCAGTTGGCCAATCAGCGGGACGTGCCGCTGGTCTTCCTGCACAACACGACCGGGTACATGGTCGGGCAGGCCTACGAGCAGGGCGGCATCATCAAGCACGGCGCGATGATGATCAATGCGGTGGCGAACTCCCGGGTTCCGCATCTGTCGGTGCTCATGGGCGCTTCGTACGGGGCCGGGCACTACGGCATGTGCGGGCGGGCCTTCGACCCTCGCTTCCTGTTCGCGTGGCCCAGCGCCAAGGCCGCCGTCATGGGGCCCCAGCAGCTCGCGGGCGTCCTCTCGATCGTCGCCCGCGCATCGGCGGAGGCCAAGGGCCGGGCGTACGACGAGGAGGCCGACGCCGCGCTGCGGGCCATGGTCGAGCAGCAGATCGAGTCGGAGTCGCTCCCGGTCTTCCTCTCCGGGCGGCTCTACGACGACGGCGTCATCGACCCGCGCGACACGCGGACCGTGCTGGGGATGTGCCTGTCCGCGATCCACTCGGCGCCTGTCGAGGGCGTGCGGGGCGGGTTCGGCGTCTTCCGGATGTGAGGGTGACGGTGGGGGTGAGGATGAGGGTGATGATCGAGTGATCGGGTCGCTGCTGGTCGCCAACCGGGGTGAGATCGCCTGCCGGGTCTTCCGCACGTGCCGGGAGCTGGGCATTCGTACCGTCGCCGTGCACTCGGACGCTGACGCCGGTGCGCTGCACGTACGGGAGGCCGATGCGGGGGTGCGGCTGCCCGGGGTTGCCGCCTCGGATACGTACTTGCGGGGGGACGCGGTGGTGCAGGCCGCGCTTGCTGCGGGCGCGGACGCCGTGCATCCGGGGTACGGGTTCCTCTCCGAGAGCGCTGCGTTTGCGCGGGGCGTGGAGGCTGCCGGGCTGGTGTGGGTCGGGCCGCCGCCCCGGGTGATCGAGGCGATGGCCTCGAAGACACGCGCCAAGCGGATCATGGCGGAGGCGGGGGTGCCGGTGCTGACGGCGTCCGCCGGGGCCGGGGAGCCGCCGTTGATCCTCAAGGCCGCGGCAGGCGGGGGCGGGCGGGGCATGCGCATCGTGCGGGACCCCGCCCTGCTGGAGTCCGAGCTCGCCTCCGCGCGGGCGGAGGCCATGGCCGCCTTCGGCGACGACGAAGTCTTCGTCGAACCGTACGTGGAGGGCGGGCGGCACGTGGAGGTGCAGGTCCTGGCCGACGCGCACGGGGGCGTGTGGGTGCTCGGCACGCGCGACTGCTCGCTGCAGCGGCGGCACCAGAAGGTGATCGAGGAGGCGCCGGCGCCGGGGCTCCCGGAAGAGCTGCGGGAGGTGCTCGCAGAGGCTGCGGCGGCCGCGGCGCGGGCCATCGGGTACGTGGGCGCCGGGACGGTGGAGTTCCTGGTGAAGGACGGGCAGGCGTTCTTCCTGGAGATGAACACGCGCCTGCAGGTGGAGCATCCGGTGACGGAGGCGGTGTACGGGCTGGATCTGGTGGCACTGCAGATCCGGGTGGCGGAGGGTTCGCTGCTGGACCCGGAGCCGCCGGTGCCGTCGGGCCACGCGGTGGAGGCGCGGCTGTATGCGGAGGACCCCGGTGCGGGGTGGCGGCCGCAGACGGGGGTGGTCCGGGAGTTGTCGGTGGGTGTGGGTGCGGATGCGGATGCGGGTGCGTCTGGGGTCCGGTGGCGGGGGCTCCGGGGTGGGGGTCCGGGGCCGTATATTTACGGGCCCGTGCCCGGCGGCGCAGCGGAGCCCTCTTCCTCATCGGGCCCGCAAATACACGTCAGCGCCCCGGACCCCCACCCCTGCGCCCCCACCCCCTCCCGCCGCACCCCACCCACGGCCACCTCGTACCAGGGTCAATCCGCCCCACCTCAACGGGTGGGCGGGTGGGACGAAGGCCGCGCCGGAGGCGCGGGATACCTTCGCGTCGACGCGGGCGTCGGGCCCGGTGACACCGTCACGGCCCATTACGACCCGCTGCTCGCGAAGGTGGTCGCCTGGGCTCCCACCCGGCCGGAGGCCATCCGCCTCTTGGCCCATGCTTTGGAGCGCGCCCGCATCCACGGTCCGGTCACCAACCGGGATCTCCTCGTACGGTCGCTCCGCCACGAGGAATTTGTGGCCGGGAGTATGGACACCTCTTTCTACGACCGGCACTTGGCCGAACTGACCGCATCCCGCGGCCAGGGCGCCGCAATCGCAGCCCTCGCCGCGGCCGTAGCGGACGCACAAGGCCGCTCCCGCTTCGGCGGCTGGCGCAACCTTCCCTCCCGGCCGCAGGAGAAGCGCTACCGCTCCGAACCGGACGGCACGGAGCACACCGTGCGCTATCGCCTCACCCGGCACGGCCTGGAGGCCGAAGGCACCACCGGCGTCCGGCTGGTCGAGGCGGACCGCGACCACGTGGTCCTGGAGGTGAACGGCCTCCGCACCCCCTACGCCGTATCCGCGTACGACGACCGCGTCCACGTGGACGCACCGTCGGGCGCCCACACGTTCACCCCCCTGCCCCGCTTCCCCGACCCCCGTGCCGTGCCTGCGGCACCCGGTTCCCTACTGGCGCCCATGCCGGGCACGGTGGTCCGCCTCGCGGACGGGGTCGCCGAGGGGTGCGTGGTCGAGGGGGGCCAGCCCCTGCTCTGGCTGGAGGCCATGAAGATGGAGCACCGCATCGTCGCTCCGTCCGCCGGAACGCTCACCGCCCTGCACGCCGCCCCCGGCCGCCAGGTCGAGGTCGGCGCCCTGCTCGCCGTCGTCACCGCCGCCGCTGTCACCGCCGCCGTCACCGAGGAGCCGAAGGAGCCGTTGTCATGAGCTTCGTAGAGACCCGGGAACACCAGGACCTGCGTGCCGCCGTCACCGCACTCGGCAGCCGCTACGGGCGTGAGTACGTCACCGCGGCGGTCCGCGACGGCAAGCACACCGACGAACTGTGGGAGGAGGCCGGCAAGCTCGGCTACCTGGGCGTCAACCTCCCGGAGGAGTACGGGGGCGGCGGCCGCGGCATGGTCGAGCTCGCCGTCGTCCTGGAGGAGCTCGGCGCCGCGGGCTGCCCGCTGCTGCTCATGGTCGTCTCGCCCGCCATCTGCGGCACGGTGATCGCCCGCTTCGGCACGGAGGAGCAGAAGCGGCGATGGTTGCCCGGGATCGCCGCCGGGACGACGAAGATGGCGTTCGGCATCACCGAGCCCGAGGCCGGATCGAACTCGCACCGCATCACGACGACGGCCCGCCGCGACGGCGGGGACTGGGTCCTCAACGGCCGCAAGGTCTTCATCTCGGGCGTGGACGTCGCCGACGCGACGCTGATCGTGGGCCGTACGGAGGACGGGCGGACGGGGAAGCTCAAGCCGTGCCTGTTCATCGTGGACAGGGACGCCCCTGGGTTCACGAGGACTCCTATACCGATGGAACTCGCCGCCCCGGAGAAGCAGTTCGAGCTCGTCCTCGACGACGTGCGGTTGTCCTCCGATGCCCTGGTCGGCGACGAGGACGCCGGCCTGCTGCAGCTCTTCGCCGGCCTCAACCCCGAGCGCATCATGACCGCCGCCTTCGCCATCGGCATGGGCCGCTACGCCCTGGGCCGGGCCGTCGACTACGCCCGTACGCGGACGGTGTGGCGCGAGCCCATCGGCGCGCACCAGGCCGTTGCGCACCCGCTGGCCCAGTCGCACATCGAGGTCGAGCTCGCCCGGCTGATGATGCTGAAGGCGGCCCATCTCTACGATTCGGGTGACGACATGGGGGCCGGCGAGGCGGCCAACATGGCCAAGTACGCCGCCGCCGAAGCCGCCGTCCGCGCCGTCGACCAGGCCGTGCACACCCTCGGCGGCAACGGCCTCGCCTCCGAGTACGGGCTCGCCCAGCTGCTCACGGCGTCGAGGGTGGCGCGGATCGCCCCGGTCAGCCGGGAGATGATCCTCAACTACGTGTCGCACCACACGCTCGGCCTGCCCAAGTCGTACTGAGAAAGGCGGCTTAGATGAAACTGGTCCACCGCTCCTCGGAGCAAGGCATCACCATGCTGACCCTGGACTCCCCGCACAACCGCAACGCCCTGTCGTCCCGGCTGGTCGCCGAGCTGCTGGAGGGCCTGGCGGAGGCCGCGGAGGACGCCGGTACGCGTGCCGTCCTGCTGACCCATGCCGGCAACACCTTCTGTTCGGGCGCCGATCTGAGAGAGACGGGCACGGACGGGCCGCAGGCCCTCGTACGGCTGATGCGCGCGGTGGTGGAACTGCCGAAGCCGGTGGTGGCCCGGGTGAACGGCCATGTGCGCGCCGGAGGTCTGGGGCTGCTGGGGTCCTGTGACATCTCCGTGGCGGGGGAGGCGTCATCCTTCGCCTTCACCGAGGCCCGGCTGGGGCTCGCCCCCGCCGTCATATCCCTGCCGCTGCTGCCGCGCCTCGACGCGCGGGCGGCGGCCCGCTACTACCTGACCGGCGAGCGGTTCGGGGCGGCGGAAGCCGTACGGATCGGGCTGGTCACCGCGGGGGAGGAGGACCTCGAACCGGTCCTGGACGGGCTGCGGCGCGGCTCGCCCCAGGGCCTCGCCGAGTCCAAGGCCCTGGTCACGGCGGACGTACGGCGGGCCTTCGACCGCGATACGGCCCGGCTGACCGAGCTGTCCGCCCGGCTCTTCGGCTCTGCCGAGGCCCGCGAGGGCATGACCGCCTTCCTCGAGCGCAGGGAGCCGGAATGGGCGCGCTGAGCCTCCCCAAGCAGGACCGCAGCCGCGCCACGCGCCGGCGGCTCCTCGAAGCGGCCATCGCCTGCCTCGCCGAGCACGGCTGGGCCGGCTCGACCGTCTCCGTCGTGGCCGAGCGCGCGGGCGTCTCGCGGGGGGCCGCCCAGCACCACTTCCGCACCCGGGAGGACCTGTTCACGGCGGCGGTGGAGTACGTGGCCGAGCAGCGGTCGGCCGCCGTGCGCGGCCTGCTGCCCCAGGTGCAGCTGATCGTCGGCCCGGCCCGTACGCACCTGGCCGTCGTCCAGCTCGTGGACCTCTGCACGGGCCCGCTGTTCCGCGCCGCCCTGCAACTGTGGGTCGCCGCCGCCAACGACGACGCACTGCGCACCCAAGTCACCGAACTGGAGGCGCGGGTCGGCCGGGAGGTGCACCGGATGGCGCTGGAGCTCCTCGGCGCCGACGAACGCCGCGCGGGCGTGCGGGAGACGGTCCAGGGCTTCCTGGACATGTGCCGGGGCCTGGGCCTCGCGACCCTGCTCACCGACGACAGCGCCAGACGCGACCGCGTGGTCCGGCACTGGACGGGCGTCCTCAGCGACCTGCTGTGAGGCCACCGGCCCGGACGGCGGCGACGGACGAGGACCGGGCGGCCCCGGGTCCCGGGGCCGCCCGGCCGTGCGGGCGGCTGCGCCGACCGGTGGAGTCCGCGCAACCGCCTCCGGCGGTCAGGGGGCGGTGATCAGCCCGCTACCGCCGCCGTGCCCGTGATGTCCGCGAAGCCGTCGACCTCGCGCGGGTCGCGCGGGCCCGGGCCGATGTAGCGGGCGGAGGGGCGGACCAGGCGGCCGGTGCGCTTCTGCTCCAGGATGTGCGCGCTCCAGCCCGCCGTGCGGGCGCAGGTGAACATCGACGTGAACATGTGCGCCGGGACCTCCGCGAAGTCCAGCACGATGGCCGCCCAGAACTCGACGTTCGTGGCGAGGACCCGGTCGGGGCGGCGGTTGTGGAGCTCCTCCAGGGCCGCCTTCTCCAGGGCCTCGGCGACCTCGTAGCGCGGCGCGGCCAGCTCGCGGGCCGTGCGGCGCAGGACGCGGGCGCGCGGGTCCTCCGCGCGGTAGACGCGGTGGCCGAAGCCCATGAGGCGCTCGCCGCGGTCCAGGGCCTGCTTGACGTAGGCCGTGGCGTCGCCCGTGCGCTCGATCTCCTCGATCATGCCGAGGACGCGGGAGGGCGCGCCGCCGTGCAGCGGGCCGGACATGGCGCCGACCGCGCCGGAGAGCGCCGCGGCCACGTCGGCGCCCGTCGAGGCGATGACGCGGGCCGTGAAGGTGGAGGCGTTCATGCCGTGCTCGGCGGCGGACGTCCAGTAGGCGTCGACGGCCTTGACGTGCTTGGGGTCGGGCTCGCCGCGCCAGCGCTTCATGAAGCGCTCGACGACGGTCTCCGCCTTGTCGATCTCGCGCTGCGGGACCATCGGCAGGCCCTGGCCGCGCGCCGACTGGGCGACGTAGGACAGGGCCATGACGGCGGCGCGGGCCAGGTTGTCGCGGGCCGTGGCCTCGTCGATGTCGAGGAGGGGCTTCAGGCCCCACACGGGGGCGAGCATCGCGAGCGCGGACTGGACGTCGACGCGGATGTCCCCCGAGTGGACGGGGATCGGAAACGGCTCGGCGGGCGGCAGGCCGGGGTTGAACGAGCCGTCGACCAGCAGGCCCCAGACGTTGCCGAAGGACACTTGGCCGACCAGGTCCTCGATGTCGACGCCTCGGTAGCGGAGGGAGCCGCCTTCCTTGTCGGGTTCGGCGATCTCCGTCTCGAACGCGACGACTCCTTCGAGTCCGGGTACGAAGTCGGACATCAGGCGGCTCCTCATGATGTGTGCGACAGCTGGGGCGCCGGGCCCGGTCGGGCGCGGCTGCTCGGTGCGACTCGTGGTCCGTCACCGGTCATCCGGGTCATGCCCCGTGCGGAGGGGGTCTTCACCCGGTTCCGCACCCTGACCCCTGACGGGCGGGCTCGTTCCGGATTCCGGCCGGAAACGATAGCCGGTGATGTGCGGGTACCACAGCTTCCCGCCCTGCGATTTTGGGGGGTTCGCCACATGCGGCGAAAGGTGATGTCCGGCACAGTAGGGGTTTTGCCCACGGGAGGGTTACGGAGGGCCGGCCCCGGGCAGGCTCATCTGCTGTCCCTGGGCGTTTCCCGGGCCTTTGCTGACAGGATGGGCCGCGTGACCCACGCCGACGAGTTCCCCGCTCCCGAATTCCACGGCGGTGCGCTGGACGCCGCCGCAATGCGAGAGCAGTACCGCTCCCAGGGACTTCTGGAAGCGGACCTCGCCCCCGATCCGTACGAGCAGTTCGCGATCTGGTTCGCGCAGGTGTTCGCGGCGGGGCTGCGGGAGCCCAACGCCATGGTGGTCTCCACGGTCGGCGCCGGGGGCCGGCCCGGCTCGCGGACCGTGCTGCTCAAGGGCTACGACCAGCGGGGCTTCGTCTTCTACACCAACTACGGCTCGCGCAAGGCCGCGGACCTGGCGGGCAATCCGTACGTCTCGCTGCTCTTCCCCTGGCACCCGATCGGCCGTCAGGTCATCGTCGCCGGCCGGGCCGAGCGCGTGGAGCCGTCGGAGACGGCCGTCTACTTCCACTCGCGGCCGCGCGGCTCGCAGCTGGGCGCGTGGGCGAGTGCGCAGTCGGCGGTCGTCGCGTCGCGGGAGGAGATCGACACCGCGTACGAGCGGCTGCTCGCCCGCTACCCCGAGGGGGAGCCGGTGCCCGTGCCGACGGGCTGGGGCGGATATCGCGTGACCGCGGAGAGCGTGGAGTTCTGGCAGGGGCGCGAGAACCGGCTGCACGACCGGCTGCGGTACGTGCGCGAGGTGCGCGAGGGGGAGGCGGGCTGGCGGGTGGAGCGGCTCGCCCCGTGAGGCGGCAACTTGCTCCGTAAGGCGGCAACTCGCTTCGTAAGGTGGCAACTCGCTCTGTAGGACGGTCACTCGCTCCGTAAGGCGGAACTCGCCCCCCGTAAACGGTCACTCGCCCCGTAAGGCGGGAAAGCAGACGATCCGTGGGCCGGCTACCGCCGCGCTCTGCGGCGCGGCGGTGCCGAGCGGACGACTCGGCGGCCCACGGATCGGGTGACTGCTTGGGATTGGCCGGCGGATCCCCTCAGCTGCAGCTGGGAGGCCCCGGCGTTGCGCTTGGCGCGACGACGGGCGCTAGCCCGCAGTCACCTCACGCGTCCGGAATGAAACCATGTCCCGAACCACCTCCCTTCTCGTGTGCGCACCACCCTAGGAAGCGCGCGGATGAGCGACAACCGAATTTCCGGTGGGCAACGATTTCCCCGAAGACGGTGTGGTGCCCATCACGGTCGAGTTGAATGACCCGTCGTGCAGGACATGCAGACGCGTCCAGCTGGGGGTACCTCGTGACCGCACCACACACGTCCGGCCCGGCCCGCCCGGCCGCCGCGCCCGGTTCGGTGGAAGCCGCCGACAGCGACGACTCCGGCCTCCTCGCGGCGCTGCTCGACGGCATGGACACCGCGCTGTGCGCCTTCGACGCCGAGGGCACGGTCACCCACTGGAACCGCGAGGCCGAACGGATACTGGGCTGGACGGCGGCCGAGGCCGTCGGGCGGCAGGGGCTGGCCGGCTGGGCGGTGCGGCCCGCCGACGCCGCGGAGGTCGCGGCCCGGCTGGACGCGGCCATGGCGGCGCCCGGCCGCCACGTGCACGAGTTCGCGCTGCTCACCAAGGACGGCGGGCGGGTGCTGGTGCGCACCCAGCTGTCGGCCCTGCCCGGCGCGGGCGACCGGCCCGCCGGGGTCTACTGCGCGTTCAGCGAGGTGCACACGCAGATCGACCTGGAGCGCTCCATCGCGCTCAGCGAGGCCCTCTTCGGGGACGCGTCCTGGGGCGTCGTGCTCGTCGACGCCGACCTGCGCCCGGCCCTCGCCAACGCCCACGCCGCGCGCGCCCTGCGCACCGGCCGCACCGCCCTCCTCGGCCGGCCGCTCGGCGAGCTGCTGGACCAGGGGGTGGAGGAGGTCGAAGGCGCCCTCCAGCACGTCCTCGCGGCGGGCGCCCCGCCCGCTCCCACCGACCTTTGGGTGACCCTGCGCGACCAGGGCGGCGCCCCGCCCGAGCGCCGCTGCTGGCGCAGCGGCTTCCTGCGGCTGGCGTCGCCGCTCGCCGAGGAGCCGGTGCCGCTGGGGGTCGCCTGGCTGTTCCTGGACGTCACGGCCGCCCGGCTCACCGAGCAGGACAGCGCCCGGCTGCGCTTCCGCGCCAGCCAGCTGCACCGGGCCGGCCGGGCCGTCGCCGAGTGCGAGGACCCCATGGAAGCGGCCTCCCTCTACATGGACTTCGCCCTCGCGGGCTTCGCCGACCACGCCCTGATCGACCTGCTCCCCGAGCCGTGCCCGGCCCCCGAGCCCCCGGTCCGGCTGGTCAGAGCCACCGCCACGCCGGCCGGCACCCCGGGGCCCTGCCCGGCGATGGGCCGCGGCGGCCTGCCGGTGCCGTATCCGGACGGCCACCCCGCCCTGCAGGCGGTCGAGCGCTGCGGCTCCGTCCGCGCCGCCTCGGACTGCACCGAGACCTGGGCCACCGCGCGCAAGTGGCCCGAGGGCACCGTGCACGCCCTCGCCACGGTGCTGCGCAGCCGCGGGCGGACGCTCGGTGTGGTGACGTTCCTGCGCGGGCCGTCGCGCCGTCCCTTCGACCGCTCGGACGCGACGTACGCGGAGGACATCGCGTGCAGGGTGGCGGCGTCGATCGACTTGGCAGGACCGACGCCTTGATGGCGGGACCGACGCCTTGATGGTGGCCGGGTGCGCCTGGTGGTGCCGGGCGGGTGCGCCTGGTGGTGGCGGGCGGGCGCTCAGTGGTGGTGGGCGGGTGCGCCTAGTGACGGAAGAAGATCCGGTCCCCGTACTCGCGCAGCAGCCGCCCGTTCCACTCGTGCCCGCCGTCCACGTTGCCCGAGCGCAGCATCGGCGGGTCGATGCCGCGGGCGGCCAGCTCACCCGCTGCGGCCGCGACGACCGCCTGCATGAGGGCGCTGGTGACGACCGTCGACGCGGGGGCGAAGGGGGCCGCGATGCCGTCCGCCGTGAGCTCCGCGTCCCCGATGTCGATCTTGCTGTCGATGACGAGGTCGCAGTGGTCCTTCAGGAACGTGCCGGAGGAGTGGCGGGACCTGGTGTGCTCGGCGTAGGCGAGCGAGGTGACGCCGATGACGCGGACGCCGAGCGCGCGGGCGTTCATGGCCATCTCCACGGGCAGGGGGTTCCGCCCGGAGAGGGAGATGACGATCAGGACGTCGCCGGCCTGTACGGGGCTGGTGTCCAGGACCGCGCCCGCCAGGCCGTTGACCCGCTCCAGGGCGCTGCCGAGCGTGGCCGGCATGACGTCGAGGCCGACGACGCCGGGGACGGCGAGGAGGTTGATCAGGGCCAGGCCGCCCGCGCGGTAGACGACGTCCTGGGCGGGGAGCGAGGAGTGGCCGGCGCCGAAGACGAAGATCCGGCCGCCGTCCGCCACGGTGTCGGCGAGCAGGGCCCCGGCGGCCGTGATGTGCCCGGCCTCCTCGTCGCGCACCCGCTGCAGCAGCCCGATCGCGGCGTCGAAGAACTGCCCGGCCAGCTTGTTCTCGCTCATCGCTGCGGGGCTCCTTAGATCGAGATCCGGTGGCGCGTACGGTCTGGCGTACGCTCGTGGCGCGGATCACGTTGCGGTCTGGACCAGGGCCCTGTCAATACGGCGGGCGGGCAGGGGCCGTACGCGGCACCGTTGTCGGCGGTATGCGTCAGAATTGGGTTCAGGGGCCAGCGCACGACTTATCGAGGGGCACGCATGTCCGGACTGATCGACACCACGGAGATGTATCTCCGCACCATTCTCGAGCTGGAGGAGGAGGGTGTGGTCCCCATGCGTGCCCGCATCGCCGAGCGGCTCGACCAGAGCGGGCCGACGGTCAGCCAGACCGTGGCCCGCATGGAGCGCGACGGCCTGGTGTCCGTCGCCGGCGACCGGCACTTGGAGCTCACCGAGGAGGGCCGCCGGCTGGCCACGCGCGTGATGCGCAAGCACCGCCTCGCCGAGTGCCTGCTGGTGGACGTGATCGGCCTGGAGTGGGAGCAGGTCCACGCCGAGGCCTGCCGCTGGGAGCACGTGATGAGCGAGGCGGTGGAGCGCCGCGTGCTGGAGCTGCTGCGCCACCCCACCGAGTCGCCGTACGGCAACCCCATCCCGGGCCTGGAGGAGCTGGGCGAGAAGGCCGAGCCGGACCCGCTGCTCAATGAGGACATGGTCAGCCTGATGGACCTGGACGCCGGGTCCGACGGCAAGACGGTGGTCGTACGCCGGATCGGCGAGCCGATCCAGACGGATGCCCAGCTGATGTATTCGCTGCGGCGCGCGGGCGTTCAGCCCGGTGCGGTGGTCAGCGTGACGGATTCGGCGGGCGGTGTGATCGTCGGCAGCAGCGGCGAGGCCACCGAGCTGGAGCCGGACATCGCGGCGCACGTCTTCGTCGCCAAGCGCTGAGGCCTTCCGGCCCGGATCCCCGTTTCGCCCGGATCCTCGTTTCGCCCGCGCCCCGCTGCACACGGCCGCCTCCGCGGCCCGCAGCGGGGCGTCCTGCTGTGCCGGTTCCCCTTGTGCTGCGCCAACTCCCTTGAATCTGGCTGGAGTCCGCGTAACGGACCCGCGGGCGGCCCGGCCGTGCCACGCTGGCGCTGGCGCGCATATGCGCGGCACGCCGCCGTCCCGGGGAGGGAGAGCGCGATGAGGCCGGTGGGGTGTGACAAGGGCCCCGGCGCCCTTCCGGGCAGCCGGGGCCCTGCCTCCCCATATACCCCCGTGGCGACCCGGAGCCCCGAGCTCTCAGGGTCCGCCCCGCGGACCTTCTTCCCCGAGCGGTCCGCGCCCAGGTCGATTAATCCCCTGGGTGCCGCCGGCCAACCCTTCCCCGAGGTCACTCGAACGAGGGGTGTTGCGCGCGATGAGCATGCATTCGAATGTAAGTTCTATATCGTGAAGCTGCTCGGGGGAGAGTAGGGGGTGCCAGGGCTCATGGTTCGGCGTATCGACGTGAGTGGGAGCGGCGGAGTGCGGCTCGCGGCCTGGGAGTTCGCCGATCCGCCCAAGCATCCCTGCCGGGAGGGGACGGGCGGTCCCGGCGCGGTGCTGCTGCTCCACGGTCTGATGGGCCGCGCCGCACACTGGGCCGAGACCGCCCGCTGGCTCTCCGGCCGCCACCGCGCGGTCGCCCTCGACCAGCGGGGCCACGGCCGCAGCGAGCGCCCCGCCGACGGCCCCTACACCCGCGACGCCTACATCGCCGACGCCCAGGCGGCGATCGAGAGCCTGGACCTGGCGCCCGCCGTCCTGATCGGCCACGCCATGGGCGCCCTGACCGCCTGGCAGCTCGCGGCCCGCCGCCCCGACCTCGTCCGGGCCCTGGTCATCTGCGACATGCGGGCCTCCGCCCTGGGAGCCGCCACGCAGCGGGAGTGGGGCGAGTGGTTCAGGTCCTGGCCGGTCCCCTTCGCCACGCTCGCGGACGTCCGCAAGTGGTTCGCCGAGGGCGACCCCACCCTGGAGCGCCCCCGCCCGCCCCGCGGGGACTACTACGCCGAGATCATGGCCGAGCGCGCCGACGGCTGGCGCCCGGCCTTCTCCCGCCGCCAGATGCTCCAGGCCCGCGAGACCTACGCCCACGACGCCCATTGGGAAGAGCTCGCCCTCGTCCAGTGCCCCACCCTCGTCGTCCGCGGCCCCGACGGCGAACTGGGCCGCGCCGAAGCCCAGGAAATGGTCCGCGTCCTGCCCCGCGGCACCTACGCCGAAATCCAGGACGCGGGCCACCTCGTCCACTACGACCAGCCGGAGGGCTGGCGACAGGCGGTGGAGGGGTTCCTGGAGTCGGTGCTGCGGACGTAGGGGAGATGCGGGCCGCTCCCGGTGGCGGGTGGCTGCACATTAATTCAACAAGCGTTGACATATCTCGGGCGCGGGTGTGCACTGGCATTACGGCCACATGTCCTGACGAGCCACCCGAGGAGCCGTCATGTCCTCCCCGCTCTCCCCCCGGACCGCTTCCACCCCTCCCTCCGCCCCCGCCGACGTCATCGTCGTCGGCGCAGGTCCCACCGGGCTGCTGCTCGCCGGGGATCTGGCCGCCGCCGGTGTGCGGGTGACGGTGGTGGAGAAGAGGGCGCGGGAGTCCAATCTCACGCGGGCGTTCGCCGTTCACGCGCGCACGCTGGAGGCCTTCGACGCGCGGGGGATCGCCGAGCCGCTGCTGGCCACCGGGCCCTTCCTCGACACCCTCCGGATCTTCGGGCGCGGGCGGATCGACCTCTCCCGGCTGCCCAGCCGGTTCCCCGGTGTGCTGATGACGCCGCAGTACGAGACGGAGCGGGTGCTGGAGGAGCGTGCGCTGAAGGCCGGGGCCGTGCTGCGGCGCGGGGCCGAGGTGCTCGGGCTGCGGCAGGACGCCGACGGTGTCGAGGTGGACGTCCGTACCGAGGGCGACGGCGCGGAGAGCGGAGCCTCCGAGACGCTGCGTGCCGCCTACGTCGTCGGGGCCGACGGCGTCCGCAGCGCCGTGCGCAAGGCGCTCGGGATGCCCTTCCCCGGGCGGTCCGTGCTGCGGTCCGTCATGCTCGCCGACGTACGGCTGGAGACCAAGCCCGACGGGCTGCCCGTCTTCAACAGCGGCCGCGACGGCTTCGCCTTCCTCGTGTCCTTCGGCGACGGCTACTACCGGGCCATCGCCTGGCGGCGCGGCTGCGAGCTGCCCTCCAGTGCCCCCGTCGAGCTCGACGAGCTCAAGGCCCTCACCCGCGCCGTCTTCGGCACCGACTTCGGCATGCACGACGCGCGCTGGACCTCGCGCTTCCACAGCGACGAGCGGCAGGTGCCGCGCTACCGCGAGGGCCGTGTCTTCCTCGCCGGCGACGCCGCCCACGTCCACTCGCCCGCCGGCGGGCTCGGCATGAACGCCGGGCTCCAGGACGCCGCCAACCTCGGCTGGAAGCTCGCCGCCGTCCTCAAGGGCACGGCCCCCGACTCCCTGCTCGACAGCTACCACGACGAACGCCACCCCGTCGGCAAGCTGGTGCTGCGCCTGAGCGGCACCCTCGTGCGGTCCGTACTGCTCGCCTCGCCCGTCGCCCGCGGGCTGCGCGACGCCGTCGCCCTGGCCGCGGCAGCCGTGCCCTTCGCCACCGACCGGGGCGCGCTCATGATCTCCGGCATCGGCATCGGCTACCCCGCGCCGCCCGGCTCCCACCCGCTGACCGGGCACCGCGCCCCGGACCTGCCCCTCGCGGAGCACCCGGGCGAGCCCTCCCGCCTGTACGAGGCGCTGCGCGCCGGGACGTACGTCCGCGTCCTGCCGCGCGGCGGGGGCGCACCGCCCCACGACAAGGCGGACGTCACCACGGTCACCCGTGCCGACGCCCGCCCCACGACGCTCCTCGTCCGGCCCGACGGGTACGTGGCCGAGGCCGCCGACCACGGCTGACCCCGCTCGCGCCCGCCGCCGCGTGCCTCACCTGCGGCGGGCGTCCGCCGCATCCCGCCCGCACGCGTACGCCAGGGCGCTCACCAGCTCCTCCGCGTCCGGCAGCCAGCGGTTGGCGGCCGTGGGCTGGCGCGCCCACTGCACCGAACCGCGCGTGCCGATGCGGGTGGGCGGCGCGACCACGTAGTCGCCCTCGCCGCGGGCGATGAGGTCCAGGGACGTGGGGTGCCAGCCCAGCTTCCGGGCGAGGTCCGCGACCTTCAGCGCGCCGCCGGGCAGGACGAAGAACTGCATCCGGCGGAACGGCGTGCACATGACCGGCCCCAGCTGGATGTCCATCCGCTCCATCCGGGCCAGCGCCAGGCAGCCCGCGGTCTCCGGGACGTCCAGCGCGTCGAACGTGCGGCCCGTCGGCAGCAGGACCGAAGCGGCGGGCTGCTTCTGCCACATGCGGCGGACGGCGACCGCGCTGCCGGTGGCCTGGGTCGCCCAGTCCGGGCGGTCCGGGTGCGCACCGGGGGCGGGGCAGCCGGGATCACCGCACGAGCAGTGCTCCCGCCCCTCCTCCACCTGCAGCCACGTGCCGCCGAATACGTCCCAGTGCCGCTCCTCCGCATACCTCACAGCGGCGTCCAGCAGTTGCTCGCTGCGCTGTTGGGGGATGTGCGGGGCTCCTACTGCGATGGTCTCTTCCACGCCCATCACAACTCCCCTCGTCACGAGGGGTTACGGCTCAGGCTCACGCTTGTGGGCGGTGCCAGGACATGCACGTGGGGCGCACGGATGCATGTACGGGGGCGCAGACGCGGGTTGGCCGCCGAGGGTGGGTAGCCACCTCTGCGGCGACAGGGCGAGACCGTCATTGTCTGGCCAATGCCGCCTTTGCTGTCATTACCGTTAAGTCCGCATTCTCCGGACATTCAGGGGGCAAAGATCACAGGGGAAGACGCAGTCAGCTGTCTCAGCTTCTCCGCACGCCGCGGCGGACCGCGCCGCGAACGCTTAGCAGTTTCAGGGGGTACAGCATGGCCGCACGGCCACTCGTGGCGCGGCAGCCGAACGAACGGCTGCAGGCGCTCATTCAGGAAGCCGCCTGTTCCAACGCCGGCCTCGCCCGGCGCGTCAATATGTGCGGCGCCGAGCACGGGCTCGACCTGCGCTACGACAAGACTTCCGTAGCGCGCTGGCTGCGCGGCCAGCAGCCGCGCGGGCGGGCCCCCGCCATCATCGCCGAGGCGCTGGGCCGCAAGCTCGGACGCACCGTCACCATCGACGAGATCGGCATGGCGAACGGCAAGAACCTCGCCTCCGGCGTCGGCCTGCAGTTCTCGCCCACCGTGCTCGGCGCGATCGAGCAGGTGTGTGAGCTGTGGCGGAGCGACGTCGGCCGGCGGGACTTCCTCAGCGGGACGTCCGTCGCCTCCTCCGCGCTCGTCGAGCCGAGCCGCGACTGGCTCATCACCGGCGCCGACCCCCAGGTCGCCCGCAACGCCGGGGCGCGCGTGGGGCCGTCCGACGTCGACGCCGTGCGCGCCACCACGGAAGCCCTGGTCGAACTCGACCACCGGTACGGCAGCGGGCACGTAAGGCCCGTCGTCGTGCACTACCTCAACAGCGTCGTCTCCGGGCTGCTCGCAGGCTCCTACCGCGAGTCCGTGGGGCGCGAACTGTTCGCCGCGGTCGCCCGGTTGACCGAGCTCGCGGGCTACATGGCCGTCGACACCGGCCAGCCGGGCCTCGCCCAGCGGTACTACATCCAGGCGCTGCGCCTCGCCCAGGCTGCGGGGGACCGTGGGTACGGGGGGTACGTCCTGGCCGCCAGCATGAGTCACCTGGCGGCTTCGTTGGGGAACCCAAGGGAGATCGCCCAGTTGGCGAAAGCAGCACAGGAAGGGGCACGGGGGCACGTGACGCCGCGGGCCGAGGCCATGTTCTACGCGGCCGAGGCGCGCGGGCACGCCCTGCTCGGCGACGCACGGTCGTGCCAGGGCGTCGCGGCCAAGGCCATGGCCAAGCTCGAACAGGCCGGGGACCCCTCGCCGGACTCCGGCGACGACCCCTCCTGGATCCGGCACTTCGACCACGCCTACCTGGCCGACGAACTGGCCCACTGCCACCGGGACCTCGGGCAGGCCGAACAGGCCCGGCGGCACGCGGAGGACGCCATCGCCGGGCACGCGGAGGGGCGGGTGCGCAGGCGCGCCATCGGAATGCTGCTGCTGGCCACGGCGCAGGTCCAGCAGCGGGACGTCGACGAGGCGTGTGCCACCGGGGTGCGGGCACTGGACCTGCTGGGCACGCTGAGGTCGAACCGGGGCGCGGAGTACCTGGACGACTTCCAGCAGCGCCTCGCGCCCTACCGGGAGGAGCCGGTGGTACGGGAATTCGGGTCCCGGCTGGAGGTGCAGGCGGCGTAGGGGGATCGCCGGAAGCGTCGCCCCCTGCCCCTTACCGGGCAGGGGGCGGCCGCATGGCCCTGCCGTGCGGCGACCCGGTAGCGTGGCCGCGCTATCGATAAGTTGCCGTACAGCTTGAGGAGTCCCGGTGACGCAGAGCGGACAGGGCAACGCGCCTCAGCCGGCCCCCGGCCGGCCCTGGGGCGAGCCGTGGGGGCCGGACGCGCAGCGCGCCCCCCTGCCGCCCGAGATGCCGCCGGGCACGCCTCCGCGCCCCGGTGACTCCGAGGCCACGCAGTACCTGCCGCCTGTCCTGGGCACCGGGCCCGCCCCCGCCACCCCCGACTCCGCTTCCGAGGCCACCCAGTACTTGCCGCCGGTCGCCTCCGGGCCGCTTCCCGGGGCGCCGCAGCCGCCTGCTCCGTACGCGCAGGGTGGCGCCGGCCAGGGTGGCGCCGCGCAGGGCGGTGCCCAGGCGGGTGCTTCCGGTGGCGCTCCGGGCGGCGCGCCGAGTGCGTCGGCCGTCCCGGGCGGCGGACCCTCCGCGGACCCCGCGACCCAGTACTTGCCGCCGCTTCCCGACTCGGCCGCGGCGGCCACGCAGTACCTGCCGCCGGTCGGAGGAAACGCTTCCTCGGACGGGGCCTCCGCCGCCACCCAGTACCTTCCGCCCGTGCCGGGGGCTGCGCCCTCCGGTGGGGACGCGGCTGCCGCGACGACCCAGTACTTGCCGCCGGTCGGCGGAGGCGCGCCCTCCGGCGGGGATGCGGCCACGCAGTACCTGCCGCCGGTCAGCGGCGGCGCGCTCGCGGGCGGGGACTCCGCCGCGGCGACCCAGTACCTTCCGCCCGTGCCGGGAGCTGCGCCCTCCGGTGGGGACGCGGCTGCGGCAGCGACCCAGTACTTGCCGCCGGTCGGCGGAAACGCGTCCTCCGGCGGCGGCCCCGCCGCGGGCGCCGCGTACCCGCCGCCCGCCCCCGGACCCGCGTCGTCCGCCGGTGAAGCGACTCAGCTGCTTCCCCCGCAGACCGGCAGCCCCTTCCCGCCGCCCGGCGCCCCCGCCCCCCGGCCGCCCCTCGGGGGCATGGCCGCGCAGGGGGAGCGGCCGCCGCCCTCGGAGTTCGACGGGCTGTTCCGTGCCTCCGCAGACGCCGCTGCCAGTACCGCCGCCCGGCAGGCCGGCCGCGAGCCCGCGGCGGCCGCGCACATACCCCCGCCGCGCGGCCCGCACGCGGCTCCCCGGCAGCCCGCCCCGGCCCCCTCCTCTCCGCCCTCCCGGCGGAAGCTGCCCACCGCAGCCATCGTCGGCATCGTCGTCGCCGGCTGTGCCGCCGCCGGGCTCGCCGCCGGTGCGCTGCTCAGCGGCGGGGACGAGAAGAAGAGCGACCCCCCGCAGAACGCCGCGGTCAGCTCCGCGGCGCCCAGCAGCAGCGCGCCGGAGGACGACGGCGGGAAGAAGAAGGAGCCGTCCGCCGACCCCGCGGACCCGGCCGTCGCCCAGGCCAAGGCCCTGGACGCACTGCTGAAGGACAGCAACAACAGCCGCGACGCCGTCATCAAGGCCGTCGACTCCACCCGTAACTGCAAGGACCTGGGCAAGTCCGCCTCCGACCTGCGCGACGCCGCCAAGCAGCGCGACAGCCTGGTGACCCGCCTCCAGAAGACGACGATCGACAAGCTCCCCAACAGCGCGCAGCTCGCGGCGCAGCTGACCAAGGCCTGGAAGTCCTCCGCGTCCGCGGACACCCACTACGCGGCGTGGGCGGACCAGGTGGGCGGCAAGCACGGGTGCGTCAAGGGCCACGCCCGCCCGTCCGGCGAGAGCGCCGCGGGCGACCGCGCCAGCGGTGAGGCGACCGCCGCCAAGAAGGCGGCCGCGGAGCTGTGGAACCCGATCGCCAAGAAGTACGGACTGTCGCAGCACTCCTGGGCGCAGCTGTAGCTGTAGCAGCAGCTGTGGCTGTAGCCGTAGCCGTGGCTGCAGCGGTCGCGGCGCCCGGCGGCGACTGCAGATGATCACGGCGATCGCAGCGGTCGCGGGCGCGGATCCCGGGGGCCGGAGCGGGCCGCCCGGGTGGGAACGTACGATCGATTGCTATGCAGGGTTCGGAGAAGTCTTCCCGCCGCGGCCGCCGCTCGACCACCATGGACGGCATGCCGCTCAATGACATGCCGTGGTGGCGCTGGCGTGCGCATGTGCGCTCGGCGCTGCACATGCTCTCGGACCCCGACTTCCAGCGCGAGCGCTGGCTCGCGGGCGACGCGGGATTCGGGGACGTGACCGACGCCGTCTACCGGCTGGTCGAGGACACCTGGCTGGACAACTGGTCGGCCGAGAAATACATCGGGACGATCTTCCGGGACTCGGGCGAGGCCGCGCTCGTCGACCTGGCCGTGCTGCGGGTCCTGCGGATCATGCACCAGGTCGGGCCCGACGCGCCCGTCTCGGCGTACCTGGAGCACCACGGCTGGCCCGAGGCCGTACAGGCCGCGCGGGAGGCGCACGTACGGCTGGCGCTGAACGACGGGGACGAGCCGGAGGTGCCGCCGCGCCCGCTGGACGTGCTGGACCGGCTCACACAGGCGCGCTGAGCCGCGCCACCGGGCGCCGCGGGGTCCGGGCGGTCCGGCGGGCCCCGCGGGTGTGCGAGGCTATTGGGCTATGAACGCCTCCCAGTCCCCTGCCGCCGAAGGGGCCCCAGCGCAGCCCGAGCAGTACGTCCTCACCCTCTCCTGCCCCGACAAGCAGGGCATCGTCCACGCGGTGTCCAGCTATCTCTTCATGACCGGGTGCAACATCGAGGACAGCCAGCAGTTCGGTGACCGCGACACCGGGCTCTTCTTCATGCGCGTCCACTTCGGCGCGGAGGCGCCCGTCACCCTGGAGAAGCTGCGGGCCAGCTTCGCCGCCATCGGGGACTCGTTCCACATGGACTGGCAGATCCACCGGGCGGACGAGAAGATGCGCATCGTCCTGATGGTGTCCAAGTTCGGCCACTGCCTGAACGACCTGCTCTTCCGCTCCCGGATCGGCGCCCTGCCGGTGGAGATCGCCGCCGTGGTCTCCAACCACACCGACTTCGCCGAGCTCGTCGGCTCCTACGGCGTCCCCTTCCACCACATTCCGGTCACGAAGGACAACAAGCCGGAGGCGGAGGCGAAGCTCCTGGAGCTCGTCCAGGCGGAGAACGTCGAGCTGGTCGTCCTCGCCCGCTACATGCAGGTGCTCTCCGACGACCTCTGCAAGGTCCTCTCCGGCAAGATCATCAACATTCACCACTCCTTCCTGCCGAGCTTCAAGGGCGCGAGGCCGTACCACCAGGCGCACGCGCGCGGCGTGAAGCTGATCGGTGCCACCGCGCACTACGTGACCGCGGACCTCGACGAGGGCCCGATCATCGAGCAGGAGGTCGAGCGCGTCGGCCACGAGGTCACCCCGGATCAGCTCGTCGCCATCGGCCGCGACGTCGAGTGCCAGGCGCTCGCCCGCGCGGTGAAGTGGCACAGCGAGCACCGGGTGCTCCTGAACGGGCGGCGGACGGTCGTCTTCGCGTAGCACCGCAGCACCGCAGCACCGCAGCCCCGTAGCACCCGCAGTCCTCGCAGTCCCCGCAGAACCTGCAGAACGGCCTGTGGCCCGCATCCCCGATGCGGGCCACAGGCCGTTCCGGCGTCTCTGCGTCTCCCGCAGCTCTTACGGCTCCTGCAGCTCCTACATGCGCGACAGCGAAGCCGTCGCGTACAAGGCGTCCAGGATGGCCTCACGATCCCCCGTGTGGCCCGCTGCGGCCTCCTCCGGATGGACGTGGCCCGCCGCCAGGCGGCAGAACTCCAGGGTGTCCAGGGCCACGTGGGCGACCTCGTCCTCCGGGGCGGCCCCGGCCGCGGGGGAGTCGAGGGGGAGGTACCAGTGGCCGCCGCCGCTGCCTTCGACCTCCAGGTGCAGCGTGCGGCCCGGGGCGCCCGCCGCGGTCAGGGCGCGCGGCGGCGGGGCGAGGCCGGCGCGGCGGCGGTCGGCGATGGCCGTAGGGAGCATGCGGGCGGTCAGGTCGACCAGGTCGTGGAGGTGGCCGGGCGAGGGCGGGCGGTAGGGGTAGTCGACGGCTTCGGCGATGTCCTCCGCGTGGATCCAGCACTCGAAGGCCCGGTCGAGGAACGCATCGCGCAGGGGGAGGGCGAACTGTCCGTACGGGACGGGCAGTTCCGCGGCGCCGCCGTCGGCGAACGACGCGCTCCGTATCAGTGCGTGCCCCTGCCGCCGCCACTCCGTGCGCACCGCGCCGGGCGGGCCCTCGGCGGCCTCCGGCTCCCCCTCCGGCGGCTCCGGGAGGCCCAGGGTCGCGGCGACGGACCCGTCGGAGGCCGTGAGGTGGGCGATGACCGCGGCGACCGTCATGTCGCGCTCCACGGCCCGGGAGCCGTCGAACCACTGGAGCCGTACCTGCGCCTGCCACTCCGCCTCGCCGAAGTCGCGCAGGAGGGCGTCGAGCCGGGCGGTCTCCGCGTCGTAGGGGGCGACCCAGGAGGGCAGGGGGACGCGGGCCGGGCGGCGGCCCAGGCAGGAGGCGAGCACGCGGGAGCGCAGCCGCGGGTCGAGGTCCAGATTGTCCTCCGGGTGCAGCAGGGCGACGGCTTCGCGCAGCCGTACGGCCTCGTCCGCGCAGGTGGCGCAGTCGGTCAGGTGCGCCTCGACGGCGGTGGTCTCCTCGGCGGAGCAGGCGGCGAGCGCCCAGGCGCCGAGGAGGGATTTGAGTACCTTGTGCGACATCGGGGCCGTCTCGGGAGCGATCGGAGCCGCCTCGGCAGCAGGGGCGGGGGCGGCTTCCGGCCACCGGGCGGTGTCCTCGGCGGCGGTCCGGGGCAGCGGTATGCGCGGCGGACGGGGCGGACCGGAAGCGCCGTTTCCGTCTTGACGGCCGGGCCCGCCCCGGCCGGGTGCCTCGCTCACAGCGTCCCTCCGCGCGCGGGCGGCGCGACGGCGCGCGGCCCGGGGTGCGCGGTGGAGAGCAGCTGCAGGCCCAGGCGCAGCCGGCGGCGCGCCTCGTCCTCGGTGACGCCGAGGTGGGCGGCGGCCCGGCGGTAGTCGAGACGGCGCAGGTAGGCGAGGTCGAGGGCGGCGCGCAGCGGGGCCGGCATGGAGGTGACGATGTAGTCGGCGCGGGCGGCGGCGGACGCCGCGCGGACCTTCTCCTCGATCTCGTCGGGCGTGGCCGCGCCGTCGCTCTGCGACTGCCGCAGCCGCTCGACGGCCTGACGGTGGGTGAGCCCGGCGATCCAGGAGCGCAGCGAGCCCTCGCGGGGGTCGAACTCGCCGGGGTGCTCCCAGACATGGCCGAAGACCTCGCGCGTGACGCGGTCGGCGCCGGCCTCGTCCCCGAGGACGCGGTGGGCGAGGGTGTGCACGAGGGAGGCGAAGCGGTCGTAGAGCTCGCCGAGGGCGGCGGCCTCGCCGTGCGCGAGCCGCTGCTGCATCTTGCGGTCCCACCGGGGTGGTGCTGCTGCTGTTGCTGCTGATGCGTCGGTCGCCATGTCTGCCCCTCCGTCCGCCCGTCCGCCCGGCCCGGCGTCGCGCTGGTGTGCGTCGCACTCATGACCGCTACCCGCGGCGCTCGACGCTTGTGCTCACGGTCACATACTCCTCGAATGTAGTGGCCGGGTCCGACAGTCAGGCCGTCTTTGCGGGGAACATCGTGAAGATCGCCCCGCCGAACGGCCCCGGATGGTATTGCCCCGGTCACTTTCCGCACATCTGGCCGATCGTTACGGATCGTACGTGCGCGAATGTGCCGATGTGTTATGCGGGTGTGACCGGAACTTTGGGGATTAAGGGTTCGAGCTGGGCATAGGCTCGTTGGGGGCCGGTTCTGTACATCCGGTCCCACCGGCGTTTCACGAGGGAGAGACGGGGGAGACGCCGGGCAGCCACGGCTGCGGAAAGGTCCGTTCCGGGGAACGAGAGACCGAGCGAAGGGGCTTCGAGCGCGTGACGTTGAAGGTGAAGGACGCCGAGCGGGGGGACTGGGCCGTCCTCCGGGTCTCCGGCGAGATGGACCTGGTGACGTCGCCGGTGGTCCGGCAACGCGTGCACGACGCGGTCGCCGACGGACGGCGCAGCCTCGTGCTCGACCTGGCCGAGGTGCGCTTCTGCGACTCCAGCGGCGTCGGCGTGCTGATCGCCGCCCGCCGCCTGATGCGCTCCTGTCAGGGGCGCCTGAGACTCATCCTGCCCCCGCAGGGCGGCGCGGCGGACGGCTCCCACGTCAACAGGGTGCTCGGCGCACTCGGGGTGCGCCGTCTCTTCGAGATCTATCCGGACCTGGCCACGGCCACCCACGAGGGCCGCGACAGCGGCGACCCCCTCCCCGCGCAGTCCGCCTAGCCTCGGCGGCCACTGCCGGCAGGTGGCCGGCCCCCTACCCCTCCCGCGGGAATCCGGCCCGCACGACGAAGCCGCCCTCCCGCGTCGTATGCGCCTCCAGCGTTCCGCCCAGGCTCTGCGCCCGCTCGCGCAGCCCCACCAGGCCGTGCCCGCCGCCGGGCAGCCCGGGCGCCGGTACGGCCGCGTCCGGCGGCCCGTTGCGGATCTCCACCAGCAGCGTCTCCGCAGCGTCCTCCGCCAGCCGGACCCGTACGTGTGCGCCCGGTGCGTGCTTACGGGCGTTGGTCAGCGCTTCCTGCACCGTACGGAACGCCGCCCGTTCGACTGCCTCGGAGCGTGCGGTCCGGGCATCGCACGTGTTCTCGTACGCCACGTCGAGCGCGCTCAGCTCGATCAGCCGTGGCAGGTCCGCGAGGCGCGGCTGCGGGGTGAGTTCTTCGGTGTCGGCTCCGGCGGCGCGCAGGATGCCGACCATGTGCCGCAGCTCCTCGAGCGTGCGCACGGACAGCTCGCGGATCCTGCGGGCCCCCTCGCGCGCCTGGTCGTCCCCCGTGCTGATCTGCACGGCGCCGGCCTGCAGGCTGATCAGGCTGACCTGGTGGGCGACGACGTCGTGCATCTCGCGGGCCAGCCGGGCGCGCTCGGTGGCCAGGACCTGGTCGGCGAGCAGCCGGTCCTCGCGCGCCCGGCTGCGCGTCAGCTCGTCCAGCCGGGAGGCGAGCTCGCGCCGGGTGCGGGTGAGCAGGCCGAGCGCGACGGGCGTGGCGGCGGTGACGCACGCGTCGACGAGCTGCAGGGCGACCTCGCGCCGGTCGTCGAAGGACAGCTCCGAGATCGGGTACGGCAGGAAGTGCGCGACGGCCAGCAGCGCCGCGGCCCCGACGAGCAGCCGCCGGTCCGGGCGCAGCGTCGCCACCGTGTACAGCGCGATCATCGGGGCGAACCAGATGTAGCCGATGTAGATGCCCGGCAGCGTCACCGCGAAGACGGTGAGCGGGAAGCGCCTGCGCCACAGCAGCGCGACCGCGGCCAGCAGCGACACCCCGAGGTCCAGGCCGAGCCCGGGCCCGTTGACCAGCACCGCGTCCAGGGCGGCGATCAGCACGGGCACCACCAGCAGCACGGCGACACGCGCCCGCGAGGGGAGCCGGAAGCCGGGCCGGAGTCCGGCGGGGGCGGTCACGCGCCGCCGCCCGGTGGGCCGGCGCCCTGCACCTGTCCCGCACGGCGCACCTGTCCCGCGCCCTGGGCCCGTCCCGCCTCCTCGCCCTGCGGCCGGTCCTTGCCCTGCGCGGTGACGAGCCCGGCCCGGTCGGCGACGATCGCGGCCTGGACGCGGTTGAGCCCGCCGAGCTTGCCGAGTACGGCACGGACGTGGTCCTTGACCGTGCTGGGCGCGAGCCCCATGCGCTCCGCGATCTGCGGGTTGGCCAGCCCCGCGCCGAGGTGCGCGAGCACCTCCCGCTCGCGCGGGGTGAGCGCCGCCACCGCCTCGGCGGCCGTCGTCTCCGCCTCGGAGGCGAGGTAGCCGCCGATGACCGCGCGGGTCACGCCGGGGTCGAGGACGCTGCCGCCCGCCGCGAGGGTCCGTACGGCCTGGACGAGCTGCTCCGGGTCGGTGTCCTTCAGGAGGAAGCCGGTCGCGCCGCCGCGCAGGGCCGCCGCCAGGTACTCGTTGGCGTCGAAGGTCGTGAGCATGGCGACGGCGGGCGGCTGCGGGGCGTCGCGCAGCGCGCGGAGAACGGTCAGCCCGTCGACGTCCGGCATCCGGATGTCGAGCAGGACGACGTCGGGGGCGCAGGCGCGCACGGTGGCGACGGCCTGGCCGCCGCCGCAGTCGGCGACCACCTCGATGTCGGGGGCCGTGCCCAGGATCATCCTCAGCCCGGACCGGACGAGCTGCTCGTCGTCGACCACCGCAACACGGATCACCTGCCGTTACCTCTTCCACGCCCGCTGCCCGGTGTCATGCCGCTCGCTCCCTGCTCGTCCGCGCTTGTTCCACGACCGGCTAGAGCCGGTTCTCCCTGCTCCGGTTCCGGTCACGCACCCTGTCCGGTTCCCGTCACGCCTCCAGCCTGCCGCACGGTTCCGGCAACCACGGCCGAAAACGGAACGTGGCGCTCCTCTCGATCTTCCGCCCGGTCGTCCCCTGGCCCGTCCCCCGGTCGTCCCCTGGCCCGGCCCCCGGCCGCCCCCGGCCCGGTCCCCGGTCGTCTTCCGATCGTCCCCCCGATGGGCGGAGGGACCCCCTCCGATCGGCGGGGGCGAGTCGGGACCCACGGGGGATTCCGCCCGGGGCGTGCGGGCGGGCAAAGTGCTGTCCGTACTGCAGCATGCCGGGACTGACCTACCGGCGTGAGGTGCCGCAGCACGCGGCCTCGGGTCGCCGCATCCCCCACAGGCGGCGACCCGAGGCCGGGGGAAATCCCCTCTGCACACAGGGGTATGCACAGGGGCCGAAGCCGTGCTGTGCCGTCACATGGGCGGCGCGGCCGGCGCCGGCCCCAGCGTCGTCGTCCCCGGCGCGGCCCGGTGCCCGAGCCCCGTGCGGTACGCGTCCAGCGCCGCCTCGACCCGCCCCGTGCGCCGCAGCAGATCGCCCAGCAGCCGGCACAGATCGGCCAGGTCTCCGGCCGCCCCCGTGCGCTCCAGCAGCGACAGCGCCGCGCAGTAGTGCTCCTCCGCCGACTCCGTCAGCCCGCGCTCCTCGGCGATCAGCCCCAGCAGCCGGTGCGCACCGCCCGCGTGCACCGCGCCGCGCTCGGCGCCCAGCGCCGACGGCGACAGCAGCGGGCTCAGCAGCCGCTCCGCCTCGGCCGCCTTGCCCCGCCGCCGCAGCACGTCGGCCAGCTCCACCTCCACCTGCACGGTGAACAGCGCCGCCCGCTTCGACGCCAGCATGTCGCGCGCCGTCCGCAGCTCGCTCTCGGCGCCCTCCAGGTCGCCGTTCTGCGCGCGGACGTAGCCGCGCATCCAGTGGCAGTGCGCGAGCTCGGTGCGGATGTGCAGCTGCTGGTAGAGCTCCTGGGCCTTGGCGAGCGAGGCGTCGGCCTCCTCGATGCGGCCCTCGGCGATCAGGGTGCGGGCCACGCCCCGGTGCATGCCGGCGACGAGCGCCGGATCGTCCACCTGGGGCGCCAGCGTGAGCGCCAGCTCCGCGGCGTGCGCGGCTCGCGCGTGCGCCCCCATGTCCATGTAGGGGGCGATGGAGGCCGTGTAGAGGAGCAGCAGCGCGTCCGGGTCGTGCAGCCCCGAGGCGTTCAGCTCGTCGAGCGCCGTCTCCAGCAGGTAGCAGGCGTAGCGCAGCTCCCCGGCCAGCAGGTGGGCGGTGGCGCGGCCGCGCAGCGCGGGGACGCGGCGCGGCAGCGGCTCGTCGGCCAGCAGCGCCTCGGCGGCGGCGTAGTGGTCGCGGGCGGCGGAGAGGTCGCCGGTCTCCAGGGCGCAGTCGCCGAGCCCGAGGAGCGCGGTGGCCCGCTCGGGGACGAGCTCCGCGCGCGCCGCCTCCTCGTGCAGCGCCCCGTAGAGCGCGGCGGCGTCCTCGGCGGCGCCGGTGGCCAGGGTGCGGCGGGCGTCGGTGAGGCGCATCCGCAGCCCGGTGGCCAGGTGCGCGGGGCGGCCGGTGGCGAGCTCGTCGACGGTGGTGCCGAGCCGGTCGGCGAGGTGGCGCAGGGCGGTCTCGGAGGGGCGGACGCGGCCGGACTCCAGGGTGGAGATGTAGGCGGCCGTATAGGCGGGCTCGGCCAGCTGGCGCTGGGTGAGGCCCTTGGCCGTGCGCAGCCGCAGCACGCGCCGGCCGATCTCGGCGGGCCCGTCGGCCCGTATGCCGTGGGTGCTGTTCTCGGCCACTGCTGCCCCTCGGTAGGTTACGCCGTGCATTTCGAGTAGGTGCAAGTCACGTACGTGCAAGTCCAAGTACGTGCACTTCGGGTACGCCGTGCATGTCAGGCCAGGGGTCCCGTGCCGCGGCGTGAGGTCGTGAGGTCGTGAGTACGTGAGCTACGTGAGGATGGAACCATGCCGCACGGTCTCGACGGGCAGGATCTCGTAGGGGGCGCACAGAGGCTCGGAGGGGCGCTCGGTGAGGCACCGGCAGGCGCGGCGGTGCCCTCGATGAGCTCGGTGACCGGCCGCCACCGCCGGCCCGGCCTCGTCCTCACCGACCACCACTTCGACGTGCCGCTCGACCACGACGCCCCCTCCGGCGAGCACATACGGATCTGAGCGCGCGAGGCCGTCGCATCGTCCCGCGAGCACGACGACCTGCCCCGGCTCGTCTGCCTCCAGGGCGGCCCCGGCTTCCCCGCCGGACGCCCCGTGGGCCGCGAGAACCGGCTCGACCGCGCCCTGGAGGACTACCGCGCCCTGGAGGGCTACCGCGCCCACTGCCCGCTCTACGCACTGCTCCACGAGGCCATTTATGCCCAGGACGGGCAGGCGACGCACTGGATGGGCGCCGCTCCACGACCCCGAGCGCCTCGCCCGCAACACCGTGCCGGTCGCAGCGGCGGGCGGTGTTTCTTCGGCCGCATCCATTGCCGGGTGCTTCCCGGGCCCCCTACGTTAAGCCGCGCATTAAAGCGACTTGACCCGCTGCTTAACCGGCGGCGGAGCTCGGGAGGAACCCCCCATGAGAAGACGCATATCCCTCGCGGCCGGCGGTCTGGCCCTCGCGGCGGCCCTGGCCGCCACGGCTCCTGCGGTGGCGGCGAGCCCGGACAAGCCGGTCACACCCCAACGCACGCAGGACGTCGAGTACTTCACCGGCCCCGACGGCCACCCCCGCCACACCACCATCCCCGCGTCCCCGCCCCTGCCGCGCCCCCTCGCGCCCTCCGCGAAGGGCGACGGGGACGTCACCCCCGTGGTCAGCAACGGCCCGGTCGGCTCCAAGCTCGACGTCGTCTTCATCGGCGACGGATACACCGCGGACCAGCAGGACGCCTTCCACGCCGCCGTGCGCACCAAGTGGGCCAAGATGTCGGCCGTCGAGCCGTACGCCTCGTACGCGGGCCTGTTCAACGTGTGGGCCGTCGACGCCGTCTCCCGCGACTCCGGCGTCACCAACGACCCGGCCAAGGGCGTCACCAAGGACACCGCCCTGCGGTCGTACTTCTTCTGCGACGACGTGGAGCGGCTGCTGTGCGTCGACACCGCCCGCGTCGAGTCGTACGCGGCGAAGGCGCCGGCCGCCGACCTCGTCGTCGTCCTGTCCAACTCCGCCAAGTACGGCGGCGCGGGCTACAACGACGTGGTCTCCCAGGCCGGTTACGACGGCATCGCCACCGCGTCCTCCGACCACCCCAAGTCCGACCAGGTCGCCGTCCACGAGACCGGGCACTCGCTCGGCAAGCTCGCCGACGAGTACCAGTACGACGAGTACGGCACGTACACCGGCGCCGAGCCGGCCGACACCAACATCAGCACGCTGGACGCCGGGCAGCAGAGCGCGCAGCACAAGAAGTGGTACCGCTGGATCGGGCGGACCTCGCCGGACGGCGGCACCGTCGGCGCGTACGAGGGCGGCGGCTACTACCCCAAGGGCCTCTACCGTCCCACCGAGAACTCGATCATGCGCACGCTGGGCCGGGAGTTCAACCTGCCGGGCCGCGAAGCCATGATCGCGGGCTTCTACCGCCACGCGAGCGTGCTGACCAGCGACAGCGGCCGGTACGGAACGGTCTCGCACCGCGAGCGGGTCGTCGTGCGGCCGGCCGTGCCCACGGCGACCGTGCGCTGGTACGTGGACGGGCTGGAGGCCGTGGCCGCCCGCGGCCGGACCGAGGTCGTCCCGCGGATGCTCGGCGTGCCCGGCGACGGCCGCCCGCACACGCTGACGGCGCGCGCCGTGGACCGCACGGGCGCGGTCCTCGACCCGGAGCTGCGCAAGCGGCTGGCGGGCTCGCTGACGTGGAAGGTGACGCGCTGAGCCGATGGGGCCGGGTGACGCGCCGAGCCGGTACGGCTAGGCGGCGTTCAGGAACTCCGCCTCCGCGTAGGCCAGGGTGAGGCGGTCGCAGCCGTGGGCGAGGGCGGCGCGGGCCGACTCGCGCACGCGCTCGGCCGGCTCGTCCGCCGCCAGCGCCGCGTGCAGCGCGTCGAAGGACAGCTCGCGCACCGCGCCGGTCAGGGACGCGAAGACCTCCAGCTCGGCCCGTACCCCCGGGTCCGCGGCGCGCTCCCCGGCCCGTTCCAGGAGCAGGTCCAGCAGCTGCTCCCGGCGCAGCTGGCCGAACGGGAGGTAACTGCGGCGCAGTGCGGGGCTGTTCAGCAGGATGCGGGAGAAGGTGCGGGCCTGGGGGAGGGAGTCCTCGTCCAGGACCGCTTCGAAGGCGGCGACGCAGGCGCGGTGCACCCCGTCGACGACCTCTATGGCGGTCGCCGCGTCCGCCACGGCCTCGGCGATGCCCGCCTCGAACTCGTCCCGGCGGCCGAAGAAGATGTCCTCCTTCGACGCGTAGTGCGTGAAGACGGTGGCAGGCGCCACGTCCGCCGCGGCCGCGATCCGGGTGAGCGTCACGGCGTCGAAGCCCTCCTCCGCGAAGAGGCGGAAGGCGGCTTCGGCGATGGCGCGGCGGGTGCGCTCGCGCTTGCGGCCGCGCAGCCCGGTGGCGGCGCCGCCCTTGGCCGCGGCGCTGCCTCCGGCGGCGGCTCCGGTGGCTCCGGTGGCGCCTCCGGCGGTGGCGCCGTTCCCGGCCGTGGCGCCGCTCCTGGTCGTGGTGCTGCTGGTCATGTCCCCAGGGTAGCCGTCCGGCAAGTAGAAATAGAGGTGCTACATTTTTGGAGCACCTCTAGTTTCGCTTGCTGCTCCGTCACCCGCCGGAGGACGTGATTGCCATGCGCGCTGCCGACCCCCCGTCACCACGTCCCGCCATACGCAGGGCCGGTCCGGCCGCAGCCGGCCGGCCCCCACGCGCCACCACCGCGATCCTCGTCATCGCCTGCACGGCCCAGTTCATGGTCATCCTCGACGTGTCGATCGTGAACGTGGCCCTCCCGGCGATCCGCACCGAACTCCACCTGGGCACCGCAGGCCAGCAGTGGATCGTCAACGCCTACACCCTCGGCTTCGCCGGCCTGCTGCTCCTGGGCGGCCGCACGGCCGACCTCGTCGGCACCCGGCGCGCCTTCCTCGCCGGCGTCACCGCGTTCACCCTCGCCTCCCTGGTCGGCGGACTCGCCTCCGGCGGCCCCCTGCTCATCGCCGCCCGCGCCGTCCAGGGCGTCGGCGGCGCCGTCCTCGCGCCCGCCACCCTCACCCTGATCATGCGGACGTTCACCGAACCGGCCGCCCGCACGCGGGCCATGGGCGCCTGGAGCGCGGTCATGGCGGCGGGCGGCGCGGTCGGCGGCGTCATCGGCGGCGTGCTCACCGAGTACGCCGGGTGGCGGTGGGTGCTGTTCGTCAACGTCCCCATCGGCGCGGGCCTGCTGGCGGCAGCCGTCGCCTGCGTACCGGCCGCCGCCTCCGCGCCCGCCGGGCCGCGCCGCCTCGACCTGCCCGGCGCCGTGTCCGTCACCGCCGGCCTCACCGCCCTCGTGCACGGCACCATCGCCAGTGAGACGCACGGGTGGGGCGCGCCGCACGTGTGGGGGTCGTTCGCCGCCGGGGTGCTGCTGCTCGCGGCCTTCGTGGCGATCGAGGCCCGCGTCGCCCACCCGCTCGTACCGCTCGCGATCCTGCGCCGCCGCACGCTCGCCACCGCCAACCTCCTCGTCCTCGGCATGGGTGCGGCCGCGTTCGCCATGTGGTTCCTGCTCTCCCTGTACTTCCAGCAGGTGCTCGGGCAGAGCGCCCTCGGCGCGGGCCTGTCCTTCCTGCCCGGATCGCTCGCGATCGTCGTCGGCGCCCAGGTCTCCACCCGCCTCATCGCCCGCACCGGACCGCGCCCGCTGATCGTCACCGGCATGACGATCAGCACGGCGGGGCTGCTGTGGCTGTCGCGCATCGGTGACGGGGGTACGGGAGGCGGAGGCGCGGGAGGCGGCGCAGGCGCGTACGCGAGCGCGGTGCTCGTCCCCTTCTTCCTGGCCACCCTGGGCGCGGGCCTGTCGCTGATGCCCGTCACGGCCGCCGCCACCAGCGGCACGGCCCCCGCCGAGGCGGGCCTGGCCTCCGGGCTCGTCAACTCCTCCCGCCAGATCGGCGGCGCACTCGGCCTGGCCGCACTCGCCACGGTCGCCGCACACACGACGGCGGCACGCGCCTCCGGCAACGCGGCGGGCGACCTGGCCGCCGGCTACGGCAGGGCGCTGCTGATCGCCTCGGCGTTCACGGCATGCGCGGCGCTGGGAGCGCTGGCACTGCCGGGCCGGCCGCGCAAATCCTCGTGAACTCCCCTCCCTCGGCAATCGATCCCACCGGAAGGACCACCATGCCCAACGAACTGAACCACCTCATCGTCCACGTCAAGGACCGCCGGGAGACGGGGGCGTTCCTCTCCTGGCTGATGGACACCGCCGCCCCGCTCGAATGGGGCCGCTTCACCCAGATCACCAGCTCCAACGGCGTCGGCATCGACTTCATCGACGACATGGTGCCCACCGGCGACATCAACCGCAGCCACATCGCCTTCCTCGTCACGGACGAGGAGTTCGACGCGATACTCGGCCGCATCGCCGAGCGCGACGTCCCGTTCTGGGCCGACCCGATGCTGAAGCAGCCGGGCGAGATCAACCACGAGTACGGCGGCCGCGGCGTCTACCTCAAGGACCCGGGCGGCACCTGCGCGATCGAATTCATGACGACGCCGTACGGGGAGGAGCCGTCGCACCGCGCGCGGACGTGACCGAGCCGGGCCGGCCCGCACCGCACCCGGGCCGGCCCCGGTTCGCCCGGCTCACCCGGTTCACCCGGCTTTCCGCAGCCACGAGCCGCCCTGTACAAGGAGCTGGACGATCGGGGGCTTCTCCAGCCGACGCCGGGGGCTGTTCGGGCCGCGCGCCCGGCTCCGCGAGCTGGAACGGATCGTGGACGAGGGAGAAGCCGACCCCACGGACGCGGTCGCCGAGATCCGTACCATCCGCAAGGCGGCCGAGACGGAAGCCGGGCCGGCCCACGTCGACGGGACGACGACCTGGTGACTGGGGCTACCGCCCCACCAGCTCCCGTTCCAAAGGCGTCCGGAAGCGTGGAGTGACCCGTACCGCGCCCAGCCACGCCGACAGGCGGGCCGCCTCCGTGGTGATCGCGGACTCCGCCTCCCGGCCGGCGTCCGTCAGGAGGCGCCAGACGATCTCCCCGTTCGCCCGTTGTGCCCAGCCGCCGACGACGCGGCCGTTCCACCACACCGTCGGGCCGACGTTTCCGGCCCGGTCGAAGAGGGCGGGCACGTGGTCGGGGGAGAGGTACCAGTCGCGGCCGCGCCAGCCCATGGCGGTCGGGTCGAGGCCGGGGAGGAGCGCCGCCCAGGGCCCGGGGGCCTCGTCCGCGGCGGCGAGGTCGCCGGGCAGGACGTGCCCCGTGGCGCTGTCCGCGAGCCCGACGTCCTCGACGCCCACGTCCGCCAGCGCCTTGCGCGTGTCGCCGAGCGTCCAGCCCGTCCACCACTTCAGGTCGGCCTCCGTGGCCGGCCCGTACGCGGCGAGCCAGCGCCGCGCGACCTCGGCCTTGGCCTCCCGTACGCCGATGTCCGGGATCTGCGGCACGAGCGCCCACGGGTAGAGGCTGCTGGTCCACGAGCCGCGAGGGCGGGCGCGCCGCAGGTGCCCGTCCGAGGCGAGCACCCGCAGCACCCGGCTGCCGACGCTCTGCCGGGACTCGTACGGCTTGCCCGGCGACATCAGCAGCGTCTCGCGCAGCGCGGGCACGTCCTTGCCCAGTTCGGCGGTCGTGGCTTCGCCGCGCGCCGCCAGCGCGTCCAGCACCTCCCGTTCGGTGCGGACGAGCCGCTGCTCGTCCCACGGGGCGTGGCCTTCGGAGTTCTCCCGCAGGTGCTTGAGGAGCGTCGCCCGCTCCCGGAGGGCGATCGCGCGGGCGGTGGAGGAGCTGACGTACGGGGCGAGCTCCGTGGTGACGGCGAAGAGCGTGTGCCGCATGGACAGCAGCTTCACGAGGGTCACGTCCTCGTACAGCGCCCGATCCACCTCGGCGGGGGAGGGTTCGGCCAGCCGCGCGCACGCCGATAGGTAGACGGTGGCGGCATCGGTGGCGTGCAGCCCGACCAGGGCATCCGCCACCTCTTCGACGGAGCCGGCCCGCCGGCCGGGGTGGAGGAGGTGGCGCCGGGCGAGGCGGGCACGGCGCTGCTCGTCGGTGACACGGGCGCGGGCGCGGGGGGTGCTGCTCATGGGCGCGAGCGTAGAGGGGAATGAGGACGGATTCCGTCCTCTCGGCATAGCGGAAGCGGCATTCTCGGAGCCCCGGAAATAACGAAGAGAGCCGGATGCGTAGTGCATCCGGCTCTCTTACGGCGATGTGCGCTCGGCAGGATTCGAACCTGCAACCTCTTGATCCGTAGTCAAGTGCTCTATCCGTTAAGCTACGAGCGCTCGGCTTCCGGGCGACAGTGATCGCTCGTCGGCGTTGCGGGAACAATATTACCCGACGCGGAGGAGTGCTTTTCACCGCCGCGGATGCCGCCACGCTCGGTGACGATCTCGCTACGACGTCCGCCGTACCTCGCCTACGACAGCTCATGATGTTGCAGCGACGGCGAGTTGAGCGGTGGCGTAGAACGGCAACTCGGCGCCCGTGGGGCGTCACCGCAGAAAGCCTCTGCACGAACGGGTCGCAGCTGTGATCCGGGAGCTGTGGAGGTGGTGCACCGGGCAATGACCGGTGGAAGCCGCTGGACGATGGCCGCCAGTCCTCCGAGAAGCTGAGGACTGACGACCGGAAACCGTCTGCTTGCGGTTGGCCCTCGTCCACGGTAGCCGCCGTGGCGGGGGCCGCTTGCTATGCCCGAAGGGGGGCGCCCCCTTACGGTATCGGCCGAGCCCGCCGTGCGCGACCCTTTCGGTCGTCGTCGTGCGGCGCGCCGAGGGCGCCGCGCCTCAGGGCGCGGGTGAAGGAACGATACGGCTCAGCGGCGACGCGGAGGGTCGGCCCGTCGGGCCGTTTTGAGTCGCGTATGAGTATGGGGCTGCGTATGGGTGTGCCTCCCGGGAGGGCGATCTCTATACAGGTGTCCCCGGTGTTGGAGCTGTAGCTGCTCTTCTTGAACCTCACCGTGTCTCCTTGGCGACCCGCGCGATGAAGTCGCGTGAGGCGTCGGGCTCCAGCGCGTGGGATCGCAGCCGATCGAATGCGACGGCGTAGCGTGCGACCTGGTCATCTTCCTCAACATAGAGGGAAGTCGAGAGCGGCTCCACTGCTACGACGGGGTCGCCGAACTCGAAATGGAAGACCGTATAGGCGCCGTCGAGGCCGGTGTGGGCGCCCGCCTTGAACGGGATGACCTGCAGTTCGATATTCGTCTCCCGGGAGGCGTCTACCAGGCGCTCCAGCTGTCCTCGAAGAACCGCCGGGCCGCCCACCTCCCGCCTCAGGCATGCCTCGTCGAGTACGCATCGCAGTGCCAATGGACTCCTGGCCGCGGCCCCCGGGCCGGGGACCAGGATTTCCTGGCGCTTCATACGTAGTTCGGTGAATGCCCTGGCCTCACGCGCTGTCTTCCAAGTGATGTCGCCTCCGATGAGCGCATGGGCGTATTCCGGTGTCTGCAGGAGCCCGGGGATGAGGGCTGCTGCGTAGAGGTCGGTGCGGGCTGCCAGCTGCTCCAGCTCGATGAAGTCGGCCAAGCGCGGCCGGATCACATCCCTGTACTGCGCGAAGAGGCTCTGCTGTCGGCTTGTCGAGGCGATCTCTGCGATCTTCCGGGTTTCCGCGACCTGTACGGGGTCGTCGACCCCGTACGCGGCGAGGAAAGCGTCAAGGTCCGGCCGCTGCTTCCCGTTCTCGATCTTGCTGAGCGTTGGAGCCCCGTACAAGCCCAGCAGTTCTGCGGCATCCGTGAGGTTGAGGCCTGCCCTCATCCGCATCGTCTTGAGGATCGCCCCGAGCCGTCGACGCAGCAGGGTGGGCGTTGCGCCGGACATGTGATCACCGCCTCTCGGCGACGACTCTACCGATCTCAACTCCACGGATGTGCGCCATCGTTCACTCACTCGAATGAAGGTTGAAGCGCAAGCTTGCGCACCAATTTGGTGCGTCGCATCGTGTCATCAGTCGACATCGAGGGAGGCGTGAGGCAATGACCTACAGGATCGGCGCGTTCGTGGTGGACACGCGGGAGGGACGGGTCGCGCAGGTGATCGGGGGCGTGGGAAGCCGCGTCACCCTGCGCCGTCCCGGCGGTGGGCTCGAATGGGAGGCGCCGTTCGCTTCCCTGCGGCTTGCCACCCGGGAGGACCGGGAGGCTGCCGGGCTCTGGCCGGCCGGGTCGCGGCCCATGTACGGGTGTGGGGAGTGCGCGCAACTGGCGGCCGCCTACAAGGAAGCCGCCGCCGGGGACGATCCCCTCACGACAGGGGACGCCCTGGTACTGCAGCGCCGTCACTGGCGGACCGTGCACATGGGGGGTGCGTGAGCATGCGGAGAACGTGCACTCACCGCGGCGGCTGGTCGGCCCGGACCCGGGGCGAGGCCCGCTGCCGCGACTGCGGAACCGTCCGCTTCACCGAGTACGCGGCCCTCAGGCCGCCGGGCCTTCCGCATCCCGTGGCTCGGGTGCGGGTTGGTGGGGGCGGCGGCCTTCCGCGCGCGGAAATCCACCGGCCTGGGGCGTAGGGCGGCGGATAAGTGGGCCGGGACGGCAGGCCGAGTGCCTCAGCAGACCCAGTAGGGGACCCCGGTCACAGAAGTCACCACTCACGGACAGTCGGCCGCAGAGCGCGTGCCACCATCGCCCCGGCCCCCCGTCACAGCTGGCCGGAACCGGTCCGTTCCGGTAGCCGTGGGCCGGGGAGGTGTGGGGCAAGATGGGCTTATGGGGACCTTCGCTGCGCACGATGGTCTGATCGCCGGCCGGTACCGCCTGTCCGGGCGGATAGGGCGCGGCGGCATGGGCACCGTATGGCGTGCCACCGATGAGTTGCTGGCACGCCAAGTTGCCGTCAAAGAGCTGCACATGGACGACGCGGGCTCGGGCACCTGCCCTTCCGGGCTCACCGACTGCGACCGCACTCTGCGGGAGGCCCGCGCTTCCGCGCTCATCAGCCACCCGAACGTGGTCGCCCTGCACGACATCGTCGTCCAGGACGGCCGTCCGTGGATCGTGATGGAGCTCGTGGACGGGCGGGCGCTGTCCGAAGTGCTGGCGGCGGAAGGGCCGGTGGGCCCGCGGGAGACGGCGCGGATCGCGATCGCCCTGCTGTCCGCCCTGCGCGCGGCGCACGCCTGCGGCGTCCTGCACCGCGACATCAAGCCACCGAACGTCCTCCTGGAGTCGGCGACGGGCCGCGTCGTCCTGACGGACTTCGGGGTCGCCCAGGTCCGCGGCGCCACGACGATCACCGAGACGGGCGCGTTCGTCGGCTCGCCCGAGTACACCGCGCCGGAGCGGATGTCGGGCGGCCCGGCCGGCCCCGCGTCGGACCTGTGGTCCCTGGGGGTGCTGATGTGCGCGGCCCTCAGCGGTGTGACGCCCTTCCGGCGCGACTCGCTGGGCGGGATCCTGCACGCCGTCGTCCACGACGAGATACGCCCGCCCGCCGCCGCGGCGCCCCTGCTGCCCGTCGTCCGGGGGCTGCTGGAGCGCGACCCGGCGCGGCGGATGGGCACCGACGAAGCGGAGCGGTTGCTGCACGAGTACCTGGCCTCCGGGTGGGTCGACGGCGGCCGGGTCAGGCCCTCGTACGTGCCGCGCAGCCGCACCGTCCTCATGTCCGCCGTCGCCGTCGTCACCCTGGCGGGCACGGGAGCCGGCCTCGCCGTGCTGCTGACCGAGGGCGGCGCGGAGGGCGCCGGTGGCCGTCCCACGCAGGTGTCCAGCGGGACGCTGAGCCGTTCGCCCGGCCCGCCCGTCACGCGCGAACCGCCGGTGAGCGCGCCCGTGCGGCCCCCGGAGGGGTATCACGCCGTGCAGGACCCGGCGGGCTTCGCGCTGGCCGTGCCCGACGGCTTCACCCGCTCCTTCGAACCGCCGCGCGTCTTCTACTACTCGCGCGACCGGCAGTTCCGCCTCGGCATCCTCATCCAGGACCCGCAGGGCGGCGGGCCCGCGGGCACCCTGCGCGCCGCCGCGGCCGCGGCCCCCGACCGCTACCCGGGCTACCGCTCCGCCACCGTCCGCGAGACCACGCACAAGGGATACCCGGCGGCCTCCTGGGAGTTCACGTGGGACGGGCCCGAGGCGGAGGCGGGTGGGGCGGTACGTACGTACGACACCTGCTGGGAGGAGGGAGGGAAGATGTACGAGGTGTGGGTGGCGGGGCCCGCGGGGAAGGCGGCACAGGCGCGGCAGCATGCCCGGGCCGTACTCGACACGTTCGTACGGATCCGGCCCGTATCCAGCCCCTAAAGCCGTATGGGGAGCGGTTTGCGCCTTCGAAGGTGCGCCTGCCCGGCCCCCCTTGGTAATGATGGGGCCATGACGAACGACGGGGGACGGCCGACCGGGCCGACCGGGGCGAGCGAGCCCACCAGCTACGACCTTCAGCCACCCAGAGCGCCGGTCGCGGCGACCAGCGGTATTCCCGAGGCCACCGGGAGCGTTTACACGCCCGGTGCCCCGAACCCGTACGCCGCACCCGCGCCGCCGCCGCACGTCCCACACCCCGCGGCCCATGCCCCTGCTGCCACCGCCGCCCCTGCGGCTACCGCTGCCGTCCCTGTTCCCGGGTCTGTCACCGCTGCCACCGGCTCGGCTCCCGACCCCGGCGCGGGCCGCCGCATCGGCAACCGCTACCGGCTGATCTCCCGCCTCGGCCACGGCGGCATGGGCACCGTCTGGAAGGCGCACGACGAGGTCGTCGACCGCGAGGTCGCCGTGAAGGAGCCGCGCGTTCCGGACCACCTGCCCGCGTCCATGCGGGAGAACGTCCACCAGCGCATGCAGCGCGAGGCCCGCGCCGCGGCCCGCGTCACCCACCCCTCGGTCGTCGCCGTCCACGACGTCGTCGTCGAGGACGGCCGGCCCTGGATCGTCATGGAGCTCGTCCGCGGGCACTCGCTCGGCGACCGGCTGGCGGACGGCACCCTGGACCCGCGCGAGGCCGCCCGCATCGGCCTCGCCGTCCTGGACGCGCTCGGCGCCGCCCACGAGGCCGGCGTGCTGCACCGCGACGTCAAGCCCGACAACGTCCTGCTCGGCCGCGACGACCGCGTCGTCCTCACCGACTTCGGCATCGCCCAGATCGAGGGCGAGCAGGGGCTCACGGAGACGGGCGCCTTCGTCGGCTCGCCCGAGTACGTGGCGCCCGAGCGCGTCCTGGGGCAGCGGCCGGGCCCCGAGTCCGACCTGTGGTCGCTGGGCGTCGTGCTGTACAGCGCGGTGGAGGGCGTCTCGCCCTTCCGGCGCTCCAACACCCAGGCCACCATGCAGGCCATCCTGTCCGCGGAGCCGCAGACGCCGTCGCGCGGCGCGGGCGTGCTGGGCGGGCTCGTCATGGCCCTGCTCCACAAGAATCCGGCGGCCCGTCCCGGCACGGCCGAGGTCAGGCGGGCGCTGGAGACGGTCGCCCGCCCGGCGACGGCCGGGGAGCCCGCCTTCGGCGCGGCCGGCCGCCCGCAGGCCACCGGCAGCAAGTGGGTCCCGCCCGTGCTGCAGGGCAACCGCAAGGCGCAGTGGGGGCTCGGCGTCGGCGTTGTGGCCGTCGCCACGGCCGCGACGCTGCTGATCGTCAACCCCTTCGCCGTCGGCCCGGCCATTCCGCTGCACTGGAAGGTGCGGGACGAGCCGGAGATCGTACGGGCGTCGCTGGCGGTGCCCGAGGACTACGAGAAGTCCGTCGACAGCAACGACAACTGGGTCTACTTCCAGGACCCCAGCGGCGTGTTCGGCATCTCGCTGGACAAGGACACCGCGGAGCAGCGGGCCAAGAACACGGGGAGCAACGAACCGAAGGACATCGGCTCGGCGGAGGTCGAGGCCAAGCGGCTCACCGACCTGCGCACGACGAATCCGAGCACCAAGCTGAACGACGCCAAGACCGACACCGTCAAGGCGTCCCCGTACCCCGGCATGCAGACGGCCGAGATCGTCACCGTGTACCGCAAGTCCGGGAGCAACGAGGGCGACCCCAAGGCGCTGAAGCGGGAGCTGGTCATCGTCAACGAGGCCAAGACCGTGACGTGGGTGCTGGAAGTGCGCATGCCCGAGAAGGGCGAAGGGCGCAAGACCGGCGACAAGCTCTTCGAGAACGTCGTCAAGTACCTGAAGATCCAGGACAAGTGATCCAGGACAAGTGATGCAGGGCAAGTGATCCAGGACAAGTCATAATCCCGGATCAATGACGTGATCGGGTTACCGCCGGGTATTCAAGCGGCGGTGGTCCGTCATACGCTCCCCGTATGACGGACTCGCGGCACAGCGCACCGGAAGTGGCAGCAGTGACGACGGCGGAGGCGGCCCCCGTGCCGGGGCCACCCGCCGGAGGCAACCCCGTCGCCCCGCCCGGCGCCCGCACCGCCGACGACGTCGTCACCCCCGGTGTCGTCGCCCGTCTCACCCGCGGCGTCATCGGCTCCGGCAGCACCGTCAGCCACACGCCCCTCACCGGGCGGAAGCTCGCCGACCTGCCGGAGTCCACCCCGGAGGACGTGGCCACGGCGTTCGCCCGCGCCCGTGAGGCGCAGCTGCACTGGGCCGGCGTCCCCGTGGGCGAGCGCGCCGCCGTCCTGCTGCGCTTCCACGACCTGCTCCTCGACCGGCAGTCCGAGGTCCTCGACCTCATCCAGGTGGAGACCGGCAAGGCCCGTCTCCACGCCCACGAGGAAGTGCAGGCCGTCGCCGTCGCCGCCCGCCACTACGGGCGCAAGGGGCCCGCCTATCTGCGGCCCAAGGCGCACACGGGCGTGGTGCCCCTCCTCACCAAGGTCACCGAGCTGCGCCACCCGCGCGGCGTCGTCGGCCAGATCGCCCCCTGGAACTACCCGTTCGAGCTGTCCGTGGGCGACGCGCTGCCCGCCTTCGTCGCCGGCAACGCGGTCGTGATGAAGCCCGACACCCAGACCGCCCTCACCGCCCTGTGGGCGCGCGAGCTGCTGATCGAGGCCGGGCTGCCCGAGGAGGTCTGGCAGGTCGTCCTCGGCGAGGGCCCGGTCGTCGGCCCGGCCGTCGTCGAACGCGCCGACTACGTCTCCTTCACCGGCTCCACCCGCACCGGCCGCGAGGTCGCCCAGGGCGCCGCGGCCCGCCTGATCGGCTCCTCGCTCGAACTCGGCGGCAAGAACGCCATGCTGGTCCTGCACGACGCCGACGTCGAGAAGGCCGCGGCCGGCGCCGTGCGCGGCTGCTTCTCCTCCGCGGGACAGCTGTGCATCTCCATCGAGCGGCTCTACGTGCACGCGTCCGTCGCCGACGCCTTCCTGGAGCGCTTCACCGCCCGCACGAAGGCCCTGCGGCTCGGCACCGGCCTCGCCTACGGCGCCGACATGGGCTCCCTCGTCTCGCAGCGGCAGCTGGACGCCGTGACCCGGCACGTCGAGGACGCCGTCTCCCGGGGGGCCACGGTCCTCGCGGGCGGGCGGCCCCGCCCCGACGTCGGCCCGCTCTTCCACGAGCCGACCGTCCTGGAGGGCGTCGAGCCGTCCATGGCCGTGTGCGCGGAGGAGACGTTCGGCCCGGTGGTGTCCGTGCACCGCTTCCAGGACGAGGACGAAGCCGTCGCCCTGGCCAACGCCACCCCGTACGGGCTCAACGCCAGCGTCTGGACCGCGGACGGGCGGCGGGGCCGGGCCCTCGCGGCGCGGCTGCGCACCGGCACGGTCAACGTCAACGAGGCCTACGCGGCCGCGTACGGCAGCGCACAGGCCCCCATGGGCGGCATGGGGGACTCCGGGCTGGGCCGCCGGCACGGCTCCGAGGGCATCCTCAAGTACACCGAGGCCCAGACCGTCGCCCACCAGCGCGTCATGCCGCTGGCCCCCGCCTTCGGGCTGGACGACGAGAAGTACGCGGAGTTCATGACGCGGAGCCTGCGGGTGATGAAGACGCTGCGCCTGCGCTGAACCGGTCACCCCGGTCACCCCGGTCACCCCGGCAGCGCGTTGCCGCCGAGTGCACCGAGTACGTCCAGCACCACGAGTACGTCCAGCACACCGAGTACGTCCAGCACCACGAGTTCGTTCAGCACCACGAGTTCGCCCGGTACGGAGGCCATGGTGACAGCGATCGACTACGACTACGACGTGATCGTCGTCGGCTCGGGCTTCGGCGGCGCGGTGTCCGCCCTGCGCCTGAGCGAGAAGGGCTATCGCGTGGGCGTGCTGGAGGCGGGCCGCCGCTTCACGCGCGAGACGCTGCCCAGGAACTCCTGGGACCTGCGCAACTACCTGTGGGCGCCCGCCCTCGGCCTCTACGGCATCCAGCGCATCCACCTGCTCGGCAACGTCATGGTCCTCGCGGGCGCCGGGGTCGGCGGCGGCTCGCTCAACTACGCCAACACCCTCTACGTGCCGCCGAAGGCCTTCTTCCAGGACCGGCAGTGGGCCGGCATCACCGACTGGGAGGAGGAGCTGCAGCCGTACTACGACCAGGCGCGCCGCATGCTCGGCGTCCGCCTCAACCCGACGATGACGCCCTCCGACGTCCACCTGAAGGCGGCGGCCGAGCGCCTGGGCGTGGGGGAGACCTTCCGCATGGCCCCGGTCGGGGTGTTCTTCGGCGACGGCGCGGACGCCGACGGCACGCACCGCGCCCGGCCCGGCGAGGAGACCGCCGACCCCTACTTCGGGGGCGCCGGGCCCGCCCGCCGGGCCTGCACCGAGTGCGGCGAGTGCATGACCGGCTGCCGGCACGGCGCGAAGAACACCCTCAACGAGAACTACCTCCACCTCGCCGAGCGCGCCGGCGCCGTCGTCCACCCCATGACCACGGTCGTCGCCGTGACGGAGCACCGGGAGGGCGGGCACCGCGTCGTGACCGTCCCGACCGACAAGCGGCGGGGGAGCGTCCGCCCGCGGGTGCTGCGCGCGGAACGGGTGGTGATCGCCGCCGGCACGTACGGCACCCAGACCCTGCTGCACACCATGAAGGACAAGGGCCTGCTGCCCCGCATCCCCGACGGGCTGGGCCGCCTGACGCGTACGAACTCCGAGGCCCTGGTCGGCGCGCAGACCGACGCCCGCCGCTACGGGAAGGCGCACGGCGGGGCCCGGCCCGACTTCACACAGGGCGTCGCCATCACCTCGTCCGCCCACCTCGACGAGCACACCCACATCGAGCCCGTGCGCTATGGCAAGGGCTCGAACGCGATGGGCGCGCTGTCCGTCCTCCAGGTGCCGGTGGCCACCCGGGCGCCCCGGGCCGTCGCGTTCGCGGCGCGCTGCGTACGGCACCCGCTGCAGCTGCTGATGTCGCTCTCCAACCGGCGCTGGTCCGAGCGGACGATCATCGGGCTGGTCATGCAGTCGCTCGACAACTCCCTGACCACGCACCGCAGGAGCAGGGGCCCGGGCAAGGGCCTGCTGACCGCCCGGCAGGGGCACGGGGCGCCCAACCCCAAGCAGATCCCCGCCGCGACGATGGCCGCGAGCATCGTCGCCGAGGAGATCAACGGCTTCCCCGGCAGCAACGTGGGCGAGCTGATGGGCACCCCGCTCACCGCGCACTTCCTGGGCGGCTGCCCCATCGGCGCCGACGCCTCGCAGGGCGTCATCGACCCGTACCACCGGTTGTACGGGCACCCCGGCATCACGGTCGTGGACGGCGCGGCCGTCTCCGCCAACCTCGGCGTGAACCCGGCGCTCAGCATCACCGCCCAGGCGGAACGGGCCATGTCCCTCTGGCCCAACAAGGGCGAGCCGGACCCGCGGCCGGAGCAGGGACAGGCGTACGGGCGGATCGAGGCGGTCGCACCGGTCAGGCCCGCCGTACCGGAAGGGGCCTACGGGGAGCTCAAGTTGGAGGCGGTCCGGAGGGGCGGCGGCGAGGCCGGTCCGGGCGACCCCTTCGAGCCGGGGCGCCCGGTGCTGCGGCTGCTCCCGCTGCTCCCGCCGGACGGGCAGGGGCGGGGGTGCGCGTCCGGTCGATGACGGGCGGGAGCGTCCGGTCGCTGTCGCTGTCGCGGGCTGCGCTGCGGCGGTAGGCGGCGGGTGGCAGGCGGCCGGGGCTACCGGGAGCCGCGTCCGCGCCGTGCGACGGCCACCGCCCCGCCTCCCACCACGATCGCCGCACCGGCGACCCCCAGGAGCAGAGGGGTCGAGGACGACGAGCCGGTCGTGGCCAGCTCGCCCGTCGCCGGCAGGTCCGACAGGCCGCCCTTGGGGGCCGGCTTGGCCACCACGGTCGTCACGGCCTTCCCGGGCCTGGTGGTCGTGCCCTTGGAGTCCTCGCCTGTGGTGGGCTTGCTGCCCGCGGCCAGGACGTCGAAGTAGTAGTACGCGCCGGCCGAGTAGCCGCAGGTGCGGTTCCGGTCGGAGAAGAAGCCCGTCTGGAACGCCCCGCCGAAGCCGGCCGGCGCCTTGGCGTCGACCTTCAGGCGCAGCGACGCCTCCGCGAACGCGCGCGGCTTGAGGTTGCGCGTCTCGGCGAAGTAGCCGTAGTCGTCGGGCATGGGCTCCCACCGGCGGGAACCGGAGTTGTACCACTGCACGGTGACGTACTTCGTGGTCTCGTTCTCCAGGTTCTTCCGGTCCCAGGACCACAGCTCCATGGAGGCGGACAGGGACGCGATGACCCTGCCGGACGTGTTGGCCGCCCGGTAGGTGAAGGCGTGCCAGCCGGAACCGGCGACGATCTCCCGCGGCAGGCCGCGGAGTTCGGTCGTCACCCACTTCTCCTCGGTGTGGGTGCGGCAGGCGTCCTCGGCCGGGGAGGCCGGGGCGGAGCTCTTCGATGCGCCGGGCGCGGGCGAGGAGGCGGAGGCGCTGGGGGAGGCACTGGGGGAGCGGCCCGCGGAAGCGGATGCGGACGCGGATGCAGATGCGGACGTGGACGCGGAGGCTGATGCCGAAGCCGATGCGGAAGAGGACGCCGAGGCTGATGCGGATGCCGAGGAAGCCGTCGTCGCCGGCCCGTCCCCCGTCGCGAAGGCGTGGGGAGCCGCGAGGACCGTGGCCGGGCCGATGACGGCCGTGGCGGCGGCGGTTGCCAGCGCGCGGCGAAGCTTCATGGAAATACCCCATCCGGATGCGGAGTGAAAAGGCCGTCGCGGTGGGGGGAGTCGCGGTGTGGCCGTGCTGGTTGGCACGTACATGAGCATCGTAGGGGGAGCTGTCACGGCCCGGTCGCCGAGGGTGGGCGGGTGACCGACATCACAGGCGGTTGTCGGCCGCCCGGCGTCGCGGAAAACGGCGAAGGGCCCCGGGCCGCCACCGCGGGGGCGTGCGGGCGGCCTCGGGGCCCTTGACTGCCGGCACCGAGGTCAGGGCGAGGTCGGTGCCGCGGAGCGGCGCCGGGGGGAGCGCCGCGGGTCATGGGGTGTGGTGTGGGCGTACGGGTGGTGCGGGGCGTACGACCTCACTGGTTCGACCAATGGCGGTTCGGGACCAGGAGGTTGGTGCTCTCTTGGCATCGTGCGGGATGGGCCGGACCCGGCGCAACCGTTTCGACCGGATACGGTCGGTTCCAGGCGTCCCCGGAACCGACCGTCTTTTCGGTGGCAACCGGGCTGCTGTCCCCTGCTGACCGGTCACCGGCACCGGAGTGAGGTCCCACGACGCGCGCACTCGCACGTCTCACACTCCGGTGGATCCGCCCTGTCGGTGCCGGGCGCCCAGGTGAACAGGGGCGGAAGCCACGCGTGGATTTCAGGTGGGCCGCTCCTGGATGGCGCGGGCATCCGGCTCAACGAGGCGGGTCGCCGTGCGGTCACGCGCCGTCCGGGTGATGTGACGGCCCGGCGGTCCGAACCCGCATGCGGCACCTGTACAGATCCCCAGGGGGACGGGATGGGCAGGGGCCGGATGGGGGTCGGACGGGGTCCGGGCAAGGGCCGGAGGGGGTCCGGGCAAGGGCCGGAGAGGGTCAGACGCGGCCCCGGCACAGTTCCAGCAGCGTCATGGCGAGCGCGGTGCCCGGCTTCCCGAGCTGGTCGCTGTAGTGGCCGATGATCTCCATCTCGCGGGAGAGGTTCACCCGGCGACCGCCGGAGGCGATGCGTTCGTGCTGGATCACGGCCGAGACCGCCATCCGTTCCTGGATGAGGCCGATGATCCTGCCGTCGAGATCGTCGATCCGCTGCCGGGCGCCGGTGATCACGCCGGCGGCCTCGTCGGTACGGGCGCCGGTCTCGGCCGCGGGACGGGCCGCGGCGGCGGTGGGACGGGTTGCGGTGGGGGTGGGGCGGGTCGCGGTGGCGGTGGCGGTGGGGGTGGCGGTGGCGGTGGGGGTGCTCATGTCTGATCCTCCAAAAAGGGGCGGCGGCCCCCCGGAGCGACAGGACCCGGGAAAAACGACAGGCGCCCCGGGCCTTGTCGGCCCGGGGCGCCTGTGGAAGTCGCTTGTCAGTTGCTCAAGCAGCACGACCATGGCAGCCGGACGGGCCGGTTGCCATAGGTAAAGACGAAGGTCTGGTGCTTGCGCATGGGGGACAGTATGGCCCGCGGGCGCCGCCGGGGCCAGCGCCGGTCCGGTCGGGTTTCGGATGGTGAGACAAAAGCAAGCACCGGCGCCCCGGTAGAATCGACAAATACAGACCCCCTCCTCCACCGCCGGAAGGCCGCTCCCGTGTCAGCAGCACCCCCCGCCGCCCACGACAACACCGCGGAGCCGGTGCTCGTTGTCGACTTCGGCGCGCAGTACGCCCAGCTCATCGCCCGCCGAGTCCGTGAGGCGCGGGTCTACAGCGAGATCGTGCCCAGCACGATGCCCGTGGCAGAGATGCTCGCCAAGAAGCCGAAGGCGATCATCCTCTCCGGCGGCCCCTCGTCCGTGTACGAGGAAGGCGCCCCCCGCCTCGACGACGCCCTCGGCCTCTTCGAAGCCGGCGTCCCCGTCTTCGGCATGTGCTACGGCTTCCAGCTGATGGCCACCACGCTCGGCGGCACCGTCGACAACACCGGCGCGCGCGAGTACGGCCGCACCCCCCTGCACGTCTCCAAGACCGGCTCGACCCTCTTCGAGGGCACCCCGGCGGAGCAGTCGGTGTGGATGTCGCACGGCGACGCCTGCTCGGCCGCGCCCGAGGGCTTCACCGTCACCGCCTCCACGGACGTCGTGCCGGTCGCCGCCTTCGAGAATGACGAGAAGAAGCTCTACGGCGTCCAGTACCACCCCGAGGTCATGCACTCCACGCACGGCCAGCTGGTCCTGGAGCACTTCCTCTACCGCGGCGCGGGCATCGAGCCGACCTGGACCACGGGCAACGTGATCGAGGAGCAGGTCGCCGCCATCCGCGAGCAGGTCGGCAGCAAGCGCGCCATCTGCGGCCTGTCCGGCGGCGTGGACTCCGCGGTCGCCGCGGCCCTCGTCCAGAAGGCCATCGGCTCTCAGCTGACCTGCGTGTACGTCGACCACGGCCTGATGCGCAAGGGCGAGACCGAGCAGGTCGAGAAGGACTTCGTCGCCGCGACGGGCGTCCAGCTCAAGGTCGTCGACGCGCAGGAGCGCTTCCTGGACGCCCTGGCCGGCGTCTCCGAGCCGGAGGCCAAGCGCAAGATCATCGGCCGTGAGTTCATCCGCGTCTTCGAGCAGGCCCAGGCCGAGATCGTGGCCGAGGCCGGCGCCGGCGGCGAGGACGTCGCCTTCCTGGTCCAGGGCACCCTCTACCCCGACGTGGTCGAGTCCGGCGGCGGCACCGGCACCGCCAACATCAAGTCCCACCACAACGTGGGCGGCCTCCCCGAGGACCTGGAGTTCGAGCTCGTCGAGCCGCTCCGCCAGCTCTTCAAGGACGAGGTCCGCATGGTCGGCCAGGAGCTCGGCCTGCCGGACGAGATCGTCCAGCGCCAGCCCTTCCCGGGCCCCGGCCTCGGCATCCGCATCGTCGGCGAGGTCACCAAGGAGCGCCTCGACCTGCTGCGCGAGGCCGACGCCATCGCCCGCGAGGAGCTCACCGCCGCCGGCCTGGACCGCGAGATCTGGCAGTGCCCGGTCGTGCTCCTGGCCGACGTCCGCTCGGTCGGCGTCCAGGGCGACGGCCGCACGTACGGCCACCCGATCGTCCTGCGCCCCGTCTCGTCCGAGGACGCCATGACGGCCGACTGGACCCGCATGCCGTACGAGGTGCTGGCCCGCATCTCGACCCGCATCACGAACGAGGTCGCCGATGTGAACCGCGTGGTGCTGGACGTGACCAGCAAGCCGCCGGGCACCATCGAGTGGGAGTGATCCTCCCCCTCCCCTGATCGAACGCCGGTGCCGTCGTCCATTCGTTTGGGCGGCGGCATCGGCGTTTGCCGTGGGTACGCTGGCTGTACGGCCGAGAATCCCGTCCATGGGAGGAACCATGACCGCTGAGCCCGCGCACCACTGGCCGGTGCCGCCGCAGGACGGTTACACCGTGGACGACCTGCTGACGCTGCCCGACCTCCCGCCGCACACGGAGTTGATCGACGGGAGCCTGGTTTTCGTGAGTCCGCAGCGCTATTTCCACAGCCTCGTCATTGATCTGCTGGTGAATGACCTGCGCCGCACGGCGCCGCCCGAGGTGAGGGTCGTGCGCGAGATGACCGTAGTGATCGACAGCCGAAACGGCCCGGAGCCGGACGTCTCGATCGTGCGCGCTGCGTCGGTGGGCAGTTGGGAGCAGACCTACTTCCCGGCCGAAGCCGTACTGCTCGCCGTCGAGGTGGTCTCCCCGGACTCCGAGGCCCGCGACCAGATGACCAAGCCGTTCAAGTATGCCCGCGCCGGTATCCCGTACTTCTGGCGAGTCGACATGGCGACCACCGATCACCAGCCGGTCGTCCACGTCTTCAAGCTCGACAACGAGACGCGCGCCTACACGTCGACCGGGACGTACCAGGGCAACCTCAAACTCACCGTTCCTTTCGACATCGACATCGACCTCACCCAGATTCGCCTCTGAGGCGACGGCGGGACGGCGGAGCCCTGGTGTGGCCAGGCTCCGCCAAATTAGTGGCGCGATGACGAGACGAGACGTATCGTTCTTTCTTGAGGCCGCACTCGCCCTCGAACCCCCAGGAAGGGACTCCCATGCCCCGGACCGAAGCCCGAACCCTCACCGTTGAGGTCACCTCCGGCGTCCACCTCTGGACCGACGCGCGCGGCGCGGCCGACGCTCAGCCCCTGCTGCTCATCATGGGCGCGCAAGCCTCCGGCACGGGCTGGCCCGAGGAGTTCGCCGACGCCCTCGCCGCCCGCCACCGGGTGATCCGTTACGACCACCGCGACGCCGGCCGCTCCACCTGGTCCTACGACGAGCAGCCCTACCGCATCACCGACCTCGCGGACGACGCCCTCGCCGTCCTGGACGCCCACGGCGTCGAGCGCGCCCACATCGTCGGCCTGTCGCTCGGCGGCATGCTGGCGCAGCTGCTGCTCGCCGACCACCCGGACCGCATCCTCAGCGCCACCCTCATGGGCACGTGCGCGCTGAGCGAGAGGCCGCTCGTCGAGGCCGACGGTACGGAAACCGCCGTCGCCGACCTGCCCGGTATCGACCCGCGCGTCCTGGAGATGTGGGCGCAGCCCGTGGAGGACCGCGGCCTGGAGGCCGAGCTGGACCGGCGCGTGGAGCACTGGCGGATCCTCAGTGGCGAGGAACTGCCCTTCCACGCCGACGAGATGCGGGAGCGCGAGCGGCAGATCATCGAGCACTCGGGGCGTTACGACGTCTCCACCGCCCACGGCCGCGCCGACCACTCCGGCATGCTCCGTACGGAGGAGCTGGCGCGCAACACCGTCCCCACGCTGGTGACCGACGCCTCCGCCGAGCCCGTCTTCCCGTCGCCCCACCCCCGCCACATCGCCCAAGTGATCGGCAACGCCCGGACGGTGGCCATGCCGGGCATGGGGCACGCGCTGCCGCGCGAGTGCCTGCAGCCGCTGGCCGAGGCGATCCTGGAGCACGCCGCGGCCGCGTCGGCGGCGCCCGCCGCGTCGTAGGCCTGTTCCCGGCGGGTACCCGGCGGTAGCTTCCGTTTCGTAGTCACGGAACGACCGGAGGAGCGCCGCCATGTCGCAGGCAACAGCACCGGAACCGATCCCCGCCGATCAGCTCCACTTCGCCATGCCGCCGAAGCACGACACCGTCGAGGAGGAGCGACGTCACCGCAAGGAGCGGCTCGCGGCGGCGCTGCGGCTCTTCGGGCGCTTCGGGTTCGAGGAGGGGGTCGCGGGGCACATCACCGCGCGCGACCCCGAGTTCACCGATCACTTCTGGGTCAATCCGTTCGGGATGTCGTTCAAGCACGTCACCGTGAGCGATCTGATCCTCGTGAACCACAAGGGGCAGGTCGTCGAGGGCCGGTACCACGTCAACCAGGCGGCGTTCGCGATCCATTCGCAGGTCCACAAGGCCCGGCCCGACGTCGTCGCCGCCGCGCACAGCCACTCCACGTACGGCCGGGCGCTGTCCGCGCTGGGGGAGCTGCTGGAGCCGATCACCCAGGACGTGTGCGCCTTCTACGAGGACCACGCCCTCTTCGACGACTACACGGGCGTCGTGGTGGACGAGGAGGAGGGGCGCCGGATCGCCACGGCGCTCGGGCCGCACAAGGCGGTCGTGCTGCGCAACCACGGGCTGCTGACCGTGGGGGACTCCGTGGACGCGGCCGCGTGGTGGTTCGTCACCATGGAGCGCTCCTGCCAGGTGCAGCTCGCGGCGAAGGCGGCCGGGAAGCCCGTCCTCATCGACCAGGCGAGCGCCCGGCACACGCGCGAGCAGCTCGGCAACGACCTGGCGGCGTGGATCAACTACCAGCCGCTGTACCAGCAGATCACGCGGAGCGAGCCGGAGCTGCTTGGCTGACCGGGCGGGCCGCCTGCCCGGGATCCGGGAGGGCTGCCGCCCGGGTCCCGGGAGGGCCGCCGCCGGGGATCCGGGAGGGGCCCGCGACCCCCTCCTGTCGGCGGGGGTCGCTCGTTCTTCCGGGCGCCGTTTCAGGGCATTCGCCCTGCCTACGATGGTCAGGAGCCGGGGCGTAGCCGCCCCGGCTCCTGCATGCCCGGAGGGCCGTCGCGCCCGGATGATCAGAACCTGGTAGGAGAACCATGCGCCGCCTCTCCCGTTGCGTCGGGCTGTCCGCCGCCCTGGCCCTCGCCGGCCTGGCCGTCACCGGATGCGGCGGCGGTGCCGAGGCCGAGGGGAAGCCGGGCCGGAAGGCCTCCTCGCCGTCCTCGTCTGCGGCGTCGTCGGGCTCGCACTCGCCCTCGGCGGGCCCCGTGACCGAGAAGCCCGCGCCGGCGGCGAAGATGCTGCCCGGTGCCGCGCGGACCGTCCGGCCCGAGATAGCCCCCGCCAACGGCGAGAAGGTCGGCGTCGGCCAGCCCGTCGCCCTGGTCTTCAAGCAGCAGAAGGTCTCCAAGGAGCTGCGCGCGGGCATCGAGGGCCGGCTGAAGGTCTCCACCTCGCCGCAGGTCCCGGGCGCCTGGCACTGGAACGAGACCAAGGGCGACACCCGGGTCCACTTCCGGCCCGAGAAGTTCTGGCCCGCCGGGACCAAGGTCACCCTGGACGCCCGGCTGGCGGGCGTGCAGCTCGCCGAAGGCACGGCCGCCGCCGGCGACCGCACGGTCTCCTTCACCGTCGGCGACTCGATGGTCAGCACCGTCGACCTCAAGGCCCGCAAGCTGACCGTCGTCCGCAACGGCAAGACGCTGCGCACGATCCCGGTCAGCGGCGGCGACGAGAGCAAGGGCTTCGGGACGCGCGGGGGCATCAAGACGATCCTCGCCAAGGAGGGCCGGGTCGTCATGGACTCGCTCTCCATCGGCATCCCGCGCAACCACCCCGACGGCTTCTTCGGGTCGTACGACTACAGCATGCGCGAGACGATCAGCGGCGAGTACGTGCACGCGGCCCCCGACAACGCCGAGTCGTTCGGCAAGGAGAACGTCAGCCACGGCTGCATCGGCATGTCGACGGAAGACGCCAAGTGGCTGTACGGGCTGAGCCTGAAGGGCGACGTCGTCCAGGTCACCGGCAGCACCAAGCCGAAGCCGATGGACCGCTTCGGCAACGGCTACGGCGACTGGAACATCAGCTGGCAGGAGTGGCTGGAGGGCAGCGCCCTCGGCGTCCGCACCGGGGCCTGACCAGTGCGCCGAGGCCGCGCTGGCCTGATCCCACGGCTCACTCTCAGGCCTCCGGCCTCGGAGGCCGTCCCCGGTACCCAGGTTTATCCACAGGGCTGAACGCGTTTCGCCTCCCGTCCGTATGGTTCGGATGACGACCAGGACGGACAGGACGGAACGGAGAGGCGGCGGACGCCATGGGCTTCATCGGGCGCGGAAAGCAGGGGGAGAGCGCGCAGTACGCACTGCTGCCGCTGCGCATCTTCCTCGGCATCACCTTCATCTACGCAGGCCTCGACAAGATCACGGACTCCGGCTTCCTGGCGGACAGCGGGCCCGGCTCGATCGGCGAGCTGATGCGTACGGTCCGCGGCTCGTCCGCCGTCCCGGGCCTGGTCGACCTGGCCCTGAAGAACCCCGAGGGCTTCGGCTATGCGATGGGCCTCGGCGAGTTCGCGGTGGGCGTCGGGACGCTCTTCGGCATATTCGCCCGCGTCGCCGCGGCCGGCGGCGCGCTCATATCGCTCAGCCTCTGGCTGACGGTCAGCTGGCAGACGACGCCGTACTTCTACGGCAACGACCTGATCTACCTGATGGCGTGGCTGCCGCTGGTGGTGGCGGGGGCGCCGGTGTGGTCGGTGGACGCGGGGCCGCTCCGGGCATCCCGCAAGCCGATACGGAAGCCGTCGCGCAAGCCACGGGCCAAGGCGTCCGCGAAGTCTCCCGCGAAGTCGCCCTCGAGGTCGTCCGGAAAGCCGTCCGGAAGGCCTGCTGCCAAGTCGCCGGGGAAGCCGTCCGCGAAGCCTGCTGCCAAGTCCATAGCCAAGCCGGCAGCCAAGTCTGCAGGTAAGCCGTCAGGCAAGGCGCCGGGCGGGTCCGGGAAGCGGTAGGCGGCAGGCGGCAGGCGGCAGAGGCAGGCCGGCCGAAGGTGGCCGTGGCCGTGGGCGTGGGCGTACGGGCGGGAAGCCGCTGCCGTGCGGCCTGCACCCGCCAGGGGTGGGCCCAGTGCCCGCGCGGGCGACGGCAGTCCGCAGGCCGGCCCTGGGCGTACGGGCGGGAAGCCGCTGCCGTGCGGCCCGCGCCCGCCAGGGGTGGGCCCGGTGCCCGCGCGAGCGACGGCAGCCCGCAGGCCGGCCCTGGTCGTACGGGGCGGGGAGTCGCCGCGTGGCGGCCGCGCCCGCCAGGGCGGTCCGCGCCCGCCAGGGCGGTCCGTGCCCGCGCGCAGGGCTACCGGTCCCGGCCCGCGCCCTTCCTCCGGCGGACGGCGAAGGCCACGGACGACACCACGCCCGCCAGGCAGAAGCCCGCTCCCAGCACCGGCAGCAGCACGTACGAAGGGAAGTGCAGATCCCCGCGGGCCGCCCCCAGATACGCGACGGCGCACCCCAGCAGGACGAGCCCGACGACCAGCTTGCCCGGCTCGAAGTCATGACGACGCACGGTCCACCTCCACCTGACCGATACCGACCTTGAGCAGGACCTCCAGCGTTCCGCGGGACGGCTTCCCGGACGGGGGCTCCAGCGTCATCCGCTTCGTCTGCCCCGGCCGGACGTCGACGTCGTCGCGCGCCTCGCCGGGCAGGCGGATGTCGCCCACGCCCACGTCCAGGGTGATCCGCGCCGTGACGTCCTCCGGGAGGACCAGCTTGAGCTGGCCCGCGCCCACTTCCGCGCGGGTGGCGACCGTGCCGGCCCGCGGCCAGGACAGGCCGGTGAGGTCGAGCACGCCCACGCCGCTGCCCACCCGGTAGTCGCCGCGCACCGCGGAGACGGCGTCGGGGCGCCAGGTGGTGCGCGTCCAGTCGGTGGAGACCGACTTGGGCAGGGCGGCCGCGCCCGCCAGCAGTGCGCCCGTGAGGACGGCGGCGACGACCGTGCCTCCGCCGGTGCGCCCGTAGCGGGAGCTGACGGCGATGCCGAGGCCGAAGACGGCCAGCGCACAGGCCAGGCCGGTCTCCAGGCAGGTGCCGAGCGGATGGTGGCGCCAGGTGAGGCCGGCGCCGAGGCAGAAGGCGGCGACGGCCGTAAGGAACGTCCAGCCGCCGAGCGGCGTCCCGGCGCGGGCCGGGCGGAGCCGGGCGGGGGGACGCTCCCGCCCGTCCTGCGGTTCGTCGTCCGGACCCCACAGATAGCCGGTCTCGGCGCCCAGCGGGCCCGTCGTGCCGTCCTTGATGATCGGGTCGCGCCACCAGGAGGGGCCGCCCGGGGCGGGCGGGGCCTTGGTCTCGGGCGGGGGCGCCGACGTCTTCTGCGCCTTCTGGGCCGCGGCGACGGCCGCCTCGGCCTCGGGCTCGTGCCGGTGGTACGACCAGTAGGCCGCCCCGGCCATCACTATGGTCAGCATCAGCGCGAACGACATCACCGCGCTGTTGTTGAGCATCGACAGGAACAGGCCGCAGCCCACCAGCGCGCACAGCACCGCCGTCAGCGCCGGACCCTCGACCCGGCCCGAGAGCATCCTCCGGGCCTCGTTCTCCTCCTCCCCCTCCAGGGGGATCAGCAGCCACGCGAAGCCGTAGACGATCAGACCCAGGCCGCCGGCCACCGACAGCACACCGAGCACCACCCGGAAGATCACGGGATCCACGTCGAAGAAGCGGCCGAGGCCGCCGCACACTCCGGACACCACTTTGTGCTCCCGGCTGCGCCGCAGCGGCGGCCGGGCGTCCTGCGGATCACCGTGAACCGGACCCGCCTGATGCGCGTCCTGGGTGTTGGGTGTGTCGGTCATATGGACATGGTGTCAACCGGAACGCGCTTGTGGCACACCCGGCAACCCTGGCCGTTCCCTGAGATCGCCCCTGAGAAGGTGCCGTATATCGTGTCGCGACACAGCACAGCAGGGGAACCGGAGGGCTTCGGGGTGGATGGGGCAGTGTCCGGACAGGCGGTGTCCGGGCCGGGGCCGGACACCGGTCGGCTGGTCGCAGGGCGGTACCGCCTCGTCGACCGGATAGGCCGCGGCGGGATGGGCACGGTCTGGCGCGCCCAGGACGAGCTGCTGGACCGTCAGGTCGCGCTCAAGCAGATCCACGTCTCGCCGTACCTGGACGACGACGAGCTCGCCACGCTCTACGAGCGCACCCGCCGCGAGGCCCGCAGCGCCGCCCGGATCAACCACCCCAATGTGGTCGTCGTCCACGACGTCGTCGACGACCGGGGCCTGCCCTGCATCGTCATGGAGTACGTGCCCTCCAGAACGCTCGGCGACGTCCTCAAGCACGGGACCGTCACCCCGGACGAGGCCGCCCGCATCGGGCGCGGCATGATCGCCGCCCTGCGCGCGGCCCACGCGGCCGGCGTGCTGCACCGCGACGTGAAGCCCGGCAACGTCCTGCTCGGCCACGACGGCCGTGTCGTCCTCACCGACTTCGGCATCGCCCAGTCCACCGGCACTTCCACCCTCACCAAGACCGGCGAGATGGTCGGCTCGATCGACTACATCGCGCCCGAGCGCGTCAAGGGCGCCAAGCCCGGCCCCGCGTCCGACCTGTGGGCCCTCGGCGCGACGCTGTACCAGGCGCTGGAGGGCCGCCCGCCGTTCCGCAAGGACACGGCCGTCGAGACGGCCTACGCGATCGCCATGGACCCCCTGGAGCCGCCGCGCCGCGCGGGCGCGCTCACCCGCCTCATCGAGACCCTGCTCGCGAAGGACCCGGCCGTACGGCCCCCGGCCGACCTGGCCGAGCAGATCCTGCGCGAGCCCGCCGCCGAGTCGGAGACCGCCTACATGCCCGCGGCGGAGCAGCGCCGCACCCCCGCGCCCGGCCCCTGGGACGACGCCGCGGACCGCGGCACCACGGCGGCCGGGCGGACCGCGGCGACGGCGCCGACCGTGCCGGCCCCGTCGGCGGCACCGGCCGCTCCGGCGGAGACCGCGGCCCCCGCGCCTGCGGCTGCCCCTGCAGCCGCCGATGTCACGGCCACGGCAACAGCAGCGGCCGTGACACCTGCCGCGTCCAGCCCGGCCCCGGCCCCGGACTCGGACACGAAGGCCGGGGGCAGCGCCCGCGCCGGTCGCCCTGCGCGCACCGGCCGCAGCCACCGCCCCGTCCTGTGGAGCGCCCTGGCACTCGTCACCGTCGCCGGCATCGCGGCCGGCGCGTACTTCATGACCGGCGGCGACCAGGAGGACGACGACCCCGCCCCCCGTGCCGCGTCCGGCCAGGAAGCCTCTGCGAGCCCGAGCGAGAGGAAGAGCGCGGCCCCGTCGCCGGTGCCGGACCCGCCGCGCGGCTACCACCTGGTGACGGAGAAGGCGGCCGGCGTCTCCTTCCCCGTACCGGACGGCTGGAAGCGCGGGAAGCTCAAGGAGAGCGACGAGATCCTCTACACCGACCCGAGCGGGCTGGTGGGCCTGCGGGTCTCCGTCCTCGACCTCGCGAGCAGCGACCCCCTCCAGCGCTGGAAGGACGACGAGACGAAGTCCGTCAAGGAGGGCAAGCTGCCCGGCTACCACCAGCTGCGCATGCAGGGCACGGAGTACCGCGGGCAGCCCGCGGCGATCTGGGAGTTCACGTGGCAGGGCCGGGCGCGCGAGTACCGGGCCGCCGACCTCGGGTTCGGCCGCCCGGGCGAGAAGGAGTACGCGATCTACCTCTCGGCGCCCAAGGCCGACTGGCACAGGCACAGCCAGGTCTTCGACGTGGTGCGCGAAGGATTCCGGCCCGCCGCCCAGTAGGCCCGTCGCCGGCCGGCGCCCCGGCACCAGTAGGGGTCCCGTCAGGGGCGAACCCTGATGCCCCGGCCCCCGCGGACATGTGACGATCAGTACATGACCGCCCCCGCCCGCCCGCAGCACCCCGACGGCCCACCCCTGCGCAAGCTCTACCGCAGCGCCGAGGGCCGCATGCTCGGCGGTGTCGCGCGCGGGCTCGCCGGGCACCTGGGCCTGCCGGTCTCCTGGGTGCGTCTGGTCTTCGTCGCGCTGCTGATGGCCCAGGGCATGGGCGCCGTGCTGTACGCGGTGTTCTGGTTCGTGGTGCCGCTCGGCGTGGGCGGCGTCGGGGCCCCGCGCCCGGCCCCCGCCGAGACGGGCTCCGACGGCCGCCGGCGCCTCTTCGCCCGCAAGCCGGACCGCGGGCAGGTCGTCGCCCTCGTCGCCCTGGTCATCGGCGCCGCGATCTTCGTGGACAACCTCCACCTCGGCCGCGCCAACGCCTACATCTGGCCGCTGCTGCTCGTCGGCGCGGGCGTCGCCCTCGTCTGGCGCCAGGCCGACAACGCCCGCCGGGCCCACTGGATGGAGGTCGGTCGCAGCAAGCGGGTCCTGCCGCTCGCGCGCGGCGCGGCCGGCGTGGCCCTCGCCGCCGCCGGCGTCACGGGCATCGTCGTCCTCCAGGGCTCGGCCGAGCACCTGGGCACCGTCCTGCAGGCGTCGCTGGCGGTCCTGGTCGGCATAGCGCTGCTGGCCGGTCCCTCCCTCGTGCGCATGACCCAGGACCTCTCCGCCGAGCGCACGATGCGCATCCGGGCCCAGGAGCGCGCCGAGGTCGCGGCCCACGTCCACGACTCCGTCCTGCACACCCTCACCCTGATCCAGCGCAACGCCGAGGACGCCCGCGAGGTCGCCCGCCTGGCCCGGGCCCAGGAGCGCGAGCTGCGCGCCTGGCTCTACCGGCCCGAGGGCCGCGGGAAGGACGAGGCCGAGCAGCCCGACACCCTCGCCGAGGCCGTCAAGGCCACCGCGGCCGAGGTCGAGGACCACCACGGCGTGCCCATCGAGGTGGTCGTCGTCGGCGACTGCCCGCTGGACGAGGGCCTGGCCGCCCAGATGCAAGCCGCCCGTGAGGCCATGGTCAACGCCGCCAAGTACGGTGGCGAAGGCGGCGCCGTCCAGGTGTACGCAGAGGTCGAGGGGCGTACGGTCTTCCTCTCCGTGCGCGACCGCGGCCCCGGCTTCGACCTGGACGCGGTGCCGGACGACCGCATGGGCGTCCGCGAATCCATCATCGGCCGGATGCAGCGCAACGGCGGCACGGCGAGACTGCGGTCCGTGCCCGGTGGGGGAACCGAAGTGGAGCTGGAAATGGAGAGGGCGGAGAACGCGTCATGACGACCGAAGAGACGGTGCAGCGCCACGCACGGGTCGTGCTGGTGGACGACCACCGGATGTTCCGTACGGGCGTGCAGGCCGAGATCGGGGCCACCGACCGGACGGGTGTCGAGGTCGTCGGCGAGGCCGCCGACGTCGACCAGGCGGTCACCGTCATCACCGCCACCCGCCCCGAGGTCGTCCTGCTCGACGTCCACCTCCCCGGCGGCGGTGGGGTCGAGGTGCTGCGCCGCTGCGCGCCCCTGATGGTCGACGCCGAGCGCCCGGTCCGCTTCCTGGCCCTGTCCGTCTCCGACGCCGCGGAGGACGTCATCGGCGTCATCCGCGGCGGCGCCCGCGGCTACGTCACCAAGACCATCACCGGCGCGGATCTGGTCGACGCCGTCTTCCGGGTCAAGGACGGCGACGCCGTCTTCTCCCCGCGGCTGGCCGGCTTCGTCCTCGACGCGTTCGCCTCCACCGACGCCCCGCCCGTGGACGAGGACCTCGACCGGCTCACCCAGCGCGAGCGCGAGGTGCTGCGCCTGATCGCCCGCGGCTACGCCTACAAGGAGATCGCCAAGCAGCTGTTCATCTCGGTGAAGACGGTCGAGTCGCACGTTTCGGCGGTGCTGCGCAAGCTCCAGCTCTCCAACCGCCACGAGCTGACCCGGTGGGCGACGGCCCGGCGCCTGGTCTGACCCTGCCGCCGGATCCCCGTCGGGGATCCCGTCGGGGATCGCCGCCCTTCCGGCCCGATTTCGGATAAGCCCGGCTCCTGCCGGGGGAGGGGCGGAACCCCGGCGGCCCGCTCGCACTCTTGAACGGACGAGAGGCTCTCACTCACGCAGGGCCCCGGCCCCGCGCGGGGCCCGAGATCCGAAACGAGAGCCCGATGAGCCTGACGGGGACCCCCTTCCTCCTCACCACGGTCGCGCTGGTCGTGGTGGCCCTCGTGCTGCCGCTCGCGCTGTGGGGCAGGATCGGCGGCCCCAAGCTCGTACGGCACGCGGCGCGGCTGCTCATGCTGCTGTTCGCCCAGGTCACCGCGATAGCCATGGTCTTCGTGATGGTCAACAACGCCAACGGGCTCTTCGACAACTGGGACGACCTCCTCGGCACCGGCGACCACGTCCGGACCGCGGCCGACCTCGGCCCGGACGGCACCGGCGGCAAGAACCTCGATGCGGCGCCCAGGAACCCGCAGAAGTTCAAGCCCGCGTCCGACAAGCGGATGGGCCCGGGCGTGCAGGAGACCCAGTTCAAGGGCCACATATCGGGGGTGGAGGGCGAGGTCTACGTCTGGCTGCCGCCGCAGTACGACGACCCCGCGTACAAGGACAGGAAGTTCCCGGTGGTCGAGGTGCTCCCCGGCTTCCCCGGCTCGGCGAAGGCCTGGTTCGGCACGCTGGAGGTCAACAGCCAGCTCAAGCCGATGATGGAGAAGGGCGAGGTCGAGCCCTTCATCATCGTGGCCCCGCGCACCACGCTCCTCGGTGACGTGGACACCGGCTGCGCCAACATCACCGGCAAGGTCAACGCCGACACCTGGCTCAGCGTCGACGTCCGCAAGATGGTCACGGACACCTTCCGCGCGCAGGAGAAGCCCGAGGGCTGGGCCGTCGCGGGCTACTCGGCGGGTGCGCACTGCGCCGCCAAGCTGGCCGTCGCCCACCCCGACCGCTACCGCGCCGGCGTCAGCCTCTCCGGCTACAACGACCCCGCTGGCGAGCCCTCCTCGCTGACGGCGAAGACGCCAGGGCTGCGCGACGAGAACAACGTCCTGAAGATGCTCCAGCGGGCCAAGACCCCGCCGCACGTGGCGCTGTTCGTCTCCGGCGCGGAGGGCGACGGCTACCAGGGCGGCCTGGCGCTCAAGCAGGCGGCCAAGCCGCCGACGACGGTGCACGTGACGAAGGTCCCCGCGGGTGCGGGCGGCCACGGCACGGCCGTGTGGAAGCGGCAGGTCCCCGACGTCTTCCGCTGGCTCTCGCAGCAGATCAAGCCGTAGTCCGGACCCGGGCGACCTGCAGGGGTCCGGCCGAGGCCGTCCTCTGTGCCTCCTCTGTGCCTCCTCGATCAGGTGAGCGTGGTGTCGCCCCGGGCCTCGAAGATCTTGCGCAGCCCCGAGGCGATCCGATCGCACTCCTCGGGGGTCAGGACGGACAGGATCTCCTCGTAGTCCCGCAGGTGGGCGACCATGGCCTCGTCGATCAGTGCCTTGCCGCGCTCGGTGAGGCGGATCCGTACCGATCGCCGGTCGGCGCGGTCGCGGATCCGCTCGACCAGACCCTTGTCCTCCAAGCGGTCCAGGCGGTTCGTTACGGCGCCCGGGGACACCATGGCCGCTTTCGCGAAGGCGCCGGCGCTGAGCGTGTAGGGCGGGCCCGAGCGGCACAGCGTGGACAGCACGTCGAACTCGCCCACGTTCACGCCGAATTCGTCACTGATCCTCTTGAAGTGCTGGTCGTACACGCGCTGCATGCGCTGCACGCGCCCCAGCACCTCCACGGACTGCAGGCTGCCCGCCAGCTCGGGCCGTTCCTTGCGCCACTGCTCGATGACCAGGTCCACCGCATCGGTCACGTCATCACCCACCCTCTCCTCGATTGATTCAACCCTAAAAGACTTGACGTTGAACAAGCAAGCATGCTGTTATTTCAACGTCAAAAGATCTGGCGTTGAAGGACCTCAGGAGCAGCAATGACGACCGCAGACCACGGAACCCTGAAGCTCTCGTACTCCGACGGCCGCCCGGCCACCACCGGCGTCGAGGCGGTCAACCGCGTCCTGCGCACGGTGGGCGTGCGGGTCGGCCGGGTTCCCGTTCCCGAGGAGGCCCACCCGCTTCTGGAGGCGTCCGAGGACCGGGCGCTCTCGGAAGAGGAAGGCGCGGAACTGCTCGCGCTGTTCAGCATGCACCGGGGGCAGCTGGTGGAGCAGATCGAGCTGGCCGGCCGCTGCCCGGAGGCGCACCGGGGCGGATACCTGAACACCTCCGAGGCCGGCGTTCCCCCGTACCCGAAGGTGTACGACATGAAGACGATGGACGCCGACGCCCGGCACGCCGTGCAGGCGCGCTTCGGCAGGCTCCACGTGAACAGCTCCGACCACGGCGTCGGCGTCGACGAAGTGATGACGGTCGTCTCCGGTGGCCCGTGGACGTGGTTCTACCTGCTGCCCGACGGCGTGGTCGCGAAGCTGTCGGTGGGCGCGGTCGAAACCGGCGATCCGGCCTGGCGCCTGAGCTACCCCGGCCTGGGCCCCCACGGCGCCTACCTCGACGCCGAGCACGGCCTGATCGTGGCCCACGTCCACGGCCCCGAGGAGTTCGTCATGCGCTACGAGGAACCGAGCGTGGACGGCGCACAGGCGCTGGGCACGAATCCGTGGATCGACTTCAGCGGCGACGCCCCGCGGCTGCTCGGCGAAGTGACCGCGCACTGACCGGCGCCCACGGCGAACGCCTCGTGCCCGCCCTCTGATCCGCCCCTCACCCGCAGACACACGAACCGGCAGGAAGAGACATGCCCACCACCACCGGGGCGGCCGCCACGCGCACGCCCTCCCTCTCCGCCTCGCCCTCCCCCTCCGCCGCCGAATCCGTGCGTCGCGTCCCCATCCTGTGGCTGGCGCTGCTCGCCACACCGGTCGCCGCCGCCAACAACGCGACCGTCCTGATCCTCGACGACATGGGCCGCGCACTCGGTATCAGCACCGCCGGCGCATCATGGCTGGTCACCGTCTTCGCGCTGGCACTGGCGATCGCGACACCGCTGATCGCGACGCTGGTGCGCCGGCGCGGCACGCGCACCGCGCTGTGGCTGAGCGCCGCCTTCGTCGCCGTCGGGACCGCGGTGGTGGCCACCTCACCGTGGCTGCCGCTCACCCTCGCCGGGCGGGCCGGTCAGGCGGCGGGCGGAGCGGGCATGGTGGCCATCGCCATGAACCTGGCCGGCACCGCCCGCCGCATGGGCGTGATCAGTGCCGGGTCCGGGATCCTCGGCGCAGTGGGTCCGCTGCTCGGCGAGCGCCTCACCGACGGCCTCTCCTGGCGGGCCGCCCTGGCCGTCGTACTGGTCACCCTCCTGGCCGTCCCGGCGGTCAGCCGCCACACCACCCGGGTTCCGGCCGCCGAGGGCCGCTTCGACGCCCGGGGCGCGGTACTGCTGGCGGTCCTGTCCAGCAGCCTCGTCCTGCTGCCGTCGAACCCGCTGCCCGCCCTCGCCGCGGCAGTCGTCACCGGCGTCCTGCTGTCCCTGCACATACGCCGCCGCCCGGACGGCTACGTCCCGGCAGCCGCCCTGCGCTCCCGGCTCTTCCGCAGTTCGGTCCTGATGGCCCTCGCCCTGTCCGCGTCGTACTTCACGCTGCTGTTCGCGATCCCGCGGCTGGTCGCCGACCGGGCCGGCTGGTCGACCGGCTCGGTGGCCACCGGCCAGATGGCCGCCATGATCACCGGATCTCTGCTCACCCTCGTCTTCGCGGCCGTCGCCGCGCGCCTGGGGCGGACCAGGGTGCGAGCGATCCTGCTCGTGGTGGGGGCGCTCGCCGCAACGGCAGCGGTCTTCGCCCACAACGCGATCATCCTGTTCGCGGCCATCGGCTTCGCCGTCTTCAGCGCCACCGGCGTCAACGCCACCCAGTCCATGATCGCGGCCTCCGCCGTCCCCGATTTCCAGCGCCCCACCGGTATCGGCCTGTTCCAGCTCGCCTACCTCATGGGCGGAGCCCTCGGCCCGGCGCTCGCCACCATGCTGGTCCTCGGCTAGCACCGGCGTGGAGGCGGGCGTGTGCGCCCGGGGTTCAGCGGTGCGCGGCGACGCAGGCCTGCTCACACCGGCCGCGACGCCCCCGCGAAGGGCATCTGGTCGACCGGGGCGATCCGGACCGGCGCACCCGGGTGCGGAGCGTGGATCATTTGCCCGCCGCCGATGTAGAGCCCGACGTGGCTGATGCCCGAGTAGAAGAACACCAGGTCGCCGGGGGCGAGGGCGCTCCGGGAGATCCGCCGGCCCGCGTTGATCTGGGTGTACGTGGTGCGCGGCAGCGAGACGCCCGCCGCCTGCCAGGCGGCCTTGGTGAGTCCCGAGCAGTCGAAGGCGGCGGGGCCGGTCGCCCCCCACACGTAGGGCTTGCCGAGCGCGGAGTACGCGAAGGCGACGGCCCGGGCGGCCCGCTCCGTGGGGGCCTGCACGCCGCCGTGCGGTACGGCCGCGCGGTCGGCCGCGGCCGTCGCGGCGCCCGCCGCCCCGGCGGCGTCCCCGCGCTCGACGGCGGCGCGCTCCTCGTCCGGCAGCTCCGCCAGCACCCTCCTGGCCTCCGCGAGCTTGCCCTCGACGGTCCGCTTGTGGCGGGCGAGGCCGGCCTGCTCGTGCTTGAGCTCCGCGAGGCGGGCGTCGGCGGCCCTGCGGACCTGCCGGATCTCCCGCACCTCGCGCTCGTAACGGCTGACGGCCACCGCCTGGCGGCTGCCCGCCTGGTGGGCCAGGGAGGCCCGCTCCAGGTACTGGCCGGGGGAGGAGGAGAGCATCAGCTGCACGCCCGGGGGCATCCCGCCCTCGCGGTACTGGGCGGTGGCGTAGGAGCCCAGGGCGTTGCGGGCCGCGTTGAGCCGCTCGGTCCTGCGGGCGGCCCGGTCCTGCAGCTCTTCGAGGGCGGCCTCCGCGCGGTCGGCCTTCTCCTTGGCGCCGTTGTACCGCTCGGTGGCCTCCTCGGCCTCCCGGTAGTACCGGTCGACCTGGGATCTGAGCTGGGCCGTGGAGGGCGGGGGAGCGGCCTGCGCGGTGCCGTCGAGGAGCGTGGCGGTGGCGGCGCCCGCGAGGGCGAGACCGGCCGCGGTCCGTACGGTGCTGCTGGTGAGCGGGTGCTGCCTGGGCTTGCGGTGCGCTGCTGCCACGCCGGCCGTCACTTCCTTCCAGACCTGCTGTTCCTGCCCTGCCCGCCGGGCCCTGTGGCCGCGCCGGACGGTGACCGGCGGCGGTCCGTCGCGAGGGGGGAGCGCGCGGACCGCCGCCGTCTGGGCCAGGACGCTATTCCGCAGGGTCACGCTCCAGAACACAGATGACCGGTAGTGGATGAAATCGATCAGCGCGCTTTGGCGGGTGATCATGTCGACCCCGCCCCCGCGGATGGATATATGCCGCCCGTGACCGAAGTGGCGATTGCGCCCCACCTGCCTGCCCGTGGGTGATATGGCCCCCGCTAGGGTCGGCCTCATGGACGTACTCATTCACGCCGTCGTCGGCCTGCACATCGTCGGCATCGGCGCGCTGCTCGGCGGCTTCATGACCCAGATGAAGGCCATGGGCAGGGGCGAGGCGCGGATGGTGCCCGCCATGCTGCACGGCGCACTGACCATGCTGGTCACGGGCGTGGCGCTGGTGGGCCTCAACCAGGCGCAGGACCACACCCTGAACATGGTCAAGATCGGCACGAAGCTCGCGCTGCTCGTCGTGATCCTCGGCCTGGTCTACGTCAAGCGCGACGACGAGAAGGTCCCGGCCCCGGTGTTCGGCGCGGTGGGCGCGCTGACCCTGGTGAACATCTTCATCGCGGTGATGTGGGTCTGACCTCCGCCGTGATGCGGTGGTGCGGCCGGTGCTGCGGTGCGGCGCCGGCCGCGCCCGCGCTGTGGGGGTGACCACTGTCGCCGGGAATCGGGGCCCGGCTGTCAGTGGGGCGGCCTAGACTCGGGAGGCGATGAGCAGCCTCTTTGACGACAGCTTCCTGGCGGACCTCGGCCCCGCGGACGAGGAGCACCCCCCTCCCCCGGAGGACGCGGCCCCGGAGCCGGTGCCGGACGATCTCTTCCAGGGCGCCTTCGACGTGCCCGTCCCCCGCGAGGCCTACTACCGCGACGGCGCCCACCGGCCCGCCGTGGACCCGGCCGCGCTGCTCGAGGGGATGAACGAGCAGCAGCGCGCCGCAGTGGTGCACAAGGGCTCCCCCCTGCTCATCGTCGCCGGCGCCGGCTCGGGCAAGACGCGCGTGCTCACCCACCGCATCGCCCACCTGCTGGGCGCCCGGCACGTGCACCCCGGCCAGATCCTCGCGATCACCTTCACCAACAAGGCCGCGGGCGAGATGAAGGAGCGCGTCGAGCAGCTCGTCGGCCCCCGGGCCAACGCCATGTGGGTGATGACGTTCCACAGCGCGTGCGTGCGGATCCTGCGCCGGGAGAGCAAGAAGCTCGGCTTCACGTCCTCCTTCTCGATCTACGACGCGGCCGACTCCAAGCGGCTCATGGCGCTCGTCTGCCGGGACCTCGACCTCGACCCGAAGAAGTTCCCGCCGAAGTCCTTCAGCGCGAAGATCTCGAACCTGAAGAACGAGCTCATCGACGAGGAGGCCTTCGCGGCGCAGGCCGCGGACGGCTTCGAGAAGACGCTCGCCGAGGCGTACGTGATGTACCAGTCGCGGCTGCGCGAGGCCAACGCCCTCGACTTCGACGACATCATCATGACCACGGTGCACCTGCTCCAGGCCTTCCCCGACGTGGCCGAGCACTACCGCCGCCGCTTCCGGCACGTCCTGGTCGACGAGTACCAGGACACCAACCACGCGCAGTACACCCTCGTGCGCGAGCTCGTCGGCACCGCGGAGTCGTCGCCGGAGGAGGGCCCGGCCGAGCTGTGCGTCGTCGGTGACGCCGACCAGTCGATCTACGCCTTCCGCGGCGCCACGATCCGCAACATCCTCCAGTTCGAGGAGGACTACTCCGACGCCACGACGATCCTGCTGGAGCAGAACTACCGCTCCACGCAGACGATCCTCAACGCCGCCAACGCGGTCATCGAGCGCAACGAGAGCCGCCGCCCGAAGAACCTGTGGACCGAGGCCGGCGCCGGCCCGTCCATCACCGGCTACGTCGCCGACACCGAGCACGACGAGGCCCAGTTCGTCGCCGACGAGATCGACCGCCTCACGGACGCGGGCGACGCCAAGGCCGGGGACGTCGCGGTCTTCTACCGGACCAACGCCCAGTCCCGTGTCTTCGAAGAGATCTTCATCCGCGTCGGCCTGCCCTACAAGGTCGTCGGCGGCGTGCGCTTCTACGAGCGCAAGGAGGTCCGCGACGTCCTGGCCTACCTGCGCGTCCTCGCCAACCCCGAGGACACCGTCCCGCTGCGGCGCATCCTCAACGTGCCCAAGCGCGGCATCGGCGAGCGCGCCGAGGCCATGATCGACGCCCTGTCGCTGCGCGAGAAGATCAGCTTCTCGCAGGCGCTGCGCCGCGTCGACGAGGCCTACGGCATGGCCGCCCGCTCGGCGAACGCGGTCAAGCGCTTCAACGTCCTCATGGAGGAGCTGCGCACGATCGCCGAGTCGGGCGCCGGCCCCGCCACCGTCCTGGAAGCGGTGCTGGAGCGCACGGGCTATCTCGCCGAGCTCCAGGCCTCCACCGACCCTCAGGACGAGACCCGCGTGGAGAACCTGCAGGAGCTCGCGGCCGTGGCCCTGGAGTTCGAGCAGGAGCGCGAGGAGGGGGAGCCCGGCACGCTGGCCGAGTTCCTGGAGAAGGTGGCCCTCGTCGCCGACTCCGACCAGATCCCCGACGAGGACGCGGAAGGCACCGGCGTCATCACGCTGATGACCCTGCACACCGCGAAGGGCCTGGAGTTCCCCGTCGTCTTCCTCACCGGCATGGAGGACGGCGTCTTCCCGCACATGCGCGCCCTCGGCCAGGCCAAGGAGCTGGAGGAGGAGCGCCGCCTCGCCTACGTGGGCATCACCCGCGCCCGGGAGCGGCTGTTCCTGACGCGCGCGAGCATGCGCAGCGCGTGGGGCCAGCCCTCGTACAACCCGCCGTCGCGGTTCCTCGAGGAGATCCCCGACCAGTACGTGCAGTGGCGGCGCACCGGGCCCGCGAAGCCGTCGGCGTCGATGAGCTCGATCGGCTCGGGCGGCGGTGCGGGCTCCGGCATCACGTCGGGGTTCACGTCCTCGCGTGCCAAGGCAGGGCCGAGCGGTTTTGCGACGCGGCGTGCCAAGGACCGACCGGTGGTGGCGCTCGCCGTCGGCGACCGGGTCACGCACGACTCGTTCGGGCTGGGCACCGTCGTCGGGGTCAAGGGCAGCGGTGACAACGCCGAGGCCACGGTCGACTTCGGCGAGGAGAAGCCGAAGCGCCTGCTCCTGCGGTACGCACCGGTCGAGAAGCTCTAGCCGTTCCACTGGATCCGCACGGGGGATGAGCCCCGGTCCGGCGGGATGGGCACCCGCCGTGGCCGGCGCTTCGTCCGTCGCCGACCGCTAGGTCGGGTCGTAGCGCCGACTGCTAGGTCGGGTCGTAGCCGTGCGCGCGCAGCCACGGCAGCGGGTCGACGGCGGAGCCGCCCGGCCGGACCTCGAAGTGCAGGTGCGGTCCGGTGGAGTTGCCGGAGTTGCCGGAGTAGGCGATGACGTCGCCGGCCTTGACCTGGCCGGAGCGGAGCTTGGTGCTGCTGAGGTGGCAGTACCAGGTCTCGACGCCGTCGGGCGACGTCACTATGGCCATGTTCCCGTAGGCCACGTTGTACTGCGTGCGGACCGTGCCGTCCGTGGCGGCCATGACCGGTGTGCCGTAGCTGACCGGGAAGTCGATGCCCGTGTGCACGGACATCCAGTTGACGCCCGCCTGGCCGTACATCGCGCTGAGGCCGTGCTGCGCGACGGGCAGGGAGAACTTCGGGCGCTCGGCCTCCTTGCGGGCCGCTTCCTCCGCTTTACGTTTCTTCTCCGCTTCCTGGCGCGCCTTGAGGTCGATGCGCTCCTGGGTGCGGTTGGCGCGGTTCGCGAAGTCGTCGGCGCCGTGGCTGAGGCTCGCGAGCTGGGTGTCCAGCTTGCTGTTGGCGACGGAGGGAACGGGCGCGCTGTCGGGGGCGGACGCCGCCTGGATCTCCTTCTTGTCGTCGCCCTGCCCGCCGGAGACGGTCGCGGCGGCGATCCCGGCGACCCCTATGACGGCGACCGACGGCACGGCGACGGTCAGCAGGGCCTTGCGGCGCGGCCGGTAACCGGTGCGGGCGGGCGCGCTCTTGCGGCGGCTGCTGCGGGTGGGGGTGTCGCGGGGGGCGTCGTCCGGGGCGGCCTCGTCGCGGGCCGGGGGGACGAACAGCATGGCCTGCGTCTCGGCGTTCGCGACGACACCGGCGGGGGAGGCCTCCGCCTTGCCGGCCGCCTGTCCGTCCGTTTCGTCCATCGCGGGCGCGGAGTCCATGGACGCCATGCCGGAAAGGTCGGTCATGCCGGAGAGGTCGGTCATGAGGGTCGGGGCGTGCTCCGGCTCGCCCTGCGTGCCGTCCACGGAGGCGAAGGCACCGGCATCCCAGATCTGGGTCTGGCCTGCGCCCGCCTCCCACTGGCCGGCCCCGGTCTCCCACTGGCCCGAGGTGTCCCACTGCCCGGACGTGTCCCTCCCCCGAACTTCGTCCGGGAGGTGCCCCCAGCCCGAGGCGTCCGCCGCCTGGCCGGAGCCGTCCCAGGAGGTGAACTGCCCGGTTCCCGTGGTGTCCCAGCCCTGTGCCGCGGGCTGGTCGGGGGCGGGTGCCTGGGCCTGGCCGGGGAAGCCGGTCTGGCCGGTCAGCTCCCAGTGGCCGGAGGTGTCGTAGGTGCCGTTCGCCCCCCAGGCGCTCGGCGTCATGGCGCTCGTGTCCCACTGCCCGGTGGCGGGGGCCGTGAGGCCGGCGGAGGTGTCCCACTGCCCGGTGGCGTCGGCCTGCCCGGCGTCGTAGGCGCTGAAGTCCCAGATCTGGGTCTGGCCGGTGACTCCGCCCCACTGACTGGTGCTGGCCCACTGGCCCGTGGTCTCCCACTGACCGCTGTCGTAGCCGTCGTACCCGGTGTAGTTGTGCGGTGCGCTCTGCTGACCGTACGACGCGTACTGCCCGTAGGAGCCATCCTGAGCGGGGTCGGACGGGCCGGGGCCCGCCGCCGGGTGACGGTCGTTCACCACCACTTCTCTTTCGCCGAGGGAGGAGAATTAGCGGCGACTGTACCCGGCGGTATGGGACGGCGACAATCTTCGTCACGTTTCGGGCGGCCGGGGCCCGGGCATTTAGCCGCCTTTTGGCTGACTGAACCCCGGAAAACCGATTTGACGTTCGATCCGCGTTCGGTTTCGGGGCCCCCGGGAGCGCCCCTGGAGCACCGGTGAATCAGGCGACGGAAGCCGCCCCCGACGCATCGTCCTGCGCCTCTTCCGTGGTCAGGGCCTGCCGTATGCCGGCGGCCACCTCCCAGTGCACCGGCAGGGCGAGGTGCCCCACGCCCGTCACCCGGACATTGCGTGCGCTCAGATCCGGGTGGTCGATGCGGGCGCATTCCACGGGCATCATCAATTGGTCCAGGTCACTCCAGAAACCGATGAATTGCGTCGCGCAATCCGGTGCGGGGCCCGCGAGTTCGGCGACGACGTCCGATCCCGGGCGCATCTGGCGCACCAGGGGATGCGCGGGCAGCAGCGACGCCGCGCGGGTGCCGGCGTGCGGCGTGCCGAGCGTGACCAGGGTCCTGACGCGGACGTCGCCGCCCATCCGCTGGACGTAGTAGCGCGCGATCAGGCCGCCGAGGCTGTGCCCCACCACGTCGATCCGCTGCTGCCCCGTGCGGGCGCAGATGTCCTCGATGTGGCGGCCCAGCAGGCGGGCGGCCGTGCGGATGTCGCAGGTCAGGGGGGAGTAGTTGAGCGATTCGACCTGCTGCCAGCCGTGCCGGCGCAGGGACCTGCGCAGCAGGACGAAGACCGAACGGTTGTCGATGAAGCCGTGGAGGAGCAGAACAGGCAGATGACCTTCTTGTCCTGTTTCGACTGATTCATGCAGTCCGGGCGTGTCGGGCGTGTCGCCGGCGGCCGGAAGCGCGGGCAGCGCCCGCCGGGGCGGCGGGCGCTCCTGGACGACACCGGTCGGGTACAGCAGCAGATGGCCGGTGAGAATCGCCAGCTCCAGCACCGTGGACCGGACGAGCGCGGTCGACGGGCGCAGCAAGGCGGCAAGGATGGTGATGAAGGGCAGGGTCCTCATGGCCGACCTCCCGAACGGCACCCGGGAAGCGCGGCTGTCGTCCCCCGTGTGCGCCCACGGGCAGCTGCGCACGACCGGCCGCACCGCTGTGCCGTGCGGCTGTCGGCACAGTGGTGCGGCGGCCTCGCCGCGGCTCCCCTCGCGACCGCCCGAAGACTCGCCACCCCGGCGACGCGGGTGGCTGGGCGACCCGTAAGACGCGGAAGCGCGCGGACGGTGCGTAGCGACGTGTTGTCCCACGTGTGATTTCCCCCTCGCTCCGCACCGCGAAACGGCCGCGTGCGGGATGCTGGAGATAACGTTCGTTCACATCCCTGGGCGCCGGTTACCGGCAGTCGTACATGGAGGCAGTGATGGGAGTGACCGGTCCGATCCGCGTGGTGGTGGCCAAGCCCGGGCTCGACGGCCATGACCGCGGCGCGAAGGTCATCGCACGGGCGCTGCGCGACGCCGGCATGGAGGTCATCTACACGGGCCTCCACCAGACGCCCGAGCAGATCGTGGACACCGCCATCCAGGAGGACGCCGACGCGATCGGCCTGTCCATCCTCTCCGGCGCCCACAACACCCTGTTCGCCAAGGTCCTGGAGCTGCTGCGCGAGCGCGACGCGGAGGACATCAAGGTCTTCGGCGGCGGGATCATCCCCGAGGCGGACATCGCACCGCTGAAGGAGCAGGGCGTCGCCGCGATCTTCACCCCGGGGGCCACCACGGCCTCCATCGTGGAGTGGGTCAACGCGAACGTCCGTCAGCCGACGGAGGCCTGACGGAGCCGGCGGGCAGCCCCGCCAGCTCCGCCCGCATCGTGGCCCGCAGCCGCAGCGTGCCCACGAGGCGCTGGAGCGCCTCCGCCCAGTACGCGGTGGCCCCGGCACGCCCGGGGGTGTCCGCGGCGGGGTCCTCCGGCAGCAGGGTCAGTGCCTCCAGCCGGTCCGCCTGCGCCGGGTCCAGGCAGCGCTCGGCCAGGCCCATCACCCCGCTGAAACTCCACGGATAGCCGCCCGCGTCGCGGGCGGCGTCCAAGGCGTCCACGATCGCCCGGCCCAGCGGCTCCGCCCACGGCACCGCGCACACCCCGAGCAGCCGGAACGCGTCCGACAGCCCGTGCGCCGAGACGAACTCCGCCACCCACGCCGCCCGCTCGTCCCGCGGCAGCGCCGACAGCAGCTTCGCCGGATCCCTCCACGAGGTGCCCTCGGCCGCGGGCGGGGCCGACGCGGGGCCCAGCAGCGCCCGCGCCCACTCCGCGTCCCGCTGCCGGACCGCGGCCCGGCACCAGGCGGCGTGCAGCTCGGGCTGCCAGCCGTCCGCGACCGGCAGCGCCACGATCTCCGCCGGGCTCCGCCCGCCGAACCGCCCGGACCAGGCTGCCGGCGGGGTCGCCTCCACGATCTGGGCCAGCCACCACGAGCGCTCGCCGCGCCCGGACGGCGGCTTCACCACGACGCCGTCGCGCTGCATGCCCTTGTCGCACTCGTGCGGCGCCTCCACCGCGATCCGCGGGCCCTCTCCCTCTCCCGTGCGGTCCAGGGAGACGCAACTGCGGGCCCGCTCGGCCATGCGGGCCGCGAGTGCCGAGCCGGGCAGTGCCGACAGCAGCTCCGCCGCAGTGGCCCGGACGTTGCGGCTCCGGTCGGACAGGGCGCGCTCCAGGAACGGCTCGTCCTGCGCGGACAGCCCCTCGCGCAGCGCGTCGAGGAACATCAGGCGGTCCTCCGCCCGCTCCGTCGCCCACGAGCCGGCGAGCAGTTCGCGGGCGGCCGCGGGGTCCCGCTGCCGTACGGAGGCGAGGAGCGCGGCCCGCTCGGCGAACAGCCCCTCCTCCCAGACCCCGGTGTCCGTGCCTGTGCCTGTGCCCGTGCCCGCGGCCGGGCCCGTGTCCGCGGCGGGGCCGGGCCGCAACGCGTACTTCCACTGCGGGTTGAGCGCCGCCAGCCAGCGGGCCCGGGGCCCGCCGAACGCGAGCGCCTCCTGCCGCAGATCGCTACGGGACCTGGCCGCCTCCAGGAGGGCGGGCAGAAGTGCGGGAGGCGCCTGATAGCCGTGCCCGTTGGCGGCGGCCAGCCACTGGGGCAACAGCTCCGTCAGATCCGGGGAGGCGCCCCGTCGCCCGCCACCGCCGCTGCCGCTGCGGTCCGCGAGCAACAGGGCGAGCCGCCGCCGGGCCGCCGGAGGCAACGGAGGCCGGGCGTCCGCCGGCGCCGGCGCGGGCCGGGCGAGCGCCGCGGCGGGCACCGCCCCGGCGCGCCGCCGCACGGTGTCCACCGCGGCGGCGTCCAGCAGCGCCACGGCCGCGTCCTGCCCGCCCCGCACCTCCACAGGCGGCACACGCCGCCCGGTCCCGAGCAGAGCGGAGGTGACGAGCTCGTCCCAAGTACGGTTCATGCGCTGCCTTTCCTGACGGATACGGCGGTACGGGCTGCCTGGGGCGGGCCCGGCACCGCCGGTGGGGTTGTGGGTGGTTGCTCGCCGTTGCGGCGGGGGTTGGGTGCCGGGCGAGGCTTGGCCGGTCGGCCGGGTGGCCGGTGGTTGCGGGTTGGGGGCCGGCCGCTTGTTTCCGCCGCGATGGTGATCAGCCGCAGCGGCGGTGTCCGGCGGTGCCGGGCTGCCTGGGGTGGGCTCGGCACCGCCGGTGGGGTTGTGGGGTGGTTGCTCGCCGTTGCGGCGGGGTTGGGTGCCGGAGTGAGGTTGGGGGTGCGGTTCGGCATCCGGTGGTGGCTGTCAGAGAGGGACCGGCTCCGGGGTCCACGTCGTCAGAGGGGTTGCGCCCCTGTGGCCGTACTCGGCGAAGATCTTGATCGGGGCGCCGCCCGATATCGATGCCAGCTGCCACAGGGCCGTGCTGTCGCGGTGCCGGGGATCGACGGGCAGGGCGGCCGAACCGCCCTCGCCGTCGGCCAGTTGCCAGTGGCCGTCCGGGCCCGGAACCGGGACCACGCCGTCGAGGACGACCGGCCACGTCTCCAGCCAGGGGTCGTCGCGCAGGGCCTCCCCGTACGCGGAGAGGGCCGCTTCCACGCCGCCCCCCGCCGGCGGTCCCGCACTCTCCGCGGGCGGGGCGTGGCGCGTGCCGAGCACGGCGCGGAGCGGGTGCGCCGCCGGGTAGTAGACGAGGTCCGCGTCCAGGGTCAGGCCCACGGGCAGTGACAGCTCCGGCGCCCGGCCGGCCGCTCCGTAGGAGAGGAGCAGGGCCATCCGGCCCGAGTCCCGGCCGTGGAGCCAGATCCGGCGGGTGACCAGGCGCCCGTCATCGCCGTCCCGCTGCGCAAGGACCAGCCAGTGGTCGCGCACCGGCGTGCCGGACGCGAGCAGCGCCGCGGCGTCCGTGGTCAGGCCGACCCGCGACCGGACCGTCGCGGCCAGGGGCTCCGGCAGCTCCTGCAGGCGCAGCCACCCCTGGTTGAGGGTGTGCAGCAGGGCGCACTCCTCCAGCAGCCGGCCCGCCCAGTCGGCGCCCGAACCCGGCAGGGACGCCAACTCCCGCACTCGCGAGGCGAGACCGGGCGCCTGGGCGTCGACCATGCGGGCCGCCGTCTCCTCCCACTGCCCGTACCCCGCGCCCTCCGCGGCCGCCAGCCCCCCGCGCAGCAGATCGGCGAGCCGCTGCTCCAACTCCGTGACACCCGCGCCGATCCGCTCCGCCCGGCGCTCCCCGCGCCGCCGCGCGGCCTCCTCGTCCGCGGGCGTCGCGGGCCCCGCCGCGGCCGGGCCCGCGACGGCCTTCTCGGCCCGCTTCCGGCGCCGCTCCAGCCACTGCTCCGCCCAGCCGGGCGGAGCCTCCTGCGCGGCCGGCACCGCGGCCTCGCCGGAAGCCCACAACAGCAGCAGCCCCAGCGCGTGCTTGCACGGGAACTTGCGGCTCGGACAGGAGCAGTTGAAGCCCGGCCCGCCCTCCCCGGACAGGTCCACCACCGTGCGGTACGGCTTGCTGCCGCTGCCGGAGCACTCACCCCAGACCGCGCCCCCGCCCTCCTCCGGGCGCGCCCCCGCGCCCGACCACGGACCGGGCGCCGCGAGCTTGCTTCCTGCTTTGCGTGATGCGGCGTCAGGCGCCAGCGAGAGCACCGTCTCCGCCGTCCATCGATCCCCCTGCGGATTCATGCCCCAAACGCTAGGGCCACCCACTGACAATGGCCCTGACCTGCGGATTCGACACGTCCCGGCCCATTGTCAGTGGGGTGGTGCAGGGTGGTTCGCACATCCCGGATCCGCACACCTAGGGGGACTTGTGACCGTGCCCGGAACCGAAGGCGAAGCCGAGAACGAGACCGAGACCGAGACCGAATCCCAGGCCCTGCGCCCGCACGCGGAGCACGCCTTCGCCGAGGAGCTCAAGGCCCTCGCCGCCGCCGACGACCGGCCCCGCCCCGAGCGCTGGAAGCTCTCGCCGTGGGCCGTCGCCACCTACCTGCTCGGCGGCACCCTGCCCGACGGCACCGTGATCACGCCCAAGTACGTGGGCCCGCGCCGCGTTGTCGAGGTGGCCGTCACCACGCTCGCCACCGACCGCGCCCTGCTCCTGCTCGGCGTCCCCGGCACCGCCAAGACCTGGGTCTCCGAGCACCTGGCCGCCGCCGTCAGCGGCGACTCCACGCTGCTCGTCCAGGGCACGGCGGGCACCCCGGAGGAGGCCATCCGCTACGGGTGGGACTACGCCCGGCTCCTCGCCCACGGCCCCAGCCGCGAGGCGCTCGTGCCCGGCCCCGTCATGCGGGCCATGGCCCAGGGCATGACCGCCCGCGTCGAGGAGCTCACCCGCATCCCCGCCGACGTCCAGGACACCCTGATCACGATCCTCTCCGAAAAGACCCTTCCCGTCCCCGAGTTGGGCGAGGAGGTGCAGGCCGTCCGCGGCTTCAACCTGATCGCCACCGCCAACGACCGCGACCGCGGCGTCAACGACCTCTCCAGCGCCCTGCGCCGCCGCTTCAACACCGTCGTGCTGCCCCTGCCCGCCACGCCCGAGGACGAGGTCGACATCGTCTCCCGGCGCGTCGACCAGATCGGCCGCTCCCTCGACCTGCCGTCCGTGCCCGACGGCACCGACGAGATCCGGCGCGTCGTCACGGTCTTCCGCGAGCTGCGCGACGGCGTCACCACCGACGGCCGCACCAAGGTCAAGTCCCCTTCGGGAACGCTCTCCACGGCCGAGGCGATCTCCGTCGTCACCGGCGGCCTCGCCCTCGCCGCCCACTTCGGCGACGGCGTGCTGCGCGCGGGCGACGTGGCCGCCGGCATCCTCGGCGCGGTCGTCCGCGACCCGGCCGCCGACCGCCTCGTCTGGCAGGAGTACCTGGAGACGGTCGTCCGCGAACGCGACGGCTGGAAGGACTTCTACCGCGCCTGCCGTGAGGTCTCGGCGTGAGCGGCACCGGAACCGGCACCGGCACCGGCCCCTTTCTGCTGGGCATCCGCCACCACGGGCCCGGCTCCGCGCGGGCGGTACGGGCGGCCCTGGAGCAGTGCCGGCCCGCGGCCGTCCTCGTCGAGGGGCCGCCCGAGGCCGACGGGATCGTTTCCCTCGCGGCCGACGAGGGCATGCGGCCGCCCGTCGCCCTGCTGGCCCACGCGGTGGACGACCCGGGCCGCGCCGCGTTCTGGCCGCTCGCCGAGTTCTCCCCGGAGTGGGTGGCGATCCGCTGGGCCCTGGCGCACGGGGTGCCCGTGCGGTTCATCGACCTGCCGGCGGCGCATTCGCTCGCGCTGGGCGAGGAGAACGGGCCCGGGCCCGAGGGCCCGCAGCCCGGCGCCCCCGCTTCCGGCGGCGCCGTGCAAAGCAACCATGCCGTGCAAAGCAACCATGCCGAGCGAAGCAGCCGTGCCGCGCGAACCGGCCGTGCCGCCGCCCCCGAAGCGCACCCCGCGCCCGGCGGGCCCGTAGAAGAGAAGCCCCCCGCCCTGCACGCCGCCCCCCGTCTCGACCCCCTCGCCGTGCTCGCCGCCGCCGCGGGCTACGACGACCCCGAAGTGTGGTGGGAGGACGCCGTCGAACACCGCCGCGGCCGGGACGGCGCCGACGCCCTCGCCCCCTTCGCCGCGCTCGCCGACGCCATGGCCGAACTGCGGTCCGCGTTCGGCGACGGCAACGGCGGCACCGGCGGCAACGACGGTGATGACGATAGCGACGGCGACGGATCCGGCGGCGCGCGGGACCTCGTCCGCGAAGCGCACATGCGGCTCAGGATCCGCGACGCCCGGCGGGAGTTCGGCGACGGGATCGCCGTCGTCTGCGGCGCCTGGCACGTGCCGGCCCTCGCCGAGCGGCGGACCGTCACCGCCGACCGGCAGGCCCTCAAGGGCCTGCCGAAGGTCAAGGCCGCGATCGGCTGGGTCCCCTGGACCCACCGGCGCCTCTCCCGTCACAGCGGCTACGGCGCCGGCATCGACTCGCCCGGCTGGTACGGCCACCTCTTCCACGCCGCGGACCGCCCGCTCGAACGCTGGATGACGAAGGCCGCCCGGCTGCTGCGGGACGAGGACTTCCCCGTCTCCTCCGCCCACGTCATCGAGGCCGTCCGCCTCGCCCGCTCCCTCGCCGCCCTGCGCGGCCGCCCGCTCGCCGGCCTCACCGAGACCACCGACGCCGTCAGGGCCGTGATGTGCGACGGCTCCGACGTGCCCCTCGCGCTCGTACGGGACCGGCTCGTCATCGGGGACGTCCTCGGCGAGGTGCCCGACACGGCCCCCGCCACGCCCCTGCAGCGCGACCTCTCCCGCCTCCAGCGCAGCCTGCGCCTCAAGCCCGAAGCGGACGCCCGCGAGGTGGAGTTCGACCTGCGCAAGGACACCGACGCCGCGCGCAGCCGGCTGCTGCACCGCCTGCGGCTCCTCGGCGTCGGCTGGGGCGAGCCGGTCCGCTCCCGCACGGGGACCGGCACCTTCCGCGAGACCTGGCGGCTGATCTGGGAGCCCGAGCTGGCCGTACGGGTCGCCGAGGCCTCGGCCTGGGGCACCACCGTGCTCGCGGCGGCCACCGCGAAGGCCGAGGCCCGGGCCGTCGGCTCCGCCGCCCTCGCCGACGTCACGGCCCTCGCCGAGCACTGCCTGCTGGCGGAGCTTCCCGACGCCCTCCCGGTCGTGATGCGCGTCCTGGCCGACCGCGCCGCCCTCGACGCGGACGTCGCCCACCTGGCCGAGGCCCTGCCGGCCCTCGTCCGCTCCGTGCGCTACGGCGACGTCCGCCGCACCGGCACCGCTGCGCTCGCCGAAGTGGCCGAGGGCCTGGCCGAGCGCGTGTTCGTAGGCCTGCCCGCCGCGTGCGCCGGCCTGGACGCGGACGCCGCGGCGGCCATGCGGGGCCTGGTCGACGGGGTCCACCGGGCGGTGGGGCTGCTGGCCTCGGAGCCGGGGCCCGGCGCGGAGGCCGGAGCCGCCCCGGAGGCCGGAACGACCGCACGTTCCCGGGGCGGTGCCGCGCCCGCCCTCCGGGACCGCTGGGCCGCCGTGCTCCGCGTGCTCGCCGAGCGGGAGGGGCTGCCCGGCGGGATCCGCGGGCGGGCCGTACGACTGCTGCTCGACGACGGGCTGCTGCCCGACGGGCGCGCCGCCCGGCTCATGGGACTCGCCCTCTCCGCCGGTGCGGAGCCGGCCGGGGCCGCCGCCTGGATCGAAGGCTTCCTCGGCAGCGGCGGGGCCGGCGGCACGCTCCTCGTCCACGACGAGCGCCTGCTCGCCCTCGTCGACGACTGGCTCACCGCCGTGCCGGGGGACTCCTTCACCGACGTCCTGCCGCTGCTGCGCCGCACCTTCTCCGCGTTCGATCCGGGAACGCGCCGCGTGCTGGGCGAGCAGATCCGCCGGGGCGGCCCGGGAGGAGCGGGAGCGGTACACGGCGGCCGGGCGGGGCACGGGACCGGGGCACGTCTCGACGAGGAGCGGGCGGCGGCGGTGCTGCCGACGATGCGCCTGCTGCTGGGCATGGCACACACAGGGGGAGCACGACGATGACCACGGACGCGAACACGACCACTCGTACGGGCACCGGCACGACCGCCGCCGCCCCGGCCGACGAGCGCCTGCGCCGCTGGCGCCTCGTCCTGGGCGGCGACGGCTCCGCGGACGGCACCGGCCGCGCCCTCTCCGGCACCGACGCCGCCATGGACCGCACCCTCGAAGCGCTCTACGGCGGCTCCGGCGTCCCGGGCGCGCAGGGCGCCGGTTCCCGCGAGGCCGGCCTCGGCGGCTCCGCGCCGCGCGTCGCCCGCTGGCTGGGGGACATCCGCACGTACTTCCCGGCGTCCGTCGTTCAGGTGATGCAGCGCGACGCCGTCGACCGGCTCGGCCTGTCCTCTCTGCTCCTGGAGCCGGAGATGCTCGAGGCGGTCGAGGCCGACGTCCATCTCGTCGGCACGCTGCTCTCCCTCCACAAGGCGATGCCCGAGACCACGAAGGAGACCGCCCGCGCCGTCGTCCGCAAGGTCGTCGAGGACCTGGAGCGGCGCCTGGCCGGCCGCACCCGCGCGACCCTCACCGGAGCCCTCGACCGCTCCGCCCGCATCAACCGCCCCCGCCACCGCGACATCGACTGGGACCGCACCATCCGGGCGAACCTCAAGAACTACCTGCCCGAGTACCGCACGGTCGTCCCCGAGCGGCTGGTCGGCTACGGCCGGGCCGCACGGGCGGTGAAGAAGGACGTCATCCTCTGCATCGACCAGTCCGGCTCCATGGCGGCGTCCGTCGTCTACGCCTCCGTCTTCGGCGCCGTCCTGGCCTCGATGCGCACCCTCGACACCCGCCTCGTCGTCTTCGACACCTCCGTCGTCGACCTCACCGACCAGCTGACCGACCCGGTCGACGTGCTCTTCGGCACCCAGCTCGGCGGCGGCACCGACATCAACCGCGCGCTCGCCTACTGCCAGTCACGGATCACCCGCCCGGCGGAAACCGTCGTCGTCCTCATCAGTGATCTCTACGAGGGCGGGATCCGCGAGGGAATGCTCAAACGGGTGGCGGCCATGAAGGCCTCCGGCGTGCAGTTCGTGACGCTGCTCGCGCTCTCCGACGAGGGGGCCCCGGCCTACGACCGCGAGCACGCCGCGGCCCTGGCCGCCCTCGGCGCACCGGCCTTCGCCTGCACTCCGGACCTCTTCCCGGAGGTGATGGCCGCCGCCCTGGAGAAGCGCCCGCTGCCCGTGCCCGACACGGCCGCCTGACGGGCCGCCGAGCCCGTCCCGCAGGCCGGACGCGTACGGATTCCGTTGCGATCTGTGAGCGTAATCACGGCCGTAGTGTGACCTCTGATTTAGGGCCTCCCCGCCAGCGGGGATAACCTGCGAGACGGACATGCCGCGTCAACGGTGAACGTGTGCCGCCCTCGCCCGTGCTATCCCGGGGCGCAACCCCCGGACCCCCGCGGAGATCGCGCTCTCACGCCGCCCAGCGGCACGCCCGCGCAGACAACGAACCGCGATATCCATGGAAAAGGGACGGACGCGCGTGGACCTGTTCGAGTACCAGGCGAGGGACCTCTTCGCCAAGCACGGTGTACCGGTGCTGGCCGGTGAAGTCATTGACACGCCTGAGGCGGCCCGCGAGGCGACCGAGCGGCTGGGCGGCAAGTCGGTCGTCAAGGCCCAGGTCAAGGTCGGCGGCCGTGGCAAGGCCGGTGGCGTGAAGCTCGCCGCCACCCCGGACGAGGCCGTCGCCCGCGCGACGGACATCCTCGGCATGGACATCAAGGGCCACACGGTCCACAAGGTGATGATCGCCGAGACGGCTCCCGAGATCCTCGAGGAGTACTACGTCTCGTACCTCCTCGACCGCACCAACCGCACCTTCCTGGCCATGGCCTCGGTCGCGGGCGGCATGGACATCGAGGAGGTCGCCGCGACGACCCCCGAGAAGCTCGCCAAGGTGCCGGTCGACGCCAACGACGGCGTCACCATCGAGAAGGCCCGCGAGATCGTCGCCCAGGCGAAGTTCCCGGAAGCGGTCGCCGAGAAGGTCGCCGAGGTCATGGTGACCCTGTGGAAGACCTTCGTCGCCGAGGACGCGCTCCTCGTCGAGGTCAACCCGCTCGCCAAGGTCGCCAACGGTGACGTCATCGCCCTCGACGGCAAGGTCTCGCTCGACGAGAACGCCGACTTCCGCCAGCCGGAGCACGAGGCGCTCGAGGACAAGGCCGCGGCCAACCCCCTTGAGGCGGCCGCCAAGGCCAAGGGCCTGAACTACGTCAAGCTCGAGGGCCAGGTCGGCATCATCGGCAACGGCGCGGGTCTCGTCATGAGCACCCTCGACGTCGTCGCCTACGCCGGCGAGAACCACGGCGGCGTCAAGCCCGCCAACTTCCTCGACATCGGTGGCGGCGCCTCGGCCGAGGTCATGGCCAACGGTCTCGAGATCATCCTCGGCGACCCGGACGTCAAGTCCGTCTTCGTCAACGTCTTCGGTGGCATCACCGCGTGCGACGAGGTCGCCAAGGGCATCGTCCAGGCCCTGGAGCTCCTCAAGAGCAAGGGCGAGGACGTCAGCAAGCCGCTGGTCGTGCGCCTCGACGGCAACAACGCGGAGCTGGGTCGCAAGATCCTGTCCGACGCCAACCACCCGCTCGTGCAGCGCGTGGACACCATGGACGGCGCGGCCGACAAGGCCGCCGAGCTGGCTGCGGCTAAGTAAGGGACGAGGACTCCACAACCATGGCTATCTTCCTCACCAAGGACAGCAAGGTCATCGTCCAGGGGATGACCGGCGCCACGGGCATGAAGCACACCAAGCTCATGCTGGCCGACGGCACCAACATCGTGGGTGGCGTGAACCCGCGCAAGGCCGGCACGAGCGTCGACTTCGACGGCACCTCCGTGCCCGTCTTCGGCTCGGTCGCCGAGGCGATGGAGAAGACCGGTGCCGACGTCACCGTCGTCTTCGTGCCGCCGGCCTTCGCCAAGGCCGCCGTCGTCGAGGCGATCGACGCCGAGATCCCGCTGGCCGTCGTGATCACCGAGGGCATCGCCGTCCACGACTCCGCCGCCTTCTGGGCGTACGCGGGCTCGAAGGGCAACAAGACCCGCATCATCGGCCCGAACTGCCCCGGTCTCATCACCCCGGGCCAGTCCAACGCCGGCATCATCCCGGGCGACATCACCAAGCCCGGCCGCATCGGTCTCGTGTCCAAGTCCGGCACGCTGACCTACCAGATGATGTACGAGCTCCGTGACATCGGCTTCTCCTCGGCCGTCGGCATCGGTGGCGACCCGGTCATCGGCACCACGCACATCGACGCGCTCGCCGCGTTCGAGGCCGACCCGGAGACCGAGCTGATCGTGATGATCGGCGAGATCGGCGGCGACGCCGAGGAGCGTGCCGCGGACTTCATCAAGGCCAACGTCACCAAGCCGGTCGTCGGCTACGTGGCGGGCTTCACCGCGCCCGAGGGCAAGACCATGGGCCACGCCGGCGCCATCGTCTCCGGTTCGTCCGGCACCGCCCAGGCGAAGAAGGAGGCCCTCGAGGCCGCCGGTGTGAAGGTCGGCAAGACCCCGTCCGAGACGGCCCGCCTCGCGCGCGCCGCGCTGGGCGCCTGAGCCTGACGGTTCCCGCGCGCGGGCCCGCACCCCTTGAGGGGGGTGCGGGCCCGCGCCCGTTTCCGGGGTCCACGTAAGGGTAATTGCGCGTCAAATAGGTTTATCCGGGTATCAAAAGCGACACGACGGTCATTTACCCGCTACCCGAACGAAAGGCGTGTTCTTGGCAGCATGACCATGTGACCCACGATGCCGAGCACAGCCCGCCGCCGCCCGCGCCCGGCCGGCCCGCCGCGAGCGCGCCGCCCCCCGCGGGCACGGTGTTCGTCGGCGGGGCGATCGCCGCGGGGCTGGGGCTCGGGGCGCTGGCCGTGGTCGTCCTGCTGCTGTGGATCACCTCGCCGTACCCGGACGGCGGCGCGGGCGAGGCCCTGCGCTCCGCCGCCGGCCTGTGGCTGCTCGCCCACGGCGCGGACCTCGTCCGCACGGACACCCTCACCGGGGCGCCCGCCCCGATCGGCCTCACGCCGATGCTGCTGGCCGTGCTGCCCTGCTGGCTGCTCTACCGGGCCGCGCGGCACGCCCTGGAACCGGCGGTCGAGCCGCCCGACGACCACGACGGCTTCCCGTACCCGGAAGCCGTCCCCTTCGAGGAGCTCACGCCCGAGGAGATCCTCGCAGCGGCCCAGCCCCCGGCCCCGGCCCCGGCGGAGGCCGCGCCCCGTCCCGCCCCGGGCAGGACCGCCGCGGCCCTCCTCGGCGGCTATCTGCTCGTCGCCGTCGGCGCCGTCCTCTACGCCGCCTCGGGCCCGGTACGGGCCGAGCCGCTGAGCGCCCTGCTCCACGTGCCGGTCGTCGCGGGGGCGTCCGTCGCGGCCGGGATGTGGGCTGCGGGCCGCCCGCACGACACGCCGTCGCCGGTTCTGCGCCGAGCGCTCGCGGCGGTCCCCGCGCGGCTGCGGCGCCGCTTCACCCGGGCCCGGTCGGCCGCGGCCCTGCGCGCCGGGACCGCCGGCACCGTCGTCCTGCTCGGCGGGGGCGCCGTCCTCCTCGCGGCCTCCCTCGCCGTCCACGCGGGCGCCGTACGCGAGTCCCTCCTGCAGATCACCGCGGCCTGGTCGGGCCGCGTCGCGGTGCTGCTGCTGTGCCTCGCCCTGCTGCCCAACGCCGTCGTCTGGGCCGCGGCCTACGGGCTCGGGCCGGGCTTCGCCGTGGGCACGGCCGGCGTCGTCGCGCCCCTCGGCATCACCGCGTACCCGCTGCTGCCGTCCTTCCCGCTCTTCGCGATCCTCCCCGCCCCGGGCCCCGCCGAGCCGCTGCCCCTGGCGGCCTCGGCGGCCGTGAGCCTCGCGGCCGGGGCCACCGTCGCCTACGCCGCCGTGCCGCGCCGCAGCGCGGACCTGGCCCGGGCGGGGCTCGGCGAGACCGTCGCCGTCGCCGCCCTCGGCTCCGTGTTCTGCGCGCTCGTCGTCACCCTGCTGACCTACGCGGCGGGCGGCACCCTGGGCGCATCCGTCCTCGCCACCTTCGGGCCCTCGTGGCGGCTGGTGGGCGCGGCCGCGCTCGTCTGGACGACCGCCGTGAGCGTCCCCGGGGCGATCGTTCTGCGCTGGCTGCGGCGGCGCATCGCCCTGGGCGCCGGAGCCGGCGCCGGTGCCGTCGCCGGTGGACTGTCGGCGGAGGCCCTTGCGGGCGCCGTCGCCCCGGCCCGCGGCGCGGGAGCCGTCGTCCTGGCCGGGACACCGTCCCTGCGGCTGTCCGCGGGCACCCACCGCCGGGTCCCGCCGACGCGGGCGGACCGGCCCCGCAAGGCGCGCCGGGCGCGCGCCCGCTGGTGGACCGGCGGCCGGGCCGCCCGCGCGGTGGGCTCCTGGCTGGGCTTCGGGGCGGGTACGGACCGCGCGGCGAGCGGGCTGCGCGCCGACACGGCGACCCTCTCCTTCACCCGGCCCGGGGCGACGGGGCCCGCGTGGTCGGCCGAGCCGGGGGCCACCCCCGTGGAGGCGCTGCCCGTACGGGGTGCTCCGGCGGGCTCCGCTGCGGTCGGGCTCGCTGCGCCGGCCATGTCGTCCGGGCCGTCCGTGCCGTCCGGAGCCGAGGAGCGGGCCGCGCGGCGCGGGTGGTTCGGGCGCCGGAAGACGAAGGGGAGCAGGCGGCGGGGGAGAGGGGCGCCGCGGGTGCCGGCGTTCGATGCGGCGGCCTGGCACGACACGGGGGCGCGGCAGGTGCGGTGGGCTGCGCTGCGGGATTCCGGGGGCGGGCTGATGCCGGCGTTCGAGCCGCACGATGCGGCGCCGCAGGACCGGGGCTGACGCCGCGGGGCGCTGCCCCGGACCCCGGTCCTCAATCTCCGGACGGGCTGATTTGTTCCTGCGTCAGTCCCGCGTCCCCAGCAGCGGCCGCAGCTGCTTCGGGAGGTGCTTCTCGCACGCCTGCTCCGAGCTCTGGGTCAGGGCGTCGTCCACGCACGTGTAGTAGTCGCTGTAGACGATCTGGAAGACGAACGTCGCCGCCACGATGGCCAGCGCCAGCCCGCCCGTCACCAGGCCGCTGACCGCCGCCGTCGTCTGCGGCCGGAAGGCGCCGGGCGCCGGGGCGGGGGCCGCCGGGGTGTCCGGGTCCTGTCGCTGCGGCCGGGCCTTGGCGCGCAGGGCGCTGACGCCCCAGTAGAGGGAGAGGGCGCCGAGCAGCAGGGCGACGTAGGGGATGCTGAACAGGGCGAAGAAGAAGCCCCACATGCCCGCGAGCAGGGCGTAGCGGGCGCGCCGCTGGGCGGGGTCCGTGGGGTCCCAGCGCAGGCCGCCGTTCCCGCCCGGGCCGCCGGGGCCGCCTGCGGGGCCGCCCGGGCCGCCGCCGAAGCCGCCGTCGTGGCGGCCGGGCTGCCTGCTGCTCCACTGGCTGCCCCAGGCGGGGGGCTGCTGCCGCCCGTCGCCGGAGTCGTTCCCGTCCTGCGAGCCGTCCTCCTGGCCGCCGTCCCGGCCGTTCCCGTGGCCCTGCGGTCCCTGCGGGTGCTGCCGCGGCTGCCAGGGCCGGTCGGGCTGTCCCTCCGGCGGCGGCGCGAAGGGGTTGTCCCGCTGCTCGTCGGGGGAGGGCGGCGTGGGGCGGTCGTGCGACATGCGGGCGTTCCTCATCGCACCGCCGCCGGGGGTTTCGGTGGGCAGCGCGAGGCGGTGAGCCGCGTGACGGCGTCGGTCCGGCATGTGGAGTGTGTCTTCCCCTTGTGTCGTCGTCCGGCACGCCCAGGATGTGCGCCGTCCAGGATGTGTGCCCGAACGCCCGGGACGTACGGCACATCCCCGGCGTCCGTGCCTACCGCACTCCGAACGTACGGCGTCGCGCCCGGATTCCGTGCACGTGGCCCGCGCTTTTCCGTGCGCTGCTTCCAGACGCTACCTTCCGCGCGCGCCCCCGTCCCGCGGGGGCCGTTCGGTGTGCCGGTATCGTTGCTGGCGGTCGGCGGGTTCGTAGAGTCCCCCGTATTCGGCGACGCCCTCGTCTCGTACGACCATACAAACCGTACGGCCATCACACCGCTCGCCCGCGAGAAAGGGCCCCACCGTGGCCTCCCCGCCTCCCGCGCCCCCCGCCCGCCTCGTCGTCCTGGTCTCCGGCTCCGGCACCAATCTGCAGGCCCTGCTCGATGCGATCGCCGCCGACCCGGAGGGCTACGGCGCCCGGATCGTGGCCGTGGGCGCCGACCGGGACGGCATCGCCGGCCTGGAGCGGGCCGAGCGCGCCGGGATCCCCACGTTCGTCTGCCGCGTCAAGGACCACCCGACGCGCGACGCCTGGGACCGTGCGCTGACGGAGGCCACCGCGGCCCACGAGCCGGACCTGGTGGTCTCGGCCGGTTTCATGAAGATCGTGGGCAAGGAGTTCCTGGCCCGCTTCGGGGGCCGCGTGATCAATACGCACCCCGCCCTGCTGCCCAGCTTCCCCGGCGCCCACGGCGCGCGCGACGCGCTCGCGTACGGCGTCAAGGTGACCGGGTGCACCGTGCACTTCGTCGACGACGGCGTCGACACCGGTCCGATCATCGCCCAGGGCGTGGTCGGGGTCCGGGACGAGGACGACGAATCCGCGCTGCACGAGCGGATCAAGGAAGTCGAGCGCGAGCTGCTCGTCGAGGTCGTGGGGCGCCTGGCCCGCAACGGCTACCGCATAGAGGGACGAAAGGTGAAATTCCTGTGACCGCCGAAGGTATGAAGCGGCCCATCCGCCGCGCGCTGGTCAGCGTCTACGACAAGGCCGGGCTGGAGGAGCTCACGCGCGGTCTGCACGAGGCGGGCGTCGAGCTCGTCTCGACCGGCTCGACGGCCGGCCGGATCGCCGCCGCCGGCGTCCCGGTCACCCGGGTCGAGGAGCTCACCGGATTCCCCGAGTGCCTGGACGGCCGCGTCAAGACGCTCCACCCGCGCGTCCACGCCGGCATCCTGGCCGACCAGCGCCTGGACTCCCACCGCGAGCAGCTGGCCGAGCTGGGCGTCGAGCCGTTCGAGCTGGTGATCGTCAACCTCTACCCGTTCCGGGAGACCGTCGCCTCCGGCGCCTCGCCCGACGAGTGCGTGGAGCAGATCGACATCGGCGGCCCCTCGATGGTCCGCGCCGCCGCCAAGAACCACCCCTCGGTGGCCGTCGTGGTCAACCCCGGCCGCTACCAGGACGTCCTCAAGGCCGTCGCCGACGGCGGCTTCGACCTCGCGCAGCGCAAGCGCCTGGCCGCCGAGGCGTTCCAGCACACCGCCGCCTACGACGTGGCCGTCGCCAACTGGTTCGCCGAGGGCTACGGCGCCGACGACGGCGAGTGGCCGGACTTCATCGGCGCCTCCTACGAGCGCAAGCAGGTCCTGCGCTACGGCGAGAACCCGCACCAGCCCGCCGCCCTCTACACGGACGGCACGGGCAAGGGCCTCGCCTACGCCGAGCAGCTGCACGGCAAGGAGATGTCCTACAACAACTACGTCGACACCGAGGCGGCCCGCCGGGCGGCGTACGACCACACCGACCCCTGCGTCGCGATCATCAAGCACGCCAACCCGTGCGGCATCGCCGTCGGTTCGGACGTCGCCGAGGCCCACCGCAAGGCCCACGAGTGCGACCCGCTGTCGGCGTTCGGCGGCGTGATCGCCGTCAACAGCCCCGTGTCGGTCGCCATGGCCGAGCAGGTCGCCGAGATCTTCACCGAGGTCATCGTCGCCCCGGCCTACGAGGACGGCGCCGTCGAGGTGCTCGCCCGCAAGAAGAACATCCGCGTGCTGCGCTGCGCCGACGCCCCCGCGGCGCACGGCGAGACCCGTCCCGTCGAGGGCGGCGTCCTGGTCCAGGTCAAGGACCGGCTGCAGGCCGGGGGCGACGACCCGGCCAACTGGACGCTCGCCACGGGCGAGGCGCTCTCCGCCGCCGAGCTCGCCGAGCTGGCCTTCGCCTGGCGCGCCTGCCGCGCGGTCAAGTCCAACGCGATCCTGCTGGCCAAGGACGGCGCGACCGTCGGCGTCGGCATGGGCCAGGTCAACCGCGTCGACTCCGCGAAGCTGGCGGTGCAGCGGGCGGGCGAGGAGCGGGTGCGCGGCTCGTACGCCGCCTCCGACGCCTTCTTCCCCTTCCCGGACGGGCTGGAGGTGCTGACGGCCGCGGGCGTCAAGGCCGTGGTGCAGCCGGGCGGTTCGGTCCGCGACGAGCAGGTCGTGGAGGCCGCGAAGGCGGCGGGCGTGACGATGTACTTCACCGGTACGCGCCACTTCTTCCACTAGGCCGCGGAACGGGCGGAGGCCCGTACCCCGATGCGATCGGGTGTACGGGCCTCCGCGTCCGTCACGTGCGTGCGCTCAGAAGCGCGGGCGGCGGAACCAGTCCTGCGAAGCCTGCTTGGCCGCGAAGACGATCACCAGGATCGACAGGATCAGGCCGATGAGGCCGACGCCGTAGAAGACGATGCACACCAGGCCGCTGATGATGCCGAACGCCGCATAGACGATCGAGCCGACGCGGACGCCATTGCCGCCCTTGGCGTAGCGCACCGCGAGAATGATGCCGATGATCGCAAAGATCACGGCCAGCGCGGCGAGGAACGCGAACACGCCCTTTCCGGCGTCGAAGACCGTGTCGGCATCCACGGTGTCGCCCTGCGCGGTGGTGACCGTGCCACCTCCGTGGGTCTTCTTCGCGTCACCGATCGCCGCGATCGCGGCGGCGCACAGGCCCGCCACGATCACGTGCACCGCGGCGATCGCGTACAGCATGACGCGGGCCGCCTTGGTGATGCCCGGCATCACCTGCGGCCCCTGCGGGGCACCGGCGTAGCCGCCCTGCGCCTGCGGGTACGCGGCGTACGGCTGGCCGGGCTGGCCGCCCTGGGGCTGCTGCGGATATCCGTAACCGGGCGCCTGCTGGGGCGCACCGTACGGGTTGTTCTGATCGCCGAAGCTCATGCTGGGGATTTCCTCCGTCGGTGTCGTGCGGGGACGGCGCGGGCATTCGGAGGAGAGTTGTGTCAGCGGCTCGCCCCCGATTTGCACGCGCGGCACGCGGATCATCGTTATCGGGCCTCTGACTTTTGTCCAGCTGATACCCGTATCCGAGGGGCCGCGGGGGCTGCAGGGAATAACCGAAGCGAATTCGTCACCTGCGGCGGGCCGCCCTGATTGGAACCATGGCCGCCCCATCCGCGAGGATGGGGTCATGACCGCCCAGATTCTCGATGGCAAGGCCACCGCAGCAGCGATCAAGTCCGAACTCACCGTGCGCGTGGAGGCGCTGAAGGCCAAGGGCGTGCAGCCCGGTCTCGGCACCGTCCTCGTCGGCGACGACCCCGGCAGCAAGTGGTACGTCGCCGGCAAGCACCGCGACTGCGCCGAGGTCGGCATCGCCTCGATCCAGCGCGAACTCCCCGCCACGGCCACCCAGGAGGAGATCGAGGCGGTCGTCCGCGAGCTCAACGACAACCCCGACTGCACCGGTTACATCGTCCAACTCCCCCTCCCCAAGGGCATCGACACCAACCGCGTCCTGGAGCTGATGGACCCGGCCAAGGACGCCGACGGCCTGCACCCGATGAGCCTCGGCCGCCTGGTGCTGAACGAGACCGGCCCGCTGCCCTGCACCCCCAACGGCATCATCGAGCTGCTGCGCCGCCACGACGTCGAGCTCAACGGCAAGCACGTCGTGGTGGTGGGCCGCGGCATCACCGTCGGCCGCTCGATCGGCCTGCTGCTGACCCGCAGGACCGAGAACTCCACGGTCACCCTCTGTCACACCGGCACCCGTGACCTGTCGGCGCACCTGCGCGACGCCGACATCATCGTCGCCGCGGCGGGCGTGGGCCACCTGATCAAGCCGGAGGACGTCAAGCCCGGCGCGGCCGTGCTGGACGTCGGCGTCAGCCGCGACGGCGAGGGCAAGATCATGGGCGATGTCGACCCGGCGGTCGCCAAGGTCGCCGGCTGGGTCTCGCCGAACCCCGGCGGCGTCGGCCCGATGACCCGGGCCCTGCTGCTGGTGAACGTGGTGGAGGCCGCCGAGCGCGCCACCGGAAGCGGCAATGCGGCCTGAGGAGGAGCCGGGCAGCGGACCGGGCAAGGAGCCGGGCGCCGGCAAGGGCCGCCGCTTCCAGCTCACGCGGGACACCGCCCGCCCCGAGGGCGGCGGACGCGCCGCCCCGGGTGACGCCCCGGCGCCGGCGCGCCAGTGGCCGCTGCTGGCGGTCATGGGCGTGACGGGGCTCGGGCTGCTGATCGTCGCCTTCGACGCGTTCCGGGTCGGGACGCTGCTGATCGGGCTGGCGATGGCCGGCGGCGCGGTGCTGCGCTGGGCCCTGCCGTCCGTGGGCATGCTGGCCGTGCGCTCGCGGTTCACGGACATGATCACGTACGGCGGGCTGGGCGGGGCGATCCTGCTGCTGTCCCTGATGGCGCAGCCGCACCCGTGGCTGAAGGTGCCGTTCCTGGAGGACATCCTCCACTTCACGGTCTAGATCCGGCTCCGCGGTCCGGATCCGACTCCACGGCCCGAACTCGACCGGCTTTGCCCGATTTCGAGTAGTTTGATGACGAGGTGATCCCTTTCCTGCCCCGCAGGGCGGGAAGGGGCCGGTGCTGCCCGCGAGAGGGACGTTCCCCGTCATGGCCAAGATCAAGGTAGTCGGCCCGGTCGTCGAGCTCGACGGCGACGAGATGACCCGGATCATCTGGCGGTTCATCAAGGACCGGCTGATCCTGCCCCACCTCGACCTCGAGCTGAAGTACTTCGACCTGGGCATCGAGAACCGCGACGCCACCGGCGACCAGGTGACCGCCGACGCCGCGCGCGCCATCCGGCAGTACGGCGCCGGCGTGAAGTGCGCGACGATCACGCCGGACGAGGCGCGGGTCGAGGAGTTCGGCCTCAAGGCGATGTACCCCTCGCCCAACGGCACCATCCGCAACATCCTCGGCGGGGTGATCTTCCGCGAGCCGATCATCATGGCGAACGTGCCGAAGCACGTCCCCGGCTGGACGAAGCCCATCGTCATCGGCCGTCACGCCTTCGGCGACCAGTACTGCGCGACCGACCTGAAGATCCCCGGCGCGGGCACCCTGACCCTGGCCTACACCCCGAAGGACGGCTCCGAGCCGCTGGAGCTGGAGGTCTACGACTTCCCCGGCCCCGGCGTCGCCCTCGCCATGTACAACCTGGACGCGTCGATCCGCGACTTCGCGCGCGCCTCCTTCCGCTACGGCCTGGACCGTGGCTACCCGGTCTACCTCTCCACCAAGAACACGATCCTGAAGAAGTACGACGGCCGGTTCAAGGACCTCTTCCAGGAGGTCTTCGACAGCGAGTTCAAGCCGGACTTCGACCGGGCCGGGCTGACGTACGAGCACCGCCTCATCGACGACATGGTGGCGACCGCGCTGAAGTCCTCCGGCGGCTACGTCTGGGCCTGCAAGAACTACGACGGCGACGTCCAGTCCGACACCGTCGCCCAGGGCTTCGGCTCGCTCGGCCTGATGACCTCGGTCCTCATGTCGCCCGACGGCCGCACGCTGGAGGCCGAGGCCGCGCACGGCACCGTCACCCGCCACTACCGCCGCCACCAGCAGGGCAAGGAGACGTCGACCAACCCGATCGCCTCGGTCTTCGCCTGGACCCGGGCCCTGGCCCACCGGGGCAGGCTGGACGGCACGCCCGAGGTCGTCGGCTTCGCGGAGACGCTGGAGCGGGTGTGCGTCGAGACCGTCGAGGGCGGGCGGATGACCAAGGACCTGGCGCTGCTGATCGGCCCCGAGGCCCCCTGGCTGACCACCGAGGAGTTCCTCGCGGCCGTGGAGGCGAACCTGCGCGGGAAGCTCGTGCCGGCAGCCGTGTGAACGGCGTGCCGGCAGTCGCGTGAGCGGCCGCGGTGGCCGGTCCTCCACCCCCGTGGGGGGACCGGCCACCGCCCCGCAGACGAGTTTCATGATCGTGAGTTCGGGCTTCAAGATCTTCAAGCCTGCTGTGGCCGGGGGGTGACGGTTCTGCGACGAGTTCGCCGTCGCGTATCAGTTGTGCAGCAGATGTGACAAGGGCGCGTGGCGGGACTCCTGATTAACCCAAATGCCACGATGCGCCCCGCCTGTGGGAACTGCCATGCTGGATTGCGGCATCCCCCTGGGTAGCCAGCACCGAGGCTGCGGAAGGGGCGCCGCGGCACGCACGGCACGGAAATGGGTCACGGCACGGGAAGAGCACCGCAGACATCGGGGGACAGGGGAGTGCAATGCCTCGTTGGAGGGCGCTACCGGAGGAACTCGACCCGGAAGTGCGCGAATTCACCGAACAGCTGCGCAGACTCGTGGAGCGCAGCGGGCTGAGCATCGGCGCCGTCGCGGACCGCACGGGTTACAGCAAGACGTCGTGGGAGCGCTATCTCGGCGGGCGGCTGCTGCCGCCGCTGGGGGCCGCCGAGGCGCTGGCCGAGGCGACCGGGACCGACGTGGTCCACCTGAGCACGATGTGGGAGCTCGCGGAGCGGGCGTGGAGCCGCAGCGAGCTGCGGCACGACTCCACGGTGGAGTCGGCCCGGATCGCCCGGGCGCGGGCCGCGCTGGGGGAGTTCGGCCCGCCGCAGGCCGCCCCGGAAGCCGCCTCGCAGGCCCCGCAGGCCTCGCAGTCCGCGCAGGCTGCCCCGCAGTCCGTCCGGGCCGGCGGCCGTCCGGGGGCGGTGATCTCGGAGCCGCTCTGCCACGAGACGGCGCGCCGGGCGGCAGCCGCGGAGGAGAGCCCGGCCACGGGCCCCGCCGGATCCCCGGGCCCCGCCGGACCCCCGGCTTCCGGCGGATCCCCGGGCCCCGCCGGGTCGGCCCCGCGCCCGCCCGTCCCAGGCTCGCCCCGCCCGCCCGACTACCGCGCGAAGGCCATCCCGGCCGACGGCCCGGCGCCCCGCCGGCGCGCGGCCCTCTTCGTCACGGGCGTGGTGGGCGCCCTCCTCGTCGTCGCGGCGGTCGTCCTGCTGCTGGGCGTCGGCGAGGGCACGGGCGGGGGCCCCGGCAGCGCGCCGCCGCTCGCCTCGCCCTCCGTCGTCCTGCCCGCCGGCGTCAAGTGCACGGGCGCCGAGTGCAGTGGCAAAGACCCCGAGGCCATGGGCTGCGGCGGCGGCCGGGCGACGACCGCCGGATCCGCGACCGTCGGCACGTCCTACGTCGAGGTCCGTTACAGCCAGGTGTGCGGCGCGGCGTGGGCGCGGATAACGCAGGCGGCCCCGGGCGACGCCGTCCGGATAGACGCGGCCGCGGACGGCGGCGTGCCCGCCCGTTCGGAGTCCGGCCGGGTGGTGCGCGACGCCGACGGCTACACCCCGATGGTCGCCGTGTCCGGACCGGGGAAGGCCAAGGCCTGCGCGGCGCTGACCTCGGGGCCCGAGGGGTGCACGGTGGCGCGCGCCGCCTCCGCCCCGGCCGGGTGAGCGCCGGGATGCCGCGGCGCCGGGCGCGGCACGGTGAGGCGTCCCACACGGGGGCGGGGGTTCGGAGCGGGCCGGGTCGGATAGCCTGACGCCGGATCTCTTGATACCGAGAGAGATCCTCACTCATGGGCAGGGACACCCAACCCCAGTTCGCAGCAGGAGATCGCCATGACCCGCACTCCCGTCAATGTCACCGTCACCGGTGCAGCCGGCCAGATCGGCTACGCGCTGCTCTTCCGCATCGCCTCCGGTCAGCTCCTCGGCGCCGACGTGCCGGTCAAGCTGCGCCTGCTGGAGATCCCGCAGGGCCTGAAGGCCGCCGAGGGCACCGCCATGGAGCTCGACGACTGCGCCTTCCCGCTGCTCCGCGGCATCGACATCACCGACGACCCGAACGTCGGCTTCGCGGGTGCGAACGTCGCGCTGCTGGTCGGCGCCCGCCCGCGCACCAAGGGCATGGAGCGCGGTGACCTGCTGGAGGCCAACGGCGGCATCTTCAAGCCGCAGGGCAAGGCCATCAACGACCACGCCGCGGACGACATCAAGGTCCTCGTCGTGGGCAACCCGGCCAACACCAACGCCCTCATCGCCCAGGCCGCCGCGCCGGACGTCCCGGCCGAGCGCTTCACCGCGATGACCCGCCTGGACCACAACCGCGCCCTGACGCAGCTGGCCCAGAAGACCGGCTCGTCCGTCGCCGACATCAAGCGCCTGACGATCTGGGGCAACCACTCGGCCACCCAGTACCCGGACGTCTTCCACGCGGAGATCGCCGGCAAGAACGCCGCCGAGACCGTCAACGACGAGGCCTGGCTCGCGGACACCTTCATCCCGACCGTCGCCAAGCGCGGCGCGGCCATCATCGAGGCCCGCGGCGCGTCCTCGGCCGCCTCGGCCGCCAACGCCGCCATCGACCACGTCCACACCTGGGTCAACGGCACCGCCGAGGGCGACTGGGCCTCCATGGGCATCCCGTCGGACGGCTCCTACGGCGTCCCCGAGGGCCTCATCTCCTCCTTCCCGGTCACCTGCAAGGACGGCAAGTACGAGATCGTCCAGGGCCTGGAGATCAACGACTTCTCCCGCGCCCGCATCGACGCCTCGGTCAAGGAGCTGTCGGAGGAGCGCGACGCGGTCCGCGCCCTCGGCCTCATCTGATCCACGGACTCCGGATCCCCGGATCTCCGGATTCTTCGACGGGAGTGCCCCGGCGGCCTTTTGCCGCCGGGGCACTCCCGTTTTTCCGTACGGACGTGCGGTCGTGCACCCGTACGGGGTCGGTTTTCCGTCCGTTATCCGAGTGCAAGTGGGGTCCGCGGGAAGCGGATTGGCTTATTGTGAGTTCTCCGAAAATCCGTCAACTCCTGCATATTCGCAGGTGAGTTCGACGATCGGAGAGCCAATGTCCTTATCCGCCGGATCCGCAAGAACCGATCAGGCCATGTCGTCCGGGTCCGCGAGAACGGCCGGTACCGGCAGGCCCGACGTGCGGCCCGACTCGCGGAGTGAAGCCACCCGCCTGCTCTGTGCGGGGGCGTACCTCGATCTCGACTTCCGCCGGCGCGTCGTCGAAGAGCTGGTGGAGCACGAGGAGCGGCCGATCGCGCCGTCGCTCGGCGTCGACGTCGTGCCGGTGCTCACCCACGCGCTGCGGGCGCGTGCGCAGGACGTGCTCACGGCGGTGCTGCTGGCCTGCTTGTGGGCCGCGTTCTTCGCCGTCGGGTTCGCGACCGACGCGGGCACCGACCCGGAGACGGAGATCCCCTGGGCCGTCCTCTACGCCGCGGTCTGCGTGGTGCAGTGGATCGGGCAGGCGGCCGCCGGGCGCGGGAGCGCCGTCTACGCGGTCGACAACAAGACCCTGCGGGAAGCCGTCAAGGGGCGGACGTCGCTGCGCGCCCTGCGGGCGGTCGGGCCGCCCATCCTGCAACTCGCCTACTGGATCGTCGCCCTGGTCGCCCTGTTCGAGGGCGCGGGCAACTGGGCGGCCCTGCTCTTCCCGCTGCTCCTCGTGCTGCCCGTGTGGATGCACCGCTCGCGCGTCGCCTCCGTCATGCGCCTGGAGCTCGGCCGGGAGGCCTTCGCCCACCACCCCCGCGCGGTGCCGCGCTCGCGCCACCACCGCCGCATCGCGGGGACGATCGACCGCGAGCAGTACGCGGGGCTGACCATCTACGACCCCTCCCGCCCGTTCCTCGGCATGGGCCGCCCGCACGAGCCGTGGTCGCTCGTCCTGGAGCTCAAGCCCCGGGACGGCGGCAAGGGCGGTGCGCGGCCGCCGTTCACCGCCCGCGCCGTCGTGGACCTGATCCGGCCGCGCCTGGAGGCGCTGCGCGACTCCGCCGCCGCGACCAGCCGCGACCGGCTCAAGGACCTGGAGATCGAGGAATTCGTCTACCTGCCCGTGGGCCCGCCCCGGCCCGAGGTCCGCTACGACGCGCCCGTCGTCCGGCAGCACCTGCGGGACGCCGTGGACGAGGGCGGCGAGGCCCGCCGCTACTTCCTGCGGGTCCGCGTCGGCGCCTGGGACGAGCAGGTCGTCGTCTCCGTGCTGGTCAGGGTGCACACCCAGGGCGGCATGCTGGTGCTGGAGGTCGTGCCGCACGTGCTCAAGCCGGTCAAGCCGGAGTTCCGCGCGGTCGACGTGATCGCCGCCCGCGGCGAGGACGACATCCTGCGCGACGGCGTCCGCGCCCTGCTGACCGCGCCCGCCGCCGGGTTCGCGTCCGCCGTCTCGGCGGTGCGCACGGCCGTCGCCGGTTTCCGCACGTGGCTGGCCGACCCGCGCCGCGCGGTCCCGGACGGCCCCGCGGGCTCGGTGCGGGAGATCGCCGGGGTGAACTCCGTCTCGCTGTTCCAGGAGATGGACATCAGCCGCTACGTGAAGACGGTCCAGGACCGGATCGCGAGCGGCGTGCGGGACGCGCTGCGCTCCCAGGGCTATGAGACCGACCAGTTCGAGCAGCAGATCGTGCAGGTCAGCGAGGGAGGCGTCTTCATCGGCTCGATGAGCGGCGGCGCCGTGGCCGCGGGCAGCGGCGCCCAGGCGAAGAACACCACGAAGGACGGGGGATCATGACGGATCGCAAGCAGGACGGCGACAGCGGTGTCGGCGGCGGTGCCGGCGGCGGCGGCATCGCCATCGGCCGGATGACGGGCGGTGCGGTCGCCGCCGGGGACCGCGCGCAGGCCGAGAACCACGCGGAACGGGCCGGGAGCCACGCCGAGCGGGCCGGCCGGGACGCTCACCCCGGCACTGCCTTAGCCCCCGTCCCTGCGGAGGCGCCCGGCCATGGGGGCGTCGCGGTCGGCGAGCTCTCGGGAGGCGCGGTAGCCGCCGGCCGGCAGGCCCGGGCCGTCGACTCCTCCCGGGAGGTCCTGGCCGTGCCGCCCGAGCTGCTGGAGGCCGTCGCGGAGCTGCGCCGCCAACTGCCCCTGCTCGTACGGGCCGAGGGCGACGGCGTCGACGCGGTCGGGGACGAGCTCGCCGGCCTGGAGGACGAGGCCCGCCGCACCGGCTGCACGCAACGCGGCCGCCTGGTGCGGCTGCGGGCCCTGCTGAGCAGTGGAGCCACGGCCGCCGGCGGCCTGGCCTCGGCGGCCACGGTCGCCGAGGCGGCCGGCCGGCTGCTGGCGTGAGGGGGCGGGGCACATGAGCCGCTGGGACGCGGATCTCCAGCAGTGGGTGGAGGACGACCCGCCCGGACGGCGACCGCACGCAGCACCGGGGGACGCCGCGGACGAGCACGACCGCCTCCACGACCGCCTCCACGACCCCGACGAGCCCGAGGTCCACCTGCTCCCCGGGCCGCCGGACGGCCTGCCCGAGGGGCCGTCGCACGCGGCGATCCTGGCCGGTGCGCTGGCCGGGGTGGTCCTCGTGGGCGGCCTGGGCGTCGGCGCCTGGGCCCTGATGCGGGACGACGGCGGCGATCCGGGCGCGGGCGGCTCCGGCGGCGCGTCGCCCAGCGCGAGCGCGAGCGTCCTGCCGAGCCCGGGCCCGTCGTACGGCAGCATCTCCGGCACCACGGGGAGCATGGGCACCACGGGCGGCACGGGGACGACAGGAGGGACGACCAGCGGGACCACCGGGGGGTTCACGGGCGGTTTCACCGCCGGTGCCACGGGTTACGGCACGGGCGGCTACAGCCCGGGCACTCCGAGTGCCCCGCCCAGCGCCTTCTCCGGAACCGGACCGGGGTCCGGTCAGGGCTCCACCCAGGACGCCCCGGCCGGCTTCCACCGCACGGAGGACGTGTCCGGCTTCCGCGCGGACGTCCCGCAGGGGTGGGAGCGCACCACGGAGGGCGCCAGCGTCTTCTTCAAGCGGGCGGACGGCAACAGCCTGATCCAGGTGTTCACCCTGGCGGGCCCCGAGCCGACGCCCTACGCGGCGCTGGAGGAGACCGAGCGGGCCGTGTCCAAAAACAAGGGGTACCGCAAGCTGGGCCTGACCACGGTGGGCAGCCCCTCGTACGACGCGGCGGAGCTGGAGTACACCTACGTCAGGCCCGACGGCACCGTGCGCCGCATCGTCGACCGGGCGTTCACCGGGCCCGACCGGCGGCAGTACGCGCTGCTGGTCGCGGGGCCCGCCGACGAGTGGTCCGGGCACCAGGAGATCTACCGGGTGCTGCTGGGGTCGTTCTGCCCTTCCGGGTACTGCGCGAGCAGCGGTGGCGGCAGCGACGCTCAGTGACCCGCGTCACTCTTTGTGAAGAAAGAGGCATAGCTTTTCGCCTTTTGGTTAGGCGCGTCCCGTTGCCGCCCGAGCGTCCTGCCCGGCGGCAGCGGGACAGACCAGGAACCGGAAGGCAGAGAAGACATGTCGTCAGTCGAGACCATCCACGTCGACGGGGTGTGGCGCGCCGCCGCGTCCGGTGCCCAGCGGGAGGTGCTCGACCCCGCGGACGCCAAGACCCTCGCCGTGGTCTCCGAGGGCGGCGCCGACGACACGGACGCCGCCGTCGCCGCGGCCCGCCGCGCCTTCGACGGCGGGCAGGGCGTCTGGCCGCGGACGCCCGTGGCCGAGCGGGCGGCGCTGCTGCGCCGCGTCGCGGACCTCCTCCAGCGCGACCGCGAGGAGATCGCGCTGACCGAGAGCCGGGACACCGGCAAGACCCTCGAAGAGGGCCGCACCGACGTCGACTGCGTGACCGACGCCTTCCGCTACTTCGCCGACCTCGTCGTGAACGAGGGCGGCGGGCGCGTCGTCGACGCGGGCTCGGACACCGTGCACAGCGTCGTCGTCCACGAGCCGGTCGGCGTCTGCGCGCTGATCACCCCCTGGAACTACCCCCTGCTGCAGGCCAGCTGGAAGATCGCCCCCGCGCTGGCGGCGGGCGACACCTTCGTCATCAAGCCCAGCGAGGTCACCCCGCTGTCCACCGTGCTGCTGATGAAGCTGCTGGTGGAGGCGGGCCTCCCGGACGGCGTCGGCAACCTCGTCACCGGCGCTGGCGACCCCGTGGGCGCCCGCCTGTCCGAGCACCCCGACGTCGACCTCGTCTCCTTCACCGGCGGCCTCTCCTCCGGCACCAAGGTGATGCAGGCCGCGGCGCCCACCGTGAAGAAGGTCGCCCTCGAACTCGGCGGCAAGAACCCCAACGTGGTCTTCGCCGACGCCTGCGCGACCGACGAGGACTTCGACACCGCCGTCGACCAGGCCCTCAACGCCGCGTTCATCCACAGCGGCCAGGTCTGCTCGGCCGGCTCCCGCCTCATCATCGAGGAGTCCGTCCGCGACCGCTTCGTCGCCGAACTCGCCCGCCGCGCCGCGAAGATCCGCCTCGGCCGCGGCACCGAGGACGGCGTCGAGTGCGGCCCGCTGGTCTCCGCGCAGCAGCTCGACAAGACCGAGGCCTACGTCGCCTCCGCCCTCGCCGAGGGTGCAACCCTGCGCTGCGGCGGCTCCCAGCCGGAGCCGGACGAGGTGCGCCCCGAAGGCGGCTACTTCTTCTCGCCGACCGTCCTCGACCACTGCCACCGTGCGATGAAGGTCGTCCGCGAGGAGACCTTCGGCCCGATCCTCACCGTCGAGGTCTTCCGCACCGAGGACGAGGCCGTGGCCCTGGCCAACGACACCGAGTACGGCCTCGCCGGCGCCGTGTGGACGAAGGACGCGGGCCGCGCGCGCCGCGTCGCCGGCCGGCTGCGCCACGGCACCGTCTGGATCAACGACTTCCACCCCTACCTGCCGCAGGCGGAATGGGGCGGCTTCGGCAAGTCCGGCATCGGCCGCGAGCTCGGCCCCGCGGGCCTGGCCGAATACCGCGAGGCCAAGCACATCTACCAGAACCTCGCGCCCGAGCCGGTGCGCTGGTTCGCCGGCTGAGCCAGCCTCATTCCGTAAGCGAAGAACCTTCCTGCCCCGAGGAGTACCCCCATGCCCCCCGTAGCCCAGAAGATCACGGCCGACTATGTCGTCGTCGGCGGCGGCACCGCCGGCTCGGTCATCGCCTCCCGCCTCGCGGAGGACCCCGGGACCTCCGTCGTCGTCATCGAAGGCGGCCCGTCCGACATCGACCGCGAGGACGTGCTGACGCTGCGCAAGTGGCTCGGCCTGCTCGGCGGCGAGCTGGACTACGAGTACACCACCACGGAACAGCCCCGCGGCAACTCGCACATCCTGCACAGCCGGGCCAAGGTGCTGGGCGGCTGCTCCTCCCACAACACCCTCATCTCCTTCAAGCCCCTGCCCTCCGACTGGGACGAGTGGGAGGCCGCGGGCGCCGCCGGCTGGGGCGCGAAGGACATGGACCCCTACTTCGGCAAGCTCCGCAACAACATCGTGCGGGTCGCCAAGAAGGACCAGAACGCCATCGCCTCCGACTGGATCGAGGCCGTCAAGAGCGCGCTCGGCGTCCCCGAGGTCACCGGCTTCAACGACAAGCCCTTCGACGAGGGCGTCGGCTTCTTCGACCTCGCGTACCACCCGGAGAACAACAAGCGCTCCTCCGCCTCCGTCGCCTACCTCCACCCCCACATGGAGGCCGGCGACCGGCCCAACCTCCACCTGATGCTGGAGACCTGGGCGCACAAGCTGGAGCTGGAGGGCACCCGCGCCAAGGGCGTGCACGTCCGCACCAAGGCCGGCGAGGAGATCTACGTCGAGGCCGGCCGCGAGGTGCTGGTGTGCGCCGGCGCCGTCGACACGCCCCGGCTGCTGATGCACTCCGGCATCGGCCCGAAGAAGGACCTCGAAGCGCTCGGCATACCCTGCGTGCTCGACCTGCCGGGCGTCGGCGAGAACCTCATCGACCACCCCGAGTCGGTCATCGTCTGGGAGACCGAAGGCCCCATCCCGGGCAACTCCGCGATGGACTCCGACGCGGGCCTGTTCGTCAAGCGGGACCCGGAGCACCAGGGCCCGGACCTGATGTTCCACTTCTACCAGATCCCCTTCACGGACAACCCCGAGCGCCTGGGCTACGAACGCCCCGAGCACGGCGTGTCCATGACCCCCAACATCCCCAAGTCCCGCGCCCGCGGCCGCCTCTACCTCACCTCCGCGGACCCCGAGGTCAAGCCCGCCCTCGACTTCCGCTACTTCGAGGACGAGGACGACTACGACGGCCGCACCCTCGTCGACGGCATCAAGCTCGCCCGCAAGGTCGCCGAGGCCGAGCCGTTCAGGAAGTGGCTCAAGCGCGAGGTCTTCCCCGGGCCCGAGGTCACCGACGACGCCGAGATCAGCGAGCTCGTGCGCAAGGCCGCGCACACCGTCTACCACCCCGCCGGCACCTGCCGGATGGGCGACGCGGGCGACGCCCTCGCCGTGGTCGACCCCCAGCTGCGGATCCGCGGCCTGGAGAACATCCGCATCGCGGACGCGTCCGTCTTCCCGACGATGCCCGCCGTGAACCCGATGATCGGAGTCCTGATGGTGGGAGAGAAGTGCGCGGAGATGCTTGTAGCAGGCCCCGGCACCGGGGGTGACTCCCGATGAACGGCACCGGCGCCGGCACCGGCGCACCCACCGACCGCACGCCCGGGAGCACGCCGCAGACCGCGGGCGACGCACCGGCCGTCTTCTCCGTCCGCAACCTGTGGAAGGTCTTCGGGCCGAAGGCCGACCGCGTCCCCGGCAGCGACCTCGCCGCCCTCTCCGCCGAGGAACTGCGCGAGCAGGCCGGCTGCACCGTGGCCGTCCGCGACGTCTCCTTCGACGTCCGCCAGGGCGAGGTCTTCGTCGTCATGGGCCTCTCCGGCTCCGGCAAGTCCACGCTCGTCCGCTGCCTGACCCGGCTCATCGAGCCGACCTCCGGCACCATCGCCATCGACGGCGAGGACGTGTGCGGCATGGACAAGGGCGCCCTGCGCGAGCTGCGCCGCCACCGCGCGGCCATGGTCTTCCAGCACTTCGGCCTGCTCCCGCACCGCTCCGTCCTCGACAACGTCGCCTACGGGCTGGAGATCCAGGGCATCGCCAAGGCCGAACGCCGCGCCAAGGCCGCCGAGATGGTGGAGAAGGTCGGCCTCGCGGGCATGGAGGCCCGCCGCCCCGGCCAGCTCTCCGGCGGCCAGCAGCAGCGCGTGGGCCTCGCCCGCGCCCTCGCCGCCGACCCCGAAGTCCTCCTGTTCGACGAGCCGTTCAGCGCCCTCGACCCGCTCATCCGCCGCGACATGCAGGAAGAGGTCGTCCGCCTGCACCGCGACGAGGGCCGCACCATGGTCTTCATCACCCACGACCTGTCCGAGGCGCTGCGCCTCGGCGACCGGATCGCCCTGATGCGCGACGGCCGCGTCGTGCAGTGCGGCACGCCGGAGGAGATCGTGGGCTCCCCCGCGGACGACTACGTCCGCGACTTCGTGCGGGACGTCCCGCGCGAACAGGTCCTGACCGTCCGGCGCGCCATGCGGCCCGCCGCCGCGGGCGAGTCGGAGTCGGGCGAGTCCCTCGCCCCCACGACGACCGTCGCGGAAGCGATCGAGACGGTCGCGCGCACGGGCAACCCGGCCCGCGTCGTCGACGGCGGCCGCTGCGTCGGCGTCGTCGACCACCGGAGCCTGCTCGGCGTGGTCGCGGGCCTGGACGCCGGCGAAAGGACGGCCGCGTGACCGTACACACAGCTCCCCCTCAGATGAAGACGGCGCCGCCCGGCCGCGACGCCACCGGGCCGAACCCCGGGGCGCTCGCGCTGCGCACCCTGTGGGCCCGCCCCGCGGCCCGCAAGCTGCTCGTCCTCGCCGCCGCCGCGGCCGTCCTCGTGCCCGTGGCGGCAGCGGTCCACGGCAGCGGCACCTGGCCGTCCGCGCTCACCGTCGACCTGACCGGGCCCCTGACCGGGGCCAGTGACTGGATCATCGACAACCGCGACGGCCACTGGGCCTTCCTCTACTTCTTCGGGCACATCAGCGGCGCGATCATCGGCGCCGTGCACGCCGTCTACACCGTCCTCCTGGCCCTCGGCTGGGCCGGAGTGACGGCAGCGGCGGCGCTGATCGCCTGGCGCGTCGCGGGCGCACGGGTCGCCGTGACCGCCCTCGCCTCGTTCGCCGCCTGCGGCCTGCTCGGCATGTGGGTGCCCACGATGCGCACGCTCGCGCTGATGATCGTCGCGGTGGCGGTGTCCGTCGTCGTGGGCGCGCTGATGGGCCTCGCAGCGGGCCTGTCGGACCGTACGTTCCGCGCGCTGCGGCCCGTCCTCGACACCATGCAGGCGCTGCCCGCCTTCGCGTACCTGCTGCCCGTCGTCCTCGTCTTCGGCATCGGCGTGGCGCCCGCCGTCCTGGCGACCGTCGTCTACGCGGCGCCGCCCATGGCCCGCCTCACCGCGCTCGGCCTGCGCTCCACCGACCAGGGCGTCCTGGAGGCGGTGGAGTCGCTCGGCGCGACCGGACGGCAGCGGCTGCTGACCGCACGCCTGCCGCTCGCCCGCCGCGAGCTGCTCCTGGGCGTCAACCAGACCATCATGATGGCCCTGTCCATGGCCGTCATCGCCTCCGTGATCGGCGCGGACGGCCTGGGAGACCGCGTCTACCAGGCCCTGTCGACGGTGGACGTCGGCAGCGCCCTGGCCGCGGGCATCCCGATCGTCCTCCTGGCGATCGTCCTGGACCGCACGACGGCGGGCGCGGCCGCCCCCCGGCCCACCCGCCGCTCCCGCTTCCCCAGGTTGTGGGCAGGCGTTCCGCAGGGCGGAACGGGTGGGCACAACCCGACGACGGGCCGCACCCGAACGGCAGCCACGTGGGCGCTGGGCATAGCGCTGACCGTGGCCCTAGGCCGACTCGGCGGCACGGCGTGGCCCGACGGCTGGACCGTCGCCATCGCCGGCCCCGTCAACGAGGCCAAGGACTGGATGGTCGACCACCTCTACACCGGCCTCCCCGGCATCGGCGGCACCGCCGACCTCGCCGCCCACTACACCGCCTGGGTCCTCGACCCCCTGCGCGACGGCCTCCTGGCCCTCCCCTGGTGGGGCGCCCTGCTCATCGTGGCGGCCCTCGCCTGGCTCATCGGCACGTGGCGGACCGCGCTGACGGCAGTCCTGTCGCTGGCCGCGATCGGCGTGCTGGGCCGCTGGGAGCTGTCGATGGACACGCTCTCGCAGGTGGTCGCCGCCGTGGCCGTCACGCTCGTCCTCGGCTTCACGATCGCCGTGCCCGCCGCGCGCAGCCCGCGCGTGGAGCGGCTGCTGCGGCCGGTCCTGGACGTCTTCCAGACGATGCCGCAGTTCGTGTACCTGATCCCCGTCGTGGCGCTGTTCGGCATCGGCCGGGCCCCGGCCGCCGCGGCCGCGGTCGTCTACGCGCTGCCCGCCGTCGTCCGCATCGCGAGCGAGGGCCTGCGCCGGGTGAACCCCGGTGCGATGGAGTCGGCCCGCTCGCTGGGCGCGACCGGCGGTCAGCAGCTGCGCCAGGTGCAGTTCCCGCTGGCCCGCCCGCAGCTGCTGCTCGCGGTCAACCAGGCCGTGGTGCTGGTGCTGTCGGTCGTCATCATCGGCGGTCTCGTCGGCGGCGGCGCGCTCGGCTACGAGGTCGTCTTCGGCCTGGCCCAGGGCGACCTGGCCACGGGCCTCACCGCGGGTGTGGCCATCGCGTGCCTGGGGCTGATGCTCGACCGGGTCACGCAGCCGACGAAGGGAGCGCGTGATGGCGCATAAGACGCAGAGAACGCGTGGCACGCGCAGGACGGTGGTGGCCGCAGCCGCCCTGGCCCTCCTGGCCACCGCCACGGCCACCGGCTGCGGCGCGGCCGACATGACCAAGCAGGCGTCCCCGTACGCCGCTGCGGCGGGGACGAAGACCGTCACCCTGTCCGTGCAGTCCTGGGTGGGCGCGCGGGCCAACACGGCCGTCGCCAAGTACCTGCTGGAGCACGAGCTGGGCTACCGCGTCGACACCGTGCAGGTGGACGAGGTGCCCGCCTGGGACGCCCTCAGCCAGGGCCGCGTCGACGCGATCATGGAGGACTGGGGCCACCCGGAGCAGGAGAAGCGGTACGTCGAGGACAAGAAGACGATCGCCTCCGGCGGCGACCTCGGCGTCACCGGCCACATCGGCTGGTGGGTGCCGAAGTACTTCGCCGACGCGCACCCCGACGTCCTCGACTGGCGGAACCTCAACAAGTACGCGTCGCAGCTGCGCTCGCCCGAGAGCGGCGGCAAGGGCCAGCTCCTGGACGGCTCGCCGTCGTACGTCACCAACGACAAGGCGCTCGTGAAGAACCTCGGCCTGGACTACAAGGTCGTCTTCGCGGGCTCCGAGGCGGCGCAGATCACCCAGCTCCAGCAGTCCGCCAAGGAGAAGAAGCCCTTCCTCACCTACTGGTACGAGCCCCAGTGGCTCTTCAACGAGGTGCCGATGGTGGAGGTGAAGCTGCCCGCGTACACCCAGGAGTGCGCGGACAAGGGCGCGAAGGATCCGGCGACGGTGAACTGCGCCTACCCCACCACGCCGCTGAAGAAGTTCCTCAATGCGGACTTCACCCGCAAGGGTGGCAAGGCGGCCCGCTTCCTGAAGAACTTCCAGTGGTCGAAGGACGACCAGAACGCCGTCTCGCAGATGATCGCCGAGGACAAGCTCAGCGCGGACGAGGCCGCGAAGCGGTGGGTGGAGAAGAACCCGGACGTCTGGAAGAAGTGGCTGCCGTGAGCGCGTAGCGCGTAGCACGCAGCACGTACGCCAAGGAGCAGGAAGCAGCCGAGCGGCGCCGTACCCCCCGGGGACGGCGCCGCTCCCGCGTGCAAGGGGGGATCAGGCGGAGTACGCGCCCGGCGCCAGGCCCGTGGTCACGCCGATCCGGTTCCACGCGTTGATGGTGGTGATCAGCGCGATCAGGTGGGCGAGCTCCTCCTGGGGGAAGTGCTTCGCCGCCCGCTCGTAGACCTCGTCGGACACGCCGGAGGGCAGCAGGGTGACCGCCTCGGTCAGGGCGAGTGCCGCCTGCTCCTTCTCGGTGTAGAAGCCGGCCGCCTCCTGCCACGCGCTGAGGAGGTGGATGCGCTCCTCGGTCTCGCCCAGGCGGCGGGCGTCCTTGGTGTGCATGTCCAGGCAGAAGGCGCAGCGGTTGAGCTGCGAGGCACGGATCTTGACCAGCTCGATGAGGGAGGTCTCCAGGCCCTTCCGGGCGGCCCGCTCCAGGCTCAGCATCGCCTTCTGGACCTCGGGGGCGACCTCGTGGAGCAGCATGCGGGGGGCGTGGTGGTGGGTGGTGGTCTGTGCGGTCGCGTTCGTCATGGATACGACACTAGGCCGGGGGCAGCCCACGGGTATGGTCCATTCCCATGGAGAAAACATGGGCCACTTCGGGGGGCGCGCCGGAGGGTGTCCCGGGGGCTGCGGAGGCGTTCCCGGGGGACGGCGCCGGCGCGGGCGTGGATTTCCACCTGGACCTGAGCGGGCCGGGCGGGGTGCGCGCCTCCCTCATCCGGGCCCTGCGCGACGCCGTCCGCAGCGGCCGGCTCGCGCCCGGCAGCCGGCTGCCCTCCTCCCGTACGCTCGCGGCCGACCTCGGCCTGGCCCGGAACACGGTGGCCGACGCGTACGGGGAGCTGGTCGCCGAAGGATGGTTGACGGCCCGTCAGGGGTCGGGCACGCGGGTGGCCCGGCGGGCTGCCGCGCGGGCGCCCGAGCGCCGGACGCCGCCCGTGCGGACGCCGCCGCGGCCCGTCTACAACCTGCGCCCCGGCACCGCCGACGTCTCCGCCTTCCCGCGCGCCGCATGGCTCGCCGCGGCCCGCCGGGCCGTGGCGGCGGCCCCCAACGACGCGTTCGGACACGTCGACGAGCGGGGCCGGACCGAGCTGCGGACCGCCCTCGCGGGCTACCTGGCGCGGGCCCGCGGCGTGCACGCGGATCCGGAGCGGATCGTGGTGTGCTCGGGGTTCACGCAGGGGCTGGGGCTGGTGAGCCGGGTGCTGCGGGAGCGCGGGACGCGGGAGATGGGGGTGGAGGAGTACGGGCTGTGGTTCCACCGGGAGGCGCTGGAGCGGGCCGGGCTGCGGTGCCTGCCGATGCCGCTGGACGGGCAGGGCGCCGACGTCGGCGTGCTGGAGGGCGGCAAGGCGGCCGCCCGGTCGGTGCTCATCACCCCCGCGCACCAGTTCCCCACCGGCGTGCCCCTGCACCCCGACCGGCGCGCCGCGGTCGTCGACTGGGCGGCCCGTACCGGCGGGACGATCCTGGAGGACGACTACGACGGCGAGTTCCGCTACGACCGGCAGCCGGTGGGCTGCCTGCAGGGCCTCAGCCCGGAGCGCATCGTCTACTTCGGCACCGCGAGCAAGGCGCTCGCGCCGGGGCTGCGGCTCGCGTGGATGGTCCTGCCGGAGCACCTCGCCGGCGAGGTGCTGGCCCACAAGCGGGCGGGGGAGTGGAGCTCGGGCGCCCTGGAGCAGCTGACGCTCGCGGAGTTCATCACATCCGGGGCGTACGACCGTCACGTCCGCGCGATGCGGCTGCGGTACCGGCGGCGGCGCGACCGGCTCGTGGAGGTCCTCGCCGAGCGCGCCCCGCACATCAAGGTCACCGGCATCGCGGCGGGCCTGCACGCCGTCCTCGAACTGCCGCCGGGCACGGAGCACCCCACCCTGCAGGCCGCGGCGTGGGAGGGCCTGGCCCTGGAGGGCCTCTCCCGCCTGCGCTGCACCCCGGCCCCGGACGCCGCCCCCAGCGGCCTCATCGTCGGCTACGGCACCCCGCCGGACCACGCGTTCCCGGGCGCGCTGGAAGCGCTGCTGAGGGTCCTGCCGCCGGCGGAGTGAGGCGGTCGGGCGGCGGCGTGGCGGGACCCCTGTCGGCCGGGGGCGGCGCACCGGGCCGGCTGCGGTCGGCCGGGCTGCCGGTGCCGCCGCGAAGGGTGCTCGTGCCCCGGCAGCGGCGGCTTCACGGCCCGGCTTGAGGGCACCCCGCCGACGCCGCCTTCAGGCGGCCTCCGCGGTCCCCTCGGCGCCGCCCTCGCCGAAGCGGGCCAGGGCCAGGGCGCCCGCGACCGCCAGGACGAAGCCCGCGGCGGCGAGCGGCGTCAGGCCCGGGCGGGTGCGGTCGCCGAGCCAGACGACGCCGACCAGCGCCGGGCCCAGGGTCTCGCCGATGACCATGCCGGCCGTGGCCACCGTCACCGAGCCGCGCTGCAGCGCCGACGTCAGCAGCAGGAACGCGGCGGCCCCGCCGAGCAGCAGCGCGTACGCCGCCGGATTGCGGAGCAGCGCCCCGGGGGAGAGGTCGTCGATCAGCCGGACGGCCACCTCCACCACGCCGAAGCCCAGGCCCGCGCCCAGCCCGAGGGCCGCCGCACGGGCCCGGCCGGGCAGCCGGCCGGCCGCGGCACCCAGCGCCAGGACCCCGGCCGCGGCGGCGAGCGAGCCGGCGCGCAGGGCCGTGGAGCCCGTGCCGTCCCCCTCCGCGCCCGACGCCGGCCCGAGCATCGCGAGACCCCCGCAGACCACGGACACCGCGCCCCACTCGACCCCGCTGAGCCTCACCCGCAGCACGCGCGACGCCACGATCGCCGTCACCGCCAGGCTCGCGGCCAGGGCGGCGCCCACGGCGTAGATCGGCAGGGACCGCAGCGCGACGAGCTCCAGCGCGAAGCCCGCCGCGTCCAGCGCGAGCCCGGCCAGATAGCGCCACTGCCGCAGCACCCGCAGCAGCAGGACGGGGTCCACCCCCGAGCCGCTGCCCGGCGCGGCCGCCCGTGCGGCGACGGCCTGCAGAACGGACGCGGTGCCGAAACACACCGCCGAACCCAGCGCGCAGAGCATCCCGAGAAGCACCGTCCGACTGTAGGCCGCCCCACCGTCCGCCGGGCGGAAGCGCCCCTTAGGGTGAGTGGCCTCATCGCACGTGAGTGCGGGAGTGAAAACTGCTGGCGACACAGCAGACGAACCACCAGAAACACCAGAAGCAGAACATGACGGGGGTCATCTGCATGACGGAAAAGACGGGCAGGACACGGCGCAGGCTGCGCTCGTCCACGGTCGTCCTCGGCGGGATGGGCGCGCTCGCCGCGGCCCTGACCTCCTGCGGATCCGAGCCGGACAAGCGCTGCGTCGACCCGAACAGCTACGACGTCGGGCGCGGCGGCTACCGGGTCGTCGACTCCAAGGCGTGCAAGAGCAAGGGCGGCGGCAGCGGGAACGGCGGCGGCAGCGGCGGCAGCAGTTCGGCGGGCCGCTGGTACTACGGCTCGGACAAGTCCGGCGGTTACGCCGAGAGCGGCACCTTCAGCAAGAGCCAGGCCGCCGACCGGGGCGGCTTCGGCTGCTCGAACTCCGGCTCCGGCGGCGGCTGACCCGATGCGCCGCCACCGCACCGAGCCCCGCCCCGGCTGGCAGGCCACCGTCGAGGAGCAGGGCGTGATCTACCCCCTGACCCGCCTCCCCGACGGCTCCCTGCGCCCGTACTGGGACGAGAGCGCGTACTACTCCTTCACGCTCGCCGAGGTCGAGGAGCTGGAGGAGACGGTCGCGGAGCTGCAGGAGATGTGCACGGCCGCGGCCGCGCACATCGTCGAGCACGACCGCTTCGCCGACCTCGGCCTCACCGACCCGGCGCTGACCGCCCTGATCGCCGAGTCCTGGCGCCGCCGTGACGAACTCCCCTCCGTCTACGGCCGCTTCGACCTGCGCCACGACGGCGGCGGCCCGGCCAAGCTGCTGGAGTACAACGCCGACACGCCCACCTCCCTGGTGGAGGCGGCGAGCGCCCAGTGGTTCTGGATGGAGGACCGCTTCCCCGGCCTCGACCAGTGGAACTCCCTGCACGAGCGCCTCGTCGACGCCTGGAAGCGGCAGGCGCCGCTGCTGCCGCCCGGCACGCCCCTGTACTTCGCGCACTCGGCCGGCGACGAGCTCGGCGAGGACCTGATGACGGTCGCCTACCTGCGCGAGACCGCCGAGCAGGCCGGCCTGGACACCCGGGCGATCTCCATGGAGAACATCGGCTGGGACCCCCTCTCCGGCCGCTTCGTCGACGAGCGGTACGCCTTCATCCGCGCCTGCTTCAAGCTCTACCCGTGGGAGTGGCTGACGACCGACCGCTTCGGCCCCAACGCCCTGGACACCCTCGACAACGGCGGCGGTACGGGATCCACGCTGTGGATCGAGCCGGCGTGGAAGATGCTGCTGTCCAACAAGGCGCTCCTGGCGATCCTGTGGGAGCTCCACCCGGGCCACCCCAACCTGCTCCCCGCCTACCTCGACGGCCCGCGCGAGCTCGCCCGCAGCGGCGGCTGGGTCGCCAAGCCGCTGCTGGGCCGGGAAGGCGCCGGCATCACCGTCCACGAGGCGGGCACGGATCCGGTGCTGCGGGACGAGCCGTGCTGCTACCAGCAGTTGTGCCCGCTCCCGGACTTCGACGGCAACCGCACGGTCCTCGGCGCGTGGGTGGTCGACGGCGAGCCGGCCGGGCTGGGCATCAGGGAGTCGGCGGGGCTCATCACCGACGAGTACGCGCGGTTCCTCCCGCACGTGATCGACGGCTGAACCGCCCGGCGGGCGGCGTCGGCGGCCCGGGCGGTCAGAGCTCCGGCGCGGACAGGTGCAGCACCTCGTACCGTTCGGTGACGTCCTCGTCGTCCGGGACGGCCTCCTGCCACAGCACGAAGCGCAGCAGCTGCCAGTGGTGCGGGTCGACCGCGAGTGCGGCCGTGTGCACGCCGTCGTGCCCGGCCGCCAGTTCGCGCAGCGCCGCGGTCTCCGCCGCCACCGCTTCGGCCGGCCCCTCGGCGGGCAGCTGCGTCAGCCGCCGGGACGCCGCCCGCGGCACCGCACCCCGCGCGGGCCCGGCCTCACGGACGACCCCGGCCCAGTGCCGCACGACGGGCCGCCCGAAGTCCCGGACGACGCCCTCGAACCCGCCCCCGCCGACGAGGAAGTGGCTCATCGCCGCGGTGTCGTTCCACAGGTAGAACGGTGCGTACTGGTTGACGGGCGACCCGTCCACGCCGCGCTCGCGGATGACGTAGGCCTTCAGGGCCAGGCCGGCGCGGTCGTCGAGGGCGTGGCCGCGCGTGGCGACGCGGTCGCGGATGATCCCCATGTCGTAGTCGGCGGGGAGGGTGATCTCGTACTGCTTCGCATACACGGTGCGTTGTGCCTTTCGCGTGCTCAGGCTACGGGTCCGGACGGGTAGCAGGCGGCGGGCGGGGCGCGGTGGATCAGCATGGGGTGCGCTCCGGGGGAGTGGCGGATCAGGCGGACTGCGCGGCGAGGAGCCCGAGCACCCCGTCGACGGCCTCCTCGAACGGCGCCGGCGAACCGGCGGCGCGGGCCAGGACGTAGCCGCCCTGGAGGACGGCGACGACGGTCGCGGCGGTGACCGCCGGGTCGAGGCCGGCGGACAGCTCGCCGCGCGCGACGCCCTCGGCGAGCACCTCGGCGAGCCGCCCCCGCAGCCACACGAACGTCTCGTCCACCGGTGCCCGCAGCGCGGCGTCGGCCATCACGTCCGGATCCTGCGTCAGCCGCCCGACCGGGCACCCCTTGAGCACGTCGCGCTCGCGCCGCAGATAGGCGGTGATCCGCTCCACGGCGGTGCCCGGCCCGCCGAGCTGCTGCTCGGCCTTGCCGCGCATCTCCTGCGCCGTCCGCCGGATCGCGGCCAGTGCGAGGTCGGGCTTGCCGCTGAAGTGGTGGTACATGCTGCCCTGCCCGGCCCCGGCGCGCTGCTGGATGGCCTTGGGGCTGGTGCCGACGTAGCCGCGCTCCCACAGCAGCTCGCGGGTGCTCTCGATGAGGCGTTCCGAGGTGTCCGAGGTGCTCATGGAAAGAGTGTACATACTAGTAGGTACAGAAGATCGACTCCTGGATGCGAAAGAGGGGCCGGCGCGCACGCCGGCCCCTCTTCCACCTCGCGACCGCTCCGTCAGGAGCCCAGCACCGCCCGCAGCTGGTCCAGGCCCCAGTCCAGGTCCTCCTTGCTGATCACCAGCGGCGGGGCGATCCGGATCGTGGACCCGTGGGTGTCCTTCACCAGCACGCGCCGCTCCATCAGCCGCTCCGAGATCTGCCGGCCCGTGCCGTGCGACGGGGCGATGTCGATGCCCGCCCACAGGCCGCGCCCGCGCACCGCCTCCACGGCGCCGCCGCCCACCAGCAGGCCCAGCTCCTGGTGGAGGTGCTCGCCGAGCTCCGTGGCCCGCTGCTGGAACTCGCCGGACTTCAGCATCGCGATGACCTCCAGCGCCACCGCGCACGCCAGCGGGTTCCCGCCGAAGGTCGAGCCGTGCTCGCCGGGCCGGTACACGCCGAGGACCTCCCGGGAGGCCACCACGGCGGACACCGGCACCACGCCGCCGCCCAGCGCCTTGCCCAGTACGTACATGTCGGGGACGACGTCCTCGTGGTCGCACGCGAACGTTCTGCCGGTGCGGCCCAGCCCGGACTGGATCTCGTCCGCGATGAACAGCACCCCGCGCTCGGCGGTCAGCCGCCGCACGCCCGGCAGGTATCCGGCGGGCGGCACGAGCACCCCCGCCTCGCCCTGGATCGGCTCCAGCAGCACGGCGACCGTGTTGTCGTCCACGGCCTCCTCCAGCGCGGCCAGGTCGCCGTAGGGGACGATCTCGAAGCCCGGCGTGTACGGGCCGTAGTCCGCGCGGGCCTCCTCGTCCGTCGAGAAGCTGATGATCGTGGTCGTGCGGCCGTGGAAGTTGCCGCCCGCCACGACGATCTTCGCCCGGCCGTCCGGCACGCCCTTGACCTTGTACCCCCACTTGCGGGCGGTCTTCACGGCCGTCTCGACCGCCTCCGCGCCCGTGTTCATGGGCAGCACCATGTCCTTGCCGCACAGCGCGGCGAGCTCGGTGCAGAATTCGGCGAAGCGGTCGTGGTGGAAGGCGCGCGAGGTCAGCGTCACCCGATCGAGCTGCGCCTTCGCGGCGTTGATCAGACGCCGGTTGCCGTGGCCGAAGTTGAGCGCGGAGTACCCGGCGAGCATGTCGAGATAGCGCCGTCCCTCGACGTCCGTCATCCAGGCGCCCTCCGCGTACGCGACGACGACCGGCAACGGATGGTAGTTGTGCGCGCTGTGGGCCTCGGCGGCGGCGATGCTGCGTTCCGTGGAAGTCACCGTGTGCTCCGTTCGTGTACGGGCATGCGTGTGCGGGCATTGCTGTGCCCCCTGTTCCACCTTTCTACTACTCGCGGCCCCACCGTCGGACGGAGTCGGGCACCGCACCTGAGAGAATGTGCGCATGGCCCTCGATCGACCGCGCGCTCTCTCCGGTATCCAGCCCACCGCAGGCTCGTTCCACCTGGGGAACTACCTCGGTGCCGTCCGCCAGTACGTGGCCCTGCAGGAGACCCACGACGCCTTCTACATGGTGGTCGACCTGCACGCGATCACCGTGCCGCAGGACCCGAAGGAGCTGCGGGCCAACACCCGCCTCGCCGCGGCCCAGCTGCTCGCCGCCGGCCTCGACCCGGAGCGCTGCACTCTCTTCGTGCAGAGCCACGTCCCCGAGCACGCCCAGCTCGGCTGGGTGATGAACTGCCTCACCGGCTTCGGCGAGGCCTCCCGGATGACGCAGTTCAAGGACAAGTCCGCCAAGCAGGGCGCCGGGGCCACCACGGTCGGCCTGTTCACCTACCCGATCCTCCAGGTCGCCGACATCCTCCTCTACCAGGCGGACGCCGTCCCGGTGGGCGAGGACCAGCGCCAGCACATCGAGCTCACGCGCGACCTGGCCGAGCGCTTCAACGGCCGCTTCGGCGACACCTTCACCCTCCCGGCCGCGCACATCGTCCGCGAGACGGCGAAGATCTACGACCTGCAGGACCCGTCGGCGAAGATGAGCAAGTCGACGGCGAACCCCAAGGGCCTGATCAACCTCCTCGACGAGCCCAAGGTCTCCGCCAAGAAGATCAAGAGCGCGGTCACCGACACCGACACCGTGATCCGCTTCGACCCGGAGAACAAGCCCGGCGTCAGCAATCTGCTCACCATCTACGCCACGCTCACCGGTACGGGAATGGCGGATCTGGAGCAGAAGTACGAGGGCAAGGGCTACGGTGCGCTCAAGACCGACCTCGCCGAGGTCATGGTGGACTGGGTGACGCCCTTCCGCGCCCGCACGCAGGAATATCTCGACGACCCGGAGACGCTGGACTCTGTCCTGGCGAAGGGCGCCGAGAAGGCCCGCGCGGTCGCGGCGGAGACGCTCGCCCAGGCGTACGACAAGGTGGGCTTCCTGCCCGCCAAGCACTGAGGGCGGCCGGGCCACCGGAAGCGCTCCGGGCCCCTGGTCCCGGCCCGTACGGGACCAGGAGCTCTGGCACGGGGTGTGGCACAGCCGTCACACTGGCCACGGGGACATACAGGCGCACAGGAGGGAGAACGCAATGGGGACCGTAACGCTCGGCGTTTCGATCGCGGTCCCGGAGCCGTACGGCAGCTTCCTCCAGAAGCGCCGCGAGGGCTTCGGGGACCCGCACGCGCACGGCATCCCCACCCACGTCACCCTGCTGCCGCCCACCGAGGTCGACACCTCGTCCCTGCCCGCGATCGAGGCGCACCTCGCCCGGGTCGCCGCCGAGGGCCGGCCGTTCCCCATGCGCCTGTCCGGCACCGGCACCTTCCGCCCCCTCTCGCCCGTCGTCTACGTCAACGTGGTCGAGGGCTCCTCCTCCTGCGCCTGGCTGCAGAAGCGCATCCGGGACGCCTCCGGGCCCGTCGCCCGCGAGCTGCAGTTCCCGTACCACCCGCACGTCACCATCGCCCACGGCATCGCCGAGGAGGCCATGGACCGGGCCTACGCGGAGCTCGCCGGCTTCCGGGCCGCCTGGACGATCGACGCCTTCGCCCTCTACGAGCAGGGCGAGGACGGCGTGTGGCGCCTGGAGCGCGAGTATCCGTTCGGGGAGGGGGAGGGGACGGCGCCGGCCGTCCCCCAGCAGTCCGGCGCACGACCCCCCGCGCCTTCGCGTTAGCGCAGCTCGGCCCGGGCGTAACCCCACTCCCGGGTGGTAGACGTACGCCATGGAATGGCTGACGCGGCTCCCCGGCATCGGGCCCCTGATCACCCGCCTCATGCGGACCCACGCGTGGCGCTCGTACGAGACCCTGGACCGGGTGAAGTGGACCAGGCTCGCCGCCGCGATCACCTTCACCAGCTTCGTGGCCCTCTTCCCCCTGCTCACCGTGGGGGCCGCCGTCGGCGCGGCCCTGCTCAGCGAGGAGCAGATGCGGGACCTGGAGCGACGGCTCGCCGAGCAGGTGCCCGGCATCTCCGGCCAGCTCGACCTCAGCAGCCTCGTCGACAACGCCGGCACGGTCGGGATCGTGGCCGGAGCGCTGCTCCTGTTCACCGGCATCGGCTGGATCGGCTCGCTGCGGGAGTCCCTGCGCGCTGTGTGGGAGAAGGAGGAGAGCCCCGGCAACCCCGTCCTGCTCCGGCTCAAGGACGGGGGGCTGCTCCTGGGCCTCGGCGGCGTCGCGCTCCTCTCGCTGGGCTGCTCGGTCTTCGCGCAGGCGGCCGTGGACTGGGTGGCCGCCAGGACCGGGCTGGACGGCGTCGGCGGGCTGCTGACCGCGGCCGGCTTCTGCATCGCCGTCCTCGCCGACTTCCTGCTGATGCTCTACGTGCTCTCCCGGCTGCCCGGCGTCCTGCCCCCGCGCCGCCGCCTCGTCGTCGGCGCGCTCCTCGGGGCCGTGGGCCTGGAGCTGCTGAAACTGCTGCTCGGCGGCTATCTGCGGGGCGTGGCGGCGAAGAGCATGTACGGGGCCTTCGGCACGCCCGTCGCCCTGCTGCTGTGGATCAACTTCATGGCGAAGCTGGTGCTGTTCTGCGCGGCGTGGACGGCCACGCCGCCGGAGGACGGGCCGTCACGGGAGAAGGACCTCATGGAGTGAGGCCGGCCCGGCGGAAGACGGAACCACCGGGACCGGCGACGTACCGCCTACCCCTTCGGCCGCGGCCAGCGGCGGTGCACCACGAACGCTCCGGCGGCCAGCGCCACGAGCGCCCCGCCCGTGATCCCCACGGCCGTCCACATCCCGCCGGAACCCGCGCTCGCCACCGACGCCTGCGTGCTGCTCCCGCCGGCCTTGCCGGCGCCGTCCTTGCCGCCCGCGGCGCCTCCCTTCGGGGGAACCAGCATGCCGACCGGCTTGACGTGCCCGGCGGCCTCGAAGCCCCAGTCCAGGAGCCGCGCGGTCTCCTTGTAGACCTCGTACTGCTCCTGGATCTCCGGGTTCATCACCGTCACCAGCAGCTTGCGCCCGTCGTGCTGGGCGACGCCCGTGAAGGTGTTGCCCGCGTTGGTGGTCGAGCCGTTCTTCACCCCGGCCATGCCCTTGTACGGCATGCCGTTCGGCATGCCCTCGCCCGTCAGCAGCCGGTTCGTGTTGACGATGCCGAAGCTCTCGCGCGGCTTGCCCGGCTTCTCCTCGCCGGGGAACTGCGCCGACACCGTCGAGCAGTACTCCCGGAAGTCCGCCTTCTGCAGCCCCGAACGGGCGAACAGCGTCAGGTCGTACGCGCTGGAGACCTGCTCGTCCGCGTCGTAGCCGTCGGGGGTGACGACGTGGGTGTCCAGCGCCTGCAGATCCTCGGCGTGCGCCTGCATGTCCTTCACGGTCTTCGGGATCCCTCCGTTCATGGACGCGAGGACGCGCACCGCATCGTTGCCCGAGCGCAGGAACACGCCCAGCCACAGGTCGTGGACGCTGTACGAGGACCCCTCCTTCACCCCCACGGCGCTGCTGCCGGCGCCCATGCCCTCCAGGTCGGAGGGCATGACCCGGTGCGTCTTCGTCCGGGGGAGCTTCGGCAGCACCGTGTCGGCGAAGAGCATCTTCAGCGTCGAGGCGGGCGGCAGCTGCCAGTGCGCGTTGTTCGCGGCGAGGATCTCGCCCGACTCCGCGTCCGCCACGAGCCAGGAGCGCCCGCTGAGGTCCTTGGGCAGCTGCGGCGCGCCCGGGCCGAGCTGCACCTGCGGGCCCGGCAGGCCCAGCATCTCGCCGCCCACGGTGGACATCCGGGCGGGCGGCCTCCGGGGCGCGCCCCGGCCGATGCCCTTGCCGTCGTCCTCCACTGCCGTGGCGCCCCCGGTGGCCCGGACGCCCGAGGGGCTGGGGCTCACGCTCGGGCGGCTCGGGGTCGGGGAGGGCGTGGGATCGGCAAGGGCGGGGGCGGCGGTCGTCAACGGGACGATCAGAGAGGCGGCGGCCGCGAGCGCGGCCCCGTGACGTCGTCGCGTCGCGGCGGCCCGCTTGGGGCGTGATGTCGTCGTCGGCACGTTCGTGAAACTACCCCGCCACCTGGGGGTTCCAGTCGCCGCCTCACTGGCTCGGATGACGCCCGGGGACCCGATAGGACTAGTGCGCTGACCCGAACGCATACTGAAACCCATGCCGAGCACTTCGTCCGACGCCGCCCCCGCCGCGTCCGGGGCCTCCGCCGCCCCTGCCGCCCCCGCCGTCCTCACCCGTCCCGTCTCCTGGTTCCTGCTCGCCTTCGGCGCGTGGAGCTGGGTCATCTGGATCACCTTCGCGAAGAATCTGTGGAAGGACGGCAGCGGTCTCGCCTTTGACGACGCGGGTGACCCGACCGCGTACTTCTGGGTGCATCTCGCGCTCGCGGTCACCTCGTTTCTTCTGGGGACGGCCGTGGGGCTGATCGGGTTGCGCGGCGTCAGGGCGCTGCGGCGCAGGTCATAGGAGCCCGCCGGGCACCGGGGCGATCAGAGCCGCCCCAGCTCCCACAGGCGCCACTGCCCGGTCCCGTCGGAGAGGTACTGCGTCCCCGAGACGGACGCGCTGCTCAGCACGTAGTCCTTCTTCTGCCACAGGGGCAGCACGGGGACGTCCTGGGCGATGATCTCCTGGATGGCCCGGAAGTCCTTCGAGACGCCGCTGCGCCGGGAGCTGTCCTGCGTGGCGCCGATGAGCTGCTCCACCTTCGGATTGGCGTAGCCCGTGCGGAAGGAGGAGGACCGGCCCACGAGGGGGGTGGTGAAGTTGTCCGGGTCGGGGAAGTCGGCCAGCCAGCCGACGCAGTACGCGTCGTAGTCGCCCCGCGCGTAGCCCTGCCGGAACTCCGTCCACTCCACGTGCCGCGTGGTCACCTCGAACAGCCCGGTGCTCTCCAGCTGCCGCTCGAGCAGCGCCGCCTCCTCGTCCGTGGCGGCGCCCTGCGAGTACGCGAGCGTGAAGCGGACGGGGGTGGTGATGCCGGCGCGGCTCAGGGCGGAGCGTGCGGACTCGGGGTCCGGCCGGGGGTTGAGGTCGAAGAACGACGTGGTGTGGCCGCCGAGGCCCTGGGGGATGAGGGAGTACAGCGGTTCGACGGTGCGGCGGTGCACGTCGCGCGCGAGGGCCTCGCGGTCGACGACGGCGGCGATGGCCCGGCGGACCGGCAGCGCCTTCAGCGGCGAGCCCTCGCGCAGGTTGAAGAACATGGAGCGGGTCTCGGAGCCGGCGCTCTCCATCAGCTTCACCCCGGTGTCGGACAGGGAGTGCGCGGCGATGTCGGATGGCGGCATCAGCCGCCCGGCGACGTCGAGGGAGCGCTGCTTCCACGCCTTGCTCATCGTGGCCGCGTCCCGGAAGTAGTGCACCGTCACGTCGCCGCCCCGGTGCTTCACGGCGCCCTGGTAGTTCTTGTTGGGCCGCAGCTCGGCCACGGAGCGCGGGCGGTAGCCCTTGAGGGCGTACGGGCCGGAGCCGTCGGCCTCGGTGCCGGTGCGCAGCCTGTCGGCCGGGTAGCGCGAGCTGTCGACTATGGCGCCGGCGCCGGTGGCTATCTTGAACGGGAACGTGGCGTCCGGGACCCGCAGCCGGAAGGTGACGGTCCGTCCGGTGGTGCCGACGGACTCCAGGGTGTCCAGCAGCGACTGCGGGCCCTGGGGCGACTTGATCCGCAGGATCCGGTCGAAGGAGAACTTCACGTCCTCGGCGGTCAGTTCGCGCCCGTTGCCGAACTTCAGGCCCTCGCGGAGCTCGCACCGGTACGTGCGTAAGTCCTTCCCCTGGAAGCCGCACCGGTCGGCCGCGTCCGGCACGGGGGAGCCCGTGCCGGGGGCGTAGGTCAGCAATGACTGATAGACGTTGCTGAACAGCGCCCAGGAGCCCGCGTCGTAGGCGCCGGCGGGGTCGAGGGAGGTGACGGTGTCCGTGGTGCCGACGGTGATCGGCCCCTGGTCCTCGTCCCCCGGCGAGACCAGCGTGCACCCTCCCGCCCCGCCCGCCAACAGCACCGCAGCCACCACGGCCGCCCCCGCCCGAAGCCCACGCATCCCCGCGCCCCCTCCGCCCAGTGATGCGCCTCACTCAAACACAGGAACGGCCGTGCGTCCGGAAAATCGGCCAAGTGATCGTCAGAGTTCCTTCCGGGCCAGGAAGTCGACGATCAGCTTCTCCCACTCGCGCGGCTTCTCGGCCATCGGGATGTGGCCCGTTTCGATCTCCGCGTACTCCGCACCGGGGATCCCGTCCGCCAGGAGACGGGAGTTGGCGGGGGAGACGAGGGTGTCCTGCAGGGTGGCTATCACCAGGGTCGGGACGGAGATTCCGGCCAGGTGGGGCCGGGTGTCGGCGGTCGCCACCACGGCGGCCTGCTCGGCGGCCCCGGCCGGGACGCCCGCGGCGATCAGGTCCAGGAAGGCCGGCACGTGCTCGGCGGGCACGGCGTTGTAGAAGTCCTCGCCGAAGCCGGACAGGACGATGAACCGGGCGAAGGCCTCGACGTCGCCGTTCGCGAGGAAGTGCTGCCAGAGGTCCAGCGAGGCCAGCGTGCGGTTGTCCGGCCGGGCCAGACCGGCCGTCAGGACCAGCCCGCGCACCCGGTCCGGGTACCGGGCCGCCGTCCGGACGGACACCAGGGTGCCCAGCGAGTAGCCGAGGAGGGTGAACGTGTCGAGGCCCGCCGCGTCGGCGGCGGCCACGATCCCGTCCACGAGGCCGTCCAGGGTCAGTCGCTCCGCGCGGGGCGTCGCACCGGAGCCGGGGTAGTCGGGGGCCACCACGGTGTGGTGCTCGGCGAGGGCCGGAATGATCGGTGCGTAGTTCCCCTCGATGCTGCCGCCCGCGCCGTGCGCGAGGAGGAGGCCGGGGCCGGAGCCGGTGACGGTGGTGGCGAATGCGGGAATCTGTGTCATGGGCAAGAGGTTGCCGTATGACATCAGTGTCAAGGTCAAGTCCTGATGGGGGAGAACTGCACATGCGCATCGGAGAGCTGTCACGCCGTACCGGAGTGAGCCCCCGGCTCCTGCGCTACTACGAGGAGCAGGGCCTGCTCGGCTCCGAGCGGGACGCCAACGGCTACCGCAGATACCGGCAGGACGCCGCCGAGCGCGTCGGCCGCATCCGCGAGCTCCTCGACGCCGGCATGACGACGGAGACCATCCGCACGCTCCTGCCCTGCGCCCAGGGCGGCCCCGGCCTGCTCGCCTGCACGCACTCCGTCCGGGCCGTCGACGACCAGCTCGCCCGGGTGGAGGAGCAGATGGCCGGGCTCCGGCGCCGCAAGGAGGCGCTGCTCGGCGTGGCCGAGGCGATGGACACCCGGCGGCGCGAGGACGAGGCGCTCGCCCTGCAGGCCCTGCGCTCGGCCTGAGCCCGGGCACGTTCCGCGCGGCCGGCGGCACGGCAAAGGCCGGGGCCCCGCTCCTCCCCGAAGGGGGAAGCGGGGCCCCGGCCTTTGCGCGGAAGCGGACCGCAGGTCAGAAGCGGCGCGTGATGAGCGCCCGCTTCACCTCCTGGATCGCCTTGGTGACCTCGATGCCACGCGGGCAGGCGTCCGTGCAGTTGAACGTGGTGCGGCAACGCCACACGCCGTCCTTGTCGTTCAGGATCTCCAGGCGCTGCTCACCGGCCTCGTCGCGCGAGTCGAAGATGAAGCGGTGCGCGTTGACGATCGCCGCCGGGCCGAAGTACTGGCCGTCGTTCCAGAACACCGGGCACGAGGACGTGCACGCGGCGCACAGGATGCACTTGGTGGTGTCGTCGAAGCGCTCGCGGTCCTCGGCGGACTGCAGGCGCTCGCGCGTCGGCTCGTTGCCCTTGGTGATCAGGAAGGGCATCACGTCGCGGTAGGCCTGGAAGAACGGCTCCATGTCGACCACGAGGTCCTTCAGGACCGTGAGGCCCTTGATGGGCTCGACCGTGATCGGCTTCGACGGGTTGATGTCCTTGATCAGCGTCTTGCACGCGAGGCGGTTCTTGCCGTTGATGCGCATCGCGTCGGAGCCGCAGATGCCGTGCGCGCAGGAGCGACGGAACGTCAGCGTACCGTCGACGTCCCACTTGATCTTGTGGAGACCGTCGAGGACCCGCTCCTTGGGGTCGATGTCGACCTCGAAGTCCTGCCAGGTGACCTCGTCCGAGACCTCCGGGTTGAACCGGCGGATGCGGAAGGTGACCTTGATGTAGGGAGAGGCCGCGGAGTCGGCCTCGACCTTGTCGAGAGTCGCGGTGCTCATCAGTACTTACGCTCCATCGGCTGGTAGCGGGTCTGGACGACCGGCTTGTAGTCGAGGCGGATCGAGTCCTTGCCCTCCGCGTCGACCTCGCGGTACGCCATGGTGTGGCGCATGAAGTTGACGTCGTCGCGGTTGGGGTAGTCCTCGCGGTAGTGACCACCGCGGGACTCCTTGCGCGCGAGCGCGGACACGGCCATCACCTCGGCCAGGTCGAGCAGGTTGCCCAGCTCGATGGCCTCCAGCAGGTCGGTGTTGAAGCGCTTGCCCTTGTCCTGGACGGACACGTTCCTGTAGCGCTCGCGCAGCTCGGCGATCTTCTCGACGGCCGTCTTGATGGTCTGCTCGGTGCGGAAGACCATGACGTTGGCGTCCATGGTCTCCTGCAGCTCCTTGCGGAGCTCGGCGACCCGCTCCTTGCCCGTGGAGTTGCGCAGCCGCTCGACCTGCTCGGCGACGAGCTGCGCCGGGTTCTCCGGCAGCTCGACGTAGTCGGCCTTGGCGGAGTACTCGGCGGCGGCGATGCCGGCGCGCTTGCCGAAGACGTTGATGTCGAGCAGCGAGTTGGTGCCCAGGCGGTTGGCGCCGTGCACGGACACGCAGGCGACCTCGCCGGCGGCGTAGAGGCCGGGGACGACGGTGTCGTTGTCGGCCAGCACCTCGCCCTCGACGTTGGTCGGGATGCCGCCCATGGCGTAGTGCGCGGTGGGCTGGATCGGGATCGGGTCCGTGTAGGGCTCGATGCCGAGGTAGGTGCGCGCGAACTCGGTGATGTCCGGGAGCTTGGCGTCCAGCTGCTCCGGCGGCAGGTGGGTGAGGTCGAGGTAGACGTGGTCGCCCTCGGGACCGCAGCCGCGGCCCTCGCGGATCTCCGTGTAGATGGAGCGCGAGACGACGTCACGGGACGCGAGGTCCTTCATGACCGGCGCGTACTTCTCCATGAAGCGCTCGCCGTCCTTGTTGCGGAGGATGCCGCCTTCACCGCGGGCGCCCTCCGTCAGCAGGATGCCCATGCGCCAGATGCCCGTCGGGTGGAACTGGAAGAACTCCATGTCCTCCAGCGGCAGGCCGCGGCGGTAGCAGGCCGCCTGGCCGTCGCCCGTGAGCGTGTGGGCGTTCGACGTCACCTTGAAGAACTTGCCGGTGCCGCCGGAGGCGTAGATGACCGCCTTCGCCTGGAAGATGTGGATCTCGCCGGTGGCCAGCTCGTAGGCGACCACGCCGGCCGACTTCTTGACGCCGTCGACCTCGGTGATCAGCTGGTCCAGGACGTAGAACTCGTTGAAGAACTCCACGCCCTCCTTGACGCAGTTCTGGTACAGCGTCTGGAGGATCATGTGGCCGGTGCGGTCCGCGGCGTAGCAGGACCGGCGGACCGGGGCCTCGCCGTGGTTGCGGCTGTGACCGCCGAAGCGGCGCTGGTCGATGGTGCCGTCCGGGGTGCGGTTGAACGGCAGGCCCATCTTCTCGAGGTCGAGGACCGCGTCGATGGCCTCCTTCGCCAGGATCTCGGCGGCGTCCTGGTCGACCAGGTAGTCACCGCCCTTGATCGTGTCGAAGGTGTGCCACTCCCAGTTGTCCTCCTCGACGTTCGCGAGGGCGGCGGCCATGCCGCCCTGGGCGGCGCCGGTGTGGGAGCGGGTGGGGTAGAGCTTGGTGAGCACCGCGGTGCGGCTGCGCTTCGTCGACTCGATGGCCGCGCGCATGCCGGCGCCACCGGCGCCGACGATGACGGTGTCGTACTTGTGGATCTTCATGGTGTCGTCAGCCCCGGGCTCTAGCGGATGTTCGGGTCGAAGGTGAAGATCACCAGCGTGCCCAGCAGGACGGTGAACACCGTGGCCGCGTACAGCAGGTTCTTCAGCCAGAAACGGGTCGTCGCGCGCTCCGCGTAGTCGTTGATGACCGTGCGGAGGCCGTTGGCGCCGTGGAGCATCGCGAGCCAGAGCATGACCAGGTCCCAGGCCTGCCAGAACGGCGAGGCCCAGCGGCCGGCCACGAAGGCGAAGCCGATCTTGCTGACGCCGCCGTCGAGGACGAGCTGGATCAGCAGGTGGCCGAGGACCAGGACGACCAGGACGATGCCGGACAGCCGCATGAACAGCCAGCCGTACAGCTCGAAGTTGGTGCGGGTCGTCTTCGGGGTCTTCTTGGTGCGCTTGCGGGGCGCTTCGATGACCGGGGCCGGGTTGTCGACGTCGTAGAGGGAGACGTCGGCCGCGGCGGCGGTGGCGGGGGTGGTTTCAGCAGACATTTCGCGACTCAGCTCCCGAACAGCGTGCGCAGCGTGTGCTGGAGCACGGGGTAGAAGGCGCCTGCCATGAGCACAGCCCAGATGATGACGACCCACCACAGCATCTGCTTCTGCTTCCGCGGTCCCTTGGACCAGAAGTCCACGGCGATGATGCGGAGGCCGTTGAGCGCGTGGAAGAGGATGGCGGCGACGAGGCCGTACTCCATCACATTCACGAGGGGCGTCTTGTACGTCGCGACGACCTCGTCGTACGCCTCGGGGGAGACGCGGACGAGAGCGGTGTCCAGGACGTGCACGAACAGGAAGAAGAAAATGAGGACGCCGGTGACTCGATGAGCCACCCAGGACCACATGCCTTCCCGGCCGCGGTACAGCGTTCCAGCCGGCACGGAAAACCCTCCGGGAGCGGGGATCAGGGCCTGCCGGCTTCTCTGTCGGTCGGGCCCGGCCGGGTACGGTCCACCGGCCCTGGCCATCGTAGCGACGCCTTGTCGGTTCGGCGTCCCGGGGTCCGCAGGTGTGATCAAACAGGCATGTGCGCGCCCGTCAAGGGCCGGACGGGGTGACTCCTGGGGGAATTCCGCACCCGGTCTGGCCTGGGATGTCCGGCCGAATGGGTGTTATGTCCCGCACGGCCGGGCGGTACGCGGCCGCATGGGCGGGGTGTCCGGCGCCAGCCGGGTGAGCCGGCCGCGGGCGAGGCGGGCGAGCTCCGCGGCGGTGACGGCGGCCTCCTGGGCAGGGGTGGAGGCGAGCCGGGCGCGCAGGGCGGCCAGGGCGCGGTCCAGGGCGTCGTCCGGACGGCTGCCGTCCAGGCAGAGCACGAAGACATGGCCGAATCTGGCCTCGTAGGCGGCCTGGGCCTGGCGCAGCGCGCCGCGGATCGCCTCGGTGGCGCCGGGGCCCGTGAGGAGGTGCTGGGGGACGGTCTCGTCGGCGAGCGCCTCGGCCAGATCGGCGGGGGCCAGGCCGCGGGCGGCGTGCTCCGCGGTGTTCAGCAGGGTGCGCAGGTCGGGGTAGGGGCGCAGGTCGGCGAGGTGGCGGGCCCAGCGGCGGCTGCCGCAGCAGGCGAGGAGGGCGGCCTCGGCCGCGCCGGGCGTGGCGGAGTTGAGCCGGTCGAGGCCGTGGCGGTCGAGGTCGTACAGCGTGATCTCCGAACCTCCGGCAGCTGGACCCGGCGGCACCGGGCGGGTGAGCGGGTGAGCGGGTGAGGAGTCAAACCGGGCCGCCACCGTAACGATGCTTCTCGGCCACCGTCCGGCGTATGGATGAATTTCATTCGGACGGGGGCGGATTCCGGTGCGCGGTGGACATGGGCGCAACGCCTCGTGGGGAAGGAGGACTACCTTCGCCCCATTCAGGCCGAAAGAGCCGTGAAGACTCCGGAAGAGGAGGCTTGCTCCATGGGACTGCGCCTCAGGATGACCAGAGCGTCGGCCGTCCGGGGGACCGTCTGCGCCGGCGTCCTCCTCGCCACCATGACCCTGATGGGCTGCCCCCGCGAAACCGGCACCCGGCCGGGCGGGGACGACTCGCGCTCCCCCGGGGCCTCCGCCACGACCTCCGCCGCCCTGACCAGCTCACCCGCCCGCCGGTCCCCCGCGCAGGCCCCCGTCCCCGCCGGCATCCCCCGGGCCATCCCCGCCGTCCGCTCGGCCGAGGGCGCCGCCGGCCCCGGCTGGCGGCCCACCGAAGGCGCCCGCGTGATCGCCTCCGGCCCGCTCGCCGACGAGGGCCGCCGCCTGGCCGGCGAGCTCAGGCTCGGCTACGCGGCCGGCCCCGCCCGCCCCGGCGACGCCGAACTCGTCCTGCGTCCCGGCACGGGACAGGGGCCGCTCGCGGCCGAGGCCTACGAGCTGACCGCCCGCGACGGCAAGGTGCTCGTCGCCTCGGCGGGCGAAGCCGGGGTGTTCTACGGCACGCGCACCCTCCTGCAGGCCGTGCGCTCCGGCGGCGGGCTCCCCGAAGGCGTCGTGCGCGACGCCCCCGACCGCGCCCAGCGCGGCCTCCACCTCGACATCGCCCGCAAGCACTTCACCGCCGAGTGGATCGAGGCCCGGCTGCGCGAGCTGTCCGCCCTCAAGCTCAACCAGCTCGCCCTGCACTTCTCCGACGACCAGGGCTTCCGCATCGAGAGCGACTCCCACCCCGAGATCGTCTCCCCGCAGCGGCTGACCAAGGCCGAGGTCCGCCGGATCGTGGCCCTCGCCGAGTCCCTGCACATCACCGTCATCCCCGAGATCGACTCGCCCGGCCACCTCGGCGCCGTCATCGCCGCCCACCCCACGCTGCAGCTGCGCGACGCCGCCGGCAGGACCGCCCGCGGCGCGGTCGACATCGCCAACCCCGACGCGGCCCGCATCGTCGACGACCTGCTGCGCGAGTACGCCCCGCTCTTCCCCGGCCCGTACTTCCACCTCGGCGCCGACGAGTACCGCGCGCTGATGGCGAAGAACCCCGAGGCCTCCTACCCGCGCCTGGCCGCCCGCGCCCGCGAGAAGTACGGGCCGCGCGCCCGCGTCCAGGACCTGGCCACCGGCTGGCTCAACGACCGGGCCGCCCTCGTGCGCACCCTCGGCAAGAAGGCCAAGGCGTGGAACGACGGCTTCTTCCGCGGCGGCGTCGTGACCGCGAACAAGGACATCGAGGTCGAGTACTGGACCGGCAAGGAGATCGGCGCCCGGCCGCCGCAGGAGTACCTGAACGAGGGGCGCAGGCTCGTCAACCTCAACGACGAGTACCTCTACTACGTCCTCGGCCAGCCCAACCAGTTCGTCTACCCCACGGGGCAGCGGATCTACGAGCAGTGGTCGCCGCCCGTGCTGCGCGGCACGGCGCCCGTACCGGGACAGGCCGGCCCCGACCGGGTGCTGGGCGGGCGGCTCGCCGTCTGGTGCGACCGGCCCGAGGCGCAGAACGCCCAGCAGGTCGCCGACGGCATCCGGCTGCCGCTGGCCGCGGTCGCCCAGCGGCTGTGGGACGCCCGCCGGCCGACGATGCCGTGGCAGGACTTCACGGCGCTGGACGCGCGGGTCCGCTGAGCGGGTTCGCTGAGCGGATTGGCTGAGCGGATTCGCTGAACGGGTTCGTCAGCGGGGTTGGTCAGCGGGTTCGTCATGGGGCCGCCTCGGGAAACGCCCGCCGTGACGGAGGGAAACCGCGACGCCGAGGGCCCGGCGGAATACGAGGTCACCGGCGCAGCGCGGGCCGGGCGGTGGGCGGGGCGCAGCCCGGTACGTGCGGCCCGGCCGTCCGAGGGCCTAACCTCCGGGAGGAAGCACGCGCATCTGAACGAGGGCCCGATGAAGATCGAATTCCTGCTGCACAACGCGTACGGCATCGGCGGCACCATCCGCTCGACCGTCAACCTCGCCGCCGCCCTCGCGGACCGGCACGAGGTCCGGATCATCAGCGTCAACCGGCCCGTGGACGTCCCCGAGCTGGACATCGACCCGCGCGTACGCCTCACGCCCCTGGTCGACCTGCGCGAGGGCACCGACGGCGACGAGTACGAGGCCCCGCTCAACCAGCAGGCCAGCGAGATCTTCCGGGACGAGCGCATCGACAACGGCCGGATGGCCGCGACGGCCCTCACCGACGAGCGCCTGCGTGAGCACCTCGCCGGCACCGACGCCGACGTCGTCATCGCCACCCGCCCCAAGCTCATCGGCTACCTCGCGAAGTACGGCTCCGACCGCTACCTGCGCCTGGGCCAGGAGCACCTCACGCACGAGGCCCACGTCCCCGAGCTGCACGCCGTGATGGACCCGGCGATCGCCGCCCTGGACGCCTTCGCCACCGTCTCCGAGGCCGACGCCGGGCACTACCGCGAGGCCCTCCCCGGCGCCCATGCGCGCATCCTCTCCATCCCCAACGCCGTCCCCGCCCCCGTCGCGGAGCCCTCCGACGGCACCTCCCGGCTGATCGTCTCCGCCGGCCGCCTCGTCGCCGTCAAGCGCTACGACCGGCTCGTCGCCGCCTTCGCCAAGGTCGCCGCCCAGCGCCCCGAGTGGCACCTGCGCATCTACGGCCGCGGCCCCGCCAAGGCCAAGCTGCGCAAGCAGGTCGAGGAGCTCGGCCTCTACGAGCGCGTCACCCTCATGGGCGCCCGCTCGCCCATCGAGACCGAGTGGTCCAAGGGTGCCGTCGCCGCCGTCGCCTCCGACGCCGAGTCCTTCGGCATGACGATCGTCGAGGCCATGCACGCGGGCCTGCCGGTCGTCGCCACCGACTGCCCCTACGGCCCGCGCGAGATCCTCACCGACGGCACCGACGGCATGCTCGTCCCGCTCGACGACGCTGACGCCGTCGACGCCTATGCCGACGCCCTGCTGAAGATCACCGGGGACGCCGCGCTGCGCGCCCGCCTCGGCGCGGCCGCCCGCGAGACCGCCGGCCGCTACGAGCCCTCGCGCATCGCCGCCCGCTACGAGGAGCTGTTCGAGGAGCTGCGCCCCGGTTCCACCACGGCCCCCGAGAAGAAGAAGGGCCTGTTCGGCGGCCTGTTCGGCGGCGGCCGCAAGAAGCAGGCGGCCGTGGCCGCCCCCGCCCCCGGCGAGAGCGCCCACCCCGAGGCCCGCTGCACCGTCGCCGCCGACGGCTCCCTCGTCGTCCGCCTGCGCGCCGACCAGCTCACCGCCGCGGACACGCACCTGCTGCTGCGCCACCGCGGCACCAAGGGCAAGGAGTCCGTGCGCGTGCCGCTCCCCGCCCGCCGCGAGCCCGGCACCTGGGTCGAGGCCCGCCTCGACCGCACCGCGCACACCCTGCCCGAGGGCCGCTGGGACACCTACACCGAGCGCTCCGGCGACAAGTCGCGCCGCCGCCTGACCGCCGCGCTGGTCGAGCAGAAGGCCCTGCTCGGGCTGGAGCTCGCGCAGGGCGCCGCCGGTGTCGCCGCCGCCGTGCCCTACGAGACGAGCGACGGCTTCCTCGCGGTGCGCACCTGGCTGCGCCCGCAGCACGCGGAGGCCACCGAGGTGCAGGTCGGCGCGGACGGCATCCGCGTCGCCGTCCGCGCCCACGGCACCTCCCTCGGGGAGGGCGCCGAGCTCGTCGCGCGGCTGCGCCACGGCGACGGCTCCGCGGCCGACGTGCGGGTGCCGCTGGAGAGCGGCTCGGGGACCCTGCCCTACGAGCCGATGCAGCAGCGGCAGAAGCCGGACGAGGAGCAGGACCTGTGGGACCTGTGGGTGCGGCCGCAGGCGGGGGCGGCGCTGGTGCGCGTCGGCCGGATCGCCGGCGACTTCGCCGACCGCAAGGGCATCGACACCTTCCCGGGCGCCGTGCGCGGCGAGGTGCGGCTGCGGCCGTACTTCACGGTGACCAACGACCTGACGGTCACGGTGAAGGACGTGGCGCAGGAGGACGCGGCGTAGGCGCCTTCCCCGAGGCGGGGGCGGCGGGGCGGGCCCGGTACGGAGGACGGCCGGGGCCGCCACCCCCCACAGGAGAGGCCCCGACCGCCGTCCGGCGTGGACCCTGGTGGGGCCCACACCTCCTACAGCGCCGCAGGCCGTCAATCCGTCACACTGTCATACCGGAGTGCCGGGGACCCTTTCTGGACGAAGCCGGGTTGCTGCCCGTAACGTGCGGGTCCGCGCCGCTCAGCGCGCGCCTCTCGCTTGTCGTCCCAGTGGCCGGTCCGGGCAAAACCGGATGAACGGGAAAATCGGTCACGTTCCAGGGGGTTCTCACCTATGTATCCGTGCGGTCACTGCCGCGCCGCCGCCGTCGGCCCGGACGGCCGCTGCGCCGCCTGCGGTGCCTACCAGCAGCAGGCCGCCATGGCGCCCGCGCCCGGCCCCGGGTACCCGTACGCCCCCGCGATGCCGCAGGCCCCGATGCCCGTCGGCGGCGTCGACCTGCGCCGCGGCATGCGGATCGCGCTGATGGCCTCGCTCGGGGCGAGCGTGGCGGCGCTGCTGTTCGTCTTCTGGACCGACACCCAGACGCGCATGGCGCTGCAGGACATGCTCGACAACGGCGTGAGCTCCACCACGCAGGAGGACCTCGAGGACACGGACGCCGTGGCCATGGTCTCCGCGCTGCTGTACCTCCTGACTCTGGCCGCGGCCGCCACGTTCTGGGCCATCTGGTTCCGGCGGGCCCGCATCAACGCCGAGTACTTCGCGCCCGGCAGCCAGCGCCTCGGCATCGGCTGGGCCGCGGGCTCGTGGTTCACGCCGGTGGTCAACCTCTGGTTCCCCAAGCAGATCGTCAACGACATCTACAAGGCCAGCGCCCCGCAGGGCGTCTCCAAGGGCCTGCTGAACTCCTGGTGGACCCTCTGGATCGCCTCCGGCGTCTGCAACCTCATCTCGACGATGCTGAGCCTCGGCGCCTCCGCGCGGATCGCCGCCAAGGGCTACGACGGCTCCACCTGGCGGGAGGACGTCGAGGCGCTCAAGAACTCGGCCAACGTCTCCGGCCTCGCCACGATGCTGATGATCGCCGCCGGTGTCCTCGCCATCCTCGTCGTCCGCCAGCTCGCCCGCCTGCAGGAGCAGCGCGCCATGCCGGGCGCCGGCGGGGGCGTCCCCGCCGGTGTGCCGTACGGCGCGCCCGGGTATGTCCCCGGGCAGCAGCCCGGCGGCCCCGCGGCCGGCTGGTCCAACCCGCCGCAGAATCCTTACGGCAGCGGGCCGGCGGGCTACTGAGCCACGGAATCTCCGAGTGGTGCAGGATGAGGGCGTGCAGGGGGACGACGCCGAGCTGACGGCCGCGGTGAACGCGGCCCAGGGTGGGGACGAGACGGCATTCCGTACGGTCTACCGCTCCGTCCACCCCCGCCTGCTCGGGTACGTGCGAACGCTCGTCGGCGAGGCAGACGCCGAGGACGTGGCCTCCGAGGCGTGGCTGCAGATCGCCCGCGACCTCGAACGGTTCGCCGGCGACGCGGACCGCTTCCGCGGCTGGGCCGCCCGGATCGCCCGCAACCGCGCCCTCGACCACATACGGATGCGCGGCCGGCGCCCGGCCATCGGCGGCGACGAGAGCGAGCTCGCGGGCCGCGCCGCCGACGCCGACACCGCCGTCGAGGCCCTGGAGGCCGTCGGCACCGGCAACACCCTCGCCCTCATAGCCCGGCTCCCGCAGGACCAGGCGGAGGCCGTCGTGCTGCGCGTGGTCGTCGGCCTCGACGCGAAGAGCGCCGCCGGGGTGCTCGGCAAGCGCCCGGGAGCGGTGCGCACCGCCGCGCACCGCGGGCTGCGCCGGCTGGCCGAAATGGTGACGCCGGGAGCCGACGGGGTCGACGCGATCGACGGGACGGCCGGAATGACCGGGATGACCGGGACCGTGGGGGACAGCGGAACGGCGCCGGCGGGGCGGCCGGTCACCGACACCGTCCCCCAGCAGCGGCGGGCACAGCCCGGGTCACACCCCGGAGCGAATGCTTCTGCCGGTGTGACGCAAATGCGTGCGCGGACGCAGAAGGACATGTGATGGCGGACGACCACCGGTACGACTGGCTGGAAGACTGGCTGGACGAGGACGCCGTGGAGCGCTTGCTGAGCGGGACGGCGCCCGTCGCCCCGGCCGGCGCCTCCGCCGACCCCGCGAACGGGTCCGCTTCGCCGACTCCCGGGAACGACGCCGTACGGGCCGGGGCAACCGCGACCGCCGAGCCCACGCCGGCCGGCCGAACGACCACCGACGACCCGAACGCCGACACTCCCGCTTCCGCGTCGGGAGGCTCCGGCGCCTCCGGTACCTCCGACGCCTCCGGCACGCCTGGCGCTTCGGGCGTACCGGCGTCTGCCGCCGCCGACGGCGCTCCCAGCGCTCCCGGCGCCTCCGCCGTTCCTGCAGGCGCAGCCGTACCCGGGGGCTCGACCGACTCCGTATCCGGAACGCGGCCGGACGGCGACACCGCGCCCGGCGGTCCGGCCGACTCCGGACCCGGCGCCCGGCCGGACGGCCGTCCCGTACGCGGTGGCCAGGGCGACTCCGTAACGGGAACTCAGCCGGACTGCGGCGCCGCATCCGGTGGCTCGGCCGACTCCGCATCGGGGACCCGGCCGGACGGCCGTCCCGTACCCGGCGGCCCGGCCGACTCCGTAGCGAGCCCCCGGTCGGACGGCCACCCCGTATCCGGGACCCGGCCGGACGGCCACCCCGTGCCGCCCGAGGCCGAGCGGCTCGTTGCCGTGTTGCGGTCGCTCGTGCCGGCGCCCGCTCCCGCCGGGCAGCCGCTGCCGGGGGAGGAGGCGGCGCTGGCGGCGTTCCGTGAGGCGAGGGCCGCGGCGGCTGCGCCCGCCTTCGCTGCCGTGCCAGAGCCCGCCGTGCGGCTCGGTGTGCCCGCGAGCCGTCCCGCGGCGGGGCGTGCTCTGCTCGCCCGCTGGCGGCCCGTCAAGGCCGCGCTGGCCATGGCCCTGGCCGGCTGTGCGATCGGCGGCGTCGCGGTGGCGGCCGGCGCGGGCGTGCTGCCCGGGCCCTTCGGAGGCTCGGGCGGGCATCCCGCGGCCGCGCCGAGTGTGTCCGCCTTCGGCGACGAGCACGCCGGGAGCGCGTCCCCCGACGGCAGCAGGTCGCCCGGCGGCAAGCCGTCCCGTGGTCCGGACGGCAGCCCGAGCGCCGGCGGCAGCCCGGACGGCTCCGGTTCGCCCACCCCCGGCTCCGGCCGGAGCAGCGCACCCGCCGACCGGGACAGACCCGGCGACTCCGCGTCCCCGTCGCAGCGCCCCGACCGGGGCGACGACAAGGACAAGGGCGACGACGCCCGCGGCGACGGCACGAAGGCCGGCCCCCTGGCCACCCGCCTGTGCCGCGATTACCTCGCGGCCCAGCAGCGCCGCGACAGCGTCGACGAGGACTCCGTCCGGACGCTGGAGCGCGCCGCCGGCCTCGGCGACAACGCCGACCTGCGCAAGTTCTGCGAGAACGTGGTCAAGGCGGCCGACGGCGGCGACCCCGCCCGCTCCGGCACGATCTCCGGCTCCGGCGGCGGGCGGGACTCGGGCAGGACCGGCGGCACGGGTGACGACGGCGGCGGCTGGGACAGTCCGGGGCGTCTCTCCCGCCTTGTGCCGCCCGTCCACAGCGATCCCCGTTTCACCGTTCCGGCCCCCGGTGTGACGTTTTCCGACCCCACGGCGCTGTAGGTAGTGAGCCGACTGGTCATCGGCTGCGCACGAGCCGGAGTTCCCCCCATACCGTCGGCTCATGCGCATCGGCGCGGGCGGGGCTCTTCCCCCGGCTCTGCCCGCGCCCCCCTCTTTCTCACCCGTGTCGGGGCTGCCCCGTGCGCCCCGGTCGGCGCATCCTGTCTGCAGGATGTGCCGAGCAGCAGCGGGAGGCGGGACGCCCATGGCGCGCGAACCGGACAGCGGCAGCCCTCACGGCGATAGGCCCCACAGCGACAGGCCCCACGGCGACAGGCCCCACAGCGACGGGTCCGGCGCCGGCAGGCCCGAGCCCGGCAGGCCCGGCGGCGGGGGAGCGGGGCGGCAAGGCGCGGCGCGTCCGCCCCGGCTCAGCGAGTCCGGGCAGGCCTTCGAGCCCGTCTACGGCCCCGAGGCCCTCGACGGCTGGGATCCCGCGGAGCGGCTCGGCGCGCCCGGCGCGTACCCCTTCACGCGGGGCGTGTACCCCACGATGTACACCGGCCGGCCCTGGACGATGCGCCAGTACGCGGGCTTCGGCACCGCCGCCGAGTCCAACGCCCGCTACCGGCAGCTCATCGCCCACGGCACCACGGGCCTGTCCGTCGCCTTCGACCTGCCCACGCAGATGGGCCACGACTCCGACGCGGAGCTGGCCGGCGGCGAGGTCGGCAAGGTGGGCGTCGCCGTGGACTCCGTCGAGGACATGCGGGTGCTCTTCGGCGGCATCCCGCTCGGCGAGGTCTCCACCTCGATGACCATCAACGCCCCCGCCGCGCTGCTGCTGCTGATGTACCAGCTCGTCGGCGAGGAACAGGGCGTCCCGGCGGACCGGCTCACGGGGACCGTCCAGAACGACGTCCTCAAGGAGTACATCGCGCGCGGCACGTACATCTTCCCGCCGAAGCCGTCGCTGCGGCTGGTCGCCGACACCTTCGCGTACTGCGGCGCCGAGCTCCCCAAGTGGAACATGATCTCGATCTCCGGCTACCACATGGCCGAGGCCGGCGCCTCGCCCGCGCAGGAGATCGCCTTCACCCTCGCCAACGGCATCGAGTACGTGCGCACGGCCGTCGCCGCGGGGATGGACGTCGACCGCTTCGCGCCGCGGCTGAGCTTCTTCTTCGTCTCGCGCACGACGCTGCTGGAGGAGGTCGCCAAGTTCCGGGCGGCCAGGCGGATCTGGGCGCGCGTGATGAAGGAGACGTTCGGCGCCCGCGACCCCAAGTCGCAGATGCTGCGCTTCCACACCCAGACGGCGGGCGTCCAGCTCACGGCGCAGCAGCCGGAGGTGAACCTGGTGCGCGTCGCCGTCCAGGGCCTCGCCGCCGTCCTCGGCGGCACCCAGTCCCTGCACACCAACTCCTTCGACGAGGCCATCGCCCTGCCGACGGACAAGGCCGCCCGGCTGGCGCTGCGCACGCAGCAGGTGCTCGCCTACGAGACGGACGTGACGGCGACGGTGGACCCGTTCGCCGGCTCGTACGCCGTCGAGTCCCTCACGGACGCGGTCGAGGAGGCCGCCGTGGACCTCATGGGCCGGGTGGAGGACCGCGGCGGGGCGGTCGCCGCCATCGAACAGGGCTTCCAGAAGGCCGAGATCGAGCGCAACGCGTACCGCATCGCGCAGGAGACCGACAGCGGCGAGCGGGTCGTCGTCGGCGTCAACCGCTACCGGCTCGACGAGGAGGAACCGTACGAGCCGCTGCGCGTCGACCCGGCCATCGAGGCCCGGCAGCGGGAGCGCCTCGCGCGGCTGCGGGAGGAGCGCGACGGCCGGGCGGTGGAGACGGCGCTGGCCGCCCTGCGCAAGGCCGCCGCCGGGACGGACAACGTCCTGTACCCGCTGAAGGACGCCCTGCGGGCGCGGGCGACGGTCGGGGAGGTGTGCAACGCGCTGCGCGAGGTGTGGGGGACGCACGTCCCGGCGGACGTCTTCTGACCGACCACTGTGCTCCGTAAGAGACACTGGAGGGTATGTCCGCCCCCCGCCGCGCCTGCCCCGTATGCACCCGCGAGATCGCCGTCGTCGGCGGCCGCTACGCCCGTCACGACCCGCCGGGCCGCCGCCCCGCCTTCTCGTACGAGCTGATCTCCTGCCCGGGCTCGCGCCGCTCGGCCCCGCTGCTGGCGACGGAGCCGCGCCTGTTCGACCCGGAGGAGCCCCCGACGGACGGACAGCAGCAGCTGTTCTGACCGGCAGCTGTTCCGACTGGCAGCTGTTCCGACCGGCAGCTGTTCTGACCGGCCTCCGGCTCGGCAGCTTCCGAACAGGGGAGTTTTTCCCACCGACGGCCCCCTGTGCGACCCCGCAGAATGACGGGACGGGACAGGGCAGGACGTACGGCAACGGCATGGGGGAAGCGCGCATGGGGCGGGACGAGGCACAGCGGAAAGAAGGACGCGGAGGGCCGGCCGCCGCCGGACTGCAGGCGCTGCGCCGCTCCCTGGTGCTCGGCGGACTGTCGGTCAGGGAGACCCTGGCGGGCCTGATGTTCGGCTTCGCGGTCCTGATGCTCGGCTCCGGCCTGGGCTTCCTGCTGCTGCCGCGCGCCGCGCGCGACGTCCGCCGGCTTGCCGACCGGCAGCGGGAGCTGGCCGCCCGGTGGTCGGGGGTCGACGTCCCCGACCCGTACGCGTACGATCCGCCGCTCCCCGAAGCCCCGCAGGGCGTGAAGGAACGCGCCCGGCTGGTCCTCAAGGACGGCCGGACCTGGCGGTACTGGCGCTGGGTCACCGTCGACCCCGTCGTGGGCGGCGCGCTGGCCGTCGCGCCGCTCGCCCTGATCCTGAGCGGGCTCTGGGGCGTCTTCCTCGGCTTCGAGGGGGAGTGGCTGGCGGAGCTGTGGGGCGGGGTGTGGTTCGGGTTCCTGCCGATCGAGGGCCCGGTCACGGCGGCGCTCGCCGGGGTGCTCGGCGTCTGCGAGCTGGGGCTCGCGCTCTGGGTCGCGCCCCGGACGGTACGCGCCCACGCGCGGTGGACCCGCAGGATCCTCGCCCCGAGCGAGGCGGAGCGGATGGCCCGGATGAACCACCGCATCGAACACCTCGCCACGACGCGTACGCACGCCGTCGACGTCCGGATGGCCGAGATCCAGCGCATCGAGCGCGACCTGCACGACGGCGCCCAGGCGCGGCTCGTGGCCATGGGGATGACCCTGGACGCGGCCGCCCACCTGCTGGAGAAGAACCCCGAGGCGGTCAGGGGCCTGCTGGACGAGGCGCGCAAGTCGTCCGCCAAGGCGCTGGAGGAGCTGCGCGACCTCGTCCGCGGCATCCACCCGCCGGTCCTCGCCGACCGCGGCCTGCCCGATGCCGTACGGGCCCTGGCTCTCGTCAGCCCGCTGACCACCGAGGTCTCCTTCGAGGTCCCAGGCCGCCCCGAGCCGCCCGTCGAGTCCGCCCTGTACTTCGCGGTCTCGGAGGCCCTGACCAACGCCGCCAAGCACGCGGGCGCCGACCGGGCGTGGATCGACGCCCGTTACGAGGCTGGGGCTGGGGCTGGGGCTGGGGCTGGGGCGGGCGCCGGAGCCGGGACCGGAACCGGGGTCGGAAACGGGGCCGGAGCCGGCATGCTGCGGATCACCGTCACCGACGACGGGCGCGGCGGCGCCGACGTGGCGCGGGGCACCGGGCTGCGCGGCATCGAACGGCGGCTGGCCACCTTCGACGGCGTGCTGGCCGTCAGCAGCCCCGCGGGCGGCCCGACGATGGTGATGATGGAGGTTCCGTGCGGGTTGTCCTCGCCGAAGACCACTTCCTGCTGAGGGACGGCCTGATCCGGCTGCTGGAGGCCTTCGGCCACGAGGTGGTCGCCGCGGTCGACAACGGCCCCGGCCTGCTCGCCGCGCTCACCGACCACCGCCCCGGCCTCGCCCTCGTCGACGTCCGCCTCCCCCCGGGCTTCGCCGACGACGGCCTGCGCGCGGCCCTCACCGCCCGGCAGGCCCTGCCCGGCCTGCCGGTGCTGCTCCTCTCCCAGTACGTCGAGCCGTTCTACGCCCGCGAACTCCTCGCCGACGGCGCGGGGGCCGTCGGCTACCTCCTGAAGGACCGGGTCTCCAACGGCGCCGAGTTCATGGCGACGCTGGAGTGCGTGGCGGAGGGCGGCACCGTCATGGACCCCGAGGTCGTCTCCAAGCTCCTGGGGAGCAAGGACCGCGACCGCGGCGTGGCCGCTCTCACGCCCCGCGAGCGCGAGGTCCTGTCCTGCCTGGCCCAGGGCCGCTCGAACGCGGGCATCGCCGAGGCCCTGTTCATCACGGAGAAGGCGGTGGCCAAGCACATCGGTAACATCTTCACCAAGCTGGACCTGCACGCGTGCGATACGGACAACAGGCGGGTGCTGGCGGTGCTGGCCTACTTGGAGCGCTGACCCTCTGCCACGCAGAGGACGTCCCCGGCGGGCCGCTGCCCGGTGACGAGGAACCGGCTGACGGCACGGTCGCTGCACGCATTGCCGGTGTCGAGCCACACGCCGTGCCCGCCTGCATCGACCGAGACGAGGCGGGCGCGGTCGCCGAGGGCCGCGCGCATCTTCAGGGCCCCGTGGTACGGGGTCGCCGGGTCGCGCAGGTTCTGGACCATGAGGATGTTGGACGGGCCCCGGGACGTGATGCGGGTGGGCTTCTCCGCGGGCTCGTCCTTCCAGAACGCGCACGGCGTGATGCTCGCGGGCATGCCGGCCGTGAGCGGGTACCGGGCACGGTCGGCGGCCACGGCCCGCTCGTACGAGGAGACGTCGCGCGGCCAGCCCGCGTCGTTGCAGACGGTGCCGGCGAACACGGCGGCGTCGCGCTGCGGGAGCGGTTCGGGGAGCGGGTCGGGGACGGTGAGCGGGCCGTCGCCGCCGCTGCGGGCGGCCTGGACGAGCGCGGCGAGATCGGGGAAGCGCGCCCGGTCGTACAGGCTCATCTGCAGGACTTGGCGCAGCAGGTTGCCGGTCAGGAGATGGCTGGATCCCTTGAACGCGCGGGGCTTGCGATCGAGTTCGGCGGCAAGGTTCAGGAACATCGGCCGGACGTCCTCGGGACGCTCGGCGAGCCGGTCCTTGCCGCGGGCGGGGTCGGCGGCCCAGCGGGCGAAGTCGGGGAAGCTGTCCTCCGCGCCCGGCGCCATGTTGGCCAGCCAGGTGCGCCCGAGGCGGGAGGGGTCGGGGTCGAGGTTGCTGTCGAGCACCCAGCGGTCCGTGCGCTCGGGGAACATCTGCGCGTAGACGGCCCCTACGTAGGTGCCGTAGGACACGCCGACGGCGGACAGCTTCCTCTCACCCAGCGCCTTGCGGAAGCTGTCGATGTCCCGGGCCTCGTTGCGCGTCGACAGGCTGCGCAGCACGTCGCCGCCGTTGCGGGCACAAGCCTCGGCGATCCGGCGGGCCCGGGCCACGCCCTCCGAGATGTCCCCGTCCGGCCGCGGCCAGGCCCGGAACTCCACCAGCTGCCGGTCGTTCTCGGCGACCCCGCAGTCGACCGCAGTGCTGCCCCCCACGCCGCGCGGATCAATCGCCACGACGTCATAGGCCCCCTGGGTGGCCCGGCGCACCTTCTCCCCCTCCCGCGCCACAGCCTCCACCCCCGAGCCCCCCGGGCCACCCGCTATGAGCAACAACGCGCCGCGCCGCGCCTCGGGCCGGTCCGAGCGGAGCCGGGTGACCGCAATATCGACGGTGGGCCCGGAGGGCTTCCGGTAGTCGAGCGGGACGGGGAGGGTGGCGCACTCGGATCCGGGGGCGCTTTTCCCAGCGGCACAGGGGTGCCAGTCGAGGGCGCCGGGGCGCGGGGCGGTGGCGGCGGCCTGGGCGGGGACGGTGAGAGCGGTGGCGCAGGCGGCGGCGGAGAGCGTCAGGAGAATGCCGGTACGGCTACGGGATCTCATGCGGCCAAGGGTGTCTGACGGAACGCCAACTGACTATGGGGCCAACTGGCCACGCGGGGTGTGGATAGCCCCACGCCGACGGCGGCTCGCCGTCCTCACTTCCAAGGGATGTTGAGCCAGGGACTGGCCGGGTCGGTGGTGAGGATGCGGTGCGCGTCGAGCATCTCCTCGTACCACCGTCCGAACTCCTCCTCGTCGAAGTGCAGGCAGCAGCCGAGAACGTATCCGGCGGAGAAGTCCTCCCAGGACCGGTAGGCGGCTTGGGCGGCGCGGCCCGCGCGGAGCACCGCCTGTTCGGCTTCCTGCACGGTGCAGAAGCGCGCTCCGAGCCCCCAGCGGGCCATTCCCGAGGCGCGCCCGTGGTCCCAGGCCTCCGTGGTCCGGATGAAGGATCCCTCGGGCAGCAGGCCGTCCGCACGGAAGCGGGCCTCGTAGCGGGCGATGCGCCCGATCATCCGCCGCACGCCCGCCACCTGGGACTCGGCTTCGGCCGCCGAGACGGGTTCTCCCCGGGTCACCCCCTCGGGGGTGATCCGCGCCTCTCCCGCCTCGGCCATGCTGCGCCGCAGCACGCGCTCGGCACTTTCGCGCCAGTGCTCGATGGAGACGGCGCCTGCGAAGTCCCGGGCGAGTACGTGCCGGATCTGCAGGACGAACTGCCACACGCCGCTGACCATGTCCGCGTTGAGCAGCCGCTCCTGGGCGCGGTGCCAGCCCTCCCGGCTGGTGACTCCCCAGTACTTCTCAAGCCGGTGCCGTTCATGGTGATAGCCCGTGCCGTGATAGGCCATGGAGTTCCACAGCTCGCCGTTCTTCACGAACAGCAGCGCTGCGCAGGCCAGTCCGTGAGCGACCGGCCCGTGCAGGGGACCACCCACGTGAAGGGCGCGCAGCTTGCCGTGCGAGTGGGAGTGGCCGCAGGCACTGTGGGAGTCGCGGGCACACTGAGGGGGCGCTGCAGCTCGGGCGTGGCTCGCTATCCACCTCTCTGTCACCTTCGACAATCAGCCCCAACGCCTTCAGTCATACTCCACGATCAGGCATCAGTCGACCTCGCGTTCCAACTTTCCCTCCGAAGGCGTGAGCGGCCCGCCAATCACGTCTACTTCCACTCGGCGCCGAGGTCGGTCTTCCCGGCGTGCTTCTCAATTGCTCGCATCGACCCTGAGTTTAATCTGTCGATTATGTTCCACGTGATCTGCGATAGTTGCTTCAAAGGTAATCCCGATGGCTGGCCATTGTGTAGGATTTACGGGAATTCCGTGAGGCTTATAGGCGATCGCATCCACGACGGCCGTTGCCGGGCAGCCGGGAATCGTCACGAAGAACCCAAACGGCCTGACGACGTCGACTGTTGCCTGGACGCTCAAGCCGACGGGGAACTTCTCCTTGGCTGTGAGCCAAGCGAGGTCATCGATCATTGATGCCACTCTCTCGGGTACTGATTGAGCTTTTCTACGTGAGTGTTAGGTATGGGAACTTCAGTGAGAGGCCCCCCTTCGTAAGGGTACTCGAATTGCTGAAAGTGTTTGGCGTACTCCTCGGCAGGTATCCTGACTTCCATCACACCTTCGCCGTAGTGCTTGGCGTAAATCTCCGCCAGCTCCCGCTGCCTTGCGAAGTACGCCTTGCCGTCCATGTACGGATCGTGTGGACCTCCAGGGAAATCCTTTTCCAGATACCCGTTTTCGTTGTGATATTCCCCGGTTCCCTTGCTCGGGGCCTTGTAGAGGCTGATTTCGTATGGGGTGAGCCCCAGTGGATCCATCCACGTGTAGGGGTTGTGGACGTACGTCGCCGGATTCGGGGCAGGGGCCAGGCCCAGAGGGTCCGGGGTGGTGTAGCGGGCCGTTTCCGGGTCGTAGTGGCGGTGGTAGTTGTAGTGGAGGCCCGTTTCCGGGTCGAAGTATTGGCCCGGGAAGCGGAGTGGGGTGTACGTCGTGCTGTCGCGTGACCATGCCGTCGTGCCCCAGAGGGTCGAGCGGGTGCGCCAGGCCGTTCGGCCGGTCTCGTCGACCAGCTCCGTCGGCGTGCCCACCAGGTCGGTGACGATCGCGAAGAAGCGCCGGTCCACCTCCCTTTGGGGCGCGTCCGCCGCCGATATGCGTTCCGTCTGGGCTATCGGGTGGAGGCCGTTGTGGTCCCAGGTGAGGGTTATGGGGTTCGGCAGGGACGGTGACCACGACGTCTGTTCCGTCAGCGTCGCGCCGTCCCACGTGAAGTCCACACGTTCCGCCACCTCGCCCGTCGCCGTCAGGCGTTCCTTGGATATGCGGCGGCCCAGCGGGTCGTACGCGTAGCGCCATTGCGTGCCGTCCGGGGTGGTCACCCCGGTCAGGCGGTCCTCCGCGTCCCACTCGTAGCGCCATGTGTCCGGTTTGCGCGAGAGGCGGGTCTTCCGGCGGAGGATTACGCGGCCTTGCTCGTCGTGTTCGTAGCGGATTCCGCCCGCGTGGGATATTCGCGTGCCCGTGTACGTGCGGACGCCTTGCGCCTCGGCGCCCGGGTGGGCCGCCGGCCATGTCGCCTCCGTCTGGTTTCCGGCTTCGTCGTAGACGTAGCGTTCGGTCCAGTTCGGGGCGTGGACGGCCGTGACGCGCCCCGCCGTGTCCAGGTCGAAGGTGCGGGAGCCGGTGGTGGTGTCCGTGATGCCGGTGAGGTGGCCGTCGCGGCGGTAGGTGTAGGCGCGGTGCTGGAGCAACTCGCCCGCGCCTTCCAGCCCCTGTGACACCAGGCGCCCTACCGCGTCCCACGCCGACGACAGCGTCACACCCTCCCCGAAGTGCCGGGCCACCTCCCTCCCCGCCGCGTCGTGCTCGACGTCGATCACGCGTCCCGAGGCCGTCAGCGAGGTGCGCCGCCCGGCCGCGTCGTACGTCCACGTGCTCACCGCCCCGCCCGGCGTCACCCGGCGCGTGCGTCGCCCGAGTGCGTCGTACGCGAAGGTCAGCGTCCGGCCGTTCGTCGTCTCGGACTTGACGCGGCCGAGGCGATCCCGGCTGTAGACGAGCGTCGCGTCGGGACCCACGGCTTCCACCAGGCGGCCCGCCGCGTCATGGACGTACGTCGTCTCCGTGCCCGACGTGCCCGACGCGCCCGCCGCGTCCTTCCGCACCACCCGCCCCAGCACGTCGTGCTCGTACGTGATCGTCTCGCCCATCCCGTTCGTACGGGACACGAGCCGCCCCGCCGGGTCGTGCGCGTACGTCAGCGTGCGGCCGTCGAAGTCCGTCTCGGCGGCCGGGCGGCCCGCCGGGTCGTAGGTGTAGTCCCAGGTCAGGCCCTGCGGGTTGGTGACGCGGGTGAGCTGGAGGCGGGTGTTGTGCGTGAACTCGTGCCGTACGCCGTCCGGCCCGGTGCGGGCCGTCATGACGTCGAAGGGGCCGTACTCGTAGCGCGTCACGCCACCCAGCGCGTCCGTGTACGTCGTGCAGTTGCCCTCGCCGTCGTACGTCCAGCGCTCCTCGGCGCCGTCCGCGGAGATGCGGCGGGCCAGCCGGCCCTCGACCGTCCAGGTGAGGCGGGTCGTGGAGCCGAGCGGGTCGATGACGGTCGTCACGCGGCCGAAGGAGTCCCGGCGGTAGCTGGTGACGGCCCCCAGGGGGTCGGTGATCTCGACGGGCAGCCCGGCCCTGTTGCAGGTGAGCCGGGTGGTGTTGCCCAGGGCGTCCGTCACCGAGGTGAGGTGGCCGACGCCGTCGTAGGCGTACGTCGTCCGCGCGCCCGCCGGGTCCGTCGTCGACGTGCGGTTGCCCGCCGCGTCGTACGTGTGGCGCCGGACCGCCCCGTCCGGGCCGGTCGTCGTCTCGGGCAGGCCGAGTGCGGTGTACGTGGCCGAGACCCGCCGCCCGTCCGGGCGGAACACCGACACCGGGCGCCCGTCCTCGTCGTAGCGGAACTCCGTCCTGTGGCCCAGGGGGTCCGTGCGCGAGAGGAGACGGTCGTGACGGTCCCACGTGGAGAGCGTCGTGGCGCCCGTGGGATCGGTGACGGCGACGACCTGCGAGCGCCGGTTGATCGTGTAGGCAGTCGTATGACCGAGCGCGTCGGTCACTTTGGTGATGCGCAGGCCGCTGTCAGGGTCCGGGAGCCCGTACTCGAGGATGCACCGCATGTGCCCCTCTGTCCCCGACTCGTGGACGCAACGGTTCTCGTCGTCGTACGTGTACGTGTAGTGCGTACCGTTCCGGTCGGTCCACGACGTCACCCGGCCGCGCTCGTCGTAGGCGAAGTGCAGTGGCTCTCCGGACGAGTTGACGACCTCGGTGAGGTTGCCGTCCGTGTACCCGTAGCGGATCAGTTCCGTCTCGGCCAAGTGCAGTGCGGTGATGCGGCCCGAGTCCGCGTCCGTGGTGATGCGGATGCGGTAGCCCGATTCGTGGACCACCGCGATCGGAGTGCCGTCAGCCTCGTACTCGAAGGCGATCCAATGGCCGTTGCGGTCGGTCAGCTGGTGCAGAAGGGCCAGGCCCTCCCTTTGGAGGCCGTAGGGAGAGAAGTGCCTGGTGTGACCCGTCTCCGGGTTCGTCACGCTGTACGTGCCGTCGGGCTCGATCGCCAGCGGCCACCTCGGCCCCTTCGCCGGATACGTGGAGACGCCCGGAACCGGATGCGGGTACTCCAGCAACCGCGCATGTTCGTCGACGAAGATCACGCCCTCGTCGTCGATCTCCAGCCGCTGGTCCACGGTGCTCGCCCACGACGGGCCGAACCACCGGCCGCAGTCGTAGCCGGACTTCACATGCCGGGAAATGAGCAGAGGAAGCGCGCCGGGGAGCGTGACGTCCGTCTGGGGCAGGAACATGCGGCCCGTCGCGATGTCCACCGGGTCCGTCTTGCCGGTCTCGACCTGCTGAGGGTCCTTGTTCGGCTCCTGCCGGTTCTCTCTCGCTGCCTGCCGCGCCGCACTCTCCGCCCCCTCCTCCCCGGCATCCCGCACCCCTGCCTTCGCCCCGGCCCGTGCCCCCGCTCGCGCCCCGGCCTCCGCGCCCTGCCGGGCCGCGCCCGCGCCCACGCGCGTGCCGCCCCCGGCGACGCCGCCGCTGGTAAGGCCGAGGAGGAAGTTGCCGGTGAGGCGGCCGGCCGCCTCGGAGGGGTCGGAGCCCCAGCCGGGGCCCAGCAGCGTCCCCGGAATGCGCTCGGGGTGGGACGCGAGGGAGACGAGACCCGCGGCGGTGTTGTTGATGCCGGTGACGTACTCCGCGGGGTGCGTGACGTTGTACGGGTCGAGCGGATCGAGGCTGCGGGTGAACTTCACCAGATCCGTACCGGCCCGGAAGACGCCGCCGCCGAAGTGGAGCAGCTCGACGTTCGAGGCCGCCGCGAAGTCCTGGATGTCGCCCTTCATGCGGTTGTGGAAGGCCGGTTCCTTCGGGGCGAGTTCGACGGCCTTGTCGATCCGGGACTTCGCCTCGCCCGCCGCCGTGTTCCGCTGCTTGCGGGCCTCGGCGAGGATGCGGTGCGCCTCCTTGATGTCGGCGGCGCCGGGATCCTCGAAGGTGCCGGGCCGCGCGCCCGGGTCCTCGCCCGCCTTCAGCTTCGCGTTGTACGTGTCGACCTTGTCGTTGTAGGCCTTGGTGGCCTTCTCCGTCGCCTTCGTGCCCTGCTTGTAGAGGCGGATGGCCTCCATCGCCTGCTTCTGGGCCCAGCGGACGGTGTGCGCGTACGCAGTGAGGGCGCCCGCGGCGCTCTCGCAGGCGTCGGCGGCATGCGCCCACTTCTTCGGCTCGGGAGCGAAGTGGGTGTCGAACCCCTTCGCGCCCTCGCCCTTCCACTCCCCGGAGCGGACCCGCTGGAGGCCGGAGTGCGTGGTGTCGAAGGCCTTGTGGAAGGCCTTCAGGTGCTTGGCGGCGGCCTCGATGCCCCAGGGTTCGCCGTGGACCAGGGCCAGCGGGTTCTCGGTCTGACCGAGCTGCTGTTCCTTGATCTCGGCGCCGAGCTCCGAGGCCGTGCGGTCGCCCAGGTACTTGACGGCGAGCGCCTCGTCGTGGGCGCCGATCCTGTCCAGCCCCTTGGCGGCCTTGTCCGCGCCCCACTCGACGGCCTCACCCGCCTTCCTCTCTACCTTGTCCAGACCTTTTTCGGCGGCTTCGCCGACCTTGTCGAGGCCCTTGACCAGGGGATCGAAGACACCCATCAGTCGCGGCCCTCCGGCTCGGCGGCGTGCTCTCCGGCCCGCTCGCCGGCACGATTTCCGCCATGCCCTCCGTCGAGCTTGTCGGCGAGCTTGTTCGCCGCCTCCGTGCCCTGGCGGCCGAGCGGGCCCTTGCCGTAGCCGTTGGCGGCGCCGGTGGAGGCGTCGCGGGCGGTGGCGGCCCAGACCTGGCGGATGTTCTCGTCCGCCTTGCGGAACGATTCTGCGCTGTAGTCGGGGTGGCTGAAGTCGTTCACGGGGTTGTCGGCGAGGATCTCGGACATCGACTTCTTCTCGACGTCCTCCTCCAGGAGGTGCGGGTTGCCCATCACGGCGTTCACGCCGACCTTGAACGTGTCCCGGATGTACGCGTCCTGCTCGTGGTAGTAGCCCGCGGCGAGCCCCACGCGCTGCGCGAACTGGCTGCCGTCGTGGACCAGGGCGCGGACTCCCCAGTCCCACCGGGAACAGAAGGTCTTGAACGCCGCAGCCAGTCCCTCGTGTCCCAGCTCGACGCCGCTGAGGGCGAGTTCGTCGAAGCCGCGGCCGACCGCCGCGTCGCCGGGCGAGCCGATGGACTTCAGTTCGCCGATGGCGCCGTTGATGCCCTTGGCGATGTTGCCGAGCGCGGCGGAGTCGGCCGCGAGGCCGTCGCCGGGGCCGCTGCCGGTGCCGGTGCCGGTGCCGGTGCCGGTCATGCGGTGCCCTCCGCGTCCAGGGCGCCGGTGTGGCCGTCGACGCCGGCGTTGACGGCGTACGCATCCGGAACGATCCCGGCCACCGGCGGGAACAGCATGGGCTGCTCACTGCCGACGTCGAGAGCGACACCGGCCGGTACGCCCACGGCCGGCACGACCACGTCCAGCAGCCGCGCGCCCAGCACCGTTCGGTACGCCCAGTCGGCCGTCCCGTCCGTGCCCTGGGCGAGCGCGAACCGCGCGAGCGCCGCCTCGTCCGTGAACGCGCAGAGCCAGCGGATCCCGCCGTACTCGGCGGTCCACAAACCGTCCTGACCGTCCGACGGCACCAGTACCGCCGTTCTGCGGAACCGGCCGACCAACGCAGCCGGCCGACCATCCTCCGCATGCAGTGCGCGTATTTCGTCCGTCAACGCCGTCGATGACGCCACTCTCGCCTCCCCAAGCCAGAGGAAGGGTACAAAATGAGGCCAGAGGTGCACTCACGGTATTCGGAACGAAGAGTTCCGAACCACGGGGGAGGAACCCGATGGCAGACACCACGGGCTTAACGGATCTGACGGACAGTGGGCTGGTCGCACAGGTACGGGCACTGGCCGCGGGTGACGTCACGTCACGCGCACTCGTAGAACGCTCGCTGGCCCGCATCGCGGAGACACAGCCGCTGCTCAACGCGTTCCGCCGCATACGGGCCGAGGCCGCGCTCGCCGAGGCGGACGCGGCCGACCGGCGGCTGACGGCGGGCGAGGCCGGGGAGCGGCCTCCGCTGCTCGGGGTCCCCGTGGCGGTGAAGGACGACGTCGACGTCGCGGGCGAGCCCACCGCCTTCGGCTGCGCGGGCGATTTCCCGCCGAAATCGGCGGACAGCGAGGCCGTACGGCGGCTTCGGGCCGCGGGCGCGATCGTCGTCGGCAAGACGAACACGCCGGAGCTCGGGCAGTGGCCCGTCACGGAGGGCCCGGCGTTCGGGGTGACGCGCAACCCGTGGAGTACTGAGCACACGCCCGGCGGCTCCTCGGGCGGTGCGGCGGCCGCCGTCGCCGCGGGGCTCGTACCGGCCGCGCTCGGGTCGGACGGCGCCGGATCGATCCGGATCCCCGCCGCCTGGACGCACCTGGTCGGCATCAAACCGCAGCGGGGCCGCGTCTCGACCTGGCCCGAGCCGGAGGCCTTCCGCGGCATCACCTGCCACGGCCCGCTCGCCCGTACGGTCGCCGACGCGGCCCTGCTGCTGCAGGCGGCGAGCGGCAGTCACGACGGGGACCTGCACCGCCCGCCGCCCGTGGACGCGGTGGCGGCCGCCGGGCGCGACCCGGGCCGGCTGCGGATCGCCCTCTCCCTGCGCCCCGCCTTCGCCGCCGCCCGTCAGCGGCTCGACCCCGAGGCCGCCGCGGCCACCGTCCGCATCGCGGAACGGCTGGCCTCCCTCGGGCACGAGGTGATCGAGGAGGAACCGCGCTACGGACTGATCGGGCTCACGTTCGTACCGCGCTCGATGTCCGGCGTACGGGAGTGGGCCGGGCGCGTCCCCGACCCGGCCCTGCTGGACGCCCGCACGAAGGTCAACGCGCGCGGCGGCCTGATCCTCGGCGGCGGGGTACTGCGCGTGGCCCGCGCCGCGGAGGAGCCGCTGCGGCGGCGCGTGGGAGAGATCTTCGACCGCTTCGATGTGGTCCTGACCCCGACCACGGCCGTGCCGCCGCTACGGAACGGGGAACTCTCGGACCTCTCCAGCAGCCGCACCGACGCGACCATGATCGCAGCCTGCCCGTACTCGTGGCCCTGGAACGTCCTCGGCTGGCCGGGCATGAGCGTCCCCGCCGGCTTCACCGAACAGGACCGCCTGCCCCTGGGCGCCCAGCTCCTGGGCCCGGCCCACAGCGAACCGCGCCTCATTTCCCTCGCCGCCCAATTGGAGGCGGAGGAACGCTGGTTCGACCAGTGGCCCGAGCTCACGCATGCGAGCGGGACGACGGCGACGGCCTGCGCGTGATCGAACACCAGACGGCCTTGGAGGGGCGGCACGTGAAGCCGTGAGGCGAGGCGAAGTGCCCCCAGTTGTCGGCGAGCGAGCGGAGGAGTGTCAGGCCGCGGCCGTTGTCGTCGTAAGGGTGGGAGGCCGAGCGCGGGGCGGGCGGGAGATCACCGCTGTCCCACGCGGTCAGCGTGAGGACCTCCCACTGCGACCAGGAGACGCGGAGCTCGGCGGCGTCGGTGGTGTGCACGATGGCGTTGGTGAGCAGCTCACACGCCAACAGTTCGGCCCGGCCTGTCAGTTCACCCAGGCCGTGGGCCGCCAGGACGGCGCGGGTGGCGCCGCGCGCAATGGGCACGGCGCGGGCGTCGTTCGGGACGCGCAGACGGTATTCGAACGGCTCGATCTCATCGGGAGCGGAGAGAACTGGCTTCGGGACAGGCAGGAGCAGCATGTCGCCTCCGGCGGGGTGGGGTGAAGTGGCCTGACGCCCGGTGTCATTGCCGCGGGTGCCACTGCGTGGGGGCAGGGCGGGGCGGTGCGCTTCCGGGACGGGGAGCTCACGGTGTGAGCTGCGCGACACTCAACGTAGGTGCCAATTTTGGGACTGCGCAACCGATCCCGTGAAGTTCGCCCCATCGGGGCCCGCTGTGACACATTGGCGCCGCAAGCGCGCGAGAAAGAGGGCGACATGGCGAGGCGGACCATCGTCACGGCCAGGCAGGAGCGTCTGGGCGCCGAGCTGCGGAGGCTGCGCGAGCGGTCGGGCGTCTCGGCGCGTGACGCCGCTGCGGCCGTGGGCCGGGACCAGGCGTGGCTGTCCCACATCGAGGCGGGCAACGCCGCGGTGGGCGCCGAGCGGACGCGCGCCCTTGCGGAGCGCTACGGCGTACAGGATCCCGCCTTGGTCGACGCCCTCGCGGAGCGGGCTGCCGAGCGTTCGCGCGGGTGGTGGGAGAAGTACCGGGGGCGCATTGGGCAAGGTGCTCTGGACCTGGCAGAACTGGAGTGGCATGCGAGTTCCCTGAGGAGCTTGCAAATCGTCAACGTGCCCGGTCTATTGCAGACCGAGGCCTACATGCGTTCCCTGTTTGCCTATGTGGTTGATGAACTTAGGTCGTATGACTTCGAAATGGTGGTTACGTTTCGCATGCAGCGCCGTGAGGTGCTTGGACGGGACAACCCTCCGACCTTCACCTCACTCGTGCACGAGGCTGCGCTGCGTATGAGGGTGGGTGATCGTAAGGTCGCGCGCGATCAACTCGAATCCCTGCTGGCCGCATCTGAACGTCCGGGCATCACGATCCAGGTAGTGCCGTTCGAGGCTGAGGGGTTCGCGGGTATGGGGTACTCGATGCTCTACGCGGCTGATCGTCATGGCTTCGATACGGTCCAGGTGGATCAAGCGCATGACAGCAGCTTCTTTCATGCTGACGAGCAACTCGCCAAATATCGCAACCGTTGGAGCAAGGTGGAGCGTGCGGCGTTGGGCCCGCGGGCGACTCGCGACTTCATCCATCGGATCGCACGTGAGCTGTGAAGAACTGAGGGTGCGCATGTCCAGCTGGCAGAAGTCCACGTTCTCGGGAACCGGCGACAACAACGACTGCGTGGAGGTCGCCGCAGTAGGCGCCACGCTCGCCCTCCGCGAGAGCGACACCCCCGCCGCCGTGCTGCGGACCACCCCGCCCGCCCTCGGCGCACTGATACGCGCCCTCAAGGGGGAGGCCATGGCGCCTCCGCATCCGGTACCGTGAAGACGAAGGGCCCCCGCCAAGGGCCGGGAAACCACAAGGCGGGAGCCTGGAGCCGAAAGCAAGGGCTTTGGCCTGAGCCTCGTATGTGGGGGCTCAGGTCAGCCCTTGAACCACCTCCCCAGCTTCCACGCGGCGCGGACCAGAAGGTCCTCGACGCGCTTGCGGATCGGCGGCTTCGGCTTTCTGCGACGCCCCATGGACGGCTCGTCTCAGTTGACGGCAGCGCATCAACATCCGTTAGTACACCGGTCGATGCGGCGCACATGAGGGCGCGCTCTTCCGCCGGGCCCCGCCCGGCATCGGTAGGAAACCGCGCCCCGATGTAGCGCACAAGCAGTGGTCACCCCCGCCGGAGGCGAGGCGCTACCGTCCGCCCCGTGTCATCAGCAGCAGCGCTCCGATGGCGATGATCGGGGTGATCACGATGAGGGCGAGGCCCATCGGGTTGCGGTGGTTGTAGACCCAGCGGGTGCCGTAGCGCTGGCGCATGAAGAGGGGCTGGTCGTCGCCGGTGGGGGCGCGGTCGCGGTCGTGGTCGCCGGCGTGGTCGTTCTCGGGGCGCATAGGGTCAGGCTACGGACGGCCGTTCGATGTGGCGATCATTTTGTCGCACCCCTGTTGCTTTGTGGCGCGGCTGGTACATCCGGGCTATGGGGCGAGGATGTCCAGTTCCGCCATCGCGCCCGCAGTGATCTCGCGGGTCAGGGCCTCCGCGCGGACGGCGTCCCGTTCCCGTACGGCTTCGGCTACGCGTACGTGGAGGGTGACGGCGGCCGGGTCGGGGTCGGTGAACATGACCTGGTGCTCCGTGCGGCCGGTGAGGACCTCGGCGACGACGTCGCCCAGGCGGGCGAACATCTCGTTGCCGGAGGCGCGCAGGATCACCCGGTGGAAGGCCACGTCGTGGACCAGATAGGCGGACAGTTGCTGGCCGCGGGACGTGGCGACCATGCCGAGGGCGTGGCGGGTCAGCTCCTCGCACTGCTCCGCTGTCGCGAGGCGGGCCGCGAGGCCCGCCGCCACCGGCTCGACGGCCGAGCGCAGGACGGTGAGGGAGCGGAGCTGGCGCGGGCGGTCGGCGCCGGCCAGGCGCCAGCGGATGACCTGCGGGTCGTAGACGTTCCACTCCTCGGTGGGGCGGACGGTCACGCCGACCCGGCGCCGGGAGACGACCAGGTGCATGGACTCCAGGACGCGTATCGCCTCGCGGATCACCGTGCGCGAGACCTCGAAGCGCTGTTCCAGCTCGTCGGTGCGCAGGACGCTGCCCGGCGGGTACGCGCCCGCCGTGATCGCGGGCCCGAGGGACTCCAGCACGCGTCCGTGCAGCCCCTGCCCCTGGTTTTCCATGGGGCAAGCCTACGGTCCCCGGCTGCGACAAATTAAGTATGACGTTTGAGTCACAGAGTCTTGAATATGTCGTACGTAATGGGTTTCAGTGTCCGCACCCCCCGTCAACGGAGACAGCGAGGCCCCGATGAGCAGCCGTCCGGCATACCCCCACGTCGTCGTCGTGATGGGCGTCGCCGGTACCGGCAAGACCACCGTCGGCCCGCTCGTCGCGGAGGCCCTCGGCGCCCCCTACGCCGAAGGCGACGACTTCCACCCGGCCGCCAACATCGCCAAGATGTCCGCCGGGACCCCCCTCGACGACGCCGACCGGGCCCCCTGGCTCGACGCCATCGGAGCGTGGGCCGCGGGCCGGGCCGGCCGCGGCGGGGTCGTCAGCTGCTCCGCGCTCAAGCGCGCGTACCGGGACCGGCTGCGCGCGGCCGCCCCCGGTCTCGTCTTCCTCCACCTCACCGGCGATCACGACCTGATCGCCGGCCGCATGGCCGCCCGCAAGGGCCACTTCATGACCACCCGGCTGCTGGACTCCCAGTTCGCCACCCTCGAACCGCTCGGCGCGGACGAGGCGGGCGTCGACGTGGACGTCGAGCCCGGGCCGGAGGTCATCGCCGAGCGGGCCGTTCAGGCCCTGCAGCGGCTCTGATCACTTCCTCCTCCTTCCTCCCTCCCCCCCTCCAAGGAAGCCCCGTGAGCACTCTCAGCGTCGAGATGCTGGCCGCGGCCCCCGCCGAACCCATCACTTCGGCGGGTCACGCACAGCTGGGGATCGCCGTCCTCGTCGGCATCGCCGTCATCGTCCTCCTCATCACCCGCCTCAAGCTGCACGCCTTTCTCTCCCTGACCATCGGTTCGCTGGTGCTCGGAGCCGTGGCGGGCGCGCCCCTGGACAAGGCCATCGCGAGCTTCACCACCGGGCTCGGGGCGACCGTCGCCGGCGTCGGCGTCCTCATCGCGCTCGGCGCGATCCTGGGCAAGCTCCTGGCCGACTCCGGCGGCGCCGACCAGATCGTCGACACGATCCTGGCGAAGGCGGGGCCGCGCTCGATGCCCTGGGCGATCGTGCTGATCGCGGGCGTCATCGGCCTGCCGCTCTTCTTCGAGGTCGGGATCGTCCTGCTGATCCCGGTGGTGCTGCTCGTCGCCAAGCGCGGCAACCACTCCCTGATGCGGATCGGCATCCCCGCGCTCGCCGGACTGTCCGTCATGCACGGCCTGGTGCCCCCGCACCCCGGCCCGCTGGCCGCCATCGACGCCATCGGCGCGAACCTCGGCGTCACCCTCGCCCTGGGCGTGCTCATCGCCGTGCCCACCGCCGTGATCGCCGGACCGCTGTTCTCCCGGCTGGCGGCCCGCTGGGTGGACGTCATGCCGCCCGAGAAGCTGATACCGCAGCGGCCCTCGGCCGAACTGGAGCGGCGCCCCAGCTTCGCCGTCACCGTCGCCACGGTCATGCTGCCGGTCGTCCTCATGCTCGCCAAGGCCCTCGTCGACATCGTCGTGGACGACCCCAAGGACCACGTCCAGCGCGTCACCGACGTCATCGGCTCGCCGCTGATCGCCCTGCTCGCCGCCGTCCTCGTCGGGCTCTTCACGCTCGGCCGGGCCGCCGGCTTCGGCCGCGACCGGCTCGCCACGACCGTGGAGAAGTCCCTCGTCCCCATCGCCGGCATCCTGCTGATCGTCGGCGCCGGCGGCGGCTTCAAGCAGACCCTGATCGACGTGGGCGTCGGCCGGATGATCCTGGACTTCTCCAAGGACTGGTCGGTCTCGGCCCTGCTGCTGGCCTGGCTGATCGCCGTCGCCATCCGGCTCGCGACGGGCTCGGCGACGGTCGCCACCATCTCGGCCGCGGGCCTGGTCGCCCCGCTGGCCGCCGACATGAGCACGACGCACGCCGCGCTGCTCGTCCTGGCCGTAGGCGGCGGCTCGCTGTTCTTCAGCCACGTCAATGACGCCGGGTTCTGGATGGTGAAGGAATACTTCGGCATGGACGTCGGTCAGACGATCAAGACGTGGTCGCTGATGGAGACCGTGATCTCCGTCGTCTCCCTCGTGTTCGTGCTGCTGCTGTCGCTGGTCCTCTGACGCGCCGGGGGCCCCGGCCCCCGGTCCGTTGCTCCTCTCGGCCGTGGTTGCCCCGCCCGCTCTGCGTTGCTGCCGCTCCGATCGACATATCGGACCTTAGGCTTCGCACATGCGCATCGGAAGACCTGTCGCCGTGCTGCTCGGCGCCTCCCTGCTGGCAGCCGGCTGCACGAGCAGCCCCTCCCCGAAACACGCGGATGCGAAGAGCACCCCGAACGGCGGTGCCACCGCCCCCGCGTCCCCCGACGCGGCGGCGGGGCCGCTCGGCGCCTCCGACCTCCAGGGCCGCTGGTGGACCTGGGCGGCCTCCAGCCCCAGCGGCTCCAACCCGGTCGAGGACCGGGACGGCAGCCTGTGCGACCGGGGCCAGAAGGACGGCGTCTGGTTCCTGGCCGGCACCTTCGGCGAACGCGCCAAGCGCACGTGCGCCGTCCCGGCCGGGCGGCGGGTGGCGTTCCCGCTGGTGAACCTGATGAGCGATCAGGCCGGCTGCTCCGAGTTCATGGCCCCCGCCAAGGGCACCGCGACTCTCGACGGCAAGCCCCTGCGGGCCGAGCGCTACGACGCCACACCCGTACGGGTCACCGCCGAGGAGGGCAACCCCCTCACCGACGGCGGCGGCAGCTTCCGCACCCACGCCTGCGGGCTGTGGGTGCAGATGGAGCCGATGCGCCCCGGCAACCACACCCTGCAGATCCGGGGATCCTCCGGGCGCTTCGCCATCTCGGTCGACTACACGCTCAAGGTGCCGGCGGCCGGGTCGGCCACGGACCACGACGTCGCGTGACCGGCTGACCGCCTGACCGCGTAGCCGCCTGACCGCCTGAGCCCGTACGTCGCAGGTCCGGCCCGTACCGCCGCCCTGCCGCTCAGGGGCGTATCTGTATCTCCGGTACCGCCCCTGTCCCCGAAACCTCCGCCAGATACGCCGGTACGTCCGCCGCGTCGTCCGTGGCCAGCCCGACATAGCCGTCCGGGCGGACCAGGAACAACCCCGTGCCGTACGCCGCCTTGGCGTGCCCGCCCGCATCGATCAGATCCGGCGCGGCACCACCGATCCGGTACGTACGGACCCACTCCACGTCCGCCACCGCGGCCGCCGCCGGCTCGCCCTCCGCATCCGACCCGGTGAGGTCCAACAGGGTGAAATGCGGGCCCCGGAAGGCGTCGAAGAGGCTGAAGGGCGCGCCCGAGGCGTCGGTGCAGGGCGCGTCGGGCGCCCGGTCACCCGCCCGCAGGACGTCCGCCGCGCCGTCCGCCGAGCCGCCCTCCGGGCCGCCCTTCGAGTCGTCCTTCGAAGCGCGCTCCTCCGCCGCCTCCGGCAGGCCCCGGCGCAGCTCGCGCGCCAGAGGGCCCGTCCGGTAGTGGAGGGTGAGCTGGTGGGTCTCCTTGCCGCGCCGCGACAGGCCCCGCTCGACGCCGAGGGTGCGGTCCTGCGCCTGCATGCGCGTGCTCAGGGCCAGCACATCGGCGGCCACCTGCATCCGCTCGGCGTCGTAGGTGTCGAGCAGGGCGTCCGGCGCGCCGTGCCGCAGGACGGCGCCCAGCTTCCAGCCGAGGTTGTAGGCGTCCTGCACGCTGGTGTTGAGGCCCTGCCCGCCGGCGGGGGAGTGGATGTGCGCGGCGTCCCCGGCGAGGAAGACCCGGCCGGTGCGGAAGCGCTCGGCCATACCGGCCTTCGGCCGGAAGGACGAGGCCCAGACGGTCTCCTCCGGCACGAGGCCCGTGATGCCCGTGCGTTCGGTGATGAGCCGGGCCAGTGCCTCCGGAGTGGCGTCGCGCTCCGGAGCCGGCTCGTAGGCGGTGTCGGCCCAGAAGGCCATGATCTGGATGGTGTCCTCCGAGGCCTCCAGCGGGCGCAGGCCGATGAGCCCGCCGGGCGCCGTGGGCCACATGTGCCAGTGGTCGCGGTCGATCCCCGCCTGCTCGAAGCCGGTCATCCTCACGTCGGCGATCAGTGCCGCGCGGGCGTCGACGGCCTCGACCTCGAAGGGCACGCCGAGCGCCTTCCGCACGGTGCTGCGCCCGCCGTCCGCCGCGACGAGATAGGCCGCCCGCACCGTCTCCACCGTGCCGTCGGCATGCCGCAGCTCGGCCGTGACACCGGCGCCGTCCTCGCCCTCGTCCTGGGTGAATCCCGCCAGCTCGGTATTGAAGTCCACCCGGCCGCCGAGCTCTTCGAGGCGCGCGTACAGCACCTCCACCGTGCGCCACTGGGGGCACATCAGCACATGGGGATAGGGCACGCCGGGGGAGGGATCGCCGGGCTCGACGAGTTCCCACTCGCGCACGCGCTCGGTGCCCTCCCACGTCTGCATGGGCGGGACGGGGCCGCCGGAGGCCAGCAGGGCCGCCACGGTGCCCAGATCGTCCATCAACTCCAGGCTGCGGGGCTGTATGCCCGTGCCGCGCGAGCCGGGGAATCCGCGCCCGTCCCGCTCGACGAGCCGGTGTCGGATGCCGCGCCGCGTCAGGTCGATGGCGAGGACGAGGCCGGTGGGCCCGGCTCCGGCGATGAGTACTTCGGTCTCGGTGGATGCGTCGGTCGAGGCATCCGTGGATACGTCCGTGGATACGTCGGTCGATGCGTCCGTGGATGCAGGCGTGGACATGGCCATGCGATCCGCCCCCCTTAACGTCGTTAAGTGCGTTGCCCTCCCAGGGTGAACTGAACGTTGTTAAGCTGTCAAGGTGGCAACTCGCATCGACCGTGCCCAAGTGGCCGAAACCGCCCTCCGTTTGCTCAACGAGGTGGGCCTCGAAGGCCTGACCCTGCGCAGGATCGCCCAGGAGCTGGGCGTCCAGGCCCCGGCGCTCTACTGGCACTTCAAGAACAAGCAGGAGCTGCTCGACGAGGTGGCCACCGAGATGTTCCGGCGGATGTCCGGACCCCTCGCCGCCGTCGACACCGGCACGTGGCAGGAGTTCCTGGCCGGCGCGGCCCGCGTGATCCGCGACTTCCTGCTCGGCTACCGCGACGGCGCCAAGGTCTTCAGCGGCACGCGCTTCACCGACCTCGGCTACGCGAGCCCGGTGGAGGGGATGATGCGGGTGATCGTGGACGCGGGCTTCCCCCCGAAGGCCGCCGCCCGCGCCTGGTTCACCATCAACACGTACACGATGGGGTACGTGATCGAGGAGCAGTCCGTCTATCCCGTCCCCGGCGGCAAGCGCGACCCCGCGTACGAACTGTCGGAGCGCGCCCGGAGGCTGGAGGGCTACCCCCTGGCCATAGAAGCCGGAGTGGTGTTCTTCGAGGACCTCGACGCCGGATTCGAGGACGGCCTGCATGCCGTCGTCGCCGGCATCGAGGCGACGCTGCTGCCGCCGTCAGCCAGGAAGACCACCGGGCCGTCAGCCGATTCGCCCAAGGGGTTGCCCACCGGTCCGTCAGCCGGTTCGCCCGGCGGACCCTCCACCGGATCGCCCGCCGGGGTCGAGTGACCTGCGCAGTACGGGCGTGAGCCGCTGCTCCACGCAACGGTGCAGCAGCCAGGCCAGGCCCAGCATCAGGGCGACGGTCAGGCCGAGCGTCGCGTACGAGGGGATGCCGAGGCCCCGGTGCAGGGCGCCGATCACCACCCACCCCAGGTGCTCGTGCACGAGGTAGAACGGGTACGTCAGCGCGCCCGCGACCGTCAGCCAGCGCCAGTTCGCCCAGCGGAACCTGCCCAGGGCGACGGCCGCCACCGCCGCGTAACCCAGCGCCAGGACGGCCACGATCACGTACGGGGAGCGGTACGAGAAGTATTGCGGGTTCGGCGGGTGCCACAGCCCCGCCACCGCGTAGTGCTGCCCGACCAGGAAGCTCACGGCCACGATCCCCCAGTGCAGGAGGTCGTGCCCGAAGCGGTGGATCAGATACAGGCCGATGCCGCCGATGAAGTACGACGAGTACTCCGGCATCACGACGACCCGCAGGAACTCCACGTGCGAGGCCGTCGTCACCACGGTCGCCAGCGTCCACACCGCGCAGAACAACACCACCCGGTGCCGCGTCGCCCCCGGCAGCACCACGAACAGCGCGAAGAGCGCGTAGAACCGCAGCTCCGCCCAGAGCGTCCAGCACACGCCCAGCACGCGCTGCGCGCCCACCGGCTGCTGCAGCATCGTCAGATTCACGAGCGCGTCGCTGAACGAGACCGTCTTGTACGCGACCCACGGCAGCGCGAACGCGACGGTCACCAGCAGGATCGCCGCCCAGTAGGCGGGGTAGAGGCGGGCCGCGCGGGAGGCGAAGAACGAGCGCAGGGGACGTCCCCAGCCGCTCATGCAGATCACGAAGCCGCTGATGACGAAGAAGATCTCGACACCGAGGCAGCCGTAGGCGAACGCGCCCGACAGGGTGGGGAATTCGTGCCGCGGCGAGGCGCCCCACGCGCGGCTCACGTCGCCGTCTCGACCGCCGTAGTGGTACAGGGCCACCATCAGGGCGGCGATGATGCGGAGGGCATCCAGGGCGCGGAGGCGGCTGCCGCCGTGGGTGGCCTCCAAGGGCGCCGGTTGCCCCTCGGAGGTCTCTCGGCGCTGCCGGGGGAGTGCCGGGGCCGTCATGTCGTCACCCTCGTCTTGGCCGGCGCCTTCGCCTTGGACAGCCGCCGCTGCAGAGCCCGTGCCCTCCGGGCCACCTTTCGTACGGTCGGGTTGCGCGGCAGGAACCCCAGCTGCGACGGGACCGCGCCCGGCAGTGCCAGGACGGTGAGGCGGCGGCGCTTGAAGTAGCGGCGGGTGTGGGGGGTGAGGTGCGTGGTGAGGTAGCGCTCCGCGGCGGGGCGGAGGTTCGGGTAGATCTGGGGCTGCATCGCGAAGCCGACCGCGGCCAGGAGGCCGTTGAGGTCGCCCGGGCCGCCGTTTTCGGGTGCGCGCCCGTGGGTGGCGTTGTGCCCACCCTCCCCCAAGCTCTCGGCTCCGCTCGAGCAGGGGGGACCCCCATCGCCCTGCGGAACGCCTGCCCACAACGCGGGTTGAGGGGAGTCTGCCCGCAACGGCGTTTCAAGCGCAGGCAGCGTGGCGTCCACCAGCGTCACCGGCACCCTATTGCTGTTCTGGTACGGGCTCAGGCGTTCCAGGAGGAGGTCCGTGCCCGTGTGTGCTGCCGGGAGGCCGTAGAAGGTCGTCGCCGTCAGCAGGGCCGTCGAGAAGCAGCCGGTCACCAGGGCCGGGCGCAGTCGCTGGTAGGCGACCTCGGCCAGGACGGGCGTGTCGAGGACGGTCAGGGTGACGCCGAGCCGGCCGGCCTCCTCCTCCAGCATCTGCGACCAGCGGGCCGGTGCCGCCGGGTGGGGCTTGAAGACGAGCTCGCGGTGGCCACGCCCGGCCGCGCCGCGCAGCATCCGCACGTGCAGCTGTTCCTCTTCCTCGGGGGTGAGGATGTCGAGCGCCGACAGGTACTGCCCGAGCAGCAGCGCGGCGCCTTCGGGGGCGTCGAGGGCGGGTGCGGCGTCGGCGAGTTCGGCCAGCACCTTGGTGAAGACCTCCGTGGGGACGATCTCCGGCGCGACGCCGAACTCCGAGAGCAGCAGCGGCCGCAGCCCGGGCACGAGGTCGAGGTGGAGCAGCCGCCCCACGCGGGTGCCGATCAGCGGGTCGAGCTTGTTGCGGGTGGGGCCGTAGCTCATGAGCCCGTCGGCGTAGACGTCGAGGGGGGCGTCGGGGAAGCACTGCACGATCGCGAGCGCGGGGCTGACCTGGAGGGACTCGACGGCGAGGGAGACGTCGTCGTCGCCCAGGTCCCACAGCAGCCGCAGGTGCCGTTCCCACAGGGGCGCGTCGTCCGGGCGGGGCGACCAGCCGGACGGGTGGAAGGGGCGGATCGCGTCGTTCCAGGACAGGACGCCGTCGAAGCGGCTGCGCAGCCGCTCGAAGCCGGGGGCTTCGTCCAGGGCCGGAGTGGTCTCCGGGACGGCCGCGGTGTTGGCGACGAGCAGCAGCCGGCGGTCGGCGGGGGTGAAGCACCCGGCGTCCAGGGCGGCGGCGAGCGTCGCGGCTCCGTAGAGCGTCGACGCGAGGAAGATCTGTGTGCGGTGGTGCGCGGGGGGCGGGAGGGCGGGCATCAGGCGGCCGCTCCGGCAGTACCCGAGGTCCCGGCTCCGGCTCCGGTCCCGGTCCCGGTCCCGGCTCCGGCTCCGGTCCCGGCCCCGCCCGGCCGGCGCCTCAGCCTCCGCAAGCGGATCGCACGGTCGTAGTCCATGGAATTCACGGCGTCCTTGACGAGTTCCGGTGGCAGTCGGCGCAGTGCGGCCGCGCTCTTCGTACGCAATGCACGGGCCACCTGCGGCTCAAAACGTTCGATATTCGTCAGATGATGGGCAATGATTGCGCAATACGTTCGAACGGCTTTCGGGAGGAATTCCTCCGCGTCCCGGTCCCGGGCCGTCTCCTCGATGACCTGATCGAATGCGCGCAGGAAATCGAGCTGGCGTACGTCGCCGATCTGGGTGAGCGAGGTCGCGACCCCGCGCCGGTAGAAGACGCCCAGCAGACCGGCCACGGCGAACGTGCGCGCCTCGCGGTGCAGGCGCCAGATCCAGGGCCGGTCCTCCGCGGTCCGCAGGCCGTCCGTGAAGTGCAGCAGCCCGGCGTCCAGCAGCCGCCGGTGGTAGATGCCGGCCCAGGCGTACGGATAGTCGACGGACGTCGAGCGGTCGGCCGGCAGGATCGCGCCGCGGGGGTCGAGCACCACCCCGCGGCGGCCGTGCGGCACGCGCTGCACGGTGCGGGTGCGGCCCGTGCACTGCACGTGGTCGGTGCGGACGAAGTCGACGTCCAGTTCCTCGATGAACCCGACGAGCCGTGCGTAGTAGCCGGGCGCGAGCCAGTCGTCGCCGTCGAGGAAGGTCAGGTACTCGCCGCGCGCAGCGTCCAGCCCGGTGTTGCGGGCGGTGGCGAGGCCGCCGTTGCGCTCGTGGCGCACGACCACGGCGCCCGGCAGCTCGTGCCCGGCGCGCTCCAGGAGTGCCGGCGTGCCGTCGGTCGAACGGTCGTCCACGAGAATGAATTCGAAATCCTCACGGGCATTCGCACGCAGACTTCTCAGCACATCGGGCGCAAAGGTCTGAACATTGAAGAACGGGACGATGACGGAGAGCTTGACCACCCCGGCGACATTAGGCGGCCCCCCGGCATTCGTCTTGTCCACGGGCGGGCGCGGAGGTGAACGAAGCGCGGCGGAATGATGAACCCGCCCCGTCCCCGGGCCGATTCGCCGATCGTCGGTGTGCTGTTTACCGGCTGTTGCCCTCGCGTTGGGCAACGAAACGGAATGGATTTCTATCGTCGGCGACGTGCCATCACGTACCGAACCTCCGCTGCGGATCGCCGTGCTCGCCGACTCCGACACCCGGTGGAAATGGGGGGCGCTCACCGCGCACCGCCTCGCCCCGGGCGCACGGCTCGACGGGCGCCTCCTGAGAGGCCGCGCGACCCCCACGGCCCGCCAGCTCACCGAGGTGGGCGTGACCGCGGCGGAGATCGCCGAGGTCACCGGGACGGAGTTCGTCCGCTCGGCCGGCCGCGACCGCTGCGACGTCGTGGTGCTCGCCTGCGTCGGCGGCGCCGTCCAGGCCATGGTGCACGGCCTCGCCGCGGCCTGGGAGGGGGAACCCCGCAGGCCCGTCGTGGTGACCGGCTACGTGGGCGTCGTCTACGAGAAGCTCGCCGACGGGCTGCTGCTGCGCCACGGCGCCGACCTCGTCCTCGCCAACTCCCCGCACGACGCCGCCCGTTTCCGCGAGGTCTACGAGGGGGTGGGGGCGGACGCGTCGTGCGTGACCGAATGGGCGCTGCCGTTCCTCGGCGACCGGAACGGCCCTGTCCGCGATCAAGTGCGTCCGTTCACGGTCGTGTTCGCCGCCCAGCCCTCCGTACCGGAGAGCCGCGCCGACCGCGCCTATCTGCTGCGGCGCGCCGTCGCGCACGCCCGGGCGCACCCGGAGCGCGAGGTGTTCATCAAACTCCGCAGCAAGCCCGGAGAGCACACCACTCACATCGAGGAACTCCCGTACCAGAAGCTCGCCCTGCGCCTGCCCGGCGGGCTCCCGTCCAACTGCCGCCTCGTCTACGGGCACATGGGCGAGGTCCTCGACCGCACGGACCTCCTCGTCACCGTGAGTTCCACCGCGGCCCTGGAGTCCCTCCACCGCGGGATCCCCACCGCCGTCCTCACCGACCTCGGCATCCGCGAGTCCCTCGGCAACCACCACTTCCTCGGCTCGGGCTGCCTCGCCTCCTGGGACCGGCTCGACGCAGGCCACCTGCCCGAGGCCGACCCGGAGTGGGCCGCCCGCCAGGGCGTGCCCTCCGACGGCTCCGGGGAGGCCGTCTTCGCCGCCGCCCGGCAGCGCGTCGCGGACCTCGCGGCCCGGCCGGGCCTCCCGCCCCTAGCCCCCTACTACACCGCAGCCACCGCACCCGGGTACCTCCCCGCCGTCCTCGCCCGCCACGGCCTCGACCACCGGGGCCGGCCCCTTCCCGGCCGGGCGGGAACACCCCGCGAGGAGAGCGCCCTGCGCCGCGCGGGCCGCGCCGCCTTGCGCGACGCGGCCCGCGGCGCCTACCGCCACGGCGTCCAGCGGGTGGCTCCGCTGATCCGCCGGGCGGGGGAGCTGTGACCACCGGAGGCCGGCGCGGGGGCGGTGCGCCGAGCGGGTCTCCGCGGGGCGGCCCTCCGCGCGGTTGCCCTCCGCGGTCCCGCCCTTCGCAGGGCCGCCCTCCGTCCGTCGCCGACGGGCCCCGCCGTGCCGGCCGCTCGCCGTTGCGACGGAGCGAAGCGCCCGGCGCTGGCGGACCGTCGCCGCCGGAGCGGCACCATCCCGCCGCCGCTCCGGACACCCCGAACCCCCGGATATGCAAGGAGCCCGTCATGCAAGCCGCCCCGGCTGACCCGGCCGCCCCGGCTGACCCGGCCGTCCTGGCCGTCATCCCCGCCCGCGGCGGGTCGAAGGGCGTCCCCGCGAAGAACCTCGCCGCGATCGGCGGCGTGCCCCTCGTGGCCCGCGCCGTCCGCGCGTGCCGCGCCTCCCGCCTCGTCACCGACGTCGTCGTCTCCACCGACGACCCCGGCATCGCGGCCACCGCGCGCGGCGCCGGAGCCGTCGTCGTCCAGCGCCCCGCCGCCCTCGCCGGGGACACCGCCACCAGTGAGGCCGCCGTCCTGCACGCGATGGACGCGTACGAGGCGCTGCACGGCACCGGCGTCGGCACGGTCCTGCTCGTGCAGTGCACGAGCCCCTTCCTGACCAGCGGGGACGTCGACGGCGTGGCCGCGGCGGTCGTCGAAGGGGGCGCGGACAGCGCGCTGACGGTGGCGCCGTTCCACGGCTTCGTGTGGCGCGAGGACGGCGGCGCCGCCGCCCCCGCCCCCGCCTCTCCCAGCGGTCCGCCCCCCTCCGGCGGCCGCGGCGTCAACCACGACAAGGCCCACCGCCCCCGCCGTCAGGACCGCCCCCAGGACCTCCTGGAGACCGGCGCCGCCTACGCCATGCGCGCCGACGGCTTCCGGGCCGCCCGGCACCGGTTCTTCGGCCGCACCGAGCTCGTCCGCTCCGAGGCCGCCCGCGTCCTGGAAGTCGACGATCCGCACGACCTCGCCCGCGCCCGCGCCCTCGCGCCCCTCCTCGACGGCCCCGACCCCGCCGCCCGCCCCACGCGCGCCGACGTCGACGCCGTCGTCATGGACTTCGACGGCACCCAGACCGACGACCGCGTCCTCATCGACGCCGACGGCCGCGAACTCGTCGCCGTCCACCGTGGCGACGGCCTCGGCATCGCCGCCCTGCGCCGCGCCGGGCTCGCCCTGCTCATCCTCTCCACCGAGGCCAACGCCGTCGTCGCCGCCCGCGGACGCAAGCTGCGCGTGCCCGTCCTGCACGGCGTCGACCGCAAGGACCGGGCGCTCAAGCAGTGGTGCGAGGAGCAGGGCATCGCCCCCGACCGCGTGCTCTACGTCGGCAACGACGTCAACGACCTCTCCTGCCTCGGGCTCGTCGGCTGGCCGGTCGCGGTCGCGGACGCCCACGACACCGTGCGCGGCGCGGCCCGGTCCGTCACCGCCGCGCGCGGCGGCAGCGGCGCCCTGCGCGAGATCGCCACCTGGCTGCTGGGCCCCGGCCTGGACATGCCCTGAGCCCGTCAGGGCGCACGACCTCCCCCCCGTCCCCGTACCGCGAAGGAACCGCCCGCATGAACTCCGTGCTCACCGCCCCGTACGCCCCCGTCCGGACCCTCGGCGCCAAGTCGGCCGGACCCGGCCACCCCGTCTACGTCACCGGCGAGATTGGCATCAACCACAACGGCGACCTGGCCAACGCCTTCGCCCTCATCGACGCCGCCGCCGACGCGGGCTGCGACGCCGTCAAGTTCCAGAAGCGCACCCCCGAGATCTGCACCCCGCGCGACCAGTGGGACATCGAGCGGGACACGCCCTGGGGCCGGATGCGCTACATCGACTACCGCCACCGGGTGGAGTTCGGCGAGGACGAGTACCGCGCCATCGACGCCCACTGCCGCGAGCGCGGCATCGACTGGTTCGCCTCGCCCTGGGACACCGAGGCCGTCGCCTTCCTGGAGAAGTTCGACGTCCCCGCCCACAAGGTGGCCTCCGCCTCCCTCACCGACGACGAGCTCCTGCGCGCCCTGCGCGCCACCGGCCGCACGGTGATCCTCTCCACCGGCATGTCCACCCCGAAGCAGATCCGGCACGCCGTCGAGGTGCTCGGCAGCGAGAACATCCTGCTCTGCCACGCCACCTCCACCTACCCGGCCAAGGCCGCCGAGCTCAACCTCCGGGTGATCCACACCCTCCGCGCCGAGTACCCCAACGTGCCGATCGGCTACTCCGGCCACGAGACGGGCCTGCAGACCACCCTCGCCGCCGTCGCCCTCGGCGCCGCCTTCGTCGAGCGCCACATCACCCTCGACCGCGCCATGTGGGGCTCGGACCAGGCCGCCTCCGTCGAGCCCGGCGGCCTGGCGCGGCTTGTGCGCGACATTCGCGTCGTCGAGGAGTCCCTCGGCGACGGCGTGAAGCGCGTCTACGACAGCGAGCTCGGCCCGATGCGCAAGCTGCGCCGGGTCGCGGGCGTCGTCGCCGAGGGCGGCGACCGCGAGCCGGCCACGGTCTGACGGGCCCCAGGTGACCCCGAGCCCCGCCCCCGAGGGCGGCCCCTCACCGGAACCGGCCCCAGGCCCGCTCCCGGGCCTGCCCGCGGCCCCGGGCCCGCTCCCGGCGCCCTCAGGCCCGCCCCCGGCCCCCCAGCCCGGTCACCCGCCGGAGCCGGTCCGCGAGTCGGTCCGCGAGTCGGTCCATGAGCCGGCCCGCGAGCCGGCCCGTGAGCCGCTCCGCGAGTCGGTCCGTAACCCGGCCCCCGCCCCGGCCCGCGAACCGGCCCACGACCCGCTCCGCGCCCCCGCCCGCACCCTCGCCTTCGTCGAGAGTCCCGTTCAGCTCCTCAACGTCCTCGAATGGGCGTACGCGACGGGGGCGGACGGGATGGACGGAAGGCGGGGCCGGGCGTCCCGTGCGGACGGACGGACCGGGCCCGGCCTGTCCGGTCAGCCCCTGGCGTGCGGCGTCCCCCGGCAGCCCGGGCCGCGCGATCAGGGCGCCGCTGCCGGGCCGGGGGCGTCACCCGTCCGGCCCGAACCCAGCGGGCTCCTGGTCGTCGTCCTCGCGCCCCACGACCCGATGTCGCGCGGCCAGCTGCGCCGGATGGCCGAGCTGGCCCGCGACCAGGGGCACGAGGTGCGCTGGGAGGAGGCGCGGGGCGGGCCTACGGCGCCGGTGGCCACGGTCGGCGGCCTCGCGGGCGCGCTGCGCCGGGCGCACCGGATCGTGATCGGCGACCCGTTCTCGCGCTACGTCCAGCTGCTGCTGACGATCACCCGCGCCCGGGAGCTGGTGGTGGTGGACGACGGCACGGCCACCATGGAGTTCGTCGCCCAACTCGGCCGGGGCGAAAGCCTTGTACGGTGGCACCGGCGCGGCAGTAGAGGGGCGCGCGATCTGATCTTCGCGCCGGTCTCTGCTTCAGCGCGCCGGATGCTGACGCCCAACGATCGCCGGAGCGTAGAGGTGTTCACCTCGATGCCGGTCGAACCGCCACCCGGCGTAGACGTCCGGGCCAACGACTTCGCCTGGACGCGCGCCGCCTTCGGCCCGCCCCGGCTCACCGGCGGCACGGACCTCGTGGGCACTTCCCTGGTGGAGACCGGGGTCGTGGACCCGGAACGCTACCTCGGGGCCGTGGCCTCCCTCGCCCGCGCCCACGGCGCCACCCGCTACTTCGCCCACCGCCGCGAGAGCGCGGAGAAGCTGCGCCGGATAGCGGACGCGGTGGGGCTGGAAGTCGTGCGCCCCGAGCTCCCGCTGGAGATCGTCGCCCGCCGGGGCCCGGTCGGCCGCACGGTCCTGAGCTTCCCCTCGACCGTCGTGCACACGCTGCCGCTGGCCCTCGCGGGCACCGGGATCACGGTCGCGGTCTGCGACATCGACCCCGTTTGGCTCACCGAGCACGCCTCTCCGCGGGCGGAGGGATTCCTGGCCGAGGTGACGGACACGGCCCGGGATGTGCGGCGACTTCCGGCCAGCCCGCTGACCGCTCCCTGAGCCGTAAAGACTGGTCATACCCCTCAGGTGAGCCATCCATGCGGCTGAACTTTTCTTGATCGGGGGGCAGTTGCCCGGGTAGGGGCTCTACTCTTCCCTGCGTGAACCATCTGATGCCTTGCGACGCCGGGACTGCCACTTCTCAGGGGACGGGCGAGGGGGTGCTCGCCGGTACGCTCCCCCCGGGGCTGCGCGACGAACTCATCGCGTTCCGGCGGGATTTGCACATGCACCCCGAGCTGGGCAACCGCGAGTTCCGGACCACCGCGGCCGTCAAGGCGAGACTGCAGCGGGCGGGCCTCTCCCCGCGGACGCTGTCCACGGGCACGGGGCTGTTCTGCGACGTCGGGCGGGAGCCGGGCGTGCCCGCCCAGCCCATGCTGGCGCTCCGCGCCGATCTGGACGCGCTGCCCATCCCGGACACCAAGACGGTCCCGTACCGCTCGACGGTCCCCAGGATGGCGCACGCCTGCGGCCACGACGTGCACACCACCGCGGTCCTCGGCGCCGGCCTGGTCCTCGCCGACCTCGCCGAGCAGGGCCTGCTGCCCAACCCCGTCCGGCTGATCTTCCAGCCCGCCGAGGAGGTGCTGCCCGGCGGCGCCCTCGACGCCATCGAGTGCGGGGCCCTGGACGGCGTCGGCAAGATCATCGCGGTGCACTGCGACCCCAAGGTCGAGGTCGGCCGCATCGGCCTGCGGGTCGGCCCCATCACCTCCGCGTGCGACCGGCTGGAGGTCACGCTGGCCGGCCCCGGCGGCCACACCGCCCGCCCGCACTTCACCACCGACCTGGTGACCGCCGCCGCCCGGATCGCGATCGACGTGCCCGCGGTGCTGGCCCGCCGGGTGGACGCCCGCTCGGGCCTCTCCCTCACCTGGGGCCGGATGGAGACGGGGCACGCCCCCAATGTGATCCCGCAGCACGCCGAGCTCTCCGGCACCGTCCGCTGCCTGGACCTGCACGCCTGGCGGGACGCCCCGGACCTGGTGCACGCGGCGATCGACGAGGTCGCGGCGCTCCACCGGGCCAAGTCGGAGATCAATTACGTCCGCGGGGTGCCGCCGGTGGTCAACGACGCCGAGGTCGCGGGCCTGCTGCGGCGCGCCATGGCCGCCCGCCGCGGGCCCGCCTCCGTCGAGGACACCGAGCAGAGCCTCGGCGGCGAGGACTTCTCCTGGTATCTGGAGCACGTGCCCGGCGCGATGGCCCGGCTGGGTGTCCGCCCGGTGGGCGACACGACCCGACGTGACCTGCATTGCGGCGATTTCGACGTGGATGAGGGTTCCATCACCGCCGGCGTGGAACTCTTCACGGCCGCGGCATTGCTGGACGGACAGCGGGTTTAGCTGTAGTAAGCACCGGCTTTTGGGTGCGTATTGATTGCACATAGGCGTGCACATTGGGCGTGTTGATGCCGGGTTCGGGTCCGGATCGAGAGTTCCAGGTCACGTTGTACGTAAAACCTGGGTGGTTCGGGGTCAGATCACGTTGTACGTAAAACCCATCAGGGGTGCGGACGGCCGATCCCAGGCCTGACTGGGCTGGATGCATGTAACCCTGACGCAATCGGGTCAATAGTGGTTCGCGACGATCCGATAACGGCTTTGATGTACCCCTTTTCAGTCCATCTACGCGCGTTACGATTCCGGCGTCCAGCGCCAATGGAGGCGCTTCGAGTGAAGGGGCCCCTCGTGCGCCGGGTATCCACAATCACTGCCGCGGGTATCACCACCGCAGCTCTCGCGTTCACCCTCACCGCCTGTGGTGAGTCCTCCACCGAATCCGGTGGCGGCAGCAACGGCAAGGGCGTCGGTCTCGCCTTCGACGTCGGCGGCCGTGACGACCACTCCTTCAACGAGTCCGCTGCTCGTGGCCTGGACAAGGCCGAGAAGGAACTGGGCGTCAAGGGCAAGATGATGACCGCCAAGAACGGCGAGACCGAGGCCGAGCGCGAGCAGCGCCTCAGCTCCCTCGCCGACGCGGGTTACAACCCGGTCATCGGCGTGGGCTTCAACTATGCGAAGTCGATCGAGAAGGTCTCCAAGGAGTTCCCGAAGACCAGCTTCGCGATCGTCGACTCGGTCGTCGACAGCCCCAACGTCGACAGCATCACCTTCGGTGAGCACGAGGGCTCCTACCTCGCGGGCGTCGCCGCCGCCCTGAAGTCCAAGACCGGCAAGGTCGGCTTCATCGGTGGTGTGAACAACGAGCTGATCAAGAAGTTCGAGGCGGGCTTCGTGCAGGGCGCGAAGGACACCAACCCGAAGATCGAGGTTTCTCCCGAGTACCTCGGTAACACCGACAAGGGCTTCAACGACCCGGCGGCCGCCAAGGACAAGGCCAAGGGCATGCTCGACCGCGACATTGACGTGATCTACACGGCGGCCGGCCTCTCCGGCAACGGCTCCGCCGAGGCCGTCGCGGGCAAGAAGGACGCCTGGGCCATCGGTGTCGACTCCGACCAGTACCAGCAGCCGGGTCTGGCCAAGTACAAGGACCACATCCTCACCTCGGTCGTGAAGAACGTGGACGTCGCGGTCTTCGACATGATCAAGAGCGTCAAGGACGGCAAGCCGCTCACCGGCCCCCACCAGTACCTGCTGAAGGACGGCGGCGTCTCGCTGTCCACCTCGGGCGGCTTCATCGACGACATCAAGGCCAAGGTCGAGGAAGCGAAGAAGAACATCGTGGACGGCAAGGTCAAGGTCAAGTCCACCCCGTGACCTCGTGCCGGTTCCGACCGGCACCCACCGGCCGGTCCTCGTGACCGGCCGGACCGCAAGGCCTCGGGCCCGGCGGAGAGAGGACCTCTCCACCGGGCCCGTACACACGCCCCCGGCCCCCGGCTGGGGGCGCTGCGGCCAACGCTACGCGCGTAGCATCCCGTTGACGCGTGTAGCGTCGCCCCCGCCCCAAGGAGCTCGACCCGGTCCCCGCCCGGGCGGTTCCTCTTCTTCCTCCCGCTCCCTTCCCCGAGGAGAGTGCGCCATCAAAGCGTCCACCAGTACCGAAGCCGCAGGTACGCAGGCCCCCGCAGTAGAACTCGAGGGCATCACCAAGCGGTTCCCCGGTGTCGTGGCCAACCACGACATCCGCCTCACGGTCCGCCGCGGCACCGTCCACGCCCTCTGCGGCGAGAACGGCGCAGGCAAGTCGACCCTGATGAAGATCCTCTACGGCATGCAGAAGCCGGACGAGGGCACCATCAAGCTGGGCGGCGAGCAGGTCACCCTGCACAGCCCGAGCGACGCCATCGCGCGCGGCATCGGCATGGTGCACCAGCACTTCATGCTCGCCGACAACCTCACCGTCCTGGAGAACGTCGTCCTGGGCGCCGAGAAGCTGCACGGCATCGGCGGCAAGGCCCGCGCGAAGATCAAGGAGATCTCCGACGCGTACGGCCTGGGCGTGCGCCCCGACGTCCTCGTGGAGGACCTCGGCGTCGCCGACCGCCAGCGCGTGGAGATCCTCAAGGTCCTCTACCGCGGCGCCCGCACGCTGATCCTCGACGAGCCGACCGCGGTGCTGGTCCCGCAGGAGGTCGACGCGCTCTTCGACAACCTGCGCGAGCTCAAGTCCGAGGGCCTCACGGTCATCTTCATCTCGCACAAGCTCGGCGAGGTGCTCTCCGTCGCGGACGACATCACCGTCATCCGCCGCGGCACCACCGTCGGCACCGCGGTCCCCAGCGAGACCACCCCCAAGCAGCTCGCCGAGCTGATGGTCGGCAGCGAGCTGCCCTCGCCGGAGACCCGCGAGTCGACGGTCACCGACGTCGAGATGCTGAAGGTGGACGGTCTGCACCTGTCGGCGACCGACCCCGACGGCGTGGTCCGCGCGGTCCTCGACGGCATCTCCCTGACCATCCACAAGGGCGAGGTCCTGGGCATCGCCGGCGTGGAGGGCAACGGCCAGGCCGAGCTCGTCGAGGCCATCATGGGCATGCGGGACCCGGACGGGGGCACCATCACCCTCGACGGCGCCGACATCAGCCACGTGCCGACGCGCAAGCGGCGCGAGGGCGGCATCGGCTACGTCCCCGAGGACCGTCACCGTCACGGCCTGCTGCTGGAGGCTCCCCTCTGGGAGAACCGCATCCTCGGCCACGTCACCGAGAAGCCCAACAGCAAGCGCGGCGTCCTCGACAACAAGGCCGCCCGCACCGACACCGAGCGCATCGTGCGCGAGTACGACGTGCGCACACCCGGCATCGAGGTCACCGCGGCCTCCCTGTCCGGCGGCAACCAGCAGAAGCTGATCGTCGGCCGCGAGATGAGCCACGCGCCCAAGCTGCTCATCGCCGCGCACCCCACGCGGGGCGTGGACGTCGGTGCGCAGGCGCAGATCTGGGACCAGATCCGCGAGGCGCGCCACGAGGGCCTGGCGGTGCTGCTGATCTCCGCCGACCTGGACGAGCTGATCGGGCTCTCCGACACCCTGCGGGTGATGTTCCGCGGCCGCCTGGTCGCCGACGCCGACCCCGCCACGATCACCCCGGAGGAGTTGGGCTCGGCCATGACCGGCGCCGCAACCGGCCACCTCGAGCACACCGAGGACGGCGAGGAGACCGCCACCGGCGGAGAGAAGACCGCTGCCGAGGGCGACACGAGCGCCGCCGGCGACGAAGAGAACGCCACCGACGAGGCCGCGGGGGAGGGTGACCAGAAGTGAAGAAGCTCGACAAGAACAAGCTGATCCTGGGCTTCGCCGCCCCGGTCCTGGCCGTCGTGGCCGCCCTGGTGCTCACCTCGATCATCATCGCCGCCACCGGCAAGGACCCGTTCCACGCCTTCGAGGTGATGGTCGACTACGGCTCGAAGAGCGACAGCCAGGTCTGGATCATCAACAAGGCCACCCCGTACTACCTGTCCGCGCTGGCCGTCGCCATCGGCTTCCGGATGAACCTGTTCAACATCGGCGTCGACGGCCAGTACCGCATCGCGGCCTTCTTCGCCGCCGTCGTCGGTGGCGCGCTCACGCTGCCCGGCATCATCCAGATCCCGGTCATCATCATCGTCGCGATGCTGGTGGGCGCCATGTGGGCGGGCATCGCCGGTCTGCTGAAGACCACCCGGGGCGTCAGCGAGGTGATCAGCACGATCATGCTGAACGCCATCGGCGCCTCGGTCATCGCCTACTTCCTGCAGGACGGCCGTCTCGCGGAGAAGGAGGGCAACCTGGTCCACACGCCCTACCTGCCCGACGCGGCGCACTTCTTCGAGATCCCGACCCAGCCCAAGCCGATCTACGGCTTCGTGGTCGTCGCGGCGCTGGCCGGCCTCGCCTACTGGTTCGTGCTCGGCCGCACCCGCTTCGGCTTCGACCTGCGCACCGTGGGCCAGTCCGAGTCCGCCGCCCACGCCTCCGGCGTCAGCGTCAAGCGCATGGTGATCACTGCCATGCTGCTCTCGGGCGCCATGGCCGGCCTCGTCGGCATGCCGACCCTGCTCGGCGTCTCGTACAACTACGGCACCGACTTCCCCACCGGCATCGGCTTCACCGGTATCGCCATCGCCCTCCTGGGCCGCAACCACCCCATCGGCATGGTGGCCGGCGCCCTCCTGTGGGGCTTCCTGGACCGCACCAGCACCCAGCTGGAGTTCGAGGGCTACGCCCAGGAGATCGTCGGTGTGATGCAGGGCGTCATCGTCCTGTGCGTCGTCATCGCCTATGAGCTCGTGCGCCGGTACGGCCTCAAGATGCAGCAGCGCAAGGTCGGCGAGGAGCTCGCCGCCCAGGCCCGTAAGAGCGACAAGGCGGAGGTTTCCGCGTGAGCACCACCTTCACCGCCGCCCTCGCCGGGCGACTGAGCAGCAAGAACAAGGACGGCAAGGAGCGGCGCAAGCTCTCCTACCCCGTCGTCCTCCTGATCATCGCGGGCGCCCTGCTCCTGCTGTCCGCCCTGCGGATGATCACGGACGCCAACGACCTGACCTCCTCGGGCCAGTACAGCTCCGCGCTGGCCGCCGCCGTGCCGATCGGCCTCGCCGGCCTCGGCGGGCTGTGGGCCGAGCGCGCGGGCGTCGTCAACATCGGCCTCGAAGGCATGATGATGCTCGGCACCTTCTGCGCGGGCTGGATCGGCTGGCAGCACGGCCCGTGGGCCGCGGCGCTCGCCGGCATCGTCGGCGGTGCGCTCGGCGGCCTCGTGCACGCCGTCGCCACCGTCACGTTCGGCGTCGACCAGATCATCTCCGGTGTGGCCATGAACATCCTGGCCCTCGGCGTCACGCAGTACCTCGCCAAGCTGTGGTTCGGCGCGGAGGGCAGCGAGGCCCAGCAGGCGGGTGGCAACGACAAGCAGTCGCCCGTCATGGAGAACATGCCGAACTTCTCGATCCCCGGCCTGTCGGACTGGCTGAACGACATCGAGAAGCACCACTGGTTCCTGGTCTCCGACGCTGCCGGCATCCTCGACGGCCTCGTCACCGACGTGTCCTGGCTGACGATCGTCGCCGGACTGCTCTTCGTCCTCACCTTCTTCGTGCTGTGGCGCTCCGCCTTCGGCCTGCGCCTGCGCTCGTGCGGTGAGAGCCCGGTGGCCGCCGAGTCCCTCGGCGTCAACGTCTACAAGTACAAGTACGCGGCCGTGGTCGTCTCCGGCGCCCTCGCGGGCCTCGGCGGCGCGTTCCTCGCCATCGGCACGCACATGTACTCCGACGGCCAGACCGCCGGCCGCGGCTACATCGGTCTCGCGACCATGATCTCCGGCAACTGGCGGCCGGGCGGCGTGGCCATGAGCGCCGGCCTGTTCGGCTTCATGGACAGCCTCCAGCTGCGCGCCGGCGGCCCGACCGTCCACGCGCTGCTGCTGCTCCTGGCCGTGCTCCTGGTCGGCGTCGCCGCATGGCGCCTGAAGGTCGGCAAGACGCGTGCCGCGATCATCGCCGGTGTGATCGGCGCCCTGCTGGTCGTCTGGTACGCCACGACCGACACCGTGCCGCTGGAGCTCGTCGTCGCGACTCCCTACGTGGCCACGCTGCTCGTCCTGTCGGTGTCCTCGCAACGCCTGCGAATGCCCAAGGCGAACGGCAAGCCCTACCGGAAGGGCCAAGGAAAGTGACCTCTTCCCCCAACTGGGAGGAGCTGCGCGGGCAGGCCCGGGACGCGATGTCCCGGGCCTACGCCCCGTACTCCGGCTTTCCCGTCGGCGCGGCGGCCCTCGTGGACGACGGCCGCACCGTGACCGGCTGCAACGTGGAGAACGCGGCCTACGGCGTCGCCCTGTGCGCCGAGTGCGGGCTGGTCTCCGAGCTGGTCGCCACGGGCGGCGGCCGGCTCGTGGCCTTCACCTGCTGCGACCGGCACGGCAACGTCCTCATGCCCTGCGGGCGCTGCCGCCAGCTCCTGTGGGAGCACGGCGGCCCCGAGCTGGCCGTGGACACGACGACCGGCATCCGCCCCCTGGCGGAGCTCCTGCCGGATGCGTTTGGGCCCGCTGACCTGAATCGTTAAAGATGTCCCTAAGCGCCGGAGGGGTTGCTGATGCAACCCCTCCGGGTCACTTTCCGGCCCCGGAAAGACCTGAGGACTACGAACTTAAGGAAAATGTGCTGATGGACGCCATTTCCGTGATCCGCGCCAAGCGCGACCGCGGTCGACTGACCGACGAGCAGATCGACTGGATCATCGACGCGTACACGCGCGGCGAGGTCGCCGACGAGCAGATGTCCGCGCTCGCGATGGCCATCCTGCTCAACGGCATGGACCGTGCCGAGATCGCCCGCTGGACCGCCGCGATGATCAAGTCCGGCGAGCGCATGGACTTCTCCTCGCTGTCCGTGCCGACCTCGGACAAGCACTCCACGGGTGGCGTCGGTGACAAGATCACCCTGCCGCTGGCCCCCCTCGTCGCGGCCTGCGGCGCGGCCGTCCCGCAGCTGTCCGGACGCGGCCTCGGCCACACCGGCGGCACGCTCGACAAGCTGGAGTCCATCCCCGGCTGGCGCGCCCTGCTCTCGAACGACGAGATGATGGACGTCCTGCGCAACGTCGGCTCCGTCATCTGCGCCGCCGGCGACGGCCTGGCCCCGGCCGACAAGAAGCTCTACGCCCTGCGCGACGTCACCGGCACGGTCGAGGCGATCCCGCTGATCGCGTCCTCCATCATGTCCAAGAAGATCGCCGAGGGTACGGGCTCGCTCGTCCTCGACGTGAAGGTCGGCTCCGGCGCCTTCATGAAGAACATCGAGGACGCCCGCGAGCTGGCCTCCACGATGGTCGGCCTCGGCACCGACCACGGCGTCAAGACGGTCGCGCTGCTCACCGACATGTCCACCCCGCTCGGCCTCACCGCGGGCAACGCCCTCGAGGTCCGCGAGTCGGTCGAGGTCCTCGCCGGCGGCGGCCCGGCGGACGTCGTCGAGCTCACGCTGGCCCTGGCCCGCGAGATGCTCACGGCGGCCGGCCTGCCCGACGCGGACCCGGAGAAGGCCCTGCGCGACGGCACCGCCATGGACCACTGGCGCCGCATGATCCAGGCCCAGGGCGGCGACCCGGACGCGGCGCTTCCGGTGGCCCGCGAGCAGCACGTCGTGAAGGCGACCGCCTCCGGCGTCCTCACCAAGCTGGACGCCTACGCCGTCGGCGTCTCCGCCTGGCGCCTCGGCGCGGGCCGCGCCCGCAAGGAGGACCCGGTCCAGTTCGGCGCGGGCATCGAGATGCACGCCAAGCCGGGCGAGCAGGTCACCGAGGGCCAGCCCCTGATGACCCTGCACACGGACACGCCGGAGAAGTTCGACTACGCGCTCTCCGCTCTGGAAGGCGGCGTCGAGATCGCCCCGGAGGGCACGTCGTTCACGGCCAACCCGATCGTGCTGGACCGCATCGCCTGATGCGGGCGGGGCTCCCGGTGAGCCTCGCGTGACGACGAACGGGCCCGGCGGAGGAATCCGCCGGGCCCGTTCCGCCGTCCGGGGGAGCTACGACCGGACTCAGGCCGCGAACTCGGTGAGGTCGATGCCGTGCACGACCAGAGGGAAGCCGTGCACGGGGTGCGTCGTCTCGCGCTCCTGCTCCATGCCGAGCTTGTCGGCGATGTTCGCCGAGGCCGTGTCCCCCAGCCGGCTGATGCTGATGACGCGGTCGAGCCCCCGGTCCTGGAGCGCGAACTCCAGCGTCGCCTGCGCGGCCTCGGAGGCGTAGCCCTGCCCCCAGAACTGGGCGCCGAGCCGCCAGCCGATCGCCACGTCGGGAAGCACCTCCGGCAGGAACTCCGGCACGTACAGGCCCGTGAAGCCGATCAGCTCGCCCGAGCCCAGCAGCTCCACGGCGAAGAGACCGAAGCCCTCCTCGTCCCACTCCTCCTCCCACCGCTTGATCTCCTCGGCGGTGGCGTCCGGACCGAGCGTCGAGCCGTCGTCCACCAGACGCATCACGCGCGGGTCCGCGTTGATGTCCGCCATGGAGGTGAGGTCGTCGTCGCGCCAGCGCCGGAGGAGGAGGCGAGGGGTGTGGATCTCGGTCATACGGTCCATCCTGCGCGACGGCGGCACCCCTGCGGAAATCGGCGACCGCCGACGGCCCGTGCCGGCCGAGGCCGTGCGCGACGTCCCATCGCACGGCTTCCGGCTCGTACGGGTGAACGGGACCGGTGGTCCGTCGTCCGCCCTGTTCGGCATGCTGGGATGCGGGACATACCGATCGAGGGGATCGCCATGAGCGCACTCACTGTCGACCACGGCCCGGACAACGGCCGTGGCTGGGATGAGCTCGTCCGTGCCTGGGAGGAGCTGGACCCTCCTGAGGGCTGGAAGGCGGAGATCATTGAGGGGCTCATCACCTTGTCACCCGCGCCTGCCAACAAGCACAACATCATCGCTGGGAAGCTCCAGCGCTCCCTGTACACCGTGATCTCGGAAGACTGGGGCGTCTACCAGACCCTGGCAGTGTCCGTGCCTTCGCGCAGTGGTCTGTTCATCCCGGACCTGGTGGTCGCGCCGGAAGCCGCGCTGATTGAACTGGCGGAGTCCGAGTACTGCATTCCCGCTGCCGCCGCGTCGCTCGTCGTGGAGATCACCTCGAAGTCGAGCCTCCGCCACGACCGGGTCAGCAAGCCCGCTGCGTACGCGCACGCCGGAGCGCCGCTCTACCTCCTCGTCGACGGATGGGCGCAGGGCGGGCCGACGATCACTCTCTACGGGGAGCCCAAGGGGGACGTCTACAGGACCCTCCAGGCGGGGAAGTTCGGCGACGGCATCCGGCTGCCCGAACCCTTCGACCTCGTGATCGACACCGGGGTCTTCCCGGCTCCTTGACGGGGACGACGAAGGGGCCGCCCCACCAGGACAGGTGGTGGGGCGGCCCCTTCGGTTCCCGGTCCGGTCCGGTTACGCCCGGACGGCCGTCCGGCGGCGCTCCACGAGCGCCCTGCGCGTCGCGTACAGCGTGATCGACGCCGCGCCCACCATCGCCAGCAGGCCCAGGACCACCGTGCCGTCCCAGCCCGCCGCGCCGAAGGCCATCGCGCCGAGCGTGCCGCCGACCGACGAGCCCAGGTAGTAGGCCGTCTGATAGAGCGCCGACGCCTGGGCGCGGCCCGTCTTCGCGGCGCGGCTCACCGAGGACGACGCCACCGCGTGGCCCGCGAAGAAGCCCGCCGTGATGAGGACCAGGCCCGCCAGGACCGCGAGCAGCGACGACGTCAGCGACAGCAGCAGGCCCAGCGTCGTCGTGCCGACCGCCAGGTAGAGCGCCCCGCGGCGGCCCAGCCGGCCGACCAGCTTCCCGGCCGCGGCCGAGGACGCCGTACCCACCAGGTAGATCAGGAAGATGGAGCCCACGACGCCCTGGGGGAGGGAGAACGGCGCCTCCGCCAGGCGGTAGCCGATCACCGTGTAGACCGCGCCGAAGACCGTCATGAAGAGCGCGCCGATCGCGTAGAGGCGGCGCAGCAGCGGGTCGGAGAGGTGGCCGCCCACCGTCCGGGCCAGGCTGCGCGGCGACACGGCCGCCGGCCGGAAGTGACGCGCCCGCGGGATCATCACCCGGAAGGTCAGCGCGCAGACCACCGCGAGGGCGCCCACCGCGGCCAGGCCCGCCCGCCAGCCCCACGCCTGGGCCACCCAGCCCGCGAGGATACGGCCCGTCATACCGCCGATGCTGTTGCCCGCCACGAACAGTCCGATCGCGCCGACCAGCGCCTTCGGCCGGACCTCCTCCGCGAGGTAGGCCATCGCCGACGCCGGCACCCCGGCCAGCGCCGCACCCTGCACCGCACGCAGCGCGACCAGCCAGCCCAGGCTCGGCGCGAGCGGCACCAGCAGGGCCACGCACGCGGCGACGCACAGCGAGACGGTCATCATCGTGCGGCGGCCGAAGCGCTCGGAGAGCGCGCTGAGCGGGACGACCGCGAGGGCGAGGCCGCCCGTCGCGGCGGAGACCGTCCAGCTGGCCTGATCCGCCGTCACCCCGAGGCCGGCGGAGATGGCCGGCAGCAGTGCCTGCGTGGAGTAGAGGAGGGCGAACGTGGCGACACCCGCGGCGAAGAGGGCGAAGCTCATCCGGCGGTAGCCGGGGCCGCCCGGATCCAGCCGGGTGTCATCGGAGTGAGAGGAGTGAAGGGACGACAGAACAGAGGCACCCGAGCGCACGATGACGCTGGATGCCCCGGTATCGGCAGGAGGCATGTCAAAACCGTAGGCACCCTGGGCTGATGCGTCCAATGCACAGAATGGCGATAATCGATCCTGTGTTGCATGAGTACAGGTCGCGGCGGTCCTTGTCACCGGGCGGCAACGAAAAAGACATCCCCGTAACAGCCGATGTCGAGGCCGGTTCCTGGGCGGTCACCCTCACGCCGCGGCTCGCGCAGTTCGTGGCCGTCGCCCGCCACGAGCACGTCACGCGCGCCGCGCAGCAGCTCGGCGTGCCGCAGTCCACGCTCAGCCGCTCGGTCGCCCGCCTCGAAGACGACCTGGGCGTCGCCCTGTTCGCCCGTCACGGGCGCACGGTCTCCCTGACCGCGGCCGGCCGCACCTTCCTCGCCACCGTCGAGCGCGCCCTGTCCGAGGTCGACCGCGCCGCGGAGTCCGTACGGGCGGACGCCGACCCCGCCGCCGGCAAGGTCGCCTTCGGCTTCCTGCACACCCTCGGCTCCGAGACCGTACCCGAGCTCATCCGCGCCTTCCGGGCCGACCACCCGCGCGTCCGGTTCCAGCTCGTGCAGAACTACGGCGAGTCCATGCTGGAACGCCTGCGCGACGGCGAGCTCGACCTGTGCCTCACCTCGCCCGTGCCCGACGCGCCGGACCTCGTCTCCCGCCGTCTGGACGAGCAGAAGCTGCGCCTCGTCGTCCCCGACGACCACCCCCTCGCCTCCCGCAAGCGCATCCGCCTCGCCGAGGCCGCCTCCGAGCTCTTCGTCACCCTCGAACCCGGGTACGGGCTGCGGCGCATCACCGACGCGGTGTGCGCGGAGGCCGGGTTCACCCCGAAGATCGCCTTCGAGGGCGAGGAGGCGGAGACGCTGCGCGGCCTCGTCGCGGCGGGCCTGGGCGTGGCCCTGCTGCCCCCGCCCGCCGTCCCGCGGCCCGGCGTCGCCGAACTCACGGTCACCGCGCCGCGCGCCTTCCGCGAGATCGGGGTGGCCTGGCTGGACGGCCACCCCGACACGCCGCCGGTGGCGGCCTTCAAGCGGTTCCTGCTCTCGCGCAGGGGGCAACTGCTGCCCCGCTGAAGCCCCTCAGTACCCCAGGCTCGCCCCGAAGCCGGAGGCCAGCGGCATCCGCAGGCCCAGCGGCGGCGGAGCCGCCAGGGCGTCCGCCACCGGGCGGGCGAAGTGGTGGCCGAAGAGCGTGCCCCGGACGAAGTCGACCACGAGCGCCTGGACTTCCGCCCGGTGCTGCCGCAGCCCGTGCCCGTCCGAGTGGACCTCGAACCGGCACACGTCGCGGTTGGCCTTCTTCGCCCGCTGGGCGAGCCGGAAGGACAGGTCGGGGTCCGTGACCTCGTCGTTCGTGCCGTGCACGATCAGCACCCGCCGCCCCACGAGCTGCCGCACCGGATCCGGTTCGAGCAGCTCCCGGGGCTCCGGCAGCCACGGCGCGACCGCCAGCACCGCGGCCACCGCCGGGTGCCCCGCGGCCTGCAGCGCGGCCCGGCCGCCCATGTCGGTGCCGATGAGGCAGACGGGCACGTCGCCGTAGCGCCGCACCACCTCGTCCGCCGCCCAGCCGGCATCCCGCACCGGGTCGGCCGCCGAACCGTTCCACCCGCGCCGCCGGTAGTGGACGACGTGCGTGACCAGACCGTCCTCGGTGCACGCCCTGGCCAGCCGGCGGGCCAGCGGCCGCTGCGCAGCGAGGGTCAGCGCGGAGGGCCTGCCGGTGCCCTCGGCGCGGCCGCCGGGGAGCAGCAGGGCCACGCCGTGCACCGTGCGCCCGGCGCCGAGCGGCTTCCCCAGCCGCGCCGTATCCCCGCTCTTCCGCGGCGCGTTCGGCCGTCCGTGCGTTCCTTCCGGGTCCCGTTGAGGCAACGCTTGCTGAGCCATGCCAGAAACGATGGCAGAAGGACCGGTGGTGTCCACCCCGCCGACGGGTCACCGTTCCGTATCGTTCGCCGACATCTACGCGCGTAGGGGCTAGAGTGCCGAAATGACGACCGAGACCATCTCCCAACCGAACCCCGAACAGATCCGTCGCGCCCCCAAGGTCCTGCTGCACGACCACCTGGACGGCGGACTGCGCCCGGGCACGATCGTGGACCTGGCCCGCGAGACGGGCTACACCGGTCTTCCGGAGACCGACGCGGACAAGCTGGGCGTCTGGTTCCGCGAGGCGGCCGACTCCGGCTCGCTGGAGCGCTACCTGGAGACCTTCGCGCACACCTGCGCCGTGATGCAGACCCGCGACGCGCTCGTCCGGGTCGCCGCGGAGTGCGCCGAGGACCTGGCCGAGGACGGCGTCGTCTATGCCGAGGTGCGCTACGCGCCGGAGCAGCACCTGGAGGCCGGCCTCACCCTCGAAGAGGTCGTGGAGGCCGTCAACGAGGGCTTCCGCGAGGGCGAGCGCCGCGCGAAGGCCAACGGCCACCGCATCCGCGTGGGGGCGCTGCTGACCGCCATGCGGCACGCCGCCCGCGCCCTGGAGATCGCCGAACTCGCCAACCGCTACCGCGACTCCGGCGTCGTCGGCTTCGACATCGCGGGCGCCGAGGCGGGCTTCCCTCCCACCCGTCACCTGGATGCGTTCGAGTACCTCAAGCGCGAGAACAACCACTTCACCATTCACGCGGGCGAGGCGTTCGGCCTGCCGTCGATCTGGCAGGCGCTCCAGTGGTGCGGCGCGGACCGGCTCGGCCACGGCGTCCGCATCATCGACGACATCGAGATCGGCGAGGACGGGAAGGCCAGGCTGGGCCGCCTCGCCTCCTACGTCCGGGACAAGCGCATTCCGCTGGAGATGTGCCCCACCTCGAATCTGCAGACCGGTGCGGCCAGCTCGTACGAAGAGCACCCGGTCGGACTGCTCCGTAAACTGCATTTCCGGGCGACCATCAACACCGATAATCGCCTGATGAGCGGCACCAGCATGAGCCGTGAATTCGAGCACCTGGTGAAGGCCTTCGGCTACACGCTGGACGACATCCAGTGGTTCACCGTCAACGCGATGAAGTCCGCATTCATCCCATTCGACGAACGTCTGGCCATGATCAACGACGTGATCAAGCCGGGTTACGCCGAGCTCAAGTCGGAATGGCTCTTCCAGTAGGACTGGGCGGGCCCTTTCTGACCAGCGAAGTCTTCACCGGCCGCAACGGACGGTGAATTTGCGGGGAATACCGTGCGACGGCCGGGACTTTCGAGTCCCGGCCGTGTCACTGATTGCGGCGGCCGGGAAGTCGTGGCTAGGTTTCAGTGCCGCTCAAGAATCCCCCGTCGCGAGGACAGAATTCAGATGAAGCTCGGAACCTTCAGGACTCTCGGTGCCGCCGCCCTCGGAGTCGCCTTCGCCGCCGCCGCGGCGGGGAGCGCGCAGGCGGCCGGCGGCGCCGGTGCCGTCGAATCGCTCACGACCACCGCCCGCACCACGACGGCGGGGCTGCCCATCCAGCAGGTCGCCCAGGTCGCCCCCGCGGGCGGACCGGTCGTCTCCGCGGCGGACCGCGCCATCCAGAGCGGCATGCTGCAGGCCCCGGCCCAGGCCGTGGACAAGGCCGTGGCGCCGCAGCTGGCGACGCAGGCGCTCGCCCCGAAGAGCGCGACCAAGGCCGTCCCGGCCGACAACAAGGGCAACGGCGGCCTGCTGGCGCCCCTGTCCGGGCTGCCGCTCGGCAGCCTGCCGGTGTCGGGCATCGGCGGCTGATCCTCGCGGGCCCGTCCCGCTCGCTCGAGCCGTACGACGGCGGGCCGTCTCCCGGATCCGATGTCCGGGAGACGGCCCGCCGTTTTTCGTACCGAAGGCTTTTCAGGCTTTTATCAGGAACCCCACCCGGGATCCTTTACCAGGAATGCGCCGCCCCGCCGTGGCCCTGGTGCGACTTCTCCGAGGGCAGCAGGATCCACAGGGCGATGTAGAGCAGGAACTGCGGGCCGGGCAGCAGGCACGAGAGCAGGAAGATCACCCGCATCGTCGTGCGGGACATTCCGTAGCGCTCGGCCAGACCGGCGCACACCCCGGCGATCATCCTGTGGTTGCGGGGACGGACCAGCTTGGCGGACATGGCGGCGACTCCTCGTCTCACGGGGGACCGATACGGCGCGGGAACGTTTTTCCCGTCTCTCCCGTCGGCTTCCCGATGACTCCACGTTATGTCCGCGGGCCCGGCCGGAACGTCGGCCTAAGGGGCGATCCCGACCCTGGGGATCGTCGGGGTGACACCCTGAGGGGTCTCCTCACGGCGTATGGGTTCCGGTCGGGGGCCCTCACCCCTGCGACGGAGACGGGCCCTGACCGCCGGGACGACGGCCAGGTGCAGGGCCGCCACCCCCGTCACGTTCAGCAGGAGCGCGTCCACGTCCAGCACCTGGCCCACGACGCCGCTCTGCACCACCTGCAGCGCCAGCGAGACCATCGCGGCGGTGAAGACGGTGCGGGTCAGCGAGCCCAGCGACGACGCGGCCACCCGGCCCCTGGCCCAGGGCAGCAGCACCCCCAGCGGGGCCAGCGGCAGCACCCCGGCCCCTATGGCCCGCGTGGCCTCCCACGGCCCGAGGGCGAGGTCGGCGCGGATCGTGGCCAGCGGTTCCAGGTGGGAGGCGGACACCCAGGGCACCGTCAGCGGGCGCAGGGCGAGCCAGACCACCGCCAGCAGATGGGCGACGAGCAACACGCAGCCGGCGACGCGGTAGCGGTATCGGAGGGCGGGCGTGCCGCCGTAACCATGACCCTGCACGCCCCACATGACGCGGTGCGCCGGTCGCACGGTTCCGGCCGACGGCGACGGGGAGTGGCGACGGAGCGCGGACACGGAGCGTCACCGGTCGATGCGGAGCCCACGGGACCGCCGCGGCCCTAGGAAACAGGGGTTCCCGTGATGTCCGCGCTGTCCGGGTGCACCCTGAGCTCGTCGGTGCACGTGTAGCTCTTGGGCGGCTCCCCGGAGGGCCCGCCCAGGATCACCGACCGCTTGCCGTCGGCCGCGGCCGTCCCGGCGTACGTGCACACGAGCTGGGCGAGGCCGACCTGCGGCAGCTCGCCCGGCTCCCGGCTCAGCCGCAGCGTCCCGGCCGGGTCGCCGGGGCGCTGCCCGGCGACGGTCAGCCGCTGCGGCACGGCCGTGGACATCCCCGCCTCGGCCTCCTCGTTCGCGGGCGCCTCGCGCAGCTCCTCCAGCAGCACCCGGGCGACGGCCACGCTGTCCTCGGAGGTCTCGGCGACCGCGCGCGTGACGGGCACCAGCTGCGAGGTGCACTCCAGCTGGACGGTCACGGTCGCGGCGCCCGAGGGGATGGCGTGCTCGGGCCGCACGACGCACGACGCGCGGGAGGGCGCGCCGCCCGCGTCCACCGGCACGGCGGTGCCGCGGATGCCGCACGCCGTGGCCGAGCCCAGCAGGGCCACGGTCAGGACGGTGCTGCGCAGGGTTCTTCTCACCGGCCGCCCTCCCCGTTCCCGCCGTCCCGGTCCCCGGCCGGCTGCTCCTCCAGGCCCGAGACGTCCCGCGGCAGGGTCAGGGTGAAGACCGCGCCGCCCTCGGGGGAGTTGGCCGCGGTGATCTCGCCGCCGTGGATGTGGGCGTTCTCCAGGGCGATGGACAGGCCGAGGCCGCTGCCCTCCGACCGCGGACGGGACGCGCTCGCCTTGTAGAAGCGGTCGAAGACGTGCGGCAGCACCTCCTCGGGGATGCCGGGGCCGTGGTCGCGCACGTCGATGCGCAGCGCGTCGTCCTCGGTGCGGACCGAGACGCGCACCGGCGAGCCGCCGTGCTTGAGGGCGTTGCCGATGAGGTTGGCCAGGATGACGTCCAGGCGGCGCGGGTCGAGCCGGGCCACGATGCCGCGCTCGGCGTCCAGCTCGACGGCGTCCAGCCAGGCGCGGGCGTCGATGCAGGCGGTGACCTGGTCGGCGACGTCCACGTCGTCCAGCACGAGCCGGGCCGTGCCCGCGTCGAAGCGGGTGACCTCCATCAGATTCTCCACCAGGTCGTTCAGCCTGCGGGTCTCGCTCACCACGAGCTGCACCGCCGGGGCGATCATCGGATCGAGGTTGTCCGCCTCGTCCTCCAGCACCTCGGTCACGGCCGTGATGGCCGTGAGCGGGGTCCGCAGCTCGTGCGACATGTCGGCGACGAAGCGGCGGCTCGCCGCCTCCCGGGCGCTGAGCTCCTCGACGCGCTTCTCCAGCGACTCCGCGGTCTTGTTGAAGGTGCGCGACAGGTCGGCCAGCTCGTCCGTGCCCGACACGTGCAGCCGGGTGTCGAGCTTGCCCTCGCCGAGCCGGCGGGCCGCGTCGCCGAGCCGCTGCACGGGCCGCAGCACGGTCGAGGCGGCGGCCTGCGCGAGCAGCGCGGAGCCGATCAGCGCCAGGGCCGTGGCGATGCCCAGCGACCAGGCCAGCGAGTTGAGGTCGGCGCGCTCGTTCTCCAGGGACTTCAGCAGGTAGCCCGTCGGGCCGCCGCCGATCACCTTCGCGCCGCCCACCAGGTACGGCTTGCCGTCCAGCGTGATGCGCTGCCAGTACAGGTGGTACGCGTAGCGGTTGGAGTCGTCGACGCGCCGCTCGCGGTTGACGGCCGCCTGCAGCGACTTCGGCACGACCTTGAGCGAGAACAGATCGCGGTCGGAGGGCGCGGCGCAGGCCCGGCCGCCCTCGCCGGTGTCGATCAGCAGCACCTCGTACTTCTGCGACGTGGCCGCCATCCGCTCGGCCGCCGCCTGCAGCTCCTGGCAGGTCGGCCCGAGCGGCAGCGTGCCGGTGTTGTCCTGCAGGGACTTGCGGAAGTCGTCGAGGGCCGCGTCCTGGGTGCGGGTGAGCACCGCGTCGCGGTTGAGCCAGTAGGCGATGGCGGACGCGGAGACGGCTGCGGCCAGGGCCACCAGGGCGAAGACGAGCATCAGCCGCAGCCGCAGGCTTATCCGGCGCAGACTCAGCTTCATCACGTTACGGGCGGCCGTCCAGCGTCGTACGCGTCCGGTCACTGCGGAGCGTCCAGGCGGTAGCCGACGCCGCGCACGGTGCGGATCAGGGTCGGGGACGACGGCACGTCCTCGACCTTGGCCCGCAGCCGCTGCACACAGGCGTCGACCAGCCGGGAGTCGCCGAGGTAGTCGTGTTCCCAGACCAGCCGCAGCAGCTGCTGCCGGGAGAGGGCCTGGCCGGGCCGGCGGCTGAGCTCCAGCAGCAGCCGCAGCTCGGTCGGCGTGAGCTGGAGCTCCTCGCCGTTCTTGGTGACCGTCATCGCGGAGCGGTCGATGACCAGCGAGCCGAACGCGGCCGAGTCGTTGGTCTCGCGCTCGCCGCGGCGCAGCACCGCACGGATCCGGGCGTCGAGCACCCGGCCCTGCACGGGCTTGACCACGTAGTCGTCGGCACCGGACTCCAGACCCACCACGACGTCGATGTCGTCGCTGCGCGCGGTGAGCAGGATGATCGGCAGCTGGTCGGTGCGGCGGATCCGCCGGCACACCTCGAAACCGTCGATACCGGGCAGCATCACGTCCAGCACGATCAGATCCGGCCGTTGCTCGCGCAGCAGTTTCAGGCCGTCCTCGCCCGTCGCCGCGGTCACCACACGGTGGCCCTGACGGGACAGGGAGAACTCGAGAGCGGTGCGGATGGCGTCGTCGTCCTCGATCAGCAACAGGGAAGGCACGGTGGTCATTCTGGCCTACGCGGGGCAGGTGGTTCGACCGCCGCCCTCCGCGCCCGCCCCCGCCGCCTGTTGCAGGGCTGTGACAGTCGGCGGACAACGCGATGAAACTGGCCCGGCAGGCTTTTGGTCATCGGGCAGCGGAGCCCGGTACGGAAATCGGACCGAGGCTGGCTCCACCGACGGGGGGCGCGAGATGAACACACTGCACAGCACCACTACCAGCGCAGTCATTCGCACGCGCCTGCACGACGCCGGACGGGGCCCGGAGAAGTCCGGTGCCGTGGGCGGGCGGGGGTGCGCCCGCGGCACCGGACGTGTGCGGCCGCCCTACATGGTGGCGATCGACGCGGTCACGTACGGGGAGCCCAAGGGAGCTGCGGGGGCGGCTCCGGGGGCATCGGGGGAGAGCAAGGGGGCGTCCAGGGCCGAGGCGGAGTTCACCGCCTACGTCCAGGAGCGCCGGGCCTCCCTGTACGCGACCGCGTACCACCTGACCGGCGACCGGCACGAGGCGGAGGACCTGCTGCAGAGCGCGCTGTTCTCCACCTACCGGGCCTGGGACCGGATCACCGACAAGGCGGCCGTCGGCGGCTACCTGCGCCGCACCATGACGAACCTGCACATCAGCGCCTGGCGCCGGCGCAAGCTCAACGAGTACCCGACCGAGGAACTGCCGGAGATGCCCGGCGAGGGCGACGCGATGCGCGGCACCGAGCTGCGCGCCGTCCTCTGGCAGGCCCTCGCCCGGCTGCCCGAGCTGCAGCGCACGATGCTCGTCCTGCGCTACTACGAGGGCCGCACGGACCCGGAGATCGCGGAGATCCTGGACATCAGCGTGGGCACGGTCAAGAGCAGCATCTGGCGCTCGCTGCGCCGCCTGCGCGACGACGAGGTCATCGGCTCCGGCCGGAACCAGCTGGAGTCCTTCGGAGAGCTCGTCGCCTGAGGGCGGGGCGGAGCGGGGACGCAGCACCGCACGGACGACAAGGGGCCCTGAACGGGGGGCGCTCGGGGGAGCGCGGACAGGGCCGTGGGGGAGCGGAAGCGGGTCGGACAGCCGGGGGGCCTGTCCCGACCCGCTTCTGTGCGTCCGGGGCCACTGCGTGCCCCGGAGTGCACCTGCGCGCCGCTAGATCTTGATGGTCTCGCGGTGACCCGCTGCCGCCGCCGCGATCCGGCCCATCGCCGTCTCCCCGCCGCACGCGTACGCGCCCAGCGCCGTCTGACGGGCCACGATGCCGCGCTCGGAGCGCATCAGCCGCAGGCCGCGGCGGACCAGGTACGGCACCGGCTTGCGGGCCTCGCGCAGGTCGCGCACCAGGCGGCGGCGGAAGGTGGTGGAGGGGCGGCCGCGCAGGCACAGGGCGTCCGCCAGCACGCCCAGGTCACGGCAGCGGTCGATGATGTCGGCCGCGAAGATGCCCTCGGCTATGAACAGCGGGGTGCGCCCGATGTCCAGAACGCTCGCCCCGGTGATCGAACTGGTGGAGATGTCGTAGAGCGGCACGTCCGCCCTCGACGTCCGGCACAGGCTGTCGATCGCGGCGACGGCGGCGTCCGCGTCCCACGAGAGCGGGGAGTCCCAGTCGGTGCCCGAGCCGTCCGCGAGCAGCGGCAGCGTCGGGTCCGTGCCCGCCTTGTAGAAGTCGTCCAGGTTGAGGACGGGCAGCCCGGTGCGGGCCGCGAGGGACGACTTACCGGAACCGGAGGGGCCGGTCAGCAGGATGACGCGCGCGGGGGTCAAGTGGGGAGTCACGGGACACCAGTGTGAGGCATTGGGCCGGATGGGGGATCCCCATGGGTTGCATGGTGCGCGCAGTGTCACCACTCGCATACTGTGCGTTGTCGTTCGCCCGCACTACACGACCCCGGCAGGTGGCCATGGCTTCGCACGCACGACACGCACGCTCCGCCAGCAAGGAGTCGAGGGCGCTCCGGCGCCGGATGCTCCTGCGCGTAGGGCTGACCGTATCGGCGGGTGCGGCCTTCGCGGCGGGCGGTGCGGCCTCCGCGAGCGCCGACGCCGGCATGGACGGCGGCAAGGGCGCCGGCATGGCCCGCGCCCAGTTCGGCGAGACCAACATCCCCGCCGCCATCGAAGGGGCCAACACGGGCCTGGAGGCGGGCGCGGAGGGGATCTTCGACACGGTCAAGACCCTGCGGACCAACCCGTTCGCCGGCACGCCCGTCGACCCGTTCGACAACACGGTGGGCACGAAGGTCGGGAACATGCAGCCGGTCACCACCAAGCCGGCGACGCAGCCGATCTCCAAGGGCGGCAGTCTGACGGACCTGCCGGTGGCGGGGAACCTGACGTCGCTGCTGCCGACCGGACGGCCGGCGGCGGCTCCCAAGACGCACTGAGCGCGGACGCGCCGGAGGCCGGAGCGGGTGGTGACCCGCTCCGGCCTCCGGCATGTCGGCCCGGGGTGCTCCGGCTCAGTACGACGAGCCGCCCGCGCCCAGCGAACCCGTCGGGTGCCAGACCGTCCGCGTCTCCAGGAAGGCCGTCATCCGGTCCGTGCCCGGAGTCACGGCCCAGTCCACAGCCTGTGGACGCAGCACGCGCTTCAGGTTGTCCGCCGCGGCGATCTCCAGCTCCTTGGCGAGGCCGGCGTCCGCCCCCGCGAGGTCGATCGCGTTGACGTCCTGGTGCGCGGCCAGCGACGGCGCGATCTCGGCCGTACGGCCCGACAGGACGTTCACGACGCCGCCCGGGACGTCGGACGTGGCCAGCACCTCGCCGAGCGACAGGGCGGGCAGCGGGGCCTTCTCCGAGGCCACCACGACCACCGTGTTGCCCGTGGCGATCGCCGGGGCGATCACCGACACCAGGCCGAGGAACGACGACTCCTGCGGCGCGAGCACGGCGACGACGCCGGTCGGCTCGGTGGAGGAGACGTTGAAGAACGGGCCCGCGACCGGGTTCGTCGCACCGGTGATCTGGCCGATCTTGTCGGTCCAGCCCGCGTACCACACCCAGCGGTCGATGGCGGCGTCCACCTGGGCCGCGGCCTTCGCCTTGGACAGGCCCTCGGCCTCGGCGACCTCCGCCGCGAACTGGTCGCGGCGGCCCTCCAGCATCTCGGCGACGCGGTAGAGGACCTGGCCGCGGTTGTACGCGGTCGCGCCGGACCAGCCGCCGACGGCCTTGCGGGCCGCGACGACCGCGTCACGGGCGTCCTTGCGCGAGGACAGCGGGGCGTTGGCCAGCCAGTTGCCCTTGGAGTCGGTCACCTCGTACACCCGCCCGCTCTCGGACCGGGGGAACTTGCCCCCGACGAACAGCTTGTAGGTCTTGAAGACAGTCAAGCGCTCAGACATCGAGGTACGCCTCCAGGCCGTGGCGGCCGCCCTCGCGGCCGAATCCCGACTCCTTGAAGCCGCCGAACGGCGACGTCGGGTCGAACTTGTTGAACGTGTTGGCCCAGATGACACCCGCGCGCAGCTTGCCCGCGACGGCCAGCATGCGCGAGCCCTTCTCCGTCCAGATGCCGGCGGAGAGGCCGTACTGCGAGTTGTTCGCCTTGGCGACCGCCTCGCCCGGGGTGCGGAACGTCAGCACCGACAGGACCGGGCCGAAGATCTCCTCGCGGGCGATCCGGTGGGCCTGGGTGACGCCCGTGAACAGCGTCGGGCGGAACCAGAAGCCGTTCTCCGGCAGCTCGCACGCCGGGGCCCAGCGCTCGGCGCCCTCGGTCTCGCCGCTGTCGGCCAGCTCGGTGATCCGGGCCAGCTGCTCGGCGGAGTTGATCGCACCGATGTCGGTGTTCTTGTCCAGCGGGTCGCCGAGGCGCAGCGTGGACAGACGGCGCTTGAGGGAGTCCAGCAGCTCGTCGTGGATCGACTCCTGGACCAGCAGGCGCGAGCCCGCGCAGCAGACCTGGCCCTGGTTGAAGAAGATGCCGTTGACGATGCCCTCGACGGCCTGGTCGATGGGCGCGTCGTCGAAGACGATGTTGGCGCCCTTGCCGCCCAGCTCCAGCGTGAGCTTCTTGTCCGTGCCCGCGACCGTGCGGGCGATGGCCTTGCCGACCGCCGTGGAGCCGGTGAACGCGACCTTGTTCACGCCCTCGTGCGCGACGAGCGCGGCGCCCGTGGTGCCGTCACCGGTGACGATGTTGACGACGCCCTTGGGCAGGCCCGCCTGGCGGCAGATGTCCGCGAAGAACAGCGCCGACAGCGGGGTGGTCTCGGCCGGCTTCAGGACGACCGTGTTGCCCGTGGCGAGCGCCGGGGCGATCTTCCACGCCAGCATCAGCAGCGGGAAGTTCCACGGGATGACCTGGCCCGCGACGCCCAGCGGGCGGGGGTTGGCGCCGTAGCCCGCGTGGTCGAGCTTGTCGGCCCAGCCGGCGTAGTAGAAGAAGTGCGCGGCGACCAGCGGGAGGTCCGCGTCGCGGGTCTCCTTGATCGGCTTGCCGTTGTCCAGGGTCTCCAGGACGGCCAGCTCGCGGCTGCGCTCCTGGATGATCCGGGCGATGCGGAACAGGTACTTGGCGCGCTCGGCGCCGGGCAGTGCCGACCACTTCTCGAAGGCCTTGCGGGCGGCCTTCACCGCGCGGTCCACGTCCTCCGCGGAGCCCTGGGCGACCTCGGAGAGCACCTCCTCGGTGGAGGGGCTGATCGTCTTGAAGACCTTGCCGCCGGACGCCTCGGTGAACTCGCCGTCGATGAACAGGCCGTAGGACGGGGCGATGTCGACGACCGCGCGCGACTCGGGTGCGGGAGCGTATTCAAATGCCATGTCGGTCAGTCCACCGTCACGTAGTCGGGACCGGAGTAACGCCCGGTGCTCAGCTTCTGCCGCTGCATCAGCAGGTCGTTGAGGAGGCTGGAGGCACCGAAGCGGAACCAGGTGTTGTCCAGCCACTCCTCGCCCACGGTCTCGTTGACCAGGACCAGGAACTTGATCGCGTCCTTGGTGGTGCGGATGCCGCCGGCCGGCTTCACGCCGACCTGGACGCCGGTCAGCGCGCGGAAGTCCCGCACGGCCTCCAGCATCAGCAGGGTGTTCGCCGGGGTGGCGTTGACCGCGACCTTGCCGGTCGAGGTCTTGATGAAGTCGGCGCCCGCGAGCATGCCGATCCAGGACGCGCGGCGGATGTTGTCGTACGTCGACAGCTCGCCCGTCTCGAAGATCACCTTGAGGCGGGCCCTGTCGCCGCACTCGGCCTTGACGGCGCGGATCTCTTCCAGGACGTCCATGTAGCGGCCGGCGAGGAAGGCGCCACGGTCGATGACCATGTCGATCTCGTCGGCACCGGCCTCGATCGCATCGCGGGTGTCCGCGAGCTTGACCGGCAGCGCGGCGCGGCCGGCCGGGAACGCGGTGGCGACGGAGGCGACCTTCACGTCCGTGCCGGCGAGGACGGCCTTGGCCGTCGCCACCATGTCGGGATAGACGCAGACGGCGGCGGTGCGCGGCGTCGTGCGGTCGGTGGGGTCGGGGTTGACGGCCTTGGCGGCCAGGGCCCGGACCTTGCCCGGGGTGTCGGCACCCTCGAGCGTCGTGAGGTCGATCATCGAGATCGCCAGGTCGATGGCGTAGGCCTTCGACGAGGTCTTGATCGAGCGGGTGCCGAGCGAGGCGGCGCGGGCCTCCAGCCCGACCGCGTCGACCCCCGGGAGTCCGTGCAGGAAGCGGCGCAGCGCACTGTCGGAGGCGGTGGCGTCCGCCAGCTCCTTCAGCCGCCCCGCGGCGTCGTTGCCGTGTGCGGGAACTGTGGTGGGCATGGTCACCAGATGAGCATATCTACGCGCGTAGCGCGTGTACACCCCCGCTGGTGCGGGGCGGTTTTCGGCTCGGTCTCCGGCCGCCCCCGCGGGAGCGGCCCGGTCTCCGGCGGCCCCGTGGGAGGCGTCAGGCACAATCTGCCCATGACGAGCCCTAGCCCCGAACAGGAATACGCCGACAGGCGCTACCGCTCGCCCGCCGGCATCGCCGGCGGCGTGCTGATGCTCGCCCTCGCCGGCTGGCTGGGCGGCGACGCCGCCGTCCGCGGAGAGGGCAGTACGCCCTGGCTCGCGCTGGCGGGGCTGTTGTGCGTCGTGCCGCTGATCATCGCCTTCACGCTGCGTCCGGCCGTCTTCGCCGGGGCCTCGCGGCTGCTGGTGCGGAATCCGTTCCGGACGATCACGCTGCCGTGGGGTGCGGTGGACGCGGTGCGCGCCGGTTACTCCAGTGAGGTGCTGGCCGGGGGCTCCACCTACCAGCTGTGGGCCGTGCCCGTGTCGCTGAGGAAGCGCAAGCGTGCGGCCCGGGGCGGGGCGGAGGCGGCTCCCGCCGACCAGACGGTCGCGGAGCTGCAGGAGCTCGCCGAGCGGAACGCTTCGCGTGAGGACGCGCGGGGGGACGTCGTCGTGCGGTGGGCGTACGAGGTGCTGGCGCCGGCGGTCGTGGGGTTGGTGCTGTTCGTGGTGTTGCTGGTGGTCGGCTGACGGCCGTTCCGCTAAGGAAAAGGGGGCCCGGGGCATCGCCCCGGGCCCCCTTTTCTACGGGCTCAGATGCCCGCGGCCTTCGACAGGTCGGCCTTGATCTCGGTCAGGACAGCCGTCGCCTTGGCGCGGGCGCCTGCGAGGGCGGCCGCGTCCGCGACCGGGATCACGACCTCCAGATAGCACTTGATCTTCGGCTCCGTGCCGCTCGGCCGGACGATCACCCGGGCGGCGGAGACGGCCCCCGACTCGTCACCGGCGAGGTGGTAGCGCAGGCCGTCCGTCGGGGGCAGGGACTCCGTGCCCTTCGCCAGGTCCTCGGCGGACGTCACGTGCAGACCGGCGAGCACCGCCGGCGGCTGCTCGCGCAGGCGGCGCATCGCGTCCGCGATCAGCGACAGGTCCTGGACGCGCACCGACAGCTGGTCCGTGGCGTGCAGGCCGTGCTCGACCGCCAGGTCGTCCAGGAGGTCGGTGAGGGTCCGGCCGGACTCCTTGAGCTCCGCGGCCAGCTCGGCGACCAGCAGGGCCGCCGTGATGCCGTCCTTGTCGCGGACGCCCTCGGGGTCCACGCAGTAGCCGAGCGCCTCCTCGTAGGCGTAGCGCAGGCCGTCGACGCGGGCCAGCCACTTGAAGCCCGTCAGCGTCTCCGTGTACGGCGTGCCGGTGCTCGCGGCGGCGATGCGGGACAGGAGGGAGGACGAGACGATCGTCGTCGTGAACGTGCCGCGCGCGTTCTTGTGCACCAGGTGCGTGGCGAGCAGCGCGCCCACCTCGTCGCCGCGCAGCATGCGCCAGCCCTCGACGCTGTCCGCGTCGGGCACGGCGACGGCGCAGCGGTCCGCGTCCGGGTCGTTGGCGATGATGATGTCCGGCTGGGCCTCGCGGGCCGTGGCGAACGCCAGGTCCATGGCGCCCGGCTCCTCCGGGTTGGGGAACACCACGGTCGGGAAGTCCGGGTCCGGCTCGGCCTGGGCGGCGACGACCGTCGGGGCGGGGAAGCCGGCGCGCTCGAAGGCGGCCGTCAGGACGTCGCGGCCGACGCCGTGCATGGGCGTGTAGACGACGCGCACGTCGCGGGCGGAGCCGCCGGTCAGGACGGCGTCCGTGCGCTCCAGGTAGGCGCCGACGATGTTCTCGTAGCGCAGGGTCTCCCAGCCGGCGGAGGGGCGGGGGACGTCGTCCAGGCTCCGGACGGCGGCGATCTCCGCGGCGATCCCGGCGTCGGCGGGCGGCACGATCTGGGAGCCGTCGCCCAGGTAGACCTTGTAGCCGTTGTCGCGCGGCGGGTTGTGGCTGGCCGTGACCTCGATGCCGGCGACGGCGCCGAGGTGGCGGATCGCGAAGGCGAGGACCGGGGTGGGGAGCGGCTTGGGCAGGAGGGCGGCCTTCAGGCCGGCGCCCACCATCACGGCCGCCGTGTCGAGGGCGAAGTCAGCGCTCTTGTAGCGCGCGTCGTAGCCGATGACGACCGTGCCGCCGGTCTGGCCCTGCTTCTTGAGGTACGCGGCCAGGCCGGCGGCGGCGCGGATGACGACGGAGCGGTTCATGCGCATGGGGCCGGCGCCGAGCTCACCGCGGAGGCCGGCGGTGCCGAACTGGAGGGTGCCGGCGAAGCGGGCGGCGATCTCGGCGGTGTCCCCGGCGTCGATGAGCCGGGCGAGCTCCTCGCGGGTGTCGGGGTCGGGGTCCTCGGCGAGCCAGGACTTGGCCTGGGCGATGAGGGCGTCGTCTCGCTCCACGGTGTCTCCTACGGAGGGTTCGGGGATATATATGGGGTCTGGGTGGTTCGGCCGGTTGTTCACGGGCCGGTCGTCCGTGGGTCGGGGGCGGGGTGGGCCGGGGCTGGCAAGGGGCGTAAAGCGTGATTTGTGGGCCGTCCTTCCGGGCACCCAAAGCTCAGGCCAGAGGGCCCGTAAATCATGCAGCCCCGGAAGCCCCCGCCCCCCACCCACGGACGACCGGCCCGTGAACAACCGGCCGAACCACCCAGACCCCATATATATCCCCGAACCCTCCGTAGGAGACACCGTGGAGCGAGACGACGCCCTCATCGCCCAGGCCAAGTCCTGGCTCGCCGAGGACCCCGACCCCGACACCCGCGAGGAGCTCGCCCGGCTCATCGACGCCGGGGACACCGCCGAGATCGCCGCCCGCTTCGCCGGCACCCTCCAGTTCGGCCCCGCCGGCCCCCGCGCGCCTCCGGCGCCGCACCCGGGTGTGGGGAACGGCGCCGTACCGGCTGGGTCAGAGCTTCGGGAGGACCTGGGCCAGGAGCTGGCCCATGCGGGACGCGGAGTCGCGCCCGGCCTGGAGGACCTCTTCGTGGTTGAGGGGCTCGCCCGTCATGCCCGCGGCGAGGTTCGTCACGAGGGAGATGCCGAGGACCTCGGCACCGGCCTCGCGGGCCGCGATGGCCTCGAGCGTGGTGGACATGCCGACGAGGTCGCCGCCGAGGGTGCGGACCATGCGGATCTCGGCCGGCGTCTCGTAGTGCGGGCCGGGGAGCTGGACGTAGACGCCCTCCTCGAGGGTCTCGTCCACCTCCTTGCACAGCGCGCGCAGGCGGCGGGAGTACAGGTCGGTGAGGTCGACGAAGTTGGCGCCGACGATCGGCGAGGTCGCCGTCATGTTGATGTGGTCGCTGATCAGCACGGGCTGGCCGGGGCGCATGCCGTCGCGGAGGCCGCCGCAGCCGTTGGTGAGGACGACGGTCTTGCAGCCGGCGGCCACGGAGGTGCGCACGCCGTGGACGACGGCGGCGACGCCGCGGCCCTCGTAGTAGTGCGTGCGGCCGAGGAAGACCAGGGCGCGCTTGTCGTTGATCTTGTACGAGCGGACCGTGCCGGCGTGGCCCGCCACGGCGGCCGCGGTGAAGCCGGGGAGCTCGGTGACCGGGAACTCGGCCTCGGGAGCGCCGAGCGCCTCGGTCGCGGGGAGCCAGCCGCTGCCCATGACCAGGGCGACGTCGTGGGTCTCGGCGCCGGTCAGCTCGCGCAGACGGGCGGCGGCGGCGTCCGCCGCGGCGTACGGGTCGGCCTGGATGTCGGGAGTAACTGATGCGTTCACGCGGACGAGGGTAGCCTCTTATCGCCTACGCGCGTAGATGTCACTGCTCACGGTGTTCCGATTGTTGCTTTGTGGGTTGTGACGAGATGCAATCGTCACTCCCCGGCGCGTCGCGTCAGCAGGGACGCTTGCGGAGCTCCATGACGTAGTCGTGGGGCGCGCCCGCGGATTCCGCCGCGTCGGCGATCTCGCCCAGGTAGCGGGCGGAGGGCAGGCCGCCCTCGTAACCGTTCAGGACGTAGATCCACGCGGGCTCCTCGCCGTCCAGGGTGTGCACGCGGACGCGCATCCGGCGGTAGATGTCGAGGCCGACGCCCTCCCAACGGTCCATCGAGTCCTCGTCCATCGGGGCGATGTCGTAGAGGGCGACGAAGACCTGGGAGCGGGGTGCCTCGACGACGGTCGCGAGCGCGCCCTCCCAGCCCAGCTGCTCGCCGCCGAAGGTCAGCCGCCAGTCGGAGAGCCAGCCCGTGCCGCGCAGCGGCGAGTGGGGTGCGCGGCGGGACATCAGCCGCGCGTCGAGGTTGCCGGCGTACGCGGCGTAGAGCGACATGGTTTCGAGGGTACGGGAGTGAGGCGCGACGGCATTTGGGATGGCAGTCTCGAAGGGAGGTTCGTCCGGAACCTCCTGCCGGTTCTCGCACGGATTGCCGTATGCATGCGGGTACGGATCCGCTGGGGAGGCCCCGGGAGAAGTCCCTTCGACGGGTACGGGACAATGGAGTACGTGACTCGGATCGTGATCATCGGTGGCGGACCCGGCGGCTATGAGGCGGCGCTCGTCGCCGCGCAGCTCGGTGCGGAGGTGACCGTCGTCGATTGCGACGGTCTGGGCGGGGCGTCGGTGCTCACCGACTGTGTCCCCTCGAAGACGCTCATTGCGACGGCCGAGGTGATGACGACCTTCGACTCCTCGTACGAGGAGCTCGGGATCATCGTCGCCGACGACACGCCGCACATCGAGCAGGCGGCCCGGGTCGTCGGAGTGGACCTGGGCAAGGTCAACCGCCGGGTGAAGCGGCTGGCGCTCGCGCAGTCGCACGACATCACGGCGTCCGTCACCCGGGCGGGTGCACGCGTGCTGCGCGGCCGGGGCCGGCTGGAGCCGAACCAGGCGCCGGACGGCTCGCGCCGAGTGATCGTGACGGCCGCGGACGGGACCGAGGAGACGCTCGTCGCGGATGCGGTGCTGGTCGCCACGGGTGCGCACCCGCGCGAGATCCCCGATGCGCAGCCGGACGGCGAGCGCATCCTGAACTGGACCCAGGTGTACGACCTGGACGAGCTCCCCGAGGAGCTCATCGTGGTGGGCTCGGGTGTGACCGGTGCCGAGTTCGCCGGTGCGTACCAGGCGCTGGGGTCCAAGGTGACGCTGGTGTCGTCGCGGGACCGCGTGCTGCCGGGTGAGGACCCGGATGCGGCCGCCGTTCTGGAGGACGTCTTCCGGCGCCGCGGCATGAACGTCATGGCACGGTCGCGGGCGCAGTCCGCCAAGCGCGTCGGCGACCGGGTCGAGGTCACGCTGGCGGACGGCCGCGTCATCACCGGTACGCACTGCCTGATGGCGGTCGGCTCCATTCCGAACACGGCCGGGATAGGGCTGGAGGAGGCCGGGGTCCGGCTCAAGGAGTCCGGGCACATCCACACCGACCGGGTCTCGCGCACCAGCGCGCCGGGCGTCTACGCCGCCGGTGACTGCACGGGCGTGCTCGCGCTCGCTTCGGTCGCGGCGATGCAGGGACGCATCGCCATGTACCACTTCCTGGGTGACGCGGTCGCGCCGCTCAACCTGAAGTCGGTCTCGGCGAACGTCTTCACGGACCCCGAGATCGCGACCGTCGGCTACACGCAGGCCGACGTCGACAGCGGGAAGATCGACGCCCGTATGGTCAAGCTGCCGCTGCTGCGGAACCCGCGGGCGAAGATGCAGGGCATCCGGGACGGCTTCGTGAAGCTGTTCTGCCGGCCCGGCACGGGCATCGTGGTGGGCGGCGTCGTGGTCGCCCCGCGGGCGAGCGAGCTCATCCACCCGATCTCCCTCGCGGTCGACAACAGCCTGACGGTCGAGCAGATCGCCAACGCGTTCACCGTCTACCCGTCGCTGTCCGGTTCGCTGGCGGAGGTCGCCCGGCAGCTCCACTCGCGCAAGACGCAGCGCGAGGCTTAGGGGTCGGATTGTTGCGCTGAGTGGTCAGGGAGGCTTTGGCCTTGGGCCCGGGCCTCCTATACCACTTTGAGCGTTCCGCAGCGGACAACTTCCGTTAATTGCTGCAACCTGCTGAAAACGGATGGTCGTTGGCGTTACTGTCGGTTTCGTGTTCGCTGCAGAACGTCGTCAATTGATCCTCGAAATGGTGCGGGCCAACGGGGCGGTTTCGCTCCGTGAGCTCGCCCGCGTCGTCCAGACCTCCGAAGTGACCGTACGGCGGGACGTGCGCGCACTGGAGGCAGAAGGACTGCTCGACCGCCGGCACGGCGGTGCGGTGCTGCCGGGAGGCTTCACCAGAGAGTCCGGCTTCCCGCAGAAATCCCATCTAGCGACCGCCGAGAAGACGGCCATCGCCGATCTCGCGGCGAGCTTCGTCGAGGAAGGCGAAGCCGTCGTCGTCGGCGCCGGTACGACCACGCAGGAGCTGGCCCGCCGGCTCGCGCGCGTACCGGGACTGACCGTCGTCACCAACTCCCTGCTCGTCGCCCAGGCCCTCGCCCACGCCAACCGGGTCGAGGTCGTCATGACGGGCGGCACGCTCAGAGGATCCAACTACGCACTGGTGGGCAGCGGTGCGGAGCAGTCCCTGCACGGGCTGCGCGTGACACGGGCGTTCCTGTCGGGAAGCGGGCTGACCGCCGAGCGGGGCCTGTCCACGTCCAACATGCTCTCCGCGAGCGTGGACCGGGCGCTGGTGCAGGCGGCGGCGGAGGTGGTCGTCCTCGCGGATCACACGAAGCTCGGTACGGACACGATGTTCCAGACCGTGCCCACGGACGTGATCACGCGGCTCGTGACGGACGAGCCGCCGTCGCACGACGACCGCGCGGCGACGGAGCTGCAGGCCCTCGCCGACCAGGGCGTCCACATCTCGGTCGCCGGGCCCGGCGCGGGGTCGGGCCAGGGGCCGGGCCCCGGCCCCACGGGAGCGGTGTCGGGCGGCGGCGAGCAGGTGCCGCCGCAGCAGCGCCGCCGCGACGTCCCGCCCCTGCCGGGCCAGCGCCGCACCCACGGAGGCCACCACCTGCCCCCCGGCCCACCGGGCCCCTCCGGGGGCGGCGCGTCGTCCCCGCAGCTCCGCAGCGCCGGTTCGCTGGGCGCTGAGCCTCCGACGGGGACGGCGAGGGTGGCGGACCTGGCGCCGCGGCGGCGATGAGCGCTTCCGCGCGGGGTACTGCCACGACGGCGCGGTCGGTGGCACCGGGCGGGCCGCCGCGGCGGGGCCGTTGAGCTGGGGCTGCCCCCGTTTTCCGCCGCAGCGGTGAGCAACCACGACGGTGTGGTCCGGCGGTGCCGGGCGGGCCTTGGGCCGGCTGGGCACCGCCGGTCTGCGCCATGGGGGCGGGGCGCCGTTGCGGCGGGAGGTTGGTGGCGGGGCCGATTGTTGTCCGGCCGTGTGCCCGGCCGGGGGTCAGCCCTCTTCCGGGCAGGGCTTCGTGGCCAAGCCTTGCAGCGTCAGTGTCAGGAGACGGTCCGGGAGTTGGGGGTCGTCCGGGGACTGTTCCGCGGCGAGCGAGATCGCGTTCGTCAGCTGCATGACGTCGGCGATGTCGACACCGGCGTGGACCGCCCCGGCCGCCTGCGCCCGCGCGAGCAGCACGCTCCCCGCCTCCCGCAGGGGAAGGCTGCAGCGCGACATCGCGGACGCCTCGTCCGCCTGGGCCGCCAGCAGGGCCCGCGAGAGCCCCCGGTAGGTGCTGGCGTGCGCCACGCAGGCCCGTAGCCAGTCCACCAGGGCCCGGCACGGCTCGGGGGCGGCGAGGAGTTCGCGGGAGCGGGCGAGGAGCCCGTCGACCTCGCCCTGGAAGACGGCGCTCATCAGCGCCGTGCGGTTGGGGAAGTGGCGGTAGAGCGTGCCGATGCCGACCCCGGCCCGGCGGGCGATGTCCTCCAGGGAGGCTTCCGTGCCGTGCTCGGTGAACGCGGTCCGGGCCTCCGTGAGCAGCCGCTCGTAGTTGCGCCGGGCGTCCGCCCGCATGGGGCGCGGTGACGCTTGTGTGCTCTCCGTGGCCATGGCTGCCGAGTCCTCCCTCTGTCTCCCCGTCTGCCAAGGATGCCATCGGCCCTCCCGGGCGGGGCACGTCATCCGGACGAGGGATTGTTGTACACACCTGCTGGTGCGTACCGTTTTCTGTATGGACACCTACTCCCTCGTCGAGGCCCGCAACCAGCTCGGGCAGCTCGTGGGCCGTGTGCGCCACGGGCATGAGCACATCATCATCACCGAGTACGGGAAGCCGGCGGCTGCGGTGGTCCCGATAGAGGTGCTGGATGAGCTCCAGCGGCTCCGGGACGAGGCGGATCTGGCGCTGGCGCAGTCCGTCCGGGAAGCCCCCGACGCTCGGTGGATTCCACAGGATGAGGTCTTGGCCGTTCTGGAAGCGGATGAGGCTGCGGATCGGAAGGCTTGCTGAGTGTCCTGGACTGTGGTGTGGCGTTGAATGCCTGCGGGCCCCTGCCGAGTCAATCGGCAGGGGCCCGCAGGCATTACTTGACGGCGGTGTCGCGTCAGTCCTTGATCTCGCAGATGACGGCGCCGGAGGAGACGGAGGCGCCGACCTCGGCGGTGATGCCCTTGACCGTGCCCGCGCGGTGCGCGTTCAGGGGCTGCTCCATCTTCATCGCTTCGAGGACGACGATCAGTTCGCCCTCGGCGACCTCCTGGCCCTCCTCGACCGCGACCTTGACGATCGTGCCCTGCATCGGCGACGTCAGCGCGTCACCGGACGCGGCCGAGCCGGCCTTCTTCGCCGCGCGGCGCTTCGGCTTGGCGCCGCCCGCAGCAGCGGTGCGCGCCAGCGTCATGCCCAGCGAGGACGGCAGGGAGACTTCCAGGCGCTTGCCGCCGACCTCGACGACGACGGTCTCGCGGCCGGCTTCCTCGCCCTCTTCCTCGGCCGCCGCTCCGGCGAACGGCTCGATGGTGTTGACGAACTCCGTCTCGATCCACCGCGTGTGCACCCGGAACGGGTCGGCGGTGAAGGCGGGGTCGGTCACCACGGCCTGGTGGAAGGGAATGGCCGTGGCCATGCCCTCGACCTTGAACTCGTTCAGCGCCCGCGCCGCCCGCTGCAGCGCCTGCTCACGCGTCGCACCGGTGACGATCAGCTTCGCCAGCAGCGAGTCCCACGCCGGGCCGATCACACTGCCCGACTCCACACCCGCATCCAGGCGCACACCCGGACCGGTCGGCGCATCGAAGCGGGTCACCGTGCCCGGAGCGGGCAGGAAGTTGCGGCCCGGGTCCTCACCGTTGATGCGGAACTCGAACGAGTGACCACGCAGCGGCGGGTCGTCGTAGCCGAGCTCCTCGCCGTCGGCGATGCGGAACATCTCGCGGACCAGGTCGATGCCGGTGACCTCTTCGGTGACCGGGTGCTCGACCTGCAGACGGGTGTTGACCTCCAGGAAGGAGATCGTGCCGTCCTGGCCGACGAGGAACTCGCACGTGCCCGCGCCCTCGTAACCGGCCTCGCGCAGGATCGCCTTCGAGGCACGGTAGAGCTCGGCGTTCTGCTCCGCCGACAGGAACGGCGCCGGAGCCTCCTCCACCAGCTTCTGGTGGCGGCGCTGCAGCGAGCAGTCACGCGTGGAGACGACCACCACGTTGCCGTGCTTGTCGGCCAGGCACTGCGTCTCGACGTGACGGGGCCGGTCCAGGTAGCGCTCGACGAAGCACTCCCCCCGCCCGAACGCCGCGACCGCCTCGCGGACGGCGGAGTCGTAGAGCTCGGGGACCTCCTCCAGCGTGCGGGCGACCTTCAGACCACGCCCGCCACCACCGAAAGCGGCCTTGATCGCGATCGGCAGGCCGTGTTCCTGCGCGAACGCCACGACCTCCTCCGCCCCCGCAACCGGGTCGGCGGTACCGGCCACCAGCGGCGCACCCGCACGCTGGGCGATGTGACGGGCCGCCACCTTGTCACCCAGATCCCGGATCGCCTGCGGCGGCGGACCGATCCACGTCAGACCCGCATCCAGCACGGCCTGCGCGAACTCGGCGTTCTCGGAAAGGAAGCCGTACCCGGGGTGAACGGCATCCGCCCCCGACTCGGCCGCCGCGGCAAGCACCTTGGCCACATCGAGGTAGCTCGTCGCCGGGGTGTCACCGCCCAGCGCATACGCCTCATCAGCAGCGCGGACATGCAGCGCGTCCCGGTCCGGATCCGCGTAGACCGCCACACTGGCAATCCCGGCATCCCGGCACGCGCGAGCTACGCGGACAGCGATTTCGCCACGGTTGGCGATGAGCACCTTGCGCACGATGGCTCCCTCCTTGAAACAAGGTGAGTTTAGGTACTGGCGACACTCTGTGCCGAGCCGACTCCCGAGGTGAGCTTGCCCACACGGAGCGTGAACCGGAGGCCGTGTGCGCGCCAAAGTCCCCAGTTCTCCCACGGTACGCCGGGTGCGAGGGTCTCTGCCGACCTTTGCATGTGGCGCAGCTCTCGACCCGTGCCGCCGGGAAGGAAAGAGCTTTCTTTGTCGAGTCCCTACGAAGGGGTGGCCCAAAGTTTGCGTGTGCGGGAACCGGCCCGGGGGCCGTTCGGCCGGGCGCGGGCCCCGAGGGGGTGCGGGTACGGATCCGGGCGCGACCTCGTACTGACTCCGTACCGACCCCTTGCTCATGGTTCTACCCGTGAGTAGCGTCCTTTCAGACGTGGGTACCCGCGGTAACTTGCGGCAATTGCCCACGGCAATCGCCCACGGAGGGGCGGGCGAGGGCGAAGAGGGGTGGTGAGGCGGTGGTGACGACCCGGTTCCCGTTCCGCAGACCTGTCGCCGGCCTCGCCGCGCTCGCCCTCGCCGTGGAGGGCCTGGGCATCGCCCTGATCAACTGGATCCTCGGCGTCGTCGTCCGCCGCCAGCACATGTCCCTGGCGGGCAGCGACCCCGGCCTCATGGCCCTCGCCGCCTGGATCGCCGGCGCCCTCTTCGCCCTCTACCTGCTCCTGTGCGCCGTCGTCGCCCTCCGCGTCGCCCTCCGCGACCGCCCGCCCCGGGCAGCGGGAAGGATTCTGCTGATCACCTGCGGCGTCGTGCACGGCCTGCTGGGCGCCTTCTGCGTCGGCCTCGTCGGCTGGGCCGCGTTCGCGGTCGTCATGGCCGTCCTCGCCCTGATCGTCTGGACGCTGATGGTGTACGACCCCGAGCGCTGGGCTCAGCCGACGGAAGCCGTCGTCCCGCACTGACGCGCGGCCAACGGAGCGCCGGGCTCAGCCCGCGACCCCGCGCTGACGCGCGGCCAACTTCGCCGCCTCCGCCGCGACGTGGCGCAGCGTGTCCGTCAGCTGGCGCCTGCGGCGGTGGAAGTCGTCCAGCGGCACGGCGGCGGATACGGCGGCGGTACCGGCGCGGGCGGCGCCCTGCACTCCGGTTAGCGCCGGTACGGGTACCGCCACGCAGGCCACTCCCGGCGCGCACTCCTCGACCTCCACGGCGACCCCCTCCCGCCGCACGCGCCGCAGCTCCGCGTCCAGCCGGTCCGGCGACGTGATCGTCCGCGGCGTGATCGCCCGCATCCCCGTACCCGTGAGGTAGCGCATGCGGGCGGCCCGGGGCAGCGCCGAGAGCAGCACCTTGCCGTGGGCGGTCGCGTGCCCGTCGAGATCCCGGCCCACGCTGAAGCCGCCCGTCGACGGGTCGGCGGCGTTCCCGGCGAGCACGGCGATGTCCCCGTCGCGGTACGTGCTGAAGTACGTGTCCGCGCCCGCTTCCCGCCGGGCTGTGAGCAGGAGTGCATGCACGGCGTCGTCCAGCTGCATCTGGCGCTGGAACGCCTGGTGCAGGACGGGCACGCGGTACCCGAGGGTGTACCCGCCCGCGGTACGGACCAGATGCCCGCGGGCGGTGAGCGTGCCGAGGATCTCGTACACGGTGGAGAGCCCGCAGTGGAGGTTCCTGGCCAGCGCCTTCGCCGTGACCGGGCCGGGGGATGTGGCGACGGCGTCCAGTACGTCGAGGGCGCGGTCCACGGACTGGGACATGGGAGGTTCGGATTCCTTCGAGGCTGGGCGGGTTGTCGGCGGACCTCCCAGCCTCGCACAGGAGCCGTCGGCGTCAGCTCTTGACCGGCGCCTTCTCGCGGAGCAGCTCCACGAACGCCCTCATCCACGCGGGCTGGTCGTTCCACGCCCGCGCGGACACCATGTTCCCGTCGACGACGGCCTCCGCGTCCACGAACGTCCCGCCCGCGAGCTGCACGTCCGGGCGGCACGCCGGCCACGCGGCCGTACGGCGGCCCTTGAGGACGCCCAGCGGCGTCAGCGCGATCACGGCGTGGCAGATGTGCGCGATGGGCTTGTTCTGCGCGAAGAACGATTTGATGATCCGCTGGAAGTCGGGATCCAGCCGCAGGAACTCCGGCGCGCGGCCGCCGGGTATGACGACCGCGGCGTAGTCCGACGGGTTCACGTTCGCCAGCGCGACGTCCGCGGGCCAGCTGTGGCCCAGCTTCTCCGTGTACGTGTCGAAGCTCGCGACGAAGTCGTGCACGACGAACTGGAGCTGCTTCACGGTGGGAGCGGCGATGTCCACCTCGTAGCCCTCCTCCAGCAGGCGCTGGTAGGGGTAGAGGACCTCCAGGTCCTCGGCGGCGTCACCGGTGGTGATCAGGATCCTCGGCATGCGGCAGGCTCCTCGGGGGTAGGAGGCGTAGCCGGATGGCTTCCGGCCTACACCGGAATATGCGCTTTGACATGTCCGAGGAAACTTGACCAGGTGGTGTTGTTGACGGTGACGGCACCTCCCGTGGGGTTCTTGGAGTCCCGTATGTGCACCGGGGCGCGGTCCGGACGTCTGCCCACTTCGACGCAGTCGCCGCCACCGCCGTCGCTGTAGCTGGACTTGCGCCACTGCATGGTGTTGCTCATTGCTCCCCTGCCAACTGTTCGATGAAGTTCAGCGATTCGCGCGGGCTCAGAGATTGCGCGCGGATCTTCGCGTAGCGATGTGCCCGCTCAGTCACCTCAGCCGGGTTGCTGATCAACTTGCTGAGGCCTTGGCCGTCCACGAAGACCACCGTGCGGTGATCCGGTGTCTCCAGCAGTTTCATCGAGCCGCGATCACCCGCGTAGTCCCCGGTCAGGGCGGCGTCCAGGGGTAGCACCTGGATCGTGACATTCCGGCACCTCGCGTACGTGGCGAGGAGCAGCAGCTGATCACGCATGATGTCCCTGCTTCCGAACGGCCTGCGTAGCACTGACTCTTCGAGGATCAACTCCAGGAGGGCCGTCGGCTCGCGGTTGAACAGAGCCTTGCGCGCCATCCTCACTCCTACCAACTCCTCCACCCTGGCCTCCGGTAGTGGTGGGTAGCTGCCGCCGATGATTGCGCGCGCGTAGTCCTCTGTTTGGTACAGGCCGTCGACAACGAAGGTCATGTACGAGCTGACCGAGAGCGCCTTCCGCTCCAGGGCCGCGTAGTCCCGGAAGTCTGTGGGGTACTTGTCCAGCATCAGGTACTTCTTGGCCGCCGTGAAGATGCCGATTCCGCCCCCAATTGCCTTCTCCATGGCATCCAGCATCTGGTCGTTGGCGGGCTGTGCACCCGTTTCCAGCGCGCTGACTGCGGAGCCCGTATATCCGATCTGCTCGCCGACTTGTTCCTGGGTCAGGCCCGCGTGAAGTCGCATCAACCTTGCGACTTCCGACACTAGTTGCATGCCGGCTCCCGCCCTGCTCTTGTTCTCCGAGCGCGCCATTGCTCCCCCTCAACTGGACTCAACCGGACTCAAGGAGCGTTCGATCAAACTGCACCGTTACGGGTGGTCGACGCTCTGTGATGGAAAACCTAGCGAGACCCAGTGACACTCGTCACATGAACCAGCAAGGTCGCGTGACCGAAATCGGATGGCTCCCCGTCGCCGGTCACCAACTCCGCAAGGCAGGCGTCCACTTCGACGCCGTCCGCGTCAACGGCAACGACGGCCGCCGTCTGGCCAATGCCATGGCCATGCTCACCCGCGGCCGGCCCGGTCCGATCATCGCGGAAGCGAACGACCGCAGGGCGATGTACTTCCTCGTCGAATCCGGAAGTACCGCCCGCCGCGCCTGGCCGAAAGGCGTCGAGCGCCTCACCGGGGAAGCCGGCGCAGCCGACTACGTGCCCATTCCCGCGCTCTACGGGGCCACATGGCCCCTCTCGTGGTTCTGCGTTCCCACGCCCGACGGGCGGCTCGTGCACACGCTTCTTCTGCTGAGTACGGCCCGTGCATTTCTGGGGTGCGCCCCCCGACTGGCGGAAGGAATGGTGACCGAGGCGCCATGACTTCGTTGGGGCGGTCATGATGAAGCGCATCGTTGCCGCCGCCGCTCTCACCGGCGCCGCTTTCGCCCTGACCGCCACCGCAGCCACGGCCGCTCCCATGCCGCAACCGCCCACCTCGAACGCGGGGGACGTCGTGGCTCCGCCGGCGCCCGCTCCCGGGCCGCCCGGGGAGGAACCGGCGACCAGCATCTACCCCGGGGCCACGAATCAGCTCGGCAAGCTCGATCAGCTCAACCAGCTGAACCAGCTGGGTCAGGCCGGTCAGGCCCTCGACCCGGTCCTCGGGCTCCTCGCGCCGGTCACCGGGCTGCTGCCGCTCTAGGCGTCCGCCCACAGCTCCGTGATCGACATCCCCAGCTCGGCGAGGAGCTTGCGGAGCAGGGGGAGGGAGAGGCCGATGACGTTGCCGTGGTCGCCGTCGATGCCCTCGATGAAGGGGGCGGAGCGGCCGTCGAGGGTGAAGGCGCCCGCGACGTACAGCGGCTCGCGGGTCGCGACGTAAGCCGCGATCTCGGCGTCGGAGGGCTCGCCGAAGCGCACGGTCGTGGAAGCGGTCGCCGACACCCGGCGGCCCGTGGCCGTGTCGACGATGCAGTGGCCGGTCCGGAGGATCCCGGACCGGCCGCGCATCGACTTCCAGCGGGCGGTGGCGTCCTCGGCGTCCTCCGGCTTGCCCAGGGCCTGCCCGTCCAGTTCCAGGACGGAGTCGCAGCCGACGACCAGCGCCCCGGCCGCTTCCGGCCGGGCGGCGACCGCGTCGGCCTTGGCCTCGGCCAGGAGGCGTGCCAGCTCGGCGGGGGTCGGGGCGGTCAGCGCGTCCTCGTCGACGCCGCTGACGATCACCTCGGGCCGCAGCCCGGCGGCCTTGAGCAGGCCGAGGCGGGCGGGGGACTGGGAGGCGAGGACGAGGCGGCGCTGAGGGGTCATGCCCGCCATCGTAGACAACCGCGGCCCCCGTCCCCGGGCGCTACTTCTTGATCACTGCCTGCATGACCTTCTTGGCGATCGGGCCCGCGAGGCCGCCGCCGGAGATCTCGTCGCGGTCGATGCCGGAGCCCTCGGGGTCGATGAAGACGGCGACGGCCACGGGGGAGCCGTCGGCCTGCTTGGCGTAGGAGACGAACCAGGCGTACGGGAGCTTCTCGTTGTTGACGCCGTGCTGGGCGGTGCCGGTCTTGGCGCCGACGGTGACGCCGTCGATCAGGGCCTTCTTGCCGGTGCCGTTCTGGGCGGTGTTCTCCATCATCTGCTGGACCTTCTTCGCCGTGTCGGCGGAAACGGCCTGCGACATGACCTCGGGCTTGTGCTTCTCCAGCGTGTTCAGGCCGGGGTCGCGCAGCTCCTCGACGAGGTACGGCTTCATGAGCTTGCCGTCGTTGGCGAGGGCGGCGGTCATCATCGCGATCTGCAGCGGGGTGCTGTCGAGGCTGCCCTGGCCCATGCCGGTGAGGGCGGTCTGCGGGCGGTCGAGGTTCTTGGGGTAGATGCTCTCGACGGTGCCGTTGGGGATGAAGATGTCCTTGTTGTTGAAGCCGAACTTCTCGGCGGTCTCCCGCATCTTGTCCTTGCCCAGCTTGTCGGCCAGGTCGAGGAAGACGTTGTTGCAGGACCACTGGAGGCCGGCCTTGAGGGAGCCGTTGACGCACTCCTCGGTCTGGACGTCGTTACGGACCGTGGTCGTGCTGAGGGGGAGCTTGTACGGGACCGGGGCGCTGCCCTTGGCGTTGATGTCGCTGACGATGCCGTGTTCGAGGGCGGCCGCGGCGGTGAGGATCTTGAAGGTGGAGCCCGGGGGGTAGCGCTCCTTGATCGCCCGGTTGACCAGCGGCTTGTCCTTGTCGGCCTCCAGCTTCTTGTACGCCTCCTGGTCCTTCAGCGTGTTCCCCGCGAAGACCGAGGGGTCGTAGGAGGGGGTGGAGGCCAGGGCGAGGATCTTGCCGGTGCGGGGGTCGAGGGCGACGACCGCGCCCTTGTACTTGCCCAGGCCCTCGAAGGCGGCCTTCTGCGCCTTGGGGTCGATGGTCGTCACCACGTCGCCGCCGCGGGGCTTCTTGCCGCTGAGCATGTCGGTGGTGCGCTGCAGGAACAGCTTGTCGTCGGTGCCGCTGAGCAGCTTGTTGTTGACGAATTCGAGCTGGCTGTTGCCGTACAGCTGCGAGGAGTAGCCGGTGACCGGGGCGTACATCTCGCCGTCCTTGAACGTGCGCTTGTACTTGTAGTCGCCCGTGGTCTCGCTGGAGCCGGTGACCGGCTGGCCGCCGACGATGATGTTGCCGCGGGGCTGGGCGAAGGAGGCGATCTTCACCCGCTTGTTGTCCTTGTGATTGGCCAGGTCGTCGCTGCGGACGAACTGGATCCAGTTCGCCCGGACCAGTAGGGCCAGGACCAGCAATCCGACAAAGACGGATATGTGGCGCACGGGCTTGTTCATGGTGTGACGCACTCCCCGGTTCGCGGCATTTCACTAGCCATGATGAGGGATGGGGAGGATTTGGTTGCAGACGGCCTGTAACTGTGGGTTCCCTGTGGCTCAGCCCACGCCCAGGATGACGAAGGCGATCACCATGCCGATCGCGAGCACGAGACCGGCCCGGCGGAGCATCGCCTGCGCCTCGCGCAGCTCCTCGGGCGGTTCGTTCGAAGGGTCGGACCACAGCATTGCCCCCATGGTGCCGCCGGGGGGTGCGGGGGCGCCTGAGTACGCGTACTCAATCGCCGGGGGCGGGGGTGTTTACTGCTTGCGCTTCGTGGCCTGACCTGAGGCGGTCAATCGCTTGATGAGGATCTTCACTGCCTCGGCCAGGAATCCGGGCCAGTACGTCGTCCAGTAATCCCTCACCAGTCCGCCGACCTCGACGGGGTGTGTCGGTATGGCGTCGGGAAGCTTGCGCCCTTCGAAGTTCAGCTTCTTGCACGCCTCGGCGTAACAGTCGTACATCACCTTTTCCGTGAGCACGTCGGCAGCGGCGGTTGCGCCGGCGCCGAGTACGAACCCCTGTTCGGCGACCTCGCCGAGCAGCTCGCCCGTCGCGACGAGCTTGTCCGACGGCGTGAAGACGTACCGGGTGACGAAGGATTCGCCTGCGCTGCCCGATCCGGTCGTCGCATCGAATTCCCGCAGCGCGAGATTGCCTTCACTGACGTGCCCGAGCGTCGTGTGCGCCCACACCGAACCGACCTTGCCCTCGGCGATGAGCGCGTCACGGGCCACGGACGCCAGCGAACCCTGGCCGCCGGGGCGCATCGTCCCCTTCACCCAGTCCTCTTTCTCTTCATACGTCCGACCCGCATTGCAGGAGAAGAGGATGAAGTTGATGTTGGGCGCCAGCACAGGGGCGATCGACTTGAAGAGCGCTGCGGCTCCGGTCGTATTGACCGAGGTGATGCCGCACCCTTGGGGACCACCGTGGGCGAAGACCGCAAGGGTGCGTACCGTGGCCGGGCCGGTCCCCGGGGGTACGGCCGGGTCCGGCGGGGCCTTGGCGACTGCGGCCTTCAGCAGGGCGCCGATGGCTTGCACCGTGGCGCCCAAGGGGCGGTCGGTCTCCTTCATCGCCTCACCGAAGACGATGTTCGCTGCGGTGATCTGCTTGCCCTTGACCGCCAGTGCCTTCTCCGGCTCGGCCCACCTCTTTGCTGCCTTGCTGGCCTCTTCGTTGTCCACCGGCATCGGCTGGTAGAACGCCAGCGCCACCCCGTTCGGAAACTCCTTGACCAGCCGCTGCCCCAGCGCCGCCTCGGGGTCCGCCGGCTTCGCCGCCACCGGCGCCGGAGCCGCCACGTCGTCGCGCTGGACCGCCCGTACCCCCGCCGCCGACTGCTCGACGACGTGTCCGAGCTCGTGGGCGAGCAGTGCCTGGCCGGTCGCGGTGTGCGGTGCGTACATGTCGCGTCCGAACACCACGTCGTGCCCCACCGTGTACGCCCTGGCGTGCAGACCGGCAGCCAGCTCGGCCGCCTGCTCGTCGCTGTGCGTGCGGACCCGGCTGAAGTCGTACGAGAAGCGGGCGGACATGGTCCGCTGCGTCACATGGTCCAGGAGAGTGCCGGGCGAGCGGGGGAGGACGCGGGCGGGCGCCGATTCCGGGGCGGTGTGCCGCAGGGGCGCGTCCGGTGTGCGGGAGAGGAGTTCCTTTCCGCCCATACAACCGAGTGTGCGCGTAGGGGGAGCGGGCCGCGACTGCGGCCCGCTCCCTCCGTACTCGTCGTACTCGTTACGCAGGCCAGTACGTCGTGCGCCACGCCCGCGGGCCCGCCTGCGGCATGCGCGTCGCGGTCAGGCGCCGCGCCGGCGTCGACCACTCCGGGCGGGCCTCGCCCGCCTCGGGCGCGGCAGCGCCGCCCGCTGCCGCGCGGGCCTGGACCACCGCCAGGGCGGCGGCGAGCTCCTCGGGGGTCGGGTTGCCCCGGACTACCTTGATCACCTAGAGCCTCCTGGAGGGATCTAGAGGGGGATGTTGCCGTGCTTCTTCGGCGGCAGCGCCTCGCGCTTGTCGCGCAGCGCCCGCAGGCCCCGCACGACGTGCCGGCGCGTCTCGTTCGGCATGATCACCGCGTCGACGTAGCCGCGTTCGGCGGCCGCGTACGGGTTGAGGAGCGCGTCCTCGTAGTCCGCGATGAGCTTCGCCCGCAGCTCCTCCTGCTCCTCCGGGGTCTCCGCCGCGGCGATCGTGCGGCGGTGCAGGATGTTGACCGCGCCCTGGGCGCCCATGACGGCGATCTGGGCGGTGGGCCAGGCGAGGTTGAGGTCGGCGCCGAGGTGCTTGGAGCCCATGACGTCGTACGCGCCGCCGAACGCCTTGCGCGTGATCACCGTGATGAGCGGCACCGTGGCCTCGGCGTAGGCGTAGATCAGCTTGGCGCCGCGCCGGATGATGCCGTTGTACTCCTGGTCGGTGCCGGGCAGGAAGCCGGGCACGTCGACGAAGGTGAGCACCGGCACGTTGAAGGCGTCGCAGGTGCGGACGAAGCGGGCGGCCTTCTCGCTGGCGTTGATGTCGAGGCAGCCGGCGAACTGGAGCGGCTGGTTGGCGACGATGCCGACCGGCCGGCCCTCCACGCGCCCGAAGCCGGTGATGATGTTCGGCGCGAACAGGGCCTGGGTCTCCAGGAACTCGCCGTCGTCCAGCACGTGCTCGATGGCCGTGTGCATGTCGTACGGCTGGTTGGCCGAGTCCGGGATGAGGGTGTCGAGCTCGCTGTCGGTGGGCGAGATCTCCAGGTCGGCCTCCTCGGGGAAGGCCGGGGGCTCGGAGAGGTTGTTCGAGGGGAGGTAGGAGAGGAGCGCCTTGACGTACTCGATGGCGTCCTTCTCGTCCCCGGCCATGTGGTGCGCCACGCCCGAGGTGCTGTTGTGCGTGCGGGCGCCGCCGAGCTCCTCGAAGCCCACGTCCTCGCCGGTGACGGTCTTGATGACGTCGGGGCCGGTGATGAACATGTGCGAGGTCTGGTCGACCATCACCGTGAAGTCGGTGATCGCGGGGGAGTAGACCGCGCCGCCCGCGCAGGGGCCCACGATCAGGGAGATCTGCGGGACGACGCCGGAGGCGTGCACGTTGCGGCGGAAGATCTCGCCGAAGAGGCCGAGGGCGACCACGCCCTCCTGGATGCGGGCGCCGCCGCCGTCGTTGATGCCGATGATCGGACAGCCGGTCTTCAGCGCGAAGTCCATGGCCTTGCCGATCTTCTCGCCGTAGACCTCGCCGAGCGAGCCGCCGAAGACCGTGAAGTCCTGGGAGTAGACGCAGACGGTGCGGCCGTCGACGGTGCCGTAGCCGGTGACGACGCCGTCCCCGTACGGGCGGTTCTTCTCGATGCCGAAGTTCGTCGAGCGGTGCCGGGCGAACTCGTCCAGCTCGACGAAGGAACCCTCGTCCAGGAGGAGTTCGATGCGCTCGCGGGCGGTCAGCTTGCCCTTCGCGTGCTGCTTCTCCACGGCACGCGCGGAGCCGGCGTGCGTGGCCTCCTCGATCCGGCGTTGCAGATCCGCGAGCTTGCCCGCGGTGGTGTGGACGTCGTATTCCGGCTCGGACATCGGGATGCGGCTCCTGCTCGTCCAGAGGTGGGCTGGCTGAGGATGAACTGAGGCTGAGTGGGCTAACCGGTGCTACCGGTCCGTAGCGTATCCGCGCGGGTGCGCTGCGGCAGTGCGTCGTTGGCCACACCGGTTTGCCTCCACTTCCCTCCTATGGTGGCTCTTATGACGCCTCCTGAGACGCCTCCTCCTTCCGGCGGCCGCTGGTCCGATCTCGACCGGCCGCCGCTCAACGCCACCGCGCTGCGGCGCGGGCTGCTGCGGCCCGGCGCGCTGTGGACCTCGGTGGACGTGGTGGCGCGGACGGGCTCGACGAACACCGACCTCGTGGCCGCCGGCGGGCCCGAAGGGGCGGTGCTCGTCGCGGAGGAGCAGTCCGCCGGGCGCGGGCGGCTCGACCGCACGTGGACGGCGCCGCCGCGGTCCGGTCTCTTCTTCTCCGTCCTGCTGCGGCCCGGCCCGGGCGTGCCCGTGGAGCGGTGGGGCTGGCTGCCGCTGCTCGCCGGGGTCGCCACGGCCGCCGCGCTGTCCCGGGCGGCCGGCGTCGACACGGCGCTGAAGTGGCCCAACGACCTGCTCGTGACGGTCGACGGGCACGAGCGCAAGGCCGGCGGGATCCTCGCCGAGCGGACCGGGGACGCCGTCGTCGTCGGCATCGGCCTGAACGTGTCGCTGCGGGCCGACGAGCTGCCCGTACCCACGGCGGGGTCGCTGGCGCTGGCCGGAGCGCAGGTCCTGGACCGCGATCCGCTGCTGCGCGCCGTACTCCGTTCGCTGGAGGAGTGGTACGGCCGGTGGCGCGACGCGGCGGGCGATCCGGCGCAGAGCCGTCTGCAGGAGGCGTACGCCGCCGGGTGCGCCACGCTCGGGCGCCACGTGCGGGCCGAACTTCCCGGCGGCCGTGAGCTGGTCGGAGAGGCCGTCGCCGTCGACGGGGACGGGCGGCTCGTGCTCGCCACGGGCGACGGAGTGCAGCAGCCGGTGGGCGCCGGCGACATCGTTCACGTACGGCCCGCCCCGTCGGAAGAGTGAGCTACGGCACACCTGTCGTATCGTTGTGCCCAGAACCTAAGCGAGCAGTGATCGGCAGGGCAGTGCGCACGGATCGGACAGGGGGCGGGCGGTGACCGCCGACGGTGGGGGAACCCCCCGTGCCGTGAGGGCTACGGGCGAGGACGGTGCTGCGCGCGGCGGCGACGGCGCCGGCGCTGCGCCTGCCGACGGCGCTGCGCGGGCCGACGGTACTGCGCCTGCCGGCGGTGCTTCGGCTGCCGGAGGTGCTTCGCCCGCCGGCGGTGCTTCGCGTGCCGGAGTCGACGAGGAGTACGGCGACGAGCCGGAAGACGAGGGCGGAGACCCCATCGCGCTCCGCCTCGAAGCGCTGATCCTCGGCGCCGAGCGCCGCTACACCCCCTTCCAGGCCGCCCGCGCGGCCGGCGTCTCCATGGACCTCGCCTCCCGCTTCTGGCGGGCCATGGGCTTCGCCGACATCGGGCAGGCCAAGGCGCTCACCGAGGCCGACGTGCTCGCGCTGCGGCGGCTCGCCGGTCTCGTGGAGGCCGGGCTGCTCAGCGAGCCCATGGCCGTGCAGGTCGCCCGGTCCACCGGGCAGACCACGGCGCGCCTCGCCGACTGGCAGATCGACTCCTTCCTCGAGGGCCTGACGGAGCCCCAGGAGCCCGGCATGACGCGGACGGAGATCACGTACCCGCTCGTCGAGCTGCTGCTGCCGGAGCTGGAGGAGTTCCTCATCTACGTGTGGCGGCGGCAGCTGGCGGCCGCCACCGGCCGGGTCGTCCAGGCCCAGGACGACGCGGAGATGGTCGACCGGCGGCTGGCCGTCGGGTTCGCCGACCTCGTGGGCTTCACCCGTCTGACGCGGCGTCTGGAAGAGGAGGAGCTCGGCGAGCTCGTCGAGGCCTTCGAGACCACTGCGGCCGATCTGGTGGCCGCGCACGGAGGCCGGTTGATCAAGACGCTGGGTGACGAGGTTCTGTACTCGGCGGATGACGCCGGGACCGCCGCCGAGATCGGGCTGCGGCTCATCGAGACCATGACGCACGACGAGACGATGCCCGAGCTGCGGGTCGGCATCGCCTTCGGGACCGTGACGACGCGCATGGGCGACGTCTTCGGCACGACGGTGAACCTGGCGTCGCGGCTGACGTCGATAGCGCCGAAGGACGCGGTGCTCGTCGACCAGGCGCTGGCGGAGGAGCTGACGCGCAACGGCGACGCGCCGAAGTCGGAGGCGGACGTGGGGGAGGGTGAGGAGGCGGCCGCGGGGTACCGCTTTGCGCTGCAGCCGATGTGGCAGCGGCCGGTTCGTGGGCTGGGCATGGTCGAGCCGTGGCTGCTGTCGCGGAGGGGTGGCTGACCGGCGTCGTCGGCCGCACGCCCCCGTTTTCGGGTATGGCCGTGCCGGGCGGGTGCAGGGCATGATCGGGTCTCCGCACGTTTACAGGCGTTAACCCGAAGGGTGAGGGCGATGAGCGAGCAGCGTTTCGGAGAGTGGGTCGCGGTCCGGCGGCACGGCCACGTGGCCGAGCTCGTACTTGACCGGCCCAAGGCCATGAACGCCGTGTCCAGTGAGTTGGCCGCTCGGCTGGCCGAGGCGACTCGGGCTCTTGGTGAGGACGATTCCGTGCGGGTTGTCGTTCTTACCTCTACGCATGAGCGTGCTTTTTGTGTGGGGGCCGACCTCAAGGAGCGGAATTCCTTTACGGATGCCGACCTGAGCCGGCAGCGGCCGCACGCTCGTGCCGCCTACACGGGCGTGCTGGAGCTGCCGATGCCCACCATCGCCGCGGTGCACGGGTTCGCGCTCGGCGGCGGGTTCGAGCTGGCTCTTTCCTGCGACGTGATCGTGGCCGACGCCACGGCCGTGGTGGGGCTGCCGGAGGTCTCGGTGGGGGTCATCCCCGGCGGTGGCGGGACGCAGCTTCTGCCCCGGCGGGTGGGGGCGGCCCGGGCTGCCGAGCTGATTTTCAGTGCGCGGCGTGTGGAGGCCGAGGAAGCGCAGGCCCTGGGGCTTGTCGATCAGCTTGTTCCCGAGGGGCAGGATCGCGTGGAGGCTCTTGCGCTGGCCAGTCGTATTGCCGGCAACTCTCCTGTCGGTCTGCGGGCCGCCAAGCGGGCGCTGCGGCTGGGGCACGGCCTGGACCTGCGGGCCGGGCTGGAGGTCGAGGACGCGGCGTGGAGGTCCGTCGCCTTCTCCGGCGACCGGGCCGAGGGCGTGGCGGCCTTCAACGAGAAGCGCAAGCCCGAGTGGCCGGGGCACTGAGCACGTCGGCCGGGTGCCCCCGCCTCTAACCGGCTGTGCGCAGCGAGTCGTTCGTAGTGCCTTGTCGCCCGGGGTCATCCCCGAGAGAGAAGTGACAGGAGGGTGCTACGGCCGTCATGCGGCGGAATGCGGCCGACATTCTTAGGCTGGAGTGCAGAATCTGCGCTCAGCAACGGAATGTGAGGCTCGGGTGGCAGCAGGCGGGGAGTGCGACGGTCGGCTGCGCGCTGTGGTGGAGCTCGCGCAGTCGATGGCGGCCGCGCGCACTCCGCTGGAGACCGTGTCCGCCGCCGCGGAGCGGGTGATGTCCGCCCTGGAGGGCAGCTTCGCCGCGGTCTCCGTGTGGGAGCGCGAGCGCGGCCGGCTGCGCGTCCTGGTCAACGCGGGGGAGCTGACCGCGGGCGAGGAGCGCTTCCCCGAGGACGAGTCGTACCCGGTGCACGACTTCCCCGAGATCGTGGAGTTCCTCCACGAGGAGTGGGTCGGCGGCGGCGCCGAGCCCCGCGCCTGGGTCGAGAACATGGACGGCGCCGCGGAGCAGGGCGCCGCGGGCCCGGGCGCCTACCGGCACGAGCGGGTGGCGGCGCTGCGCCGCCGGGGCCGGGGCTGCTGTGTGGTCGCCCCCGTCGTGCTGCACGGGCGGGCGTGGGGCGAGCTGTACGTGGCCCGGCCGCCCGGAGCGCCCGCCTTCGACCGCACGGACGCCGACTTCGCGACCGTCCTGGCCTCCGTCGCGGCGGCGGGGATCGCCCAGACCGAGCGCCTGGAGGAGGTCCGCCGGCTCGCCTTCACCGACCCGCTGACCGGGCTCGCCAACCGGCGCGCGGTCGATGCGCGGCTGGACGAGGCCGTGGAGCGGCACCTGGCGGAGGGTGTCGTCGTCAGCCTGGTGGTCTGTGATCTCAACGGCCTCAAGCGCGTCAACGACACCCTGGGGCACGCGGTCGGCGACCGGCTGCTGGAGCGGTTCGGCTCGGTGCTGTCGCTGTGCGGCGCCATGCTGCCGGGGGCGCTGGCGGCGCGCCTGGGCGGCGACGAGTTCTGTCTGCTGACGGTGGGGCCGGCGGCGGACGAGGTGGTGCGCGTCGCGGGCGAACTGTGCCGCAGGGCCGCCGCGTTGGAGCTGGGGGAGGGCGTCGCGTGCGGCGTCGCCTCCACCGGGGACCCGATCGGGTCGGTGGGCACGGCCCGCCGGCTCTTCCGCCTCGCGGACGCCGCGCAGTACCGGGCGAAGGCGGCGCGCGCGGCCGAGCCGGTCGTCGCCGGGCGCGCCGGGGGGCCGGCCGACCCCGTGGTCCGGCTCGCGGATCACCCGCCGACCGCGCCGGTGGCCGAGCGGCGGCGCTTCCGGGGGCGGCGGCCGTGAGGGAGGCGGGAATCCGTTCCGCGCGGCGGATCACGGCCCCGGTCCGGCATGCGGAAGGGGTCCCTACGCGTTGTACCTGACAGGCCACCCATCGGCTATGTACAGGCAGCGATTCAGTCTCTAGGGTGCCTGAATATGGATATGCACACTGTGGTGGTGGGGACGGCCGGGACGACCGCGGAAGACGTGATCGCCGTGGCACGGGGCGCCGCGCGCGTCGTCGTATCGGAAGAAGCACTGGCCGCCGTCGCCGAGTCGCGCCGCGTCATCGACGACCTCGCCGCCAAGCCCGACCCCGTCTACGGCGTCTCCACCGGCTTCGGAGCCCTCGCCGTCCGCCACATCAGCCCCGAGCTGCGCGCCCAGCTGCAGCGCAACATCGTGCGCTCGCACGCCGCCGGCATGGGCCCGCGGGTCGAGCGCGAGGTCGTCCGCGCACTGATGTTCCTGCGCATGAAGACCCTCGCCTCGGGCCGCACCGGCGTGCGCCCGCTCGTGGTCGAGACCATGGCGGCGATCCTCAACGCCGGCATCACCCCCGTCGTGCACGAGTACGGCTCCCTCGGCTGCTCCGGCGACCTCGCGCCGCTGTCCCACTGCGCGCTCACGCTCATGGGGGAGGGCGACGCCGAGGGCCCCGACGGCACCGTCAAGCCGGCCGGCCAGCTGCTCGCCGAGCAGGGCATCGAGCCCGTGAAGCTGCGTGAGAAGGAGGGCCTCGCCCTCCTCAACGGCACCGACGGCATGCTCGGCATGCTGGTCATGGCCTGTGCGGACCTCGGCAGGCTGCTGACCTCGGCCGACGTCACCGCCGCCCTGTCGCTGGAGGCCCTGCTCGGCACCGAGAAGGTGCTCGCGCCCGAGCTGCACGCCATCCGCCCGCACCCCGGCCAGGGGGCCAGCGCCGACAACATGCTGCGCGTCCTCGCCGGCTCCGGGCTCACCGGGCACCACCAGGACGACGCGCCGCGCGTCCAGGACGCCTACTCGATCCGCTGCGCCCCGCAGGTCGCCGGCGCCGGCCGCGACACCCTCGCGCACGCCCGCCTGGTCGCCGACCGCGAGCTCGCCTCCGCCGTCGACAACCCCGTCGTGCTGCCCGACGGCCGCGTGGAGTCCAACGGCAACTTCCACGGCGCCCCGGTCGCGTACGTCCTGGACTTCCTCGCGATCGCCGCCGCCGACCTCGCCTCCATCGCCGAGCGCCGCACCGACCGGCTGCTCGACAAGAACCGCTCGCACGGCCTGCCGCCCTTCCTGGCGGGCGACGCGGGCGTCGACTCCGGCCTGATGATCGCGCAGTACACGCAGGCCGCCCTCGTCAGCGAGATGAAGCGGCTGGCCGTCCCCGCTTCGGTGGACTCCATCCCGTCCTCCGCGATGCAGGAGGACCACGTCTCCATGGGCTGGTCGGCGGCGCGCAAGCTGCGCACGGCCCTGGGCGCCCTCGCGCGCGTCATCGCCGTCGAGCTGGTCGCCGCGACCCGGGCCGTCGAGCTGCGCGAGGGCCTGACGCCGTCGCCCGCCACGCAGGCGGTGCTGAAGGCCGTGCGCGCCGCGGGCGTCGAAGGCCCCGGCGAGGACCGGTTCCTCGCCCCGGACCTGGCCCGGGCGGAGGAGTTCGTACGGGCCGGGAAGCTCGTGGAGGCGGTTGAACCCGTAACGGGTCCGCTGGCGTAGCCACGTTGGGCCGGAGCGGCGGCCTCCAGGCCGGCTTCGGGCAAAGAAGGTAAAGAAGGTAAAGGTTGGTCAGCGGTCCGCCGTGCGCGTCCTGCGCACGGCGACCGTCACCAGCGCTCCGCCCGCCGCCACGAGGGCAACTCCCCCGAATACGTAGGGAGTGGTGTCGGCACTGCCCGAGGCGGCGAGGGAAAGCTGCTGCTCAGAGCCCTGCGCGGGGGGTGTCGCGAGGCGGGCTTCCGGGGCGGGTCGGTCCGTCCGTTCGACCGTCGCGTTCGCGGTCGGCATGAACCACACCGCACACAGGAGCGACCCTGCGGCGACGGCGGTCAGCAGCGGTCGGCGTGCGGTCACGGACGAATCCCCCTCGGCGCGGCGGAGTTCGGGGGCACGGCACGTCCACCGCTCCCGGGCTGACTGGATGTCAGTGACCCGATGGTAGTGATACGAACGCCCCTGAGGAAGCCACGGGTTTCCGGCGGTCACCGCCACCCCGCGCGCCGCAACCGCCCCCGCCTCTATCAGGACCACCGCTATCATGGCGCCCCTCCGAGGGGCTCTGCAGGCGTGGCCTTCCCCACATTCTCCAAGGGTGTGGAACGGACGAACCGGTGCAGGCGTTCCTTGAAGTAGTAGCCGGGAATCGTGCTGCCCCACGGTTCGGCTCGGGGATAGGGGCCGCAGGAGCAATGGAGAAGCGTGTGATGACGTACGGCAAGCGCCGCAAGGCTCTCGTGGCCGCGGCCGCTGTGCTCGGCGGTGTACTGACCCTCGCCGCCTGCGGCGGTGGCGACGACGACGGCGGCAAGAGCAGCTCCAGCAGCAGCGGCAAGGAGCAGAACAAGGTCGACGCCGCGGCCGCGAAGGAAGCCTCCAAGGCGCAGATCAAGATCGCGCAGAAGGACGGCTCCGCCAACGCGGGCATCGCGGCGGACAACGCCAAGGTCACCGTCAGTGACGGTACGCTCACCAGCGTCAAGATGACGACGGACAAGGGCACCCCGGTCGAGGGCACGATATCGCCGGACAAGACGTCCTGGCAGCCCAAGGCGCAGCTCGAGCGCTCGACCAAGTACAAGATCGTGGTCGAGGCGGTCGACTCCGACAAGCGCAAGGCCACGGAGAACTCCTCGTTCACCACGGTCTCGCCGACCAACAGCTTCATCGGCTCCTTCACGCCGGAGGACGGCTCGACCGTCGGCGTCGGCATGCCCGTGTCGATCAACTTCGACAAGCCGATCAAGGACCGCAAGGCCGTCCAGTCGCACATCGCGGTGAACTCGAGCAGCGGCCAGAAGGTCGTCGGCCACTGGTTCGGCGACCAGCGCATCGACTTCCGCCCCCAGGACTACTGGAAGGCCAACTCCCAGGTCACCCTGAAGCTCGACCTCGACGGCGTCGAGGGCGCCCCGGGCGTCAAGGGCGTCCAGAAGAAGACCATCTCCTTCAAGGTCGGTCACGCCCAGGTCTCCACGGTGGACACCAAGACCCACCAGATGACGGTCGTCCGGGACGGCAAGACCATCAAGACCATCCCGATCTCGGCCGGCAGCCCCGAGAACCCCACGTACAACGGCAAGATGGTGATCTCCGAGAAGTTCAAGGAGACCCGGATGGACGGTTCCACCGTCGGCTTCACCAAGGGCGACGGCAAGGGCGAGTACGACATCAAGGACGTGCCGCACGCCATGCGCCTGTCCACCTCCGGCACCTTCATCCACGGCAACTACTGGGGCAGCGGCATCTTCGGCACGGCCAACACCAGCCACGGCTGCATCGGCCTGCAGGACAAGCAGGGTGCCGACGACCCCAACACCTCGGGCTCCTGGTTCTTCAGCAACACCCAGATCGGTGACGTCGTCGAGGTGAAGAACTCGCCCGACAAGACCATCGCCCCGGAGAACGGCCTCAACGGCTGGAACATGGACTGGAACGCGTGGGTCGCGGGTAGCGCCACGGGTTCCTGACCCTCAGGAGTCCGGCTTCTGCCGGGCCTTCGACCGCCGGACGCCGGGCGGGCTGGTTTCCCAGCCCGCCCGGCGTTTGCGTTGCGGCGGCAAAAACCGCACGACAACCCCGGGTGGGGTACGTAGCGTGCGCTGGATGAGCGAACTTCTGCGATCGGGCGTCGAGCGCTCGAACGACGCGCGTGTGGGTGGCGAGCGCGTGGGTGGCGAGCGTGTGAGGAATGAGCGCGTGAGCGTCGAGCGCTTGGGCGCCGCCCCCTCCGAGGAAGAGATCGACGCCTGGCACGCCGTCGTCACCGCCGCGCACGCCCACGACATGCCCGCCGGGGTGCCGGGGCCCGGGCGGGTGGAGACGGCCGGCCAGCTGCGGATCCCCGCGTCGCGCAGCAGGATCGTCCGGCTGGTGGTCCCGCTGCCCGGCGGCGGGTCCGGTTACGCGGGCGTCGCCCTCCTGCGGCTCTTCGAGGACGACCTGAACCGCGCCACCGCCTGGATCGGGCGGCTCGCCGTCCGGCCCGACCAGCGGCGGCGCGGCATCGGCACGCTGCTGTGGCAGGAGATACAGGCCGTCCTGGAGTACGAGCAGCGGCAGTCGGTGAGCGTGGAAGTCGAAATCGGCGGCGAGGGCGAGCAGTTCGCCAGGAACCGCGGGTTCGCGTGCGGGCTGCAGCTCGTCCTGTACGTCCAGCGGATCGCCGACGAGGTCGCCGACGAGGTTGCTGACCAGGTTGCGGACCAGGTCGCAGGTGAGAGCGCCGGTGCCGCCCTCGATGAGGCCGCCGGGCCGGAGCTGCCCGACGGCTACCGCTTCGTGGAGTGGACGGGCGCCGTGCCCGCCGAGTACGCCGCGGCGTTCGCCGGCGTCAGGAACGCCATGGCCGACGCCCCGATGGGCGAGCTCGACCAGGAGCCCATGCGGTGGGACGCGGAGAGCGTCACCGCCGCCCAGAGCGCGTACGGGGAGCGCGGGGGCGTCCTCTTCACCGTCGCCGTCGAAGCTCCCGACGGCACGTACGCGGCCCTCACGGAGGTCGGCCGGCGCTCGCCCGGCGACGTCCGCGCGCAGCAGTACGAGACCGCCGTGGCGCCCGCCCACCGGGGCCTGGGCCTCGGCCGCGCGGTCAAGGTGCGCATGCTGCGGCTGCTGCGCGAGCAGGAGCCGCCCGTGCGAGAGATCGCCACGCACGTCGCCGACGACAACGGTCCGATGCGCGCCGTCAACAAGATGCTGGGCTACCGGCCGGAGCGGTCCGTCGGGATCTTCCAGGCGCGGGTGCCGGACGCGGTGCTGCAGGCGCTGCGGGACGGTGCGGGGGCTGGTGCGGAGGTTGGTGCGGAGGACTCCCCGGGACAGCCCGCGGAATGGTAGCCTCCGCGCGCTGACCTGGGCGGTAACCCCCGGCGACACGGCTGTCACGGACAATGTCACGGACAATGGGCCGTACCGGGGTACCGCCGTAGCGCCGTACGCCGTATCGCTGCGACCCCTCCGTCGCGGTGATCCGTCGTGCGTCATGCAAGGAAGAGGGTTCCGTGGCCGAACGCAGGAAGCAGCAGCAAGAGCGGCAGCGCGAGCGGCTGGAGGACACCGCCCTCCTGGAGTCCGTCGAGGCGGCCCTGGCCTCCCTGCGCACACACGGCCCCGACACCCTCGACGACGCCGTCTACGCCGCCGCCTCCGCCCTGAGCGCCGCCCCCGCCGGCTGGGAGGCCCTCAGCCGCGCCGTCGTGCGCACCGCCTCGGCGACCATACGCGGCTGCTGGGAGCGCGGCTGGCAGCCCGCCGACGTGATCCGGCTCGCCCGGCGCGAGCTCACCCCCGTCGAAGTGCGCTTCGCCGTGGCCGCGCTGGCCGCCGAGGCGCGCCGCTACGCCCCCGACACCCTCGGCGCCCGCTGGACCGCGCAGCTGCGCGAGCTCCAGGCGCGGGTGTGGTGGGACGACGACGCGGCCTTCCTGGAGGGCTTCGCGCAGCGCGAGCGCCTCAGCCGCTTCGAGACCGTCGCGTGCGCGCTCGGCGCGCTGCGGCTCGCCGCCGGGCTGCCGCGGACCGGGGCGGTCGGTCCGATGCCCGGCGCCGCGTACACCCGGCCCGGCGTGCACGTCGAACCGCGCGTCCTGGGCCGCATCCGCGCGCTGCTGGCCAAGGCCGAGTCCACCGACTTCCCCGAGGAGGCCGAGGCGCTCTCCGCCAAGGCCCAGGAGCTCATGGCGCGGCACTCCATGGACGAGGCGCTGCTGGCCGCCCACGCCGACGGGGCCGCCGCCGACGGGCCCGGGGCCTGCCGGATCGGCGTCGAGGGCCCGTACGAGTCCGCGAAGGCGCTGCTGCTGGACGCCGTGGCCGGCGCCAACCACTGCCAGGCCGTGTGGTCCGCCGACCACTGCTTCTCCACCGTCGTCGGCTTCGACGCCGACCTGGAGCTGGTGGAGCTCATGTACACCTCCCTGCTGGTCCAGGCCACCACCGCGATGCACCGCGCGGCCGACGCCCACCACGCGGGCGGGCGCTCGCGCCGCACCCGCGACTTCCGGGAGTCGTTCCTGATCGCCTACGCGTCCCGCATCGGCGAGCGGCTCGCGGCGGCCGTGCGCGACGCGACGGCCGAGGCCGTCGCGCAGGAGGCGCGGCCCGAGGTGCTGCCCGTGCTCGCCGCGCGCGACCTGGCGGTCGGCGAGACCGCCGAACGGCTCTTCCCGCAGACCACCTCGCACCGGCTGAAGGGGCGCGACGCGGACGGCTGGGCGCGGGGGGCGGAGGCGGCGGACGCGGCCGAGCTGGGGTGAGGCGAGCCGGGGTGAGGCCGGTTCACGGGCGGGGTTCCGCAGGCGCGAAATAGGCGCCCGGCGGCACCCCCACACCCCGCCGGAACGCCGCCACGAAGGCGCTCGGCGACCCGTAGCCGACGCGCCGCGCCACGGCCGAGACCGTCGAACCCGCCGCCAGCATCGGCATCGCCGCCTGCAGGCGCAGCTGCGTGCGCCACTGCCCGTAGGTCATGCCCGTACCGGAGACGAAGGCGCGGGCGAGCGTCCGCGCGCTCGCGCCCACGGCCTCGCCCCACTGCGCCAGCGACCGGCCGTCGGAAGGATCCGCCCGCAGGGCCTCCGCGACGCGGCGGGCGCGGGGGTCGGCGGGCATCGGGGCGCGCACGGTCGTGACGGACACCGGGTGCAGGAGGTCGAGAACGACGTCCTCCGCGCGGTGGCGGGCCTCCGGGCCGAGGACCTCCGGATCCTGCGCCAAGTAGTCGATCAGCTCGCGCAAGAGGCCGGAGACGGGGACGACTTGGGGCTCGTCCCAGGTCAGCGGGCAGCGGTCCGGCCAGAAGTAGAGGCTGCGCAGGAGCGCGGACGAGGTCGCGCCGGTGGCGTGCGGGACGCCCGCCGGTATCCAGAGGGCGACGGTGGACGGCAGCACCCACGTACGGCCGGAGGCGCGCACGGCCAGGACGCCGTGAGGCGCCCACGCCAGCTGGTGCGCGGCGTGCTGATGGCGGCCGAACCACTCGCTGCCGTCGAGGGGGAAGCTGCCGACGGCGACGGCGGCGCCGGGGGGAGCCACCAGATGGGAAGCGGGTTGTCCGTCTGACGACATGGGTTGACCTCCTGGCCCGTATGCGACACCGTCCCCTCCTTCCTAGCCTCGAACCATGCCGATGAACCTCATCCACCGCCGCCTCTGCTCCTCCGACCGCTGGGCCCGCGCGATCCGGGACGAACTCCTGCCCTGGGCACTGGAGGACGTCCCGCTGGGCACCGACTGCCTGGAGATCGGGCCGGGTTACGGGGCCACGACGCGCGTACTGGTGCGCGAGGTCGAGAAGCTGAGCGTGGTCGAGGCGGACGCGGAGTACGCGGCGCGGCTGCGGCTGCTCTTCGGGGAGCGGGTGGACGTCGTGTACGGCGACGGCGCCGACATCCCCTTCCCGGAGGCCCGGTTCGACTCGGTCGCCTGCTTCACGATGCTCCACCACGTACCGTCCCTCACCGAACAGGACCGCCTCTTCGCCGAAGCCCACCGGGTCCTCCGCCCCGGCGGCGTCTTCACCGGCTGCGACGCCCTGAGCAGCCGCGGCTTCCGCCTGATCCACCTCGGCGACACGTGCGTACCGGTCCCACCGGAAACCCTGGAGGCCCGGCTGCGGATGGCGGGCTTCGCGGAGTGCACGGTGACGGTGGGGAAGGGGAGTTTCCGCTTTGTGGCCCGGCGGGGGCGGGCCGAGGGATGAGGGTGATGACCTGAGAGGTAATCGACCGGTCCGGGATGTCAGGGGAGACTGAAGCCCACTGAAACCTACGACAGGCCAAGGGAATTACCCGGGTCCCCCGGAGGGAACCCCCGGCCCCCACCTTGAGAGCGAGCCACCATGACCGCGTACGCCCTGGGCAGCTTCCGCGACATAGCCCCGCACGCCGCCGGCGGCACCCACCGCGACATCCTCGAGTACATCGAACGCATCCAGGCCACCCTCGACCCGTTCGGCGGCCGCTTCCTCGTCCACGGCGCGGAGGTCCACGTCGCGGAGGGCACCTGGCCCGGCAACATGGTCCTGATCGCCTTCCCGGACCTCGCGGAAGCCCGCGCCTGGTACGCGTCACCCGCCTACCAGGCCCTGATCCCCCTGCGCGCGGAACACGTGGAGGGCGCGATCATCTTCGCCGACGGCGTCGCCCCGGGCTACGACCCGTCGGCCCTGGCGGCGAAGCTGCGGGGACCGGAGGACGGCACGCCGGGGGCATGAGCTTTCCGCCGGTGGCGCCCTGCGCCTCGGAGCGCAGGCGGCGATGACCAGCCCCTCTACAAGTCCTGGAACGGCGGCACGATGCGGACGATCACGATCAGACGGTCCTTCGGCGCCACTGGGAAGCAAGGCGCGGCTGCCGCTGGATGTGGACGTACACGGCCCACTGTGCGATGAGGGAGAAGCGGTTCAGCTCCCTCCGGGCGTGATTCCCGTCGGGCACGAGACGCCCGTGCCGCCGATTCCGCAATAACCCGCCGGGTTCTTGTCCAAGTACTGCTGGTGATACGCCTCCGCGTACCAGAACGGGCCCGCCGGGAGGATTTCCGTGGTGATGTCGCCGTAGCCCGAGCCGCGCAGGACCTGTTGGTAGGACTCGCGGGACGATTCCGCTGCTGTCTGCTGGGCAGGGGAGTGGGTGTGGATCGCCGAGCGGTACTGGGTGCCGCGGTCGTTGCCCTGGCGGAAGCCCTGGGTGGGGTTGTGGGATTCCCAGAAGAGCTTCAGGAGGGCGGCGTAGGGGACGACCGCCGGGTCGAAGACCACGCGGACGACCTCCGTGTGGCCGGTCAGGCCGCTGCAGACCTCTTCGTACGCGGGGTTCGGGGTGTGGCCGCCCTGGTAGCCGACGAGGGTGGTCCAGACGCCTTCCGTCTGCCAGAACTTGCGCTCCGCGCCCCAGAAGCAGCCCAGGGCGAAGTCCGCCACCTCCAGGCCCGCCGGGTAGGGGCCGCCCAGGGGCGTGCCCAGGACCGTGTGGCGTTCCTGGAGGGGGAATTCCGGCTCCGGGCGGCCCTTGAGGGCCTCCTCGGGGGTGGGGAGGCGGGGTTCTCGGGTGGGGAAGAGCATGGTGGCGGCCTCCGGGAGTGGTGGGGAAGATCCGGTGTCAGGCCCAACGGTTCGCCGCGCCCGGCGATTCCCCGCCCGCCACCGCCAGCTCCCGGTACACCGTGTACGCCGCGACCGGATCCGCCTCGTACGACCACGGGACCGCGCCGATGTGGCCGTCGACGCGGCGCAGCTGCTCCAGGGCCTCCGGATAGCGCTCGGCGTTGACCAGGAACCACACCAGCAGGTGGCGCACGTGCGGCAGCACGGGGTGGGTGCCGGGGGCGTGGGCGGCCGCGTACTGGGCGGCCTGGATCGCGCGGGTGACGACCTCGCCGCGGTAGAGGCCCTGGACCAGATTGACGTCCGGCAGGTGGTCGTGGACGGCGAAGAGCGGCAGGGCCGGCAGCAGGCTGCCCTGGGGCGCGCCCGCGGCGGCGCGCTGCGCGAAGGCGTCGGCCTTCTCGCGGGAGCCGTGCCACTTCGCGCTCCAGTAGCGCAGCGCGGCCAGGTGCGCGCCCATGTGCTGGGGGGCGCGGGAGACGACCCGCTCCCACGCCGACTGGAACTCGGCCTCGCCCGCACCCGTGCCGCGCGCCACGCCCAGCTCGACGATCAGCGGCACCACGTCCTCCGGCGCCAGCCGGGCGGCCTCCGCGCAGACCGTGCCGGCCTCCTCCAGAATCATGCGGTAGTCCTCGGAGGAGGGGTCGCGCAGCGCCTGCTGGACGAGGAATTCGGCCTGGACGGCCGCGCCGCCCGCATCCTCGGGCGCCACCACCCGCCAGTGCCGCAGCCACACCCCGCCCGTGCCGGGCGCCTCGGCGAGCTCGCGGACCGCCGCGCCCGCCAGGGTCTGCACCCGCTGCCAGCGCTGCTCGGGGTCGTGGGTGCGCGAGAGCAGCTCGGCGGCCGGCTTCCAGTCCTGGGTGCGGCGGGCCTCCTCGACGGCGGAGAGCAGCTCGGGGTCGGGGCCGGGCAGGCGGACGTCCAGCTGCTCGGGCGGCAGGAAGCCGTACGACGCGGCCGTCGCGCCGGGGGCGGTGGTCAGGCCCGCGCGCGCCCGCCTGCGGCGCAGCGCCGGCCCGGCGAGGACGGCGCAGATCGCGAGGACGGCCAGCAGGATGAGCAGAAACTCCATGATCGGTCCTGAACGTGGGTGGGGCAGCTTAGTGCTACGAGTAGGGCTGTGTGAGGAACAACGCGCGGGGTCCGCGGATCGTTCATGCTCCGGTTACAAGTGAACACGGGTGTTCGGGTGTGCGGAGTACTAGGCTCGGGAAAATGAGCGATCAGCATGCATTCGAGACCCTCGCCATTCACGCCGGGCAGGAGCCGGACCCGCTGACCGGGGCTGTCGTGCCGCCGATCTACCAGGTGTCCACGTACAAGCAGGACGGCGTCGGCGGCCTGCGCGGCGGTTACGAGTACAGCCGCAGCGCCAATCCCACCCGTACCGCTCTGGAGGAGAACCTGGCGGCGCTGGAGGGCGGTGTCCGCGGCCTCGCCTTCGCCTCCGGCCTGGCCGCCGAGGACACCCTGCTGCGTACGCTGCTGGCGCCCGGTGACCACGTGGTCATCCCGAACGACGCCTACGGCGGCACGTTCCGCCTCTTCGCCAAGGTGATCAGCCGCTGGGGCGTGGAGTGGTCGGTCGCCGACACCTCCGACCCGGCCGCCGTGCGCGCCGCCCTGCGGCCCACGACCAAGGTCATCTGGGTCGAGACCCCGTCGAACCCGCTGCTGGGCATCAGCGACATCGCCGCCCTCGCCGAGGTCGCGCACTCGGCCGGCATCCGCCTGGTCATCGACAACACCTTCGCCAGCCCCTACCTGCAGCAGCCGCTGGCGCTCGGCGCGGACGTCGTCGTGCACTCCACCACCAAGTACATGGGCGGTCACTCCGACGTCGTGGGCGGTGCGCTGGTCACCGCCGACGCGGCCCTGGCCGAGGAGCTGGCCTACCACCAGAACGCGATGGGCGCCGTCGCCGGCCCCTTCGACTCCTGGCTGACGCTGCGCGGCATCAAGACCCTGGCCGTGCGCATGGACCGGCACAGCGCCAACGCCGAGCGCGTGGCCGAGCTGCTCGTCTCCCACCCCAAGGTCACCCAGGTCTACTACCCGGGCCTGCCCGAGCACCCGCTGCACGAGGTCGCCGCCAAGCAGATGAAGGCCTTCGGCGGCATGGTGTCCTTCCGCGTCGAGGGCGGCCAGGAAGCGGCCGTGGAGATCTGCAACCGCACCGAGGTGTTCACCCTCGGCGAGTCCCTCGGCGGAGTGGAGTCGCTGATCGAGCACCCGGGCCTGATGACGCACGCGTCGACCGCCGGCTCGCAGCTGGAGGTCCCCGCGGACCTGGTGCGCCTGTCGGTGGGCATCGAGTCCGTCGACGACCTGCTCGCCGACCTCACGCAGGCGCTGGGCTGATCCCCCCCCGCACCTGCAACTGCTGTTGTGCGCCGGGCGGGCCGGTTCTTCCGGCCCGCCCGGCGCAGCTGTTTCTGGGGGTTTTCAGGTGGTTTCCCGGGTTTCCCCGATGTTTCCGGTGCCTCCGGTGATTCCCCGGGCCGGTCAGGCCGTCGGCGTCACCGGCGGCAGTGCGTTGTGCACCTCGGAGAGGGCCGTGTTGAAGCGGGTCAGCAGGGTGCAGAACGCGTCCCGCTCGTCCTCGCTCCAGCCGTCCGTCACCAGCGCCATCAGCGCGCGCCGCGAGGCCCGCACCTCCTCCAGGCGGGCCTTGCCGCGCGGGGAGAGCTGGAGGACGACGGCACGGCCGTCCTCGGGGTGCGAGGTGCGCTTGACCAGGCCGGTGTCGACCAGCGGCGCCACCTGGCGGGTGACGGTCGAGGAGTCGATGCCCATGCCGGCGGCGAGCGCCTTCACGCCCATCGGACCTTCCTGGTCGAGGCGGTTGAGCAGCAGATAAGCGGCGCGGTCCATCGAGTTGCGGACCTGGCCCACGCCGCCGAGCCGCGTCTGTTCGGCGCGGCGTGCGAAGACGGCCACCTGGTGCTGGAGCGCGTCGAGGACACCTGGGGCGAGGTCGGTCGTCATGTCCGAAGGGGTGGGCATGGCCTGGGGCTCACTTCGTGCGTCGGGCAGGGAAGATTGGGGGACAGAGTACGCGGCCCGGAGGGTGCCTGGGCCGGTGCCGGGCAATCCGCTCCGCCGGTACCGATCAATCCGCTCGGTATGCATCGATATGCACTGCCATGCGATCCGGAATCGTCCGGGCGATATGCGTCCGTTGCGACGGTCGTTACGCAAACGAGCTGCAAGACTGGCCTTATGGCCGCACGCGCAGCGGACGGAACGGATGCGGCGGACAGGGACGTACCGGATGCGCCGGACGGGGTCCGTCCACCGGCGGAGCCCCCTCGCGCGGTCACCCTCGACGACGTCCTCGGCGCCCGGAAGATCCTCTCGGGGGTCGTCCGCACCACGCCCCTGGAGGGCAGCCGCCACCTCTCCGGCCTGATCGGCGCGCCCGTCCACCTCAAGTGCGAGAACCTCCAGCGGACCGGCTCCTTCAAGGTCCGCGGCGCGTATACCCGGATCGCGGGGCTGTCGGGGGAGGAGCGCGCGGCGGGGGTCGTGGCCGCCAGCGCGGGCAACCATGCGCAGGGCGTGGCCCTGGCGGCCGCGCTCCTGGGCGTGCGCGCCACGGTGTTCATGCCGGTGAGCGCGCCCCTGCCGAAGGTCGCCGCGACCCGCTCGTACGGCGCCGGGGTGCGGCTGCACGGGCAGGGGCTGGACGAGGCGCTGAGCGCCGCCCGGCAGCACGCGCACCGGACCGGCGCCGTCCTCGTCCACCCCTTCGACCACCCGGACGTCGTCGCAGGTCAGGGCACGGTGGGCCTGGAGATCCTGCAGCAGTGCCCCGAGGTGCGCACCATCGTGGTGGCCATGGGCGGCGGCGGGCTCGCGGCGGGCACCGCGGTGGCGGTCAAGGCGCTGCGGCCGGACGTGCGGATCGTGGGCGTGCAGGCGGCCGGCGCCGCCGCGTACCCTCCGTCGCTGGCCGCCGGGCGCCCCGTGACGGTCGCGGAGCCCGTGACGATGGCCGACGGCATCCTGGTGGGCCGCCCGGGCGCGGTGCCCTTCGCGCTGGTCCGGGAGCTGGTGGACGAGGTACGGACGGTCTCCGAGGACGCGCTCGCCGCGGCGCTGCTGCTCTGCCTGGAGCGGGCCAAGATGGTCGTGGAGCCGGCCGGGGCCGCGCCGGTGGCGGCACTGCTCGCGGACCCCGACTCGTTCGAGGGACCACTCGTCGCCGTGTTGTCGGGCGGCAACGTCGACCCGCTGCTGCTGCAGCGCGTCCTGCGGCACGGCATGGCGGCCGCCGGCCGCTATCTGAGCCTCCACCTGCGGCTGACCGACCGGCCCGGGGCGCTCGCGGCCCTCCTGGAGGTGCTCTCCGCGGCCGACGCGAACGTCCTGGACGTCGGCCACGTCCGCACCGACCCGCGGCTCGGCCTGACCGAGGCGGAGGTGGAGCTGCACCTGGAGACCAAGGGGCCCGGGCACTGCGCCGCGGTACGGGAAGCCCTGCGGGCGGCGGGGTACCGGATGACGGCCTGATCGCCGCGAACGCCGCCCGGGCACGCGGAAACGCCGGAAGGCCGCTCCACCGCCGAAACGCCGCTCCACCGCCGAAACGCTTCCCCACCTCCGCGAACGCCGCCCCGGGCGGCCGCCTACGGCAAGCGGGGTGCGGCATTCACAGGGCGCAACGGCTGCACCGAACGTAAAATCGGGCAGTACGTCACCAAGCGGGGAGTACTTCCATGCCAGGCGCCATCTATGCCGAAGGCCTGGTGAAGACCTTCGGCGACGTCAGGGCTCTGGACGGGGTCGATCTCGATGTGCCGGAAGGAACCGTTCTGGGGCTGCTCGGCCCCAACGGCGCCGGCAAGACCACCGCCGTACGCGTCCTGACCACTCTGCTCAAGCCCGACCGCGGTTCGGCCTTCGTGGCCGGCATCGACGTCCTCAAGAAGCCCGACGCGGTCCGCCGCTCCATCGGGCTGTCCGGCCAGTTCGCCGCCGTCGACGAATATCTGACGGGCCGTGAGAACCTGCGCATGGTCGGCCAGCTCTACCAGATGAGCGCCCGCGACGCGAAGGCCCGTGCGGGGGAGCTGCTGGAGCGCTTCGACCTCGCGGAGGCCGCGGACCGCATCGCCAAGACCTACTCGGGAGGCATGCGCCGCCGCCTCGACCTCGCCGCGGCCCTCGTCGTCAGCCCGCCCGTGATGTTCATGGACGAGCCCACCACCGGCCTGGACCCGCGCAACCGGCAGGGCCTGTGGGAGGTCATCCAGGAACTGGTGGCCGGCGGCACCACCCTCCTGCTCACCACCCAGTACCTGGAGGAGGCCGACCACCTCGCGCACGACATCTGCGTGGTCGACCACGGCAAGGTCATCGCACGCGGCACCTCCGACCAGCTCAAGGCCCGTACCGGCGGCGAGCGCGTCGAGGTCGTCGTGCGCAACCCCGAGCACATCGCCACCACCGACGAGGTCCTGCGCGGCTTCGGCAAGGGCGCGTCCTCGATCGAGAAGCACACCCGCAAGGTCACCGTGCCGGTCTCCGGCGGAGCGAAGCTGCTCGCCGAGGTCATCAGAGAGCTCGACGCCCGCGGGATCGACATCGACGACATCGCCCTGCGCCGCCCGACGCTGGACGACGTCTTCATCTCGCTCACCGGCCACGCCGCGGAGACGGACGCCGCGGGGAACGGCGAGGCGGGCAACGGCGAGGCAGGGAACGGCGACGGCGGGGCCGCCGGTTCCGCCGGGCCCCCCGGTTCCGCCGGAGCGGCCGGGGACGCCGGAGCGCAGCAGGAGGTCAGGCCATGAGCGTCGTCGGAAGCGCCGCCTCCAGGGAGGCGGCCCTGCGGGTGCATGGCGGCATCGGCCGCTCCGTGCGCGACTCCCTGGTCGTCGCCAAGCGCAACCTGATTCGCATGGCGCGCATCCCCGAAGTGGTCATTTTCGGGCTTATTCAGCCGATTATGTTTGTGGTGCTGTTCAGTTACGTCTTCGGCGGCTCCATCGCCGTCGGCGGCAGCACGGACCCGGACACCTACCGGCAGTTCCTGATGGCGGGCATCTTCGCCCAGACCGTCACGTTCGCCACCGCCGGCGCCGGGGCGGGCATCGCCGACGACATGCACAAGGGGCTCATCGACCGCTTCCGGTCCCTGCCCATGGCCCGCGGGGCCGTCCTCACCGGCCGTACGCTCGCCGACCTCGTCCAGACCGCGCTCACGCTCGTCGTGCTCGCGATCGTCGCCGTGATCGTCGGGTGGCGGGTCTACAACGGCATCCCCAAGGCCCTCGCGGGCTTCGCCCTGCTGCTCCTGCTCGGCTACGCCTTCTCCTGGATCGGCGCGCTGATCGGGCTGTCGGTGCGCACCCCGGAGGCGGCCACCTCGGGCGGGCTGATCTGGCTCTTCCCGCTCACCTTCATCTCCAACGCCTTCGTGCCCGCCGACAACATGCCGACGGTGCTGCGCGTCATCGCCGAGTGGAACCCCTTCAGCGCCACGGTGCAGGCCGCCCGGCAGCTCTTCGGCAATCTGCCGGAGGGCTATCCGGTGCCGGACGCCTGGCCGATGCAGCACCCGGTGTGGGCGTCGCTGATCTGGTCGGTGCTGATCATCGCGCTGTTCCGGACGCTGTCGGTACGGAAGTTCCGGTCGGCGACGGCCTGAGGCGCGTTCACCGCCCGGAAAGCACCGTGCCCCGTACTCCCGGGAAGGGAGTACGGGGCACGGTCACGTCCGCGGGCCTCAGCCGGTGTACGGCTTGGCCTCCAGGATGCGCACCATGGCCTTCTTGCCGTTCGGCAGCTCGTACTGGGCGTCCTCGCCGATCTTCTTGCCGTTGACGCCGGAGCCCAGCGGGGACTGCGGCGAATACGTCTCGATGTCCGAGCTGGCGTACTCGCGGGAGGCGAGGAGGAAGTCCAGGGTGTCGTCCGGGTCGCCGTCGAAGGCGATGGTCACGACCATGCCGGGCGCGACGACGCCGGTGGCCGCCGGGGCCTCGCCGACCTTCGCGCTCTCCAGCAGCTGGGTGAGCTGGCGCACGCGGAGCTCCTGCTTGCCCTGCTCCTCCTTGGCCGCGTGGTACCCGCCGTTCTCTCGCAGGTCACCCTCCTCGCGGGCCGCCGCGATCTTGCCGGCGATCTCGGTGCGAGCGGGACCAGACAGGTACTCCAGCTCGGCCTTGAGCTGGTCGTACGCCTCCTGAGTCAGCCAGGTGACGTTGTCGCTGGTCTGGGTCACAGGTGCTCCTCGTCGGTACTGGGGAATGCTTGGGGATACATCGCGATAACAAATGAACGCCCTACTCAGAAGGGTGCACCTTCAAAGCGGGGCGAAACCACGAGCCTAACAATTCCGTCCGGAAAGGGGGAAGAAGTAAACGGGAGAAATTACGCAAGCACCACGTCGGTGCAGGTCAGCGCGGGGCGGCTCAGCGGCCGGCTACGCTGCGGCAGCCCTCGAGGTCGGTGGCGGCCGCGTGCGCCGTGGTGCGCAGGACGACCGTCTCGGTGAAGTGGTCCTCGCGGCGGTCCAGCGTGACGTCCTTGCGGCCGACCTCGGCGCCGTCCGCGCCCAGGGAGCGCAGGGTGCACACCGCGGTGCTGTCCTTGTCCTTGCGGACCTCGATGACCGCCTCCACCCTGTCGTCCGACACGGGCTTCGAGCGGAGGAGCTGTCCGGTCACGTCGGACTTGGTGATGTAGTGCACACCGGACCAGGCGATGACGCCGAGCAGGCCCGCGCCCAGCACCGCGCCGACGATCTTGAGCTTGCGGTCGGCGCGGGCGTCCGCCGAGCGGCCGTAGCGACCGTCGGGCAGGCCCTCGCGTGCCGCAGCCATGATCTTCCTCCGGGTCGGTGCTGGTCGGGAGAACAGGAATGAAACGCCTCCCGCTTCGGTCACTATAGGAGGCGCCCCGACACACCGATAAGACGGGCCATGACCAGTGACCGAGGACGAAGTCTTGACTGAGCAGCTGCGACTGATGGCCGTGCACGCCCACCCCGACGACGAGTCGAGCAAGGGCGCGGCCACGATGGCCAAGTACGTGTCCGAGGGGGTGGACGTGCTGGTGGCCACCTGCACGGGCGGCGAGCGCGGCTCCATCCTCAACCCCAAGCTCCAGGGCGACCCGTACATCGAGGAGCACATCCACGAGGTCCGCGCCAAGGAGATGGCCGAGGCGCGCGACATCCTCGGCGTCAAGCAGGAGTGGCTGGGCTTCGTCGACTCCGGCCTGCCGGAGGGCGACCCGCTGCCGCCGCTGCCCGAGGGCTGCTTCGCCCTCCAGGACGTGGACGAGGCGGCCGGGCGACTGGTGAAGCTCATCCGCGAGTTCCGTCCGCACGTCGTCACCACGTACGACGAGAACGGCGGCTACCCGCACCCCGACCACATCATGACCCACAAGATCTCGATGGTGGCCTTCGAGGCGGCCGGCGACCCCGGCCGCTACCCCGAGGCCGGCGAGCCCTGGCAGCCGCAGAAGCTCTACTACAACCAGGGCTTCAACCGCCAGCGCACGCAGGCGCTGCACGACGCCCTGCTCGAGCGCGGCATGGAGTCCCCCTACGGGGAGTGGCTGGAGCGCTGGCACACGATGGGGCGTGAGCGCCACCTGACCACGTTCGTGCCCTGCGGCGACTTCTTCGAGATCCGCGACAAGGCGCTGATCGCACACGCCACGCAGATCGACCCGGACGGCGGCTGGTTCCGCGTGCCGCTGGACCTCCAGCGCGAGGTCTGGCCCACGGAGGAGTACGAGCTGGCGAAGTCTCTCGTCGGCACGTCCCTCCCCGAGGACGACCTCTTCGCGGGCATCCGCAACAATTGACCCCATGATGAGCTCCCTCGCCGCCACCCAGCTGGTGCCGCTCGCCGAAGAACTCGACAAGAACAAGGTCACCCCCGGTGTCCTCGGCTTCATCGTCTTCGCCGTCATCGGCGTGGCGGTGTGGTTCCTGATGAAGAGCATGAACAAGCACATGAAGCGCGTGGACTTCGCCGAGGAGCCGGACGCCTCCGGCGCGGCACCGGTCGCCTCCGGCGAGGGCCGGGGCTGACACTCGCGGTTCGCCCCCGGGCGGAGCGGTCACCCCGTAGCCGGGGTGGGCTCGGCACCGCCGGTGGCGGTCGTCGGGCGTCTCGCCGTTGCGGCGGAGGAGTTTTCCCGCCGCGGCGGTGATCAGCCATGCTGATGCGTTCCCGGCGGTGCCGGACTGGCTTCGGCTGTCGGTGTGGGCTCGGCGCGGCCGGTGGCCGTGGTCGGGCGTCTCGCCGTTGCGGCGGAGGAGTTTTCCCGCCGCAGCGGTGATCAGCCATGCTGATGCGTTCCCGGCGGTGCGGGACTGGCTTCGGCTGTCGGTGTGGGCCCGGCACCGCCGGTGGCCGCCGTCGGGCGTCTCGCCGTTGTGGCGGAGGGGCTTTTGCCGCCGCAGCGGTGATCAGCCACGCGACCGCGTTCCGGCGGTGCCGGACTGGCTTCGGCTGTCGGTGTGGGCTCGGCGCGGCCAGTGGCCGTGGTCGGGCGTCTCGCCGTTGTGGCGGTGATCGGCCACGCCGATGCGTTCCGGCGGTGCCGGGCCGGCTTCGCCGGAGTTGTGCTGCTCCGGGACCGGTGGCGGACACGGGGCCGCCGCCGCCCGGCAGGGAAGCCCGTGCGCAAGGATGGGCGTATGCCGAATCGACTGGCGCACGAGACGTCCCCCTATCTCCTCCAGCACGCCGACAACCCGGTCGACTGGTGGCCGTGGTCGGCCGAGGCCTTCGCCGAGGCCCGGCGCCGGAATGTGCCGGTGCTGCTGAGCGTCGGCTATTCGAGCTGCCACTGGTGTCACGTGATGGCGCACGAGTCCTTCGAGGACGACGCCACCGCGGCCCTCCTCAACGAGCACTTCGTCTCCGTCAAGGTCGACCGCGAGGAGCGGCCGGACATCGACGCGGTGTACATGGAGGCCGTCCAGGCCGCCACGGGCCAGGGCGGCTGGCCGATGACGGTCTTCCTCACGCCCGAGGCCGAGCCGTTCTACTTCGGTACCTACTTCCCGCCCGCCCCCCGGCACGGCATGCCGGGCTTCCAGCAGGTCCTGGAGGGCGTGCGGGCGGCGTGGCGCGACCGCCGCGAGGAGGTCGGCCAGGTCGCCGGCCGCATCGTGCGGGAGCTGTCCGAGCGCACGCTCGCCCTGGGCGTCGCCGGGGAGAAGGGCGCCCCGCCGCAGCCGCCGTCCGCCGAGGACGCGCACGCCGCGCTGCTGGCGCTCACCCGTGACTTCGATGCGGTCCGCGGCGGGTTCGGCGGGGCGCCGAAGTTCCCGCCGTCCATGACGCTGGAGTTCCTGCTGCGCCACCACGCCCGTACGGGCTCCGAGGGCGCCCTGGAGATGGTGCAGGCCACCTGCGAGGCGATGGCCCGGGGCGGCATCTACGACCAGCTGGGCGGCGGTTTCGCCCGCTACTCCGTCGACGCGGAATGGGTGGTCCCGCACTTCGAGAAGATGCTCTACGACAACGCCCTGCTCTGCCGCGTCTACGCGCACCTGTGGCGGGCAACCGGCTCGGAGCTGGCCCGCCGCGTCGCCCTGGAGACCGCCGACTTCCTGGTCCGCGAGATGTGCACCGACCAGGGCGGCTTCGCCTCGGCCCTGGACGCGGACAGCGACGACGGCACCGGGCGGCACGCCGAGGGCGCCTACTACGTGTGGACGCCGCAGCAGCTGCGCGACGTGCTCGGCGAGGAGGACGCGCTGCTCGCGGCGGCGCACTTCGGCGTCACCGAGGAGGGCACCTTCGAGGAGGGCGCCTCCGTCCTCCAGCTGCCCGACTCCGAGCAGCTCCTGGACGCGGGCAAGCTGGACTCCGTGCGCCGCAGGCTCCTCGCGGCGCGCGAGCAGCGGCCGCGGCCGGGCCGCGACGACAAGGTCGTGGCCGCCTGGAACGGGCTCGCCATCGCCGCGCTGGCGGAGACGGGCGCCTACTTCGACCGGCCGGACCTCGTCCAGGCCGCCACCGACGCCGCCGACCTGCTGGTCCGTACGCACATGGACTGGCACGCCCGGCTCTTCCGCACCTCCCTGGACGGCACGGCCGGCGCCCACGCGGGCGTCCTGGAGGACTACGGCGACGTCGCCGAGGGCTTCCTCGCGCTGAGCGCCGTCACCGGCGAGGGCGTCTGGGTGGACTTCGCGGGCCTGCTCCTGGACACGGTCCTCACCCGCTTCACCGGCGCGGACGGCACGCTCTTCGACACCGCCGACGACGCCGAGGCGCTCATCCGCCGCCCGCAGGACCCGATGGACAACGCCACCCCCTCCGGCTGGACCGCCGCCTGCGGAGCGCTGCTGACCTACGCCGCGTACACCGGCAGCACCACCCACCGCGAGGCGGCCGAGCGGGCGCTCGGCGTCGTCCGGGCGCTGGGCCCGCGGGCGCCGCGCTTCATCAGCTGGGGCCTGGCGGTGGCCGAGGCCCTGCTCGACGGGCCCCGCGAGGTCGCCGTCGTGGGCCTGCCCGACGACCCGGCCACCGCGGCGCTGCACCGCACCGCCCTGCTGGCCACGGCCCCCGGCCTGGCCGTCGCGGTGGGCGGGCCCCCGCCGGCGTCCGAGCCGGCCGCGGTCGAGGTGCCGCTGCTCGCGCACCGGCCGCTGGCCGACGGGCGTGCGGTGGCGTACGTGTGCCGCGGGTTCACCTGTGACGCGCCGACGACGGATCCGGAGGCGCTGGCGGAGAGCCTGCGCTGAGCCCGGCCGGGCAGGCGGGCACCGGCTGACGTGACACCGGCTAACGCGACACCTGTGGCAGGGACACCTGTGGCCGGGATACCGGGTGACGTGACACCTGTGGCCGGGACACCGGCTGACGTGACACTTGCGGCGCCGGGACATCGCGCGGCGCCGGACATCGGCCGGCGCCGCGCCGGCCGGTGGGCGTCAGAGCGTCAGACCGCGCGCCAGGACGTCCAGCGCCCGGCCGATGAGCGCGATGAGGTCGTCCGTCTGGCCCTGCTCGACCCAGCACATGAGGGCCTCGTTCATCGCGGCGAAGACCGCGCTGACGACGATGCGCAGCTCGATGTCGTCGGCCGGGCGCCCGGTGCGCTCGGCCAGGACGGTGCAGAGCATGTGCGCCGACTCCGTCATGCCCTCGGCGGCCCGGGCGCGCAGGGCGGGCACCTCGCGCATGAGCCGGGTGCGCTGGCGGAGCTCGCTCAGGTCGTGGTCGATGATGTGCTGCATCGAGTCGACGACGCCCTGCCGGATGGCCTCGACCGGGGTCTCCTCCGCCGGGCGGGCCCGGATGGCGGCCTCCAGCACCGGGTCGTACTCGTCCGTGAGGACGATGTCCTCCTTGGTGGGGAAGTACCGGAAGACGGTGCTGGGGGAGACGTCGGCGGCTTCCGCGATCCGGTCGACCGGCGTCGCGTCGTAGCCCTGCTGCTCGAAGAGCCGGTAGGCGGCGCGGCGGATCGCCTGACGGGTCTGGATCTTCTTCCGCTCGCGCAGACCGAGCCGGGGCCCGGCCTGTGCGACGGAAGGTGTTTCTGCGGAGGCCATGCCTGCATTCTCAGGCATCGGCCTTCCGCGGAACCACTTCCCGGGCCTCCGCGGGCCGCGCCGCCCCGGCCGCCCCGGCCGGCCTGCCGGGCAGGAAGGCGGCGGTGAGGGCCGCGGCGGCGATGGCCGCGATGCCGCAGGCCAGCAGGGCGAGGTCCATGCCGTGGACGAAGGCGGCGTCCGCGGACCGGGCGAGTGCCGCGTCCCCGAGCCGCGCGGCCACCTGGTGCGCGGCCACCACGGAGTCGCCCGCGGCGCTCGCCGCGGCGGGGGGCAGGCCACCGGTGTCGAGGCGGTCGGCGAACGAGCCGGCGATGAGGCTGCCGAGCACCGCGACGCCGACGGCCCCCGCGACCTGACGCAGCGTCATCAGCAGTCCGGAGCCGCTGCCCGCCCGGTCCCGGGGCAGGGCGCCGAGCGCGCCGTCCATGGCCGGGAGGATCCCGAAGCCGAACCCGAAGCCGGCGAGCGTCAGCCACAGGGCGGTGAAGCCGTAGCCGTCGCCGACCTCCGTACGGCTGCCGGTCAGCGCGGCGGCGGCGAGCACGAGCAGGGCGCCGGGGATGACGACGCGGGAGCCGAAGCGCTTGGCGAGGGGCCCGGCGGCGCGCGAGGCCACCAGCAGGCCGCCCATCATCGGCAGCATCCGCAGCCCGGTGCCGAAGGCGTCCTCGCCCTGGACGGTCTGCAGGTGCTGGGGGACGACGAACAGCAGGCCGGTGAGGGCGAAGGTCACCAGGGCCGCGGCCAGGGTGTTCCAGCGGAACGCCCGGTTGCGCAGCAGGGTCACGTCCAGCACGGGCCGGGCCGAGCGGCGCTCGCGCAGCACCAGGGCGGTGAGCAGGAGGACGGCCGCGGCGAGCGCGCCGAGCACGAGGGGCGAGGACCAGCCGCGCGCCGGGCCCTCGTTGACGCCGGTGACGAGGGCGGCCAGGCCGGTGACGGTCAGGGCGGTGGACCGGAGGTCCACCTTCGGGGACGCGGGATCCCTGGTCTCGGGGAGCAGGAAGAGGCAGGCGGCGATGCCGAGGGCCACGAGCGGGACGTTGACGAGGAAGACCGACCCCCACCAGAAGTGGTCCAGCAGCCAGCCGCCGACGATCGGGCCGAGCGGCAGGCCCAGCGCGGAGGCGGACGAGACGGCGCCGAGCGCCCGGGAGCGCTCCTCGGCGGGGAAGAGCGACGGCAGCACGGACAGGGCGAGCGGCATGATCAGCGCCCCGCCCGCGCCCAGGACGACGCGGGCGGCGACGACGAGCCCGGGGCTGGTGACGAACGCGCCGAAGAGCGATCCGGCGAGGAAGATCCCAAGGCCGGCCAGGAGCATCCGGCGGCGCCCGAAGCGGTCGCCGAGCAGGCCCGCGGGGAGCATCAGGGCGGCGAAGACGACCAGGTAGGAGTCGGCGATCCAGGTCTGTTCGGCGCTGTCGGCGCCCAGCTGGGCCGCCATCTCCGGCAGGGCCACGTTCAGGATCGTGCCGTCGAAGCCGAGGACGAGCATGCAGGCGACGAGGGCGCCGAGGGCCCACCACCGGCGCGGGTCGGGACGGGTGCTCATGGGCACACCTCCGAAAGAGAGTTGAAGTCAAATGACAGTAACTCTCAAAAGATTGACACTGTCAATCGGGGGAGGGGGTCAGGCGAAGGGGTCCGGGCATGAAAAAACGGCCGCGACCTCTGCGGTCGCGGCCGTCCTGTGAAGGCGGGGAGGGGGTGGCAGGCTCAGGCGTGGGTGTAGGCCACCAGGGAGATGCCGACGTAGTGCACGATGAACGCCGCCAGCGTGAGCAAGTGGAAGACCTCGTGGAAGCCGAACCAGCGCGGCGAGGGATTCGGCCGCTTGATCCCGTAGATCACGCCACCGGCGCTGTAGAGCAGCCCGCCGACGACCACCAGGACGAGGACGGCGATGCCGCCCTTGCGCAGGAAGTCCGGGAGGAAGAAGACCGCGGCCCAGCCCATGGCGATGTAGCAGGGGGTGTAGAGCCAGCGCGGGGCGCCGACCCAGAAGACGCGGAAGGCTATGCCCGCCGCGGCGGCCGCCCAGACGGCCCACAGCAGCACTTGTCCGCGGCCGCCGGGGATCAGCAGCATCGTCAGCGGGGTGTACGTGCCGGCGATGATCAGAAAAATGTTCGCGTGGTCGAGGCGGCGCAGGACGGCGTTGGCGCGCGGGCTCCAGTCGCCCCGGTGGTAGAGGGCGCTGATGCCGAACAGCGACCCCGCGGTCAGGACGTAGACGGCGCAGGCGATCCGGCCGCGCGTGCTGTCGGCGAGGGCGGTCAGGAAGACGCCGGCGATCAGCACGGCGGGGAACATCCCTGCGTGCAGCCAGCCGCGCAGGCGTGGCTTCACGGGGACCGGCGGGTCGGCGGGCAGGGTGGCGGCGGAGGGTGCGGCCCCGGCGGGGAGGGCTGCTGCGGCCGCGGCGCCGGCGGGCGCGGGGAGCGCGGAAGGCGCTGCGTCGGGCGCGGGAGTCATGGCCGACATGCTACCTACGCCACCGTAAGTTACGGATCAGTATCGCGTGGCGATGGTCACGGGGGCGCCCCCTGGACAGAATGTCGGCGGAGTCGGATGATCAAATGAGTGCGGGCGGCACCGGATGAGCAGTCACGAAGCATCTGGGTCGCAGCCCCCAAGGGGCATCCATCCAAGAAGCGGACTTCGCGGGCGAAACGGGCGAGTCCGTCAACCCTCAACATCTACGCCGGCCAGTGTGGATTCCGGCGGGACGGAGCGATCGTGGCGCGCAGTGATGCGGCTCCCACCACCCCCACCCAGCACCAGGAGCTGATCTCCTGGGTCGACGAGATCGCCGCCCTCACCCAGCCGGACCGCGTGGTCTGGTGCGACGGTTCCGAGGCGGAGTACGAGCGCCTGAGCGAGGAGCTCGTCCGCAAGGGCACCTTCAGGAAGCTCGACCCGGTCAAGCGCCCCAACTCGTACTACGCCGCCTCCGACCCCAGTGACGTGGCACGCGTCGAGGACCGCACGTTCATCTGCTCCGAGAAGGAGGAGGACGCCGGCCCGACCAACCACTGGAAGGCCCCCGCCGAGATGCGGGAGATCTTCCGGGGCAAGGACGACCAGGGCGGCATCTTCCGCGGCTCCATGCGCGGCCGCACGATGTACGTCGTGCCCTTCTGCATGGGCCCCGTCGGCTCCCCGCTGTCCGCGATCGGCGTCGAGATCACCGACTCGGCCTACGTCGCCGTCTCCATGCGCACGATGACCCGGATGGGCCAGGCCGTCCTCGACGAGCTCGGCACCGACGGCTTCTTCGTCAAGGCCGTCCACACCCTCGGCGCACCGCTCGCCGAGGGCGAGGCCGACGTCCCGTGGCCGTGCAACACCACCAAGTACATCTCGCACTTCCCCGAGGACCGCGAGATCTGGTCCTACGGCTCCGGCTACGGCGGCAACGCCCTGCTGGGCAAGAAGTGCTACGCCCTGCGCATCGCGTCCGTCATGGCGCGCGACGAGGGCTGGCTCGCCGAGCACATGCTCATCCTCAAGCTCACCCCGCCCCAGGGCGAGTCCAAGTACGTCGCCGCGGCCTTCCCGTCCGCCTGCGGCAAGACCAACCTCGCCATGCTGGAGCCCACGGTCTCCGGCTGGACCGTCGAGACCATCGGCGACGACATCGCCTGGATGCGCTTCGGCGAGGACGGCCGCCTCTACGCCATCAACCCCGAGGCCGGCTTCTTCGGCGTCGCCCCCGGCACCGGCGAGCACACCAACGCCAACGCCATGAAGACCCTCTGGGGCAACTCCGTCTTCACCAACGTCGCCCTCACCGACGACGGCGACGTGTGGTGGGAGGGCATGACCGAGGAGCAGCCCGCCCACCTGACGGACTGGAAGGGCAACGACTGGACCCCGGCCTCGGGCACCCCGGCCGCCCACCCCAACGCCCGCTTCACCGTCCCCGCCTCGCAGTGCCCGATCATCGCGCCCGAGTGGGAGGACCCCAAGGGCGTGCCGATCTCCGCGATCCTCTTCGGCGGCCGCCGCGCCTCCGCCGTCCCGCTGGTGACCGAGTCCTTCGACTGGCAGCACGGCGTCTTCCTCGGCGCCAACGTCGCCTCCGAGAAGACCGCGGCCGCCGAGGGCAAGGTCGGCGAGCTGCGCCGCGACCCCTTCGCCATGCTGCCCTTCTGCGGCTACAACATGGGCGACTACATGGGCCACTGGGTCAAGGTGGGCAAGGCTGCAATCTCCAAGGGGGACCAGTCCAAGCTTCCGAAGATCTACTACGTCAACTGGTTCCGCAAGGACGCGGACGGCCGGTTCGTGTGGCCCGGCTTCGGTGACAACAGCCGCGTCCTGAAGTGGATCGTCGACCGGCTCGACGGCCGCGCCGAGGGCGTCGAGACCCCCATCGGCGTCCTGCCGACCCGCGAGGCGCTCGACACCGAGGGCCTGCGGATCTCCGACGAGGACCTCGACCTGCTGCTGACGGTGGACGAGGAGGTCTGGCGCGAGGAGGCCGCACTGATCCCCGAGCACCTGAACACCTTCGGCGACCACACCCCGAAGGAGCTGTGGGACGAGTACCGGGCGCTGGTCCGGCGCCTGGGCTGATGCCCTGACGGCCTGATGCCCTGACTGGTCTGACGCTCCGCCGCCCCGGCGCGCGGGGCGTCCTCCGGGCCCGGTACCCGCCGGGCCCGGCGCCCTCCCGCGACTACTCCTCGTCGGGGATGCCGAGCGCCGCCGCGTGAGCGCGGAGGCGCTCCGCCGCGAGGGCCTCGCCGCGGTCGTCGCCCGCGGTCGTCGCGACGACCAGGGCCTGCCCGGCGAGCGTGTGGGCGCGCTGGTGCAGGGCGGTGATGCGGGCGGGGGAGGCCTCGCCCGTGGAGGGGGCCGCGCGGAGCGGGTCGTGGCCGCGCATGCGCGTGATGCGGTCGGCGAGCCGGTCCGCGGCCTCGTCCAGTGCGCCGGAGGGCGCGAGGGCGCGCAGCTCGTCGGTCACGGTCAGCAGCGCGGTGAGATGCCCCGCCAGACGAATGTCCAGCTCCTCCTCGCGGGAGCGGTGCAGGCCGCGCATGCTGCAGTTCTGTGCGGCCATGGTGTGGACCGATTGCGTCCGGATCGGCTCGTACATGGATGGCCTCCTGGAATGCCTCAGAAGGCCATCCTAACTTAGACGGCGTCTAAAGTTGTCTTCTCTATAGAGAACCGGTCCGCCGACCGGCTACGGCTGCTACGGCTGCCCGTAACCGTCGAGGAAGTTCCCGATCCGCGTCACCGCGTCCGCCAGGTCCTTGGTGCTCGGCAGCGTGACCAGGCGGAAGTGGTCCGGCTCCGGCCAGTTGAAGCCCGTGCCGTGCACGACCATGATCTTCTCGGCGCGGAGCAGGTCCAGCACCATCTGCCGGTCGTCCTTGATCTTGTAGACCTTGGGGTCCAGCCGCGGGAAGGCGTACAGCGCGCCCTTCGGCTTCACGCACGTCACGCCCGGGATCTGCGTCAGCAGCTCGTGAGCGACGTCGCGCTGCTCCAGCAGCCGGCCGCCCGGCAGCACCAGGTCGTTGATCGTCTGCCGGCCGCCGAGGGCCGTGGCCACCGCGTACTGGGCGGGCATGTTGGCGCACAGGCGCATGTTCGCCAGGATCGTCAGACCCTCGATGTAGCTCTCGGCGTGGGCCTTGGGGCCGCAGACCGCCAGCCAGCCGCTGCGGTAGCCGGCCACCCGGTAGGCCTTGGACAGGCCGTTGAAGGTGAGCGTCAGCAGGTCCGGGGCGATGGCCGCGGTGGGGGTGTGGGTGACGCCGTCGTAGAGGATCTTGTCGTAGATCTCGTCCGAGCAGACGATCAGGTTGTGGCGGCGGGCGATCTCGGTGAGGCCGCGCAGCATCTCGTCGTCGTAGACCGCACCCGTGGGGTTGTTCGGGTTGATGATGACGAGGGCCTTGGTGCGGTCGGTGATCTTGCGCTCGATGTCCGCGAGGTCCGGCATCCAGTCCGACTGCTCGTCGCAGCGGTAGTGCACGGCGGTGCCGCCGGCCAGGGAGACCGAGGCCGTCCACAGCGGGTAGTCCGGGGCCGGCACGAGGACCTCGTCGCCGTCGTCGAGCAGGGCCTGCATCGACATCTGGATCAGCTCCGAGACGCCGTTGCCGAGGTAGACGTCCTCGACGGACAGCTCGATGCCCTTGGTCTCGTAGTGCTGCACCACCGCGCGGCGGGCCGAGAGCAGGCCCTTCGCGTCGCCGTAGCCGTGGGCGTCGCCCACGTTGCGCAGCATGTCCTCGAGGATCTCCGGCGGGCACTCGAACCCGAAGATCGCGGGGTTGCCGGTGTTGAGCTTGAGGATGCGGTGACCTGCCGCCTCCAGCCGCATGGCCTCCTCGAGCACCGGGCCACGGATTTCGTAGCAGACGTTGGCGAGCTTCGTTGACTGGATCACCTGCATGACGGCCACCATACGGGGGCTCCGGACGGCGTGCGCGCCGTTTCCCGGTCCGCCGGTGCCGCCGCGAAGCGGCCGATCACGCCGCCGCGGTGCGCCGGACGGCCCGGCCGGCCAGGACGTCCGTCCGCCGCCCGTCTTCCATCACAAAGCGTCCCGCAATCAGGACATAAGGAATGCCGGTCGGAAGGGTCCGGGGGGCTTCGAAAGTGGCACCGGCGGCCACCGTCTCCGGATCGAAGAGCACGAGGTCGGCGCGGTGCCCGACGCGCACGAGACCCCGGTCGGGCAGCCTCAGACGCGCCGCGGGGCGCGACGTGAGATGCGCCACGCACTCCTCCAGGGAGAGCACGCCGAGCTCCCGCGCGTACCGGCCCAGGTAGTGCGGAAACGTGCCGTACGCGCGCGGATGCGGCTTGGCGCCGTGCAGGATGCCGTCGCTTCCGCCCGTGTGCACGCGGTGCCGCATGATCGTGCGGACGTTCTCCTCGTGGCCCACGTGCTGCAGGATCGTCGGCCCCAGCCGGTCCGCGATCAGCAGCCGGCGCGCGGTCGCCCACGGCTCCTCGCCGCGCTCGCGGGCGGCCTCCGCCACCGTCCTTCCGACGTGCGCCGCGGCCAGGGCAGGGTCGGATGCGCCCGAGATCTCGATGGCGTCCCAGTCGATGGGCACCCCGTGGCAGCCGTCCGCGCCCTCCACCTCCATCGCGTACCGGATGCGCCCGGCCGTCGCGTCGTCGCGAAGACGCGCCAGCACCGCCTCCGGGCCGCCCTCGCCCGCCCAGCTCGGCAGCATCGCGACGAGCGTGGTGCAGCCGGGGGTGTAGGGGTAGGTGTCGAGCGAGATGTCCGCGCCCGCGGCGAGCGCGGAGTCGAGCAGGGCCAGCAGCTCGGGGGCGCGGCCCTCGTTCACCCCGAAGTTCATGGTGGCGTGGGCCAGGTGCAGGGCGCAGCCGGCGGCCCTGCCGAGGGCGATCATCTCCTCGTACGCGGCGAGGGCGCCCGCGCCGTACGAGCGGTGGTGCGGGCAGTAGTAGCCGCCGTACGAGGCGACGACGCGGCAGAGCTCCGTCAGCTCGGCGTCATCGGCGTACATGCCGGGCGTGTACGTCAGCCCGGACGACAGCCCGACCGCGCCCTGCTCCAGCCCCTCGGCGACGAGCCGCTTCATGCGGCCGAGCTCGGCGGCCGTGGCGGGCCGGTCCTCCCAGCCGACGGCGAGCGCGCGGACGGTCCCCTGGGGGACGAGGTAGGCGGCGTTGACGGCGATGCCCTCGCCCAGGCCGTCGCCGGCGAAGCCGTGGTCGAGGCGGTCCAGGTACTCGCCGACGGTGCGCCAGGAGAAGTCGACGTCCGAACCGTCGCCGTTCCAGCCGGTGATCTGGGCGCGGACCCCGGCGAGCGTGCGGTCGTCGACGGGCGCGTACGACAGCCCGTCCTGGCCGATGACCTCCAAGGTCACCCCCTGCGCGGCCTTCGCCTCGTGCGCGGGGTCGCGGAGGAGGGCCAGGTCGCTGTGGGCGTGCATGTCGATGAAACCGGGGGAGAGGGCGAGGCCCGTCGCGTCGACGACGCGGGGGGCGGTGGGGCGGGGGCCCTCGCCCGGGCGCCGGATCTCGGCGACCCGGCCCCCGGCCAGACCGACGTCGGCCCGGTAGGAGGGCCCGCCGGACCCGTCGATGACGCGCACGTTGCGGAAGACGGTGTCCATGAGCGGGTCCCTTCGGCAGTGGGTTGGGGGCTCGGTGACAGTCGGTAGGGGGCGGCTGTCGCGACGGTCGGTTCGGCACCGCCGGGATACGCCGTCGTGGCCGGTCGCCGCCGCGGCGGCGGGAGCTTTGCCTGGCGGCAGGGAGAGGCGAGGGGCTGGGCCTCTCCCTGCCGCCGCGGCGGTGATCAGCCACGACGGTGCCGTCCGGGGGTGCCGTCCGGGGGTGCCGTCCGGCGGTGCCGGGACGGGCCTCGTGCGGATCGGCCCGGCACCGACGGGCACACGCGGTGGCCGGCGCGCGGCGGACACCGGGGCCCGGGCGGAGCCTGGAAACCCGGGCGGAGCCTGGAAGCCCGGGCGGGGCCTAGAAGAACGTACGGACGTAGTCCGTGACCGTGCCGTCCTCCGTGGCGAGCGGAATCAGCTGCCACTTGTCGAACACCGTGCACGGGTGCGACAGCCCCAGCCCCACCCAGTCCCCGACCTCCAGCTCCACGCCCTCCGCCAGTTCCATGAACGCGTGCTGGTCGGCCAGCCCGATCACGGTCATGCCCTCACCGCCCCGCACCGAGCCGTCCCGTGCCGAGCGCACCGCCCGTACCACCGGCAGGTCCAGGTCGTAGGGGACGTCGCGCTTGCCCGCGTTGAGGTAGGCGCGGCCCGGTTCCGGGCGGGAGACGACCTGGGCCCAGAGGCGGAAGGCGGGGCGGAGCTCGCCTTCCTCCGGGTGCCGGTTGAAGGGCGTCTTCTTCCGGTACGCGACGTCGTCGTGGGTGATGTACGCACCCGACCGCAGCAGCTTCAGCACCGGCGCCGACAGCTCCGGCAACTCCGCGAAGACCTCGGCGACCGCGTCGAACCACGCGCTGCCGCCCGCGCTGACGACCACCTGCTCCACACCGGCGAACCGGCCCGCCTTGTCGAACTCGACGGCCAGCGCGGTCAGCCGGCGCAGCCACGCGCGGACGAGTTCGCCGTCGGCGCCCGGGATCTCCGCCTCGTACCCGCCGACCCCGGCCAGCCGCAGGGTGCCCACGGAGGCCACGGCATCGGCCACGGCCGTGCACTCGGCCTCGGTGCGGGCGCCCGTGCGGCCACCCGCGGCACCCAGCTCGACGACGACGTCGAGCGGGCGGGAGGCCCCGGCCTCGCGGAGCGCGGCGTCCATCAGCTCGACGCCGCGCACGGAGTCGACGTAGGTGAAGAGGCGGAACTCCGGGTCGGCGTCCAGCTCGGCGGCCAGCCAGCGCAGGGCGGCGGCGTCCACGACCTCGTTGGCGAGGAAGACGCGGCGTATGCCGAAGGCGCGGTAGACACGGACCTGGGAGACCGTCGCGGCGGTGATCCCCCAGGCGCCGTGCGCGATCTGACGCTCCAGCAGCTGCGGGGCCATGGTGGTCTTGCCGTGCGGGGCGAAGGCCAGGCCGTGGCCGGTGGACCAGCGCTCCATGAGGGCGAGGTTGTGGTCGAGCGCCTCCGCCGAGAGGGCGAGCACGGGCGTGGTGAAGCCGCCCGTGAACAGCGAGCGGCGCTCAGCGGCCAGCGCACCGACGGTCAGGCCCTCGGCGTCCGGGGGCAGGCCCTTGAAGCGGTGGTCGACGCGGGTGTCCGCGAGGCGGGCGACGGCGTCGGTGGTGGCGGCCATGGAGCCTCCCGGGGAGTGGTGTGTACGTACATCGCGTGTCGGGTTGTTGCGCACTGTGCAACGCCCATTGCGTAGAGCGCTGGCTGCTGTCTAACATCCCGCCAAGTACGGGGTCAACGGTCATCTCGCGTCCTGAGAGCGACCGTGACAGGACGCGTACACAAGAGGCGTGCACAGGACGCGTACACAATGCGCGTACACAACCGGACCGGGGAGCGAGGCCGACCGTGACCGCAGCCGACGTCGTGTGCCTCGGCGAGTCGATGGTCGCGTTCCGTCCCGCGCGGCCGGAGCCGGGCCCCCTCGCCGGTGTCGCGTCCTTCGACCGGGGCATCGGGGGAGCGGAGTCCAACGTTGCCTGCGCACTGGCCGCCGCCGGGCACCGGGCGAAGTGGGTGAGCCGGGTCGGCACGGACGCCTTCGGTGACCACCTGGTGGCGGCGGTCGCCGCGTACGGCGTGGACGTATCGGCGGTCCAGCGGGATGCCGGGCGGCCCACGGGCGTGTACTTCCGCACGGCGGGGGAGCGGGGCGTGGGGCTTCCCGGGAGTCCCGGACCCGCCTCCTCCGCCCCCCTCTCCGAAGTCCTCTACTACCGCGCCGGGTCCGCCGCCTCCGCCATGTCGCCGGCCCTCGTCCGCCGCTCGACCGCGTGGTCCGGCCGCATCCTGCACCTCACCGGCATCACCGCCGCGCTCTCCGCCGGCTGCCTCGCCCTGGTGCGCGACCTCACCGAGCACCGCCCCGGCCGCCCCCTCGTCTCCTTCGACGTCAACTACCGCCTGGCGTTGTGGCGGGATGCCCCCGATGGGCCCGATGCCCCCGCCGGGTCCGAGGCCTCCGCCGGGTCCGGCGCCTCCCACGGACCCGCCGTCCTGGCCGCACTCGCCCGCCGGTGCGACCTCGTCTTCGTCGGCGAGGACGAGGCGGAGGCGGCCTGGGGCGTCCGCGGCGCCGCGGCGATACGGGCCGCGCTGCCCGAGCCGCGGGTCCTCGTCGTCAAACACGGGGCCGCGGGGGCGACGGCGTACGTACGCGGCGCCGCCGCCGGCGCTCCCCACGCCGACGCAGCCGTCTTCGTCCCCGCCCTCTCCGTCGACGTCGTCGCGCCCGTCGGCGCCGGGGACGCGTTCGCCGCCGGTTTCCTCTCCGGCACGCTGCGCGGGCTGACCGTCGAGCAGCGGTTGCGCCACGGCCATCTCATGGCCGCCGCCGCGCTCACCTCCCCCGGCGACCTCGCCGCCCCGCCCCGGCGCGACCTCGCCGACCGGCTCGCGGCCCTCGGCGCCGAGGAGTGGGGGAGGCTGCGTCTCGGCCCGGGCTGGACGGAGACGGCGGCTGCGGATTCGACCGTGGCCGTGACCGCGGCCACGGCCACGGCCACGACCGTGACCGCGGACCCGGCGGTGGGCCGGGAGGCAGGTCAGGCGGCAGGCCAGGCAGCGGGTCAAGCCCAGGCAACTGCACTCCCCGAGCCCACTGACCCCACTGACCCCACCGAGTCCGCCGAGTCCACCGGGGCCACCGGACCCGGCCCCGGGCCCGCCCCCGCGAAGGAACGCACATGAGCCAGACCGTCGACCGCGCCCTGCGGATCCTGCCGCTGCTCGCCGAGGGGCCGGCCAACCTGGAGCAGGTGGCGGCCCGTCTCGACGTCCACAAGTCGACCGCGCTGCGCCTGCTGCGCACCCTCCACGAGCACGGCATGGTCTACCGGCAGCAGGACCAGCGCTACCGCCTCGGCACCCGCCTGTTCGCCCTCGCCCAGCAGGCCGCCGAGAACCTCGACGTCCGCGAGATCGCCCACCCGCACCTCGTCGCGCTCAACGAGCGGTGCGGGCACACCGTGCACCTCGCCGTGTACGAGGACGGCGAGGTCCTCTACATCGACAAGGTCGAGAGCCGCTACCCCGTACGGATGTACTCGCGCATCGGCAAGCCCGTCGCGATCACCGTCGCCGCCGTCGCCAAGCTGCTCCTCGCCGACCTGCCCGAGCCCGAGCGCCGCGCCGTCGCCGAGCGCCTCGACTACCCCGCCTACACGGCCCGTTCGACGCCGGACGCCGCCGCCTTCCTCAAGGAGCTCGCGACCGTGCGCGAGCAGGGCTGGGCCACCGACTTCGGCGGCCACGAGGAGTCCATCAACTGCGTCGGCGCACCGGTCCGCGGCACCGACGGGCGCGTCGTCGCCGCCTGCTCGATCTCCGCGCCCAACGTCGTCGTGGGCACGGGCGAGCTCCTCGAACTCCTCCCGCTGCTGCGCCGCACCGCGGAAGCCATCAGTGCGGAGTACTCCGGCACCACACCGCCGCCTATCAGGAAGTAGTCACGCCATGACCGAGAACACCGAGAACGCCGGGAACACCGGGAACACCGGGAAGATCGCCATCACGCCGGCCACCCACACCACCCCGCCCGCGAAGTTCTCGCATGGTGTGAAGAAGGGCAACATCCTGCAGGTCGCCGGGCAGGTGGGCTTCCTGCCGGCGGTGGAAGGGCAGCCGCCGACGCCCGCCGGGGACACCCTGCGCGAGCAGACGCTGCAGACCCTCGCCAACGTCAAGGCGGTCCTGGAGGAGGGCGGCGCGACCTGGGAGGACGTGATCATGATGCGGATCTACCTCACGGACACCGCCCACTTCGCGGAGATGAACGCGATCTACAACGAGTACTTCGCCGACCTGAAGTCGGTCCCCGCGGCCCGTACGACCGTCTACGTCGGCCTCCCCGCCGGCCTGCTCATCGAGATCGACGCGCTCGCCGTCCTCGGCTGACGGCCGTACCGGGGCCGGGGGGTGCTCGTCGTGTCCGTCACGTCCGCCATAGCCGTTACGCCCGCTGCATCGGTCATGCCCGTCACGTACGCGGCCGAGGGCCGCACCGGAGGGCTCCTGGCCCTCGTGCCCGGCACCGCCGGTCTGCTGACCGTCGCCGCCCTCGGCATCGCCCTGCTCCTGCTCCTGATCATCAAGGTCAGGCTGCAGCCGTTCGTGGCCCTGCTGGCCGTCTCGGTCGCCGTCGGCCTCGGCGCCGGGCTGTCCGTGACGGAACTCTTCGGCACGGTCCAGAAGTCCGGCGCCGTCCCGCTCGTCGAGGCGGGCATGGGCGGCACCCTCGGTCACATCGCCGTCATCATCGGGCTCGGCACGATGCTCGGCTCGGTCCTGGAGGTCTCCGGCGGCGCGGAGGCCCTCTCCGCGCGGCTGCTCGCCCTTTTCGGCGAGCGGCGCGCGCCCCTCGCGATGGGGGTGACCGGGGTGCTCTTCGGCATCCCGGTCTTCTTCGACGTGGGCATCTTCGTCCTCGCGCCGATCGTGTACGCGGCCGCGAGGCGCAGCGGGAAATCGATTCTGCTGTACGCGCTGCCGCTGCTGGCCGGGCTCTCCATGACCCATGCCTTCCTGCCGCCCCACCCGGGCCCGGTGGCCGCGGCCGGACTGCTGCACGTGGACCTCGGCTGGGTGATCCTCATGGGCGCCGCGGCGGGCGTGCCGGCGGTCCTGGCGGCATGGGGGTACGCGGCGTGGATCGGCCGCCGCGTCTTCGTCCCCGTACCGGCCGACATGGCCGAGGCGGCGGAGGAGGCGAAGCGGGCGGTGGCCGCGCAGGGCCATGCGCCCAGGGAATCCGGGGAATCCGGGGAATCCGGGGAACGGGCCGGGCCGGAAGGACGGGCCGCGCTCGGGGAACGGGCCGCGCCCGGAGGACGGGATGCGCCCGAGGGGCGGGCCGGGTCCGAGAACCCGGCCGCGCCCGAGAAGCCGGTTGCGCTCGGCACCCTGCTCGCCGTCATCGGTACGCCCCTCCTCCTCATCCTCCTCGCGACGTTCTCCTCCGTGGCGTTCGCACCGAGCACGGGCCGCTCGGTGGTGGAGTTCTTCGGCCACCCCTTCGTGGCGCTGACCATCGCGCTGCTCCTGGCGTACTGGCTGCTGGGCCTGCGGCGCGGCTGGTCCCGCGCGTCGCTGGAGGCCGTCTCGACGGCGTCGCTGAAGCCGGTGGGGAACATCCTGCTCGTCGTCGGCGCGGGCGGGATCTTCGGCGCGGTCCTCAAGGGCAGCGGGGTGGCCCGGGCCCTGGCCGGCACGTTCGACGGCGCGGGGCTGCCGGTCATCGTCCTGGCCTGGCTGCTCGCGGTCGTACTGCGGGTGGCACAGGGCTCGGCGACGGTCGCGATCGTGACGACGGCGGGCATCGTCGCCCCGATGCTCTCCGGCAGCGACTCCTCCCAGGCCCACCTGGCGCTGGTCATCGTGGCGGTCTCGGCGGGCTCGATCTTCGCCTCGCACGTCAACGACGGCGGCTTCTGGATGGTGGCCAAGTACTTCGGCATACCGGAGCGGGAGACGCTGAAGTCGTGGACGGTGCTGGAGTCGGTGCTGTCGGTGGCGGGCTTCGCGGTGGCGGGGGCACTGAGCATCGTGATCCCGTGACCCTCGTGATCCAGTGACCCTCGTAACCCCGTGACCCTCGTGATCCCGTGACCTCCGTGATCCCGTGACCTCCGTGGTTCCGTGCCCCCCCGGTGGTTCCGTGATCCGACGATCCCGTGACGCGGCCCCGCGGGCCTCTTCCGGCCCGGCGGGGCCGCCCGTACCGCGGGCTACTGCTTGCAGTACTGCGCCTCCTTGCCGATGACCCGGTACATGCAGTCCGACGCCTCCAGCAGCTTCAGCACCGCGTCGCGGTTGCGTGCGGTCTCGCGGCCGATGACCTCGTCGGGCGGGTAGAAGCCGCCGCCCGCCCCGCTCTCGTTCGGATACATCTCGAAGGTGTACGAGAAGATCCGCTGGTCGCCCCAGAGCCAGTCGTCGATCGTCCCGTCGGTGACGTAGAGGTCGCTGGACTGCTCGGGCGTGTAGCCGTTGCTGGCGGCCATGGACTTGCCGAGCGTCGCGTAGACGTCGTGCTCGTCCTGGGTCATGCCGGGGCCGGTGTCGCTGTACGTGTAGCCGAACGGCCACAGCACCAGCTCGCTGTACGTGTGGAAGTCGATCCCGGCCTTGATCTGCTGCTTGCCGCCGACGATCCGGCTGCGCGCGAAGTCGGCGACGACCTTCACCTCGGGCGCGGACTCGGGGGCCGAGCCGCGGTAGGTCTCGGAGCCGGTGCTGCCGGAGGAGCCGTTGCAGCAGCCCCACTTGAAGTTCCAGTTGCGGTTGAGGTCGGTGCCGGTGCTGCCGGATCCGGCGTTGGGCTGGCGGTTCTTGCGCCAGCTGCGGTACGAGCCGGTGGCGATGTCGTATTCGCCGCCGTCGGGGTTGACGTCGGGCACGACCCAGATCTCGCGGCTGTCGACCATCTTGGTGATCCGCGGGTCGCTGCCGTACTTGGAGCCGAACTCCTTGAGCAGGTAGAGGGCCATCTCGACGGTGAGGTGCTCGCGCGCGTGCTGGTGCGCGGTGAAGAGAACCTCGGGTTCGTCCTCGTCGGCGGCCACGTTGTCGCTGATCTTGACGGCGACGATCTCGCGGCCCTCGTGCGACTTGCCGATGACTTTCTTGCTCATGACCGCCGGGTACTTGGCGACGCCGGCGTCGATCTCCGCCATCGCCTCCCGGTAGTTGTGGAATCCGGCGTCGGCGGGCGGGAAGTCGTACGGCTCGGGGGAGCGGCCCTCCGTGCGGTCCGGCGGCCCGGGCAGACGGCTGACCTTGTAGCCCATACGGCGGATGCGCTCGGCCTGGGCGGCGTCCGCGGTGATCACGACGGAGCCGTGGCGCACGGCGTCGATGGCGGCGCCGGTCGCGGCCACGGCGGTGCGCTGGGCGGCGGTACGAGGGCCGGTGACCTCGTACGCCTGGGACCTTCCCTCGGTGGTCTTCTCCTCCGTGTCCCGCGAGGCGGCGGGGACGGCCAGGGCCAGGGTGAGCACGGCGGCGAGGGCGGTGGCCCATCTGCCGTGCGAGCGGGGTCGCATGCGGTCTCCTGGGGGGTTCCGGTAGTGCGACGGGTGGGGGGTGTGCGCGGGTGGAGCAGGTCGTGCAGGGCATGCGTGTGGTGCGTGGCCCGCGGGTGGTGCATGGCGTGCGGGTTCTGCGGGGTGTGCGTAGGGTGCGGGTAGTGCCCGGGGGCGCGTGGTCAGTGTCGGAGGATGTCATGAACTGGTCAACGCGTCCGAACGGGAGATTCAGGCCAACTTCCCTTTCACTTGCGACCGGTTGATTGCGCGCGCCCTCAGGGGCACCAACAATGCACACGTCAAAACCGAACGGAACTTCGGCCCGGATCCGGCCCGGGCGGCCCGGATCCGTCTCAGAGAGGAACCACCCCCCATGAGAAGACCTCTCGTCGGCGCGCTCACCACCACCCTCCTCCTCGCCGGGGCCACCGTGGCCGGCACCGGAACCGCCACCGCCGTTTCCCCGGACGGGGGCGCGGCCGCAGCCGCAGCCGCAGCCGCGGCCACGAGCGCGAGCGTGAGCGCGAGTACGGACGCCGGCGCGTATGTGTCCGCGAACGCGTACGCGAACACGTACGCGAGCGCGAACGCCAAGGGCACGCCCAAGGCGGTCGACTTCGCCGGCACCGTGGCGCTCAGCAACTGCTCCGGCTCCCTGATCCGCCTGCCGAGCTCGTCCGACAACGACCCCGGCCTCGTCATGACCAACGGACACTGCCTGGAGACCGGCATGCCGGGCCCGGGTGTCGTCTTCACCGACAAGCCGTCCACCCGCACGTTCAGCCTGCTCGACTCCAGCGCGAACAAGGTCGCCACGCTGCGCGCGACCAAGATCTCGTACGCGACGATGACCGACACGGACGTCACGCTGTACGAGCTGAACACAACATATGCCCAGATCAAGCAGCGCTACGGGATCAACGCGCTCAGCCTGTCGGCGGACCACCCGGTGAGCGGTACGCCGATCAAGGTCGTCTCCGGCTTCTGGAAGCGGATCTACAGCTGCAACGCCGACGGCTTCGTCTACCGCCTGCGCGAGGCCGACTGGACCTGGAAGGACTCGCTCCGCTACACCCCGTCGTGCAACACGATAGGCGGCACGTCCGGCTCGCCGGTGATCGACGCGAACACCGGGAAGGTCGTCGCCATCAACAACACGGGCAACGAGAGCGGCGAGCGCTGCACGATGAACAACCCGTGCGAGGTCGACGAGAACGGCCAGGTCACCGTGCGGAAGGGCATCAACTACGCCCAGGAGACGTACGGCATCGCCAAGTGCGTCAAGGCCGGGAACAAGGTGGACCTGAGCCTGCCGGGCTGCGCGCTGCCGAAGCCCTGACCGTCCTTCGCACCCCCCTCCCTGTTGCCGGACGGGCCTGCGGGCCCGTCCGGCAACAGGGGACGCGCGGGGCAGGGCGCCGGGAGGGCCTACGGCAGCCCGTGGACGTGCGGCCCGACCGCACCGGACCAGGCGTTGCCGGCCGCGGCGTCCCAGTTCGTCGACCACGTCATCGCCCCGCGGATCCCGGGATACGTCCTCGACGGCTTGAACGCACCGCAGCCCGTTCCCTTCGCCAGGCAGTCCAGGGCGTTGTTGACGACGGACGGCGACACGTACCCGCCGCCCGCCGCGCGCGGAGAGGCCGGCAGGCCCAGGCCGACCTGCGAGGGGTCGAGGCCGCCTTCGAGCTGGATGCAGGCGAGCGCGGTGAGGAAGTCGACGGACCCCTGCGCGTAGACCTTCCCGTCGCAGCCGTTCATGGAACCGCTGTTGTAGTACTGCATGTTGACGACCGTCAGGATGTCCTTGATGTTGAGGGCCGTGCGGAAGTAGCCCGCCGACGTCGACTGCATGTCGATCGTCTGCGGCGCCATGGTGATGACGAGCTTGCTGCCCGCCTTCGCCGAGAGCGCGCGCAACGCCTGGGTCATGTAAGTCGGGTTGAGGCCGTTCTCGAGGTCGATGTCGACGCCGTCGAACCCGTACTTCTGCATCAGGGCGAAGACGCTGTCCGCGAAACGGGCGGCGGAGGACGCGTCGTTGACGGTGACCGTGCCGCGCTCGCCGCCGATGGAGATGACGACGCTCTTGCCGGCCGCCTGCTTGGCGGCGATGTCGGCCTTGAACTGCGCCTCGGAGTAGTTCAGCGCGGGATCGAGCCGGAAGTCGACCGCGCCCGGCGTCGCGGTCGCGTCGGCGAAGGCGACGGCGATGATGTCGTACTGGCTCTGCACGTCGCTGATCTTCTGGACGGTGGCGCCGTTGCTGAAGTTCTGCCAGTAGCCGGTGACGGCGTGCTTGGGCAGGGAGGGCCCGGGTCCGGGCCCCGGATCGCCGCCGCCCGGGCTCGTCGTGGCCGTCACCTCGCCCGACTTCGGCGACTCGCCCGCCGCGTTGGTGGCGGTGACCTGGAACCGGTACGAGGTGGAGGCCGCGAGCCCGCCGACCGATGCCGAAGTCCCCTCGGTCGAAGCGACCTTGGCGCCGTCACGGTAGACGTTGTAGCCCGTGGCCCCGGCGACCGCGTCCCAGGACAAGGACACGGAGGAGGCCGTCACGGCCCCGGCCTTGAGCCCGCCCGGAGCACCCGGCACCGGCTCGCCGGGCTCGCCGCCGGGCCCCGTGAGGGTGATGTCGTCGGCGAAATAGGCGGCCTGTCCGTACCACCCATGGGTGTAGACGGTGACGGAGGTGGTGCCGGGGCCCGTGGTGAAGGAGGTGGAGAGCTGCTGCCAGGAACCGGCGGACGGCGTCCACGTCGAAACGTCGGTGGTCCCGGTCCCGCTCGCGCCGAGGTACACGTAGGAGCCCTGAACCCATGCGCTCAATGTGTACGAAGCGTTGGGCTGCACCGCGACGGTCTGCGCGCACCGAGCCTTGTCCGCCCCGGCCGGAACGGCCTTGAGCGCGCCGCTCCCGGTGTGCGCGGGCGAGCCGACGACGGCACCGCTGCCGCCGGAACACGTCCAGCCGTCCAGGCCGGACTCGAAGCCGGGGTTCTTGGTGAGGTTGCCGTCACCCGCGGCCCGCGCGGGCCCCGCGCCGAGGGCGGGGAGGCCGGCGAGTGCGAGGCCCGCGGCCAGGAGGGTGCAGAGGCGGGCTGTGCGGCGTCTGTGGCGGGGCAGGCGTGAGTGCTCCACTGGTGCCTCCGGTGGGGAGTGGGAGAACAGATCCGGGTGGTGTGGGGGACGGCGGCCGCCGTGGCGTACAAGCTGGTCCAGACCATTTGCCGTGTCAAGAGTCCCGGCAGCCATTACTAGGCTGAGGACATGACAACCCTGATTGTCCTTCTGCTCTTCGTGGCGGGAACCGCGTGGGTCCTCTACAAGTGCGTGCGTGAATTCCTCACGGCGCTGAGGTCCGTCTTCTTCGGACAGCGGGCGGAAGGCCGCTGCGTGCGCAGCTACGGGACGGAGGGGTCCGACGGCTTCACGCGCATGCACCACGTCTACGGCTTCACCACGGCCGACGGCCGGGCGGTGGAGTTCGAGGAGCCCACCATGCTCATGAGAGAAGGCAAAAAGGTCACCGTCCGCTACCGGGCCAAGGACCCGGAGCGGACGGCAACCGTCATGGGACTGCGCACCATTTCCCCATTGCTCGGGGGCCTTTTCGGGATATTGGTGAGCGGTTCCTTCTTTCTGGTCAGCCTGGTGGTTCTCTGGATATACGTGACGGAGGAGTGGCTCAAGCACTAGCGGACAGGGATGTCAGCCGGTCACCTTGATGGACTTCAGGATCTCGTCCAGGTCGGCCTGGGAGAGCTTCCCCTTCGGCGCGGTGATCCGTACGACCCAGGGCTTGTCGTTCTTGTCCATGCCGACGATGTCGACGGCGGTCATGCCGGTGCCCCGAGGAGGGGACCCGCCGGCACCACTGGACTCGAACTCGTGGTCGATCCGCGTGGCCCGGCTCGTCCCGGAGACCTTGATGTCCTCCTTGCCCTTGGCAGCGCCACCGAATGTGTACTGGGCGTCCGCGCCCGCCACCGCCAGGTCCAGGTCACTGGTCTTCATGAACTCGACCTGCGCGATGATACGGACGACGGTCTTCCCGCCTTCCACCAGGTCCGCCTCCGCCGTGGCCGACTTGGGCAACCTGTCCTTGGCCAGTTCCTTGAACCCCTTCGGGTAGGCGACGCTGACCTGCTGTGCGTCCAGTGTCTGCCATCCCTCCGGGAGGGCCGCCCCGCCGCTCTTCGCGCTACCGCAGCCGGTCATGAGGAGCCCTGCGAGGGCAGTGGTCGCAGCGGCTGCAGCGGCGCGGCGTACGGTAGTGCTGATCATCGAGTCTCACCCTCTGTGCGACTGTCCGGTAGTGGTATCACTTGATGCTGCTACTTTGAGCAGAGTGTCATCGGAAGGTAACTCCGCTTTCCGTCCCGCGGGGCGCCGAGGAACTCCGCGTCCTTCTGGCGGACCTTCTCCTTGCTGGCTTCGAAGTTCGCGGTGTAGCCGAAGGAGGCTACGCCCAGGTTGAGCTCGGCACCGAATTCCCCGGCATCGGTCACACCGTCATAGGTGAGCCGACTGGACCTGCCGTCGTCGAACAACAGCTGACCGAACTTGTCGTCGTCGCCGGGCCGGTCCGTGGGGGCCTTGTCGGAGGCCAGCAGTGCGAAGGGCGACTTGTACTTACCGTTCCCCTTCAGCCAGTTCTCGGCGATTTCCCGCTGTCCGGGGGTGCTGATGTCCAGTGTGGTGGTGACGACCTCGGTCACGCTCTCCTTGCCCGATCCGCTGAGCGACCCCTTGCCCCTGGATTTGCCGGCGTTCCTGTTGTCCTTGCCCTTGCGGTTTTTGTCCGGGACCTTCTCCTCGTCCGCGGCCTCCTGCTTGGCACCGCCCTTGCCGGAGTCCTCCTGGGTACGAGTCATGATGATCCGTTTCAGGTGGTTGTTCTTGTCGCGGGTGACCGTGATGGCTCCGGTGATGCCGAGCCCGTACTCTGCCGAGACCTTGGTCCCCTCCACGCTGGCTTCTCCACCCGTGCTGCCTTCCACCTTGAATGCAAAGGTCTGGGACGTGGTGTCGTTGATGCCGTCCTTGGTGATCGTTACGGTGGGGGCGACCTTGACCTTGCCGCCGAGCTTGGCCGTGGTCTGATCGTCGATCGAACCGGAGATCTTGAGTTCGCCAGATCCCTCAAGACCGATCGAGCTGTACGAGAGATGGCCCGCGTTGACCGTGTTGTTGACTTCCTTCTGCAGCTCCCCGTAGTGCTTGGCGGAGTTTCCGGCAACCAGAGGCGAATCCCTGGCGTACTGCATGCCGGCCTTGGCGCTGTCCAGTTGCTCCAGCTTCTCGCGGAACTTGTCGGCTTCCTCCTGGCTGTCGAACTGCCAGGTGTCGCCGCCCGTGACCTTTACACCACCGGCAATTTCGACCTCGGACGAACCTTCCTCGTCGAGCTTGCCCACCTTGGCGCCCCACTTGGGGGTCAGGGTGATGCCTGCCTTACCGGCGTCGCTGAACGTGAGCCGGACCTTGTCCTTGTACACGGGCTTCCCGTCCTTGCCCACGACGGGATTCCCGTTCTTGTCGACCTCGCGGACCTTGAACTTCTGCTGCTGGAAGCCGTACTCGTTGCCGAACTTGAACCAGGCGATCTTCACTTCCTGGCCCGCCATGCTGCTGGTGTTGGCGGTGTTGCACATCGTCGGCTCGAAGTAGGAATCGGGTTTCTTCGCCTCTTCGATCTCGCGAGGCGTCTTGCAGTTGCCGCCGACCGCCTGGCAGATCTTCGCCTTGATGGTGTCGGCGACTTCCTTGACCACACCGGTGGCGACCAGGCTTGCCACCACCGCCACGACCACCACGACCGTGCCGATGTATTCCGTCGCGGTCACGCCCGAGTCGTTCCAGGGGTAGTCGTCCCTGCCTCCGCTCGACCGGCCAAGCCGTCCGAGCACGAGCCCGGCAGTGCCGCCCAGGACGAAGGCGGCGGCCGCCATGCCGATGCCCTCGGCCACGAGGAGGTCCCACCCCTCGACGAGGGCCCGGGTGCAGGTGATGGCCGGAACTCCCAGTGCCGCCAGCAGGTATACCGGTACGGAGTCCCTGTGCGGCTCGGGAAGGAGGCGCCCCGCCGCCCAGACCGCCAGCGTGACGTACAGCGTGTTGGGAACGTAGATGACGGCGACCCGCCATCCGAAGGAGGCGAGCCGCTCTGCAGTCGCGAGTTCGTCGAGGATCGCGGCATTGAGCAGCAAGCCGGTCGCGAAGAGGACGACGACCGCCGCCGCCCAGGAGCGCATCAGGGCGAAGAGGACGTTGGACTTCTGCCGGGGTGGAGTCCCGTAAGAGCCGTATGTCTGACTGGAGCCGTATCTATTGCCTATGCCGCCCATTCCCCCGAGCCCTCTGTTCTTGATCGTTTGGGCTCACGTTAATCGGCGGTGATCAATGGGTCGTGGGCCCGTGGGCCCCATTCGGGGCCCAACGCGACGTGGGATTCGGGTACCTCGGGGTGCTTGTGGGCGGCACTCAGTTGGCGCGCGGGAAGGAGACCTCCACGCGTCGGTTCTGCTTGCGGCCCTCTTCCGTGTCGTTCGACGCGACCGGAGCGTCCTCGGCGTAGCCGCGGATCTCGTAGCGCACCTCGGAGCCGAGCGACTTGGAGAGCTCCTTCTGCACCGCGTCCGCACGCTGCTTGGAGAGCTCCATGCCGTGCTCGTGCGTACCGAGGTTGTCGGTGAAGCCGAACACCTGGACCTGGCGGGCGTTCTGCTTCTTGATCTCGTCCGCGATGGCCCTGATGCGGTCGTTCGCCTCGGGGTTGAGGTCGGCGCTGTCCTTGCCGAAGAGGACCTCGGCCTGCAGCTGGAACTTCACGTCGGAGTTGGTGTCCTGCCGCTGTTCCTGGCCGCTCTCGTCACCCACGATGCTCTTGATGTCCAGCACCTTGGGCGGCCCGAGGGTCCTGCCCGGCTCCAGCTTGAGGCCGGGGTCCTTGGGGTCGATCTTTCCGGCGAAGGCGGAGGGGGCGTAGGTCACTTCGTCTGCCAGGGCAACAGGCGCGGCGGCGGCCGTCAGGCCGACCGCGAGGGTGACGGAGACGACCCAGACCGAGCCCCGGCTGTGGAGCCTCTTCATGCGCTCACCCATCCGTCAGCGTCAGGGCGACGGACTGGAAGGTCGGGATTTGCAGGGCCACCTGGGTCGTGGACTTCGGGGGCGCCGGGAACTGAATGTAGACCTTCTGCTCCGACTTTTCCTCAATGACGGGAATGCCCGTCGTGGCCAGCGGCCGGTCCTCCGTGTCCCGCAGCGTGTAGTAGCGCTTCTTCTCCTTCTCGTCCACGAGCGTGGCCCCACCGAGGGAGCTGCCGCCGGCCCCTCGGATCACGTTCAGCTCCGGCCCTGACCACACCTGCGTGTCATAGAACTTCTCATCCGCCGTGTTCTTCAGGTTGCCGTTGAGCGTGACGAACCCACCTGAACTGCGCGTCACCGAAGTGATGTCGAGGACGATGCCCTTCGGGCCTTTGAGCGTGGCGATCACCTTGGTGTCGTCCGGCCGCTCGGCCTGCGTCTCCTGCTTGGCCCGACCGTCCTGCCCACCCGGGTCGGCACGCTGGGCGCTCTGGTCGGCCTTCGGCTTCTCTTCCTTGTCGTCACTGCCGCAGGCGGACAGCGTCAAGGCCATTGCCGCCACCAGGGCGGCACCCGCAACAGTCCGAGGTGCCCGGGCACGTTGCCACACGCTCATCACTCATCGTCCTCTGGTTGTCGTTCGCAAACCGGCGCGCATGTATCAGTCGGCAAGTCTGACGGAGAACAGGTCTGTAACTCCAGGGAGGTTCCCCGGCTCGCCGGGGTTCTTGGGGTCGATGTCCCAGGTGCGGCCATCGGAGCAGTGGAGTCGCAGTGGCTTCGGCTCCGGCTCCTTGCTCGTTCCCGGAGCCGGCGTCCCGCTCGGCCCCGGGTCTTTGCTTGTTCGCGGCTTCGGCGTCCGGCCGGCCTCGGGTGCGCCGGTGGCTCCGGGATCCTCCACTGGTCGCAGCGCGCACACCCGCGGCACGATGACCGCGGTGGCGGTCGCCTTCATGTGCCGTTTCTCCGTACCGGGGACGACGGAGCCCCCGATGGACTTCTTGGACTGCAGACTGACGGTGAAGCCCGTACGCCCGTCGTTGAGCGGTCGGCAGCCATCTGGACCGTTGCCCATCTCGGCTTCATTGCTTTCTGCGAAGCGCCTCGCCGCCGCGCAAGCCCTCTCGGTGAAGACGTTTCTGCCGTTGAGTGCGCGTTGCCAGGTTGCTGGATCGCTGAGGGAAGCGAGCAGGCCTGCGCGGAGTTGCTCCCGGGCATCCCGTGCGGCCGCCAGTGCCGCAGCGTCCGCCGCAGACTGTGCGCCGTTGCGGGACACGGCGGCATGACCGACCGCGACATAGGCGAACGCGAGGAAGAGCAAGCCCGCCACCACCGTGATGTAGATGGGGAGAGCCTGCCCTGCCTCGCGATGCGGCCGCGCAGCCAATCGAATCGGAGCTACTTGTTGGTTTCCTCCGGCTTCTTGGGCTCCTTGCCGATCTTGTCGGTCCCGTCGATTGCGCTCATGATCTTCTTCTTGATGCTGGTGCCGATGTCCGTGAAGCCGACGATGGCAGCCAGGATCGCCACCACGACGACGATCATGCCGATGTACTCCACCGCGGTCTGCCCCTTGGACCGCTCGCGACGGAACATCCGGTCGATGACGGTGTCCCGCCACTCCACCACGTGCACTTTGGTGTCGACGGCCGCCTTCAGCAGCATGTCGTTCATGGTCTTCCCCTCCGGCCTCAGCCGGCGCCATGCCGGCTTCTACGTCAGTCCTGGTTCCATCAGCGCCTCCGGTCGCCACCTGACCGGCCTCCCCGACGGCAGCAGAAACGTACGCCGGAACCCCACGTCTGAACATGGGTCCCAAGACCCAAACTCGGGCCCAAAGGCGTGCACCGCCCACCCGCCCGTTCACGTGGGCCCCCTTCACCCACCGCTGTGCGTCAGCCATGCGCTCTTCCTCCCCCGCGTGTCGTCCCGAGCCAGAGGGCGATGGCCTGACTCCGGTTCTCGGTCCGCAACTTGGTGAAGATGCGGTTGATGTGGTTCTTGACCGTCTTCTCGCTGATGAAGCACGTCGCCGCGATCTCGGCGTTGGTCATTCCCGCGGCGATGAGGTCCATGACCTCCTCCTCCCGCCGGCTCAGCGCGTACTGGGCGGGTTCGGGCGGCGGCGCAGTGGAGCGGGCGTGGTGGTGTTCTGCGGCGGAAGCGCCCCTCCCAAGCCCGTCCGGCAGCTCGGGTGCACCGTTGCCCCGGTTGGGCGCTCCCCGCACGTGGGCGAGCAGGGCCGTGGAAGCCGTGGCAGTGAAGTGCGCCCTGCCCTGCTTGATGTTGCGTATGGCCATGACGAGTTCGTCGGCGGTGAACTCCCCGTGGACGAGGTAGCCGCCTGCCCCCAGACGCAGCGCCTCGTGCACGATCTCGGCTTCCTGGCTGTACGTCAGCATCAGCACGGTCGTCAGCTGCACGAGGTACGGGAGCGCCGAGATGCCGTCCACCTCGGGCATCCGGACGTCCAGCAGGACGACGTCCGGGCGGAGCCGGTAGGCGGCGTCATACGCTTCGCGGCCGTTCCCCGCCTCCGCCACGACCTCGATGTCCTGGCGGCCGGACAGGAGGGCGGTGAGCCCGGCCCGTACGACCGGGTTGTCGTCCGCAACCACGACGCGGAGCGGAGCCTGCTGAGGAGCCGTGGCAGCCGCGAAGAGGTTCCGGGGATCCTGCGGTGCTGCGGGGGCCGCAGGAGGAGACGGCTGCTGCTGCGGAAGTGACGGCGGGACGTGGGGATACGGCGGCTGCGCCGGACTGTGCGACTGCCGGTTCTGCACCGTGTGCCCTCCTCTCGGTGAGGGGCGGAAATCGACGGGGGACTAGCGGGCTGCCGACCGGTCGGTGCGGCCGGGCACCGGAGGGCCCACTGCAACAGGCGTTGGGCCCAGAGCCGCGAGTGGGAACTCCAGGCGCACCTCCGTGCCCTCCTCCGCGCTCCCCTTGCCGATGCGGATCCGGGCACCGATCCGTGCCGCCCGCTCCACCATCCCGACCAGACCGAAGTGCCCGCTCCGCTTGAGCTCCTCCAAGGTCGTGCCGGGAGGCAGGCCGCGGCCGTCGTCGCGGATACTGATCCGCAGGGCTCCTTTGACCACCCCCACGGATACGTCCACCTTCGAGGGGCCGGCATGACGGTGGGCGTTCTCCATCGCCTCGGACACGATGGTCAGAAGGTGCCGCGCAACGGCGTGGGGAACCACGGGGACGGCCGCGTTACCGACCGGGCGGCACGAGGCGCTCAGCCCGGACCGGTGTGCGAAGTCGGCGACGCGGGCGGAGAGCTCGACGGTGACATCCACGCCGCCGTCCAGGCCCGATTCGCGCCTCAGGTCCGACAGCAGTTCCCGGGACTCCGCCGCCGCTCGCCGCGCCGAGCGGCTCACCAGCTCGGCCTGCTCCTTGAGCCGCTTCGGGTCCATGCGGTCGGCGGAGTGGGCCAGTCCGTCGGCCGCGAGCGCGAGCCCGTGCAGGGTCTTGGCGACCGAGTCGTGCATCTCCCGGGCCAGGCGGGCGCGTTCGCTCTGCACGGCCTCGGTGACGGCGAGCCGGGATCGGGTGTCGGTCAGGGCTTTACTGGCTGCGCCGAAGCGCAGGACCAAGCGCCGCAACGTTACGCCGACCGCGCCCGCGAGGATGCACACCCCGGGCAGCAGTGCGGCTCCGTCCATGCTCAGCTCGACGCGGCGGTCTCCCACGTAGGCGAGACCGACGATCAGCAGCGTGAGCGACGCGAAGATGCCCGCCCCTCGCCAGCCGTATACGAGCCCGGCGAGCAGAGGGGTGCAGATGGTCACGTAGGCCAGCGGGCTCTCCGGCGTCGCGGTGAAGAGCATGAGTGCGCCGAAGACGGTGTCCAGGCCGAGCAGCGCCGGGTGCTTGAGCAGCAGCGGGCCGAAGCGCTCCCAGTCGCGGATCAGGATGTACGAGCCCATGAAGGTGAAGAGGATCGCGGAGCCGACCAGCCAGGTAGGCCAGCCGCGTCGCACTCCGTACAAGGAGAAAGGGGCTGCCAGCGCAATCATTGCCAACCGGAAGCCGAAGACCTGTCTGCACAGCGCCTGCAGTGCGGACAGCTGAATCCTGAGTGCCGGCTCGTTGGACGCGAGCTCCTCGGGCTCGGAGGCGCCGCCGGAGACGATCGCGGCCGATGGTCGCGGGCGCGAGTGGTACGCCGTGGTCACTTTCCCCCTACCCCAGCAAGCCCGAGCCGAAGAACATGCCCGTGCCGATGAGGATCATCGTGGCAGGGACCATGATCATCGTGACGATGGTGGTGGCCTTGGGCACGGCCTTGGCAGCCTTGCGCCGTGCGTTCTGTGCGTCCGCGCGCCGCATGTCGTTGGCGATGGCCATCAGCGTGTCGACGATCGGCGAGCCGAGCTCCTCGCCCTGCTGCAGCGCGGTGACGAACATCGCGACCTGCTCGGAGTCGTTGCGCTTGCGCAGCTCGTCGAAGGCCTGGCGGCGGCTGACGCCCATGTCCATCTGGCGCAGGGTGATACGGAGCTCGTCGGACCACGGGCCCTCGTACTTCTCGGCCGTACGGTCGAGGGCCTGCCGGAAGCCGAGGCCCGCAGAGACGACGACGGCGAGGACGTCGAGGAAGTCCGGAAGCGTGCGCTCGATGGCCTCCTTGCGGGCGCGGACGGCCGACCAGAGGCCGACCTCCACCCACACGGCACCGAAGGCGAACATCACGATCGCCAGCAACACCTTCCCCCCGGCCAGCATGACCAGTCCGCCGATCCCGCCCGTGACGCCGTAGACGAACCGCCGTGCGGCGTACCGGTCGATGGTGAGGCCGCCGGGGTTGCCCGCCATGTCGATGCGGCGGCGGGTCTTGTTCACCCGCTCGGGCCCCATCATGCGCAGCACCATGGGCGCGTAGCGCATGCCCAGGCGGTCGATGAGGGAGCCGGCGGCGTTGGTCCGGGTGGCGCCGACCTCCAGGGCTACGGCGAGGTCCGCGGGCAGCTTGGCGTCGGCGCGGTAGAGCCGGAGGCCGTAGAAGATCCCGACGATGGAGAGGGCGAAGACGAGTGCGAGCAGGAGTCCCATGGTGCAGCTTCTCTCAGATCTCTCAGGTCTCTCAGACGTCGATCTTGCCGAGGCGGCGGACGAGGAAGAACCCCAGCCCGTAGAGGCCGATGGACACGATCATGGCGCCCTGCCCGATCACCGAACCAGTGATTTTGTCCAGGGCGCCCGGCCAGATGCGGTCCATTATGAGCAGGGCGCCGAGCCCCATGCCGGGGACGATGTACGCCGTCGCGGTGACCTGCGAGAGCTGGGTGCGCACCTCGCGGCGGGTCTCCTTCCGCTCCTCCAGGGTGACGGTGAGGCTGCGCAGCGAGCTGACGACCGTACCGCCCGCCTTGTTGGAGAGGACGAGGGTCGTGACGAGGACGACCAGTTCCCGGGACGGCAGCCGCTTGGCGAGTTCGTCCAGCGCGTCGTCGAGGGTGTGGCCGACGGCCAGCTGATCGGCGACCCTGGCCAGCTCGTCGCCGGCCGGGCTTTCGAGCTCTTCGGCGGCCATGGCGAGGGCGGTGCGCAGGGCGAGTCCGGCCTGGGTGGCGTTGGCGACGACGCGGGAGAGCTCGGGCAGCTGGTTGATGAACCTCTCGTTGCGCTTCTGCCGCTGCCAGTTGAGGTAGGCGAACGCTCCCCAGAGTCCGGCGATCGCCGCGATGGGGCCGAAGAACGGGGCCAGAAGCATGCCGGCGATCACCCACATGCCGACGGTGGCGCCGATCATGCCGACGAAGAACTGCCCGGGCGTGATGCGCAGCCCCGTGGCGGCGAGCCGCAGCTCGATCTTCTTGCCGAACGAGGTCTTGCGGATCCGGCGGTCGATGCCGCGGAAGGCCGGGCGCCGGCCGCCGGTCCGTACCTCCGGGCCCTGCTGGGTGAGCCGGTCGACCAGCGCCTCGCGCTGGGCCCTGCCCGTCGCGTACACGTGCACGCCTACGATCGCGAGCACGCAGCACAGCAGCGTGGCGCCGATCGCCAAGAGCACAAACTTGTCCATGTCCGTTGGCAGACTTCCTACTTGGCTTCTCGCGCGGCGAGCTGATCGTCGGACTCGGCCACCCCGAAGGCGGGCGGGACGGGCTCGTTCTTGAGGTAGAGCCGGTCGGCCACCCGGCGCGGCAGCGGGAAGTAGGCGAAATCGCCGTACACGACGCCGTCCGCGGACATCGGCCGGGCGGTGAACCGGCTCACCGTGACGAGCTTGTAGTCCTCCCGGCCGCGGGAGTCGAGGATGGCCACCTCGCTGATCTTCCTCGAACCGTCGGCATTGCGGCTCAGCTGGACGATGACGTCCACGGCACTGTTGATCTGGTCCTTCAGCGCCGCGAACGGAATCTCGACCTCGGACATCGAGGCCAGCGTCTGCAGACGCATCAGGGCGTCCTCGGCGTTGTTGGCGTGGACGGTGGCCAGGGAGCCGTCGTGGCCGGTGGACATCGCCTGGAGCATGTCCAGCGTCTCGCCGCCGCGGACCTCACCGACGATGATGCGGTCGGGCCGCATGCGGAGTGAGTTGCGGACCAGGTCGCGAATGGTGATCTGGCCCTTGCCCTCGACGTTCGGAGGCCGGGACTCCAGAGTGATGACGTGGTTCTGCTGGAGCCTGAGCTCCGCCGAGTCCTCGATGGTGATGATGCGCTCGTTCTCCGGGATGAGCCCGGAGAGGGCGTTGAGCAGGGTCGTCTTCCCGGAACCGGTGGCCCCCGAGACGATGACGTTGAACTTGGCGCGGACCAGCGCGGAGAGCAGCGCCAGCATCTGCTCGTCCAGGGAGCCCAGACCGATCATCTCGCGCAGGGTGTAGGCGCGGGGGAACCGGCGGATGGTCAGCGTCGCGCCCGACAGGGCAAGCGGCGGGATGATCACGTTGACGCGTTCGCCGGAGGGCAGACGGGCGTCGACCATCGGGTTGGACTCGTCCACGCGGCGGTTGACCGTGGAGACGATGCGCTCGATGGTCTGCATCAGCTGCTCGCCCGAGGCGAAGCGGAGCGGCAGCTGCTCGACGCGGCCCGCGCGCTCCACGAAGATCTGGTCCGGCCCGTTCACCATGATCTCGGTGATGGAGGCGTCCTCGAGGAGCGGCTCCAGGATGCCCAGGCCCAGCGCCTCGTCCACCACGCGGCGGATGAGCTGCGAGCGCTCGTGCGTGGAGAGAACAGGTCCCTCCCGGCTGATGATGTGGCCGAGGACGCGCTCCAGCCGGGCCCTGCGCTCGGCGGTCGCGAGCGAGGACATCTCCGCGAGGTCGATCTCCTCGAGCAGCTTGGCGCGGTAGACCGCGACGAGATGGTTCTCCTCGTGCTGCGTGCCGCCTGCCTCGGGTGCGTTGATGCGCGCCCTCAGGCTCATATTCGGGGCTCCTTCTGTCTCGTGCCCGGCTGAGGGCGGATCATGGGCGGGTCGAGGCGGATCACGGGCGCGCCAAGTCGCGGGGCATCGTGACGGTCTTGGTGGTGCTGCCCAGGCCGAACCCGATGATCGACGGAATGGACACTTCGGCGGACACGGTGGCCTCGTCGACTCCGATCCGGCAACGGATCTCGGTCCTCTTCGCCACCCAGCCGCTGATCGCGGCCTCGCCCGCCCGCCGGCACCCGTTCTCCATGCCGGAGCGGCCGGCCGTACGCGCTGCGGCGCGCGCCGCCGTACCCGCCTGCTCCATCGCGTACATCGCGATGCCCGTCTGGATCACGGCCAGCCCGATCAGGATCAGCACCGGAAGCATGCCGATGAACTCGACCGCCGCCTGTCCCCGGTCACCGCGACCGGCGCGTTTCGCCATGCCTCATCCCTCCTTCGCCACGGCCGCCCTGCCCCTGATCGGGACGGGGAAGCTCGCGAGGCCCGGGAAGAGCACGGGTACCTCCAGCTCGACCTCGGCCTCGTAGAGGCTGTTGCCGTGGGCGTCGCCGCACCGGATGTCGGCCGAGTCCTGCCAGGAGGCACCGAGGCTGTTCCTCGCTCCGTTCCGGCAGGCCGCCTCGCGTGCCCCTTCGGCCGCCGTGGCTCCCTTGTGGGCCCCCTGGTCGGCCGCGTGCCCCGCCTGCGTGTACGTGTAGCCGGCCAGCACGCACTCCCAGAGCAGGAGCAGCACCAGGAGGATCAGCGGCAGGATGCCCAGGAACTCGACCGAGACCTGTCCCCGGTCACCGTGGTCACCGCTCGCGGGGTCGCGCAGCCGCGCCGGCCGGGTCCTCATCGTCCGGTCCCGTCCGGCTCGCCGGGCGGGGAGTCCGGAGATATGCCGCCGCCGTCGGCACCGTCCCCGGGGTGCCCGTCTCCGCGCCGCCGGCGGAAGCCCACGGCCCCCCGGTCGCTGCGGTACCTCGCGCGCCCCTTCCTGCCGGCCGCGTGCTGTGCGGCGCTGCGCACCAGACCCAGCTCGCCAGCCAGACCCCACATGGCCTGCTTGACCACGCTCCGGCTGTCGAGGTCCTGCATCCGGCCCGCGTCCACCACGGGCTGCAGGTCCTTGAAGTGGGCGGGGACGGCGGTACGGGCGATCCGGGTGCCGACGATGCGCTCGATCAGCGGCGGCTGGATCTCGGTGTTGCGTACGGCGCGGTTGACGACGGTGATGGTCTCCTCCGCCTTGCGGACCTGGAGCCGCTCCCACATCCGCACCATGCGCCTGGCCGCTCGTACGGCGACGACGTCCGGAGTGACGACGAGTGCGGCGACGTCCGCGACCTCGATGGCAGCGGTGTTCGCGCCGGTCATCTGGGAGCCGCAGTCGATGACGACGACCTGGTACCGGCCACGGAGCGCGCTGACGAGCTGACGGGCCGTCCGCTCGCTGACCTCCTCGGCGCGCTCCCCGTCACCCGGGGCGAGCAGCAGGCCCATGCCGGTCTCGTGGTTGAAGACGACGTCCTGGAGGACGCGCGGCGTGATGTCGTGGATGTCGGCGAGGTCGGCGACGGACCGCCGGAACTGCACGTCGAGGTACGAGGCGAGGTCCCCGTTCTGCAGGTCCAAGTCCACCAGGGCGACGCTCCGGCCGGCGGCCCTGGCGGCGAGCGCCATCTGGATGCTGATGACCGACGTCCCCACGCCGCCCTTGGCGCCGGAGACCGTGACGACCGTGCCGCCGGGGCCGCTGGGGGCGCCGACCTCGGCGGTCAGGTGCTTGCGCACGCCGACGGCCCAGTTGCCCGTCGCCCGGACCCGCGCCACGAGCTCGTCGTACGACAGGGGCAGGCCGACCAGGCCGCGCGCGCCCGCGTCCATGGCGGCGGAGATCAGCGCGGGGCTGGTGTCCGCCGTGATCAGGATGACCCCGACCGCCGGGAACCGCAGCGCCACCTCGCGCACGAGCTCCAGCGCGGGAACCGGACCGATCCGCTCGTGGACGAGGACGACCTCGGGAAGGTCGGCCATCGACTCGTGGGCGAGCTGCGTGAGGGTGTCGATGAGCTGGGTGGAGTTGGCCGCCGGCTGGGCGGGGTCGGTGTCCGGCAGCTGGTTCAGCAACGCCGTCACCGAGCGGGCGGCGTCCGCGTCACCGACGGCCGGGAGGATTCTTGTGGCCATCCGTTACCTCACTTGTCGCCGTTCAGGGTGTAGTCCCGCTGGTTCGGCGGGATGGTCGTGTCGCTGCCCGGCGCGACGAGCGCGAGGCGGACGTGGGAGGCGAAGGACTCGGCGTAGGCGATGCGCTGGGCGTCGAGGGTTTCCAGCGCGAAGGTGATCGGCACGGCCGAGCCGCCGGACTGCGACTCGCCCTGCTTCGGGGCCAGCGGGGTGAGCTTGCCGACGTCGATCACCTTGGCGTTGGTGACAATGACCTTGGAACGGGGCTGGGCGGCGCTTTCCGCACCGTCACCCTTGCCGGTCGCAGACGCGAACGTCGCGTAGATGTTCACGGTGGCACCGGGGGTGATCTTGCCGGCGACGCCCGTCACGGCGTCGATCATGATCGCGATCTCCTGCTGCCCAGGCTTGAGCGCGGGCCGGTCGGCGATCATGTCGGACTGCAGGAGAGAGCCCGCCTTGAGCGGATTGACCGCTATCTTGCCCGTGACCTCGTCCAGATTGGTCACCGCCGTGCTGGGCAGCCACCGCTTGGGGAGCGAGACCTGCTTGAAGTCTCCGGCCTCCAGTGCCCGGTACGCGGGGACGTCCGCCGCCAGCTCGTACGCCGTGACCTCGGGCCCCACCTTGGAGTCGACGTCGTTGATCACCGAGAGAACACCGATGAATGCGGCGAAGGCGCACACAACGGAAAGGAGGAGCAGCATGATGCCGCGGCGCTGGCGTGAGTTCATGGTTGCGGACTACCTCGTTCAAGGGTGGATTCGGTGAGCAGCGGTGCGGGACGCGCTGGGCCTTGCTCAGTACTCGCTTCGTGCTCGGGAGAAGTGCCGCGAGTGCGCGCCACCTCGGCCGCGCGGCGGCGTGCGGCCGGGAGGTGCCCTCTGCGGGTCACTCGGCGGACTGCCCCTGCAGTCCGGCTTCGGGACTAACGACGCCGCTGCGCGACTGTTGGTTCGCATGAGGCGAGAGGGACGCGGAGCAGAACACGCACCGCTCGCCGATGAGCTCCAGTCCGCACCAGGGGCAGGGCTGCCGCTTGACGGAGGCGACGAGCTGGGCGAGCACCGAAGTATCCCCGATCGCCGCGACGAACTCGACCAGTTTGCCCGTCCCCCACCAGCGGAGGGACTCCTGGGGCAACTCCGCCTGGTGGAGGCTCTGGACGGCCCAGGCGGGCGCGAGGGTCGAGGTGACCCAGTCCGAGGCGATCCGTCCCTGAGCCACGGTCAGGTAGGTGCCGAACTGGGGGCCGGCGAGGGCGGCGGCACCGTCGGTGCCGATTTTGATCAGCTGCGGCGTGGGGCTCGCCAGGACGCCGAACTGCGAACCCGGGAGCCAGGACTTCGCATGGGACTTGAGCCCGACAGGTACGTGGTCGAGCTTGGCCACGGAGTTCAGCAGGGCGCCGGCGTACAGGTAGTGGGAGAACAACAGCGCCGCCGAGCCGACGACGCCCGCACCGAAGTCGAAGACGGAGATCTGACGCAGCTGCCGCGCGAGCACGGCCAGCGCCAAGGGCGGCAGATCCACACGTACCAGTGCGATCCTGCCGTTCTCCAGAACCGAACGGACCGTCTGGAGCCTTCGCTCGTGCGGCACGGCGAGGGACGAAGGGTAGAGCACGACCACATGACCGCACTGCTCCACCAGCGCCTGCATGCCGGCGAGAGCGTCGTCCAGTGACTGCTCGCCCGGAGGCTGGAGCACCGCTGCGGACGGCGTCCGCCCGTCCAGCGGCGCCAGTACCAGGTCAGCGCTGGTAACTGCTATCGCGGTCGCCACGTCTGATTCCCTGTCCCCTCCGGACGCCCCGTGCTGCAGGCGACCGCAAATCATTCTCCCCCGTACAACTGCAGCAGCACTTTATCCGCGTCATGGGAGTCCGGAGAACACCATCCCGCTCCCGTGGCAGGGCACTTGGAGAGCCTCAATTAGGGGCAAAAGGGGGCATAGTTCCTCCGTTTTCGGGGGCGCGGCGCGGTCCGGCTGCGCCGCTGGAGCCGAAATCAGCTGAACGCCGCCGGGAGGAATGCAATCCAGAGGGAGCCTGTGACCAGCAGGCCAAAGGCGGGGAGGAGGATGGGCGCGAGGTCTTCCCTGCTTGCGATCGTGGCCGTGCGCTCCGGGTTGGCGGGGTGGTAGTGGGCGACCGTGCGGTAGCCGCGCTGGATGCCTTGCGACACGTCCTCGGAAAACCGGATGCGCCGACCGTCGGCGGCGTCGAACTCGAAGACGTGGTGATAGCTGGTGTCCTCCCGTCCCGAGGACACCTGCACCTCCACGCACTCCGCCTCGGCCTTGAGGCCGTACCGCATCACCTTGAAGACCGTCAGCAGCCGGTGCAGGAAGTACGCCGGCAGCGCCCCCAGGCCGATCAGCCCGGCCGCCGTGATCACCGTCAAGGTCTGCCCCCGTCGCCAAACGAACTTTGGGCCCGGCGTGGGTCCGTGGGCCCATGACCAGGCAGTCCGTGCAGGCTAGCGTGGGCTGGAAGTGATCAAGAATAGAGGGCGCGCGGGCATGGGCGGCACAGGTGGCAGATTTGACACAGGAGGGGTAAATCGCCCGTACGGCGCACCGGATCCACGGCGTACCGGCCCCTTTTTCCCTCTGATCCGTTCGTGGGCCGTGGGCTTTCTCATGCTCTACGGCGTCGGCTACGCACTCGAATTCACCCGACTCGGCGCGCTCCTGACGGATGAGCGGTTGTCCTCTCTGGCATGGCGGCTCATGCTCGTCTGGGCCCCCAACCTCCTCTGCAACACCCTGGCCGGGTGGGTAGCGGCCCGCATCCTTCCCGCAGTATGCAGGGGTTCTTTGCCGCTCACCCTGTTCGCCGCCCTGGGGGCACCCGTACTGGCCTGCGCCGAAATCCTCTTCTCCGGGTGGGGCTTCTGGAGCGCCGAAGCGGTCGGCGTGATTGCGGGAACGGCGATTGCCGGTGGTGGCATAGGAGCCGTCACGGTCTTCCTCGGCGGTGGACGTGGGAGCCACGTCCACTACAACTGGGGCGACTCCGGAGCAACAGCCGTGGAATACATCGGCATGCTTGCGGTGGTTGTGGCGATCATGGTTGCTCTGGCCGCTACGACTCTCGGGAAATCCATTGCGGACGAGATCAAGGCGAAGATCTGCCAGGCCTTCGGAGGATCCTGCTCTACGGGTGCGACGGGCGAAGTCGCTGCGAAGCAGCGCAATAATGATGCTGCCTGGGAGCCGGGTCTGTGCAACACCTTGAATGTCTCGGACGTCGGGGGGCACGAGGTGAAGCTCGGCTGGTTTAAGATCGGCAGTGAGTACGGATTCCAGAAGCAGGACTTCGCCAAGAAGGTGAAGGGCGAGGACGGGAAGTACAAGACTGTCCCGAGGTTCCGCATCACCTTTTCCGAGGCCGGTAAGGTCGGCGCGGGATGGAAGCCCAGATTCGGCATGGAAGCCGGGAAGTTCGACGAGCAGCCGGCCAAGCTGGAGCTCGAGGGCGGCATCAAAGTGACCAGCGGTGACACGTTTGAATTCGGCTCCGCCAAGGAGCGGGATGACTTCATGGGGAAGTTGAACGAGTACGCGGCCGCCAAGGGGCATGCCATGGGCGGGTCGGCGCACGAGTCTCCTGCCGCGAGCAGTGCCGCCCTCAAACGCTTTCTCAAGGTGAAGCGCGAGATCAGTGAGGTCGTTGACGGTAAGAAGATCTCCTACGGCACGGTCGCCGTGGAGGGTTCCGCGAGTGGAGCTCTTGAGTTTTCCCCTGACGAGGCCAAGAAGTTCTCGGGGAAGCTGGGCAAAAAACTGAAGGTTTCGCCTTCTGTGACCGTCACCCACGACAGCATCAACAACCTTGTGGGAAAGACCTACTCCTACGAGCTCGAGGATGCTGAAAGTGCCGAGCTGGGCGGTGTGGGGCTCGGCATGAAGGGCGAGAAGGGCGGCAAGAAGGCGGCAACGATAACGGTCAATCGGGCCCCTGACGGCACGCTCATGTCCATCATCATCACTCACACCAGCCAGACCAAGGGCAGCAGCAAGGCGAGCGGCGATGCCAGCAAGTCGGGTGAAGAGGATCCCGACACCAAGAAGAAGCCGAAGGGCAAGGGCGGCGCGAGCAAGTCGGACGAGGCTACCCAGGCCCATGTGGTCACAAATATGATCAAGTTTGATGATCACTCGACCGACCCGGTTCTGCAGGCGATCACGAAGAGGGATCGCAAAATCGCGAATGACTGGCTGAGTGGCAAGCGCGGCGGCAAGCTGCATCCCATCGATTCCATCTTTTCCAGCGAAGCGCCGACCAGTCAGCCGAAGGATGAGGGTACTTTCGAGTACCTGATATACAAAAAGGGCGTCTCGAGTAAAGCCGACTACGCCGGCGTGACCAATGCCGCCGAATTCGGTTTTGATGTGAACCTCGCCATAGGGGATTTCGGGTACAAGGCCACGTTCTCCAAGGAGGTCCAGCGGATCGGTGATGCCGAGTTCCTCGGCGCCCCGCGGGAGGACGGCACGCGCAACTATGTACCCTTCGGCCTCTGCGCCAAGTGAACGAGTGAGCCGGACGAGAGCGAGTTGCCATGGTCATCACCACGCCACCGAAGCCGTACACCCGTCGTGCGGTCGTCACGATGGGGGCGACCGCCCTCGCCGGCAGCATGCTCACCGGATGCAGCGGCGAGAGCAGCCCGAAGACGCCGGAAGGCTGGGGGACCTTGGACGCCCGGCAGGTGAAGGTGTCCTACCCGGAGGGGTGGAAGCCCGTTCCTCCGGGGCGGGAGGGAAAGAAGAACACCACCAGTGCGACGCTGAGCAAGGATGGCGCTGTCGTCGGTTGGATCGCCGTCCGGCCTTCGTTCATGGCGGCCGGTGACCTCGAACTGGCTGTGGGGGGTGCCACAGCCACCTACGTGCTGGGCGGCGAGTTCAAGAAGTCCAAGGACATCAGGCCGGGTGGCGTCGAGGCCCGCCGTATCGACTACAACCCCCAAGCCTCGAACGGCCTGGACCACTCCCCTCCCGAAGGAACCACCGTCGACGGTACCGATGTTGTCGGCATGGATGCTGAGGACAGGCCGTTCCTGGTGCGCATCATCAGGAAGCAAGGGGCCGTCTCTCCCTCTGACATCGACAAGATCGTCGAGTCCGTCAGGGTGACCGGCTGACCGGCTGACCGTCGGGGCCGGGGGTTCCGAATGGGCCCCAGGGCCCAAGACCCCGGCCCCGTAAGGGCATTAGCGTCCCTCGTGTCGTGATCACGCGAGGGAGGGGCGCGAGGCATGGACGGGGCTGGTGTCAACTGGGGGCGCAGGGCGGCGAATCGTTTCCACGGCGATCCGCCTGAGCCCCGGTTCGGGGTTCTCTTCTCGCTGATGCGGTCCTGGGCCGCCGGCCTCGTGGTGACGTTGGGCGCCGGATACCTGCTGGGCGTCCTCGCCCTGGACGCGCTCGCGACGCCGGAGCGGCTGGAGTCGTTCGGCTGGCGCATGGCGCTGCTCCACGTTCCGGGCGCGGTGGTCATCACCCTGGCCGGGCTGGCCGCGGCGCGGTTGCACAAGGAGCCGTACCGCCACTCGCTCCCGCTCCACCTCCTCGCCGCGCTCGCCGTTCCGGCTGCGGTCACGCTGAGGAACCTGTTCGGCAGCTGGGACATCGTCGTCGCCGAAGGCGTGTGGACGGCGGCGGCTTCCTTGGTCTTCGGCGCCGTGTGCGCCTTGCTCCTGGACCGGTTGTGGGAAGGACGAGGCGAAGGCCGGTCCCGTCACCCCTGGGACGACCTCGGGCAGACGGCCGTGGACTACATCGGCATGCTGGTGGTCGTCGTCGCGGTGATCGCCGGGCTGCTGGCCACCGGGGCCGGCCGGTCGATCGGCGGGCAGATCAAGGAGAAGCTCTGCCGGGCGTTCGGGGGCAGCTGCGGGGGAGACGGGCAGTCGCAGGCGGACGGCAAGAAGGACGCCGATTTCGAGCCTCCGCTGTGCAACATCACCACCGTGTCCGATACCGCGGGCAGCGAAGCCAAGATCGCCTGGTTCAAGTGGGGGAACGAGTACGGCTTCCAGCAGCAGGTCTTCCAGGCGAAGACCGACGTCAACGGGGACGGCAAGGTCGACGGCAAGGACCAGAAGGTCTATCTGACCTTCACCGACGCCGCCTCGGTCGGCGCCGCGGGGGAGTGGAAGCCGGGTCTCAAGGTCGGCAAGCTGGGCACCGACAAGGTCGAGCTGGGCGCCGGCGTCAAGGTCACCAACGGTGATACGTGGGCCTTCGACAGCCCCGAGCAGGCCGAGAAGTTCCGCAAGGACATCGAGGTGATGAAGACCTGGGAGACCACCACGAAGTACGGCGGAATGGGCGGCGGCAACCCGTACGCGGCGTACAAGTACGCCAAGGAGCGGGAGAAGATCGAGAAGAAGCTCGGGGACCGGCACATCGGCTACGGCAAGATCGGCCTGGAGGGCACGGCCGAAGCCGGCCTGAAGATCTCCGCTGCGGACGAGAAGAAGCTCTCCGCTCAGCTGGGCGGAAAGTTCAAGTTCTCGCCCGAGGTCACCTTCACGAACAACGACATCAACGGGACCAAGGCCTACACGTACTCCGCGGGCATGGAGTACGGCGGTAAGACGGGTGTCGAAGCCGGTGGCCTCAGCGGCTCGTCCGAAGGGACGGTCGCCCGCACCGGGACCATGACCGTCACCCGGGACAAGAAGACCGGGAAGCTCACCCGCATCGACATGACCCAGACGATCGACAGGAAGGGCAACGACGGCGGCAAGGCGAGCGGCTCCAAGGACAACGGGAAGGACGGGGACGACAAGAAGGGCGGCGGCGCCAAGGCCGGCGGCAGCTCCAAGACGAGCGACGTCGACCTCGTCACCAACTCGATCGTCTTCGCCGAGGGGGACAAGGGGGACGCCGACCGGGCCACCGCAGAGAAGTGGCTGGACGGATCCGGGGACAACACCGCGCCGTTCACCTACATGTTCGGCGACCACGCGCCGACGAGCCGGCCCGGCGACGACGACCGCTTCGGCCAGCTCCTCTTCGACAAGGGCATGTCCAGCAAGATGCACTACACCGGCGAATCGAGCGCCGCGGAGTACGGCTTCGACCTGACGCTCGGACTCAGCCTGGGCTTCAAGGTGTCCACGGAACACAGCGATCAGAAGCTGGACGAAGCCAAGTTCCTCGGTGCGCCTGCGGACGGGAAGCGTGGATACGTACCGTACAGCTACTGCGCGAAGTGACCAGTGGGGCGTGGCGTGGCCGATGGGGTTGGGAGATGGGAAGGGAATGGACGTGAAGCGTGTGCTGCGCACCCTCAAGGGCGTCGGGGCCGGGGCGTTGGCGGCGGTGCTGATCGCCGGCTGCGGGAGCGAGAAGGAGGCGGGCTCCTCCGCCGCCGAAGGGTGGAAGTCGCTGGACGCCCAGCGGCTCACCGTCTCCTACCCGCCGGGATTCACCGAGCTCAGCGCTGCCGACCGGGGGTCTCACACCGCGGCCGCGGCCACCCTCACGGAGGGGGCCAAGACGGTCGGAAAGGTCGGTGTGCAGATCAACTTCACCACGGCCACGTCGGCCGAGATGGCGGCCATCGGAGCCGAGGCCAGCGTTCAACTCGGGTCGACCCTCGGCGGACAGAAGAAGATCGACGTCCGGGGGACCGATGACGCCCGGCGCGTCGATTACGAATTCACGTCCACCGGCCAGCAGAACACGCCCTCCAAGGGGACCCGGATGACCGGTGTGGACATCGTCGGCATGGACAAGAAGGACGAGGCCTTCCTGGTGCGGATCAATGCCGTGAAGGGGAAGCTGTCCGAGGACGACATCGGCAAGATCGTCGAATCGGTTCGAGTGACCGGCTGACCGGCTGACCGGCTGACCGGGTTCCGTCACCCATGCTCCGTTGGGCCCCCGGGCCCATGACTCCGCCCCCACCCGGTCCGTAGGGTCGTGACGTGCATCTGTCTGTCATCCTTCTCGCTGCCGTCTTCGGTGCCCTGAGCGGATTCCTGGTCCCCCGTGCCGCCTACCGGTTCGCCGTGGAGCCCGAAGAGCCGTGGCGGGCGGCGTGCCCGGCCGGGCACGCGATCACCGGTGTGGCGGGAGGATGGCTCGGCCCCGCGCGCTGCGCTGCACCAGCCACTGCACCGGCCACTGCACCGGGCACCGGACCGGGCACAGAACCGGAGGCGCCCGAGCGTTGCCCCGCCTACGGGCCCGCAGCCGTCGCGGCGCCCCTGATCTGCGCGCTGGTGTGCGCTGCCCTCGCGGCGGCGGTCGGGCCGCGGCCGGAGCTGGTGGTGTGGCTGCTGCTCGCGCCGTTCGCGGCCGTCCTGACCGTGGTCGACGCCACCGTGCACCGCTTGCCGGACATCCTGACGCTCCCCTTGGCGGGCGCAGCCTTGGTGCTGCTCGGTGCGGCGAGCCTCGCCCCCGGCCACGGCGGCTCGTGGACCGGGGCCGTCACCGGTGCGCTCGCCCTCGCCGGCGTGTACTTCGTCCTCTTCCTGATCCACCCCAACGGCATGGGCTTCGGAGACGTGAAGCTGGCGCTAGTCGTGGGCGCCACCTTGGGCTGGTACGGCTGGGCCGTGCTGTTCGTCGGGTTCTTCCTGGGCATCTCGCTGGGAGCGGCCTACGGCATCGGGCTGATGGTGCTGAGGCGCGCCGGCCGGAAGTCGGCCATGCCCTTCGGGCCGTTCATGCTGATCGGCGCCTTCCTCGGGATGCTCCTGGGGGCTGCGAGCGTTTCTGCCTGAGGCCGGGGAACGCAGCCATGCGGAATGCCTGCGCGGATGACACCGGCACGTGCAGGATGGGGCCGGGCCGAATTCGCGATGCCGGGGAGGCGTGTGATGCGGTACCGGCGCAGGCACAGGACTGCCCTCGCGACCGCGGCGGCGCTCTGTGTGCTTCCGCTCGGGCAGGGAAGGCCGGCAGGAGCTGCTGAGGCCGGCAGTTGGTCGGCCTACAGACCGGCAGCGAGCGCGAAGGAGGTCAGCGGCTCCGCGTCCGCCGCGCAAGGGCCGCTGCTGCGACCGGGTACGTACACGGACGTGATCGGCCCCGGCGAGAAGAAGTTCTACGCCGTGGACCTGGACGCGAGATCGGATGCCTACGTCTCGGTGGTCGGGGCGCCCGCACCCGGCGCTGCCGTCAGTCCCGAGGACGGCATCCACGTGGCGCTGCGGCAGGAGGACGGGCGGGAATGCGACTTCGGCGAAGCGAAGTTCCGCGACGCGGACAGCGGCCGTCCCCTGGCCGACTACGCGGTCCGCAGAGCCGGGCCGGATTCGGGCGGGTGCGGGCACGCGGGCCGGTACCAGGTGGTCGTGGAGCGGACCGGGCGGACCGGTGACACCTATCCGACCGAGATCAAGTACATGACGGAACCGGGGCTCAAGGAAGGGACCCTGGCCGTCACGTCCGGGACCGGCAAGTGGAGCCCGACCTCGTTGTCGGTCACGGGCAGGAGCCCGGGACGGGTCGCCGGCGGCACGGGCTTCAACGACGCCCCGGGCGTGGGCAACGGCGTCTGGAAGGACGACCTGCTCCCGGGGCAGACCCGCTTCTACCGGATCCCCGTCTCCTGGGGCCAGCGGCTCTCCGTGGTCGCGGACGTTCCCAAGGCCTTCGCGCCCCCGGGCTTCCACGCCCCCGGCGGCGTACGGGTCGGGCTCAACAATCCGGCGCGAGGTTACGTGGGGGAGTCCGTCGAGGACTACCGGGGCATGCCGAAGTCGGTGTCGCTGAGCACCGCTCCGGTCGCGTACGAAAACCGCCTCCGCGGGCGGTCGGACGCGGCGAACGCGATGCGCGTCGCCGGCTGGTACTACCTGCAGGTGGGGTTGCACCCGAAGGTCGGCGAAGTCGTGAGCCACCCGGTGCCGGTCACCTTGCGCATCGCGGTCGACGGGACGCCCAGGGCCGCACCTGCCTACGACGGCGACGCCGTGGCAGCAGGCTTCGGCGTCACCGCCGACCCCGAAGCCGTGGCCGATGACGGCAGCACGGGACGGGGCGCCCTGCGCGTCATCGGTTATGCAGGCGTTTCCACCGGGAGCGCATTGCTGTGCTGGCTCGGCGGGTGGTGGCTGATCGCACGGCAGCCGGTCCGGCGGTCCCCCGCCCGGTTCCGCGTCCGGACCGGCGGCCTCATGCCTCGACGGTGACCCGCCCCCCGGCCCGCAGGCCCCACCGCTCCATCGCCCCCGCCTCCGCCTCCAGCACGTGCCTGGAGCGCAGGCGGGGGGCGCCGAGACGGCCGGGTTTCATCGTGCGGACCGCCAGGATCCGGAAGTGGCGGTCCAGGTATGCGACGTCGATGGCGAACCGCATGCGGAAGGTGTGGACGCTGCCGGCCGGCGTCAGCAGGACGGCGCCGTCGATGCCGTCCCGGCCGAGGAGTCCGCGGGTGCGTGCCCGGTACGAGGCGGCGATCTCCAGGGGGATCGGTTCGGCGGCGGTCGTGCTGTCGGCGATGCGCAGTGTCGCCCGGCCGTCCTGCCAGCGGCCCATGTGCTGTCCTTCCGTCGGCTTCGTGTTCGAGCGTTGTATCACTCCGCCGGTTGCGGCGTCCGCTCCGCGTTGTCCACAGGGGTCGCCGGACGGGCGGAGATGCGCTGTTCTTGGTGGGTGAAGGCAGATCACCTGCGCCTGCGCGAACTTGCCGTCGCGCAAGGCGGATTCGTGCTGACCTCCCAGGCCGTGGCCGCCGGGCTGTCCCGTGGCGCAGCGGCCCGGTCGCTGCGCCGTGCGGGCTGGACGCGGTTGCACGCCGGGGCCTGGGCGGAGCCCGGCCGGGAGGCCGATCTGAGGCTGCGGTTACGGGCCCTGCAGCTGAACCGCCCGGAGCTGGTCGTGAGCCACAGCTCGGCCGCCGCCGCGCACGGCCTTGTGCTCATACGGCCGTGCAGGCCCGAGTTCACCTCCCGCGTGGGGCGCAGGCGCGCGGTGGACGCCGTCGTCCACCGCCTCCCGCTGGCGGAGACCGAGGTGACGGTGGTCTCCGGCGTCCGGGTCACCACGGCCGTACGGACCCTGTCCGATCTGCTGCGGGCACTGCCCGCCGACGAGGCCGTCATCGCCGCCGACTCGGCACTCGCCAACGGCCTGGTGCGCCGTGACGACGTCGCGCGGGCCCTCGAAGCGGCGCCGCGCCGCCCGCGCACCCGGGCGGCGCGGCAGGCGCTGGCGCTCACCGACCCGGCCAGCGGCTCCCCGGCCGAGTCCAAGGCCCGCCTGGAGATGGGCCGGGCGGGGCTGCACCCGGAGTCGCAGGCCGGGATCACGACGGCGCGCGGGCGTACGGTCCGGCTGGACTTCCTCTTCCGGGCGGCAGGGCTCGGCATCGAGATCGAGGGGTTCGCCTGGCACGGCACGAGAGCCGCCCACCAGAACGACACCATGCGCTTCAACGAGCTCGCCGGCTGTCCGGAGGTCCGCCGCGTCCTCCGTTTCACGCGGGACGACGTCTTCTACCGGCCCCGGCTCATGATCCGCACCATCAGGCGGGCCCTCGACGACCTCCGCTCCTGAGCAACTATTGGAACGGGTGATCCAAAACTGCTACGGTTCCCGTCATGGCCCGACCGAGGAAGTTCGACGAGGAGCGGGCGGTCGACGCCGCGCTGGAGGCGTTCTGGACCGCCGGGTACGAGGCGACCTCGACCCAGGATCTGTGCGATGCCACCGGCCTGGGCCGGAGCAGCATCTACAACACCTTCAAGAGCAAGCACGACCTCTTCCGGCGGGCCCTGCTCCGTTATATGGAGCGCAAGAACGGGAACATCGACGCGGTGCTGGAGAGTGCGATGCCCGCGCGGGAGAAGATCCGGGCGCTCCTCGGCGTCATCGTCGAGGAGGAGGGGCTCCATGCGGAGGACCGGCGCGGCTGTCTGGTCGTCAACACCTGTATCGAGCTGGGGTCCAGGGATCCCGAGGTGGCCGGCGTGCTGGAGCGTGACTACCGGCGGCGGTTCGAGGCACTGAAGGCCGCCATCGAGGCCGGGCAGCGGGACGGAGACATCGACCGTGCCAAGGACGCCGGCGCCCTCGCGCACTTCGTGATCGCGGCCATCGGCGGCATGCGCGTCTCCGCCCGGGCCGGTGTCGGGCGGCAGGCGCTCGAAGGGATCATGCGGACCACGGTCGACGCCCTTTGACGGGGTGTCCGCCTCCTGGGGTGCGGCTCGGTCCCTGCTGCTTTCTTCTCTCCTCTTCTCTCCCTACCTTCCTCTCGTCTTCTCTCTTCTCTTCGCGTGCCTTGATTTTGTACTGATCAATCCAAAACCTTCGCCCCACCAAGAACCAAGGAGCACCCCACCATGCCCCGCGCCGTCTACCTGCTAGCCCTGGGCATCTTCGCGATGGTGACCAGCGAATTCGTCGTCGCCGGACTGATGCCGCAGATGGCCGACGGGCTGGGAGTCACCGTTCCGGAGATCGGCTACCTCATCACCGCCTTCGCGGTCGCCATGGCCGCCGGCGGGCCGTTCCTGACCGTCGCCGTGATGCGGCTGCGGCCCAGGGCCGCCCTGCTGACGCTGTTCGCCGTCTTCCTCGCCGGCAACGTCCTGGCCGCCACCGCCACCACGTACGGCGCGATGCTGGCCGCGCGGATCGTCACGGGCGTCGCCGCGCAGGCCTTCTTCGGCGTCTCGCTGTCCCTGTGCGCCCGGCTCACCCGTCCGGAGGTACGCGGCCGCGCCATCGCCGTCGCCATGAACGGCCTGATGCTCGGCACCCTGCTGGGCCTGCCGCTGTCCACCCTCGTCGGCGAGCACTTCGGGTGGCGCGCCGCCTTCTGGGCCATCTCCGCCCTCGCCCTGTTCGCCGCGCTCTGCACCGCCCTCGGCATCCCCGACCTGGACCGCCCCGCCGAGGGCGGCGACCTCCGCCGGGAGCTGGCCGTCTTCAAGCGCCGCAAGCTCTGGCTCGCGCTGCTGACCAGCACCTTCGTCATCGGGGCGACGTTCTCGGCCTTCAGCTACTTCAACCCCGTCCTCACCGAGGTCACCGGCTTCTCCGCCGGCTCCGTCCCCCTGCTGCTCATCGCCTACGGCGCCGCCACCGTCGTCGGCAACTGGGTCGTCGGGCGCCTCGCGGACCGGTACCCCGTCCGCGTCCTGCTCTGCGGCCTCGTCCTCAACGCGGTCTTCCTCGCCGGCTTCGCCCTGACCGCGCACCTGCCCGTCCCCACGGTGGCCTTCCTGCTGGGCGTCGGCCTCGTCGGCGTCACCATGAACCCGGCGATGGTCACCCGCGTCCAGCGCGCCGGCAACGCCGGCCCGCTGGTCAACTCCATCCACTCCTCGTTCATCACCCTCGGGATCATCATCGGCTCGTCGGTCGGCGGGCTGGCCATCGACGCCTACGGCCTGCGCTCCCCGCTGTGGCTCGGCGCCGCCATGGCCGTCGTCGGGGTCCTCACCCTCGTTCCCGATCTTCCGCGGCGGGGCCTCACCCGTCCGGCGGAAGGTGCCGCCGAACGGACCGCCGACGCGCCCGGCCCCGTCGCGGCGTCAAGGCGGCCGTGATTTTTCCGGACGTTATCGAAGTGTTCCCAAGCGCCGGCCGGAGCTGTCCGCCGAATGGCTGGTTCTACGCTGTAGGCCCAGTGCTGACAGGCCCCTCGGGCCCCCGAACGCACCGGCCCCAACTACTTGTTCAAGATCAAAAAGGTCACCCAGTGTCAGCATCCCGCGCGCCGTCACCCCTGTCGGTGCAACGAGCACGGCCTCAGACCGGTTAAGGTGGAAACCCCCCCTCGGGCCGGTCCGTATCCCCCCCACGGACCGGCCCGTTTTCTTTCCCTCTTGTCACCCACGGTGACGATGCGTGCGTCCCGGGCCGGTCCGCCCCGGGGTCAGCCGCGCCGGGCCCAGATGTTGACGCCTTCGGTGCTTACCGCGAGGGAATCGATCTCCGCCAGTTCCTCATCGGTCAGCTTCGGCGACCCTAGAGCGGCCACATTGGCCTCCAGCTGGCCGACGCTCGACGCGCCGATCAGCGCCGAGGTCATCCGCGGATCGCGCAGCACCCAGCTGAGCGCCAGCTGGGCGAGCGTCTGCCCGCGCCGCCCGGCGATCGCGTTCAGGCCGCGCAGCCGGCCCACCACGTCCTCGGTCAGCAGCCCCGGGTCCAGCGACTTGCCCTGCGACGCGCGCGAGCCCTCCGGGACGCCGTGCAGGTACTTGTCGGTGAGCAGGCCCTGCGCGAGCGGCGCGAAGGCGATGCAGCCCATGCCCTCCGCCTCCAGGGTGTCGAGCAGGCCGTCGTCCTCCGTCCACCGGTTGATCATCGAGTAGGACGGCTGGTGGATCAGCGCCGGCACGCCCATCGCGCGCAGCAGCCGGGCCGCCTCGGCGGTCTGCTCCGCGCTGTACGAGGACACGCCCGCGTAGAGCGCCTTGCCCTGCTGAACGGCGGACGCGAGCGCGCCCATCGTCTCCTCCAGCGGGGTTTCCGGGTCGAACCGGTGCGAATAGAAGATGTCGACATGGTCGACGCCCATCCGGCGCAGCGACGCGTCGAGCGAGGACAGCAGGTATTTCCGCGAGCCCCACTCGCCGTACGGCCCGGGGTGCATGAGATACCCGGCCTTCGTGGAGATCAGGATCTCGTCGCGGTACGGCCGGAAGTCCTGTGCGAAGATCTTGCCGAAGTTCAGCTCGGCGGAGCCGGGCGGCGGGCCGTAGTTGTTGGCCAGGTCGAAGTGCGTGACACCGAGGTCGAAGGCACGGCGCAGAATGGCGCGCTGCGACTCCAGGCTGCGGTCGTCACCGAAGTTGTGCCACAGTCCGAGGGAGATGGCGGGCAGCTTCAGCCCGCTGCGGCCCGTTCGCCGGTACTCCATGGCGTCGTAGCGGGAATCGGCCGCACGATAGTGAGCGGAATGTGTGGAATCGGTCATGTGCATCTGACTATCACGGTCTTGTGACAGACCGAGTTGGGTTCCCGTGACACGCGGGCAGTAATGTGGCGCCCTCGGGGCGACCGCCGTGGCTTGGAGGGGCTGGAAACGTGAAGTTGCGCGACCTGGTGTACAGGCTCTACGCACGCCGGGTGGAAGGCCGCCTCGACCATGCGCAGGTGCCCAAGCACATCGGCGTCATCCTCGACGGCAACCGCCGCTGGGCGCGGGCCGACGGCCGCACGACCGAGCAGGGTCACCAGGCGGGCGCCGACAAGATCTCCGAGCTGCTCGGCTGGTGCGCCGAGACGGACGTCGAGGTCGTCACCCTCTGGATGCTCTCCACCGACAACCTCGACCGCCCGGCCGTGGAGCTCAACCCGCTGCTCGGCATCATCGAGAACACGGTGCGCGGCCTCGCCGCGGACGGCCGCTGGCGCGTGCACCACGTCGGCACGATGGACCTGCTGCCCGCCCGGACGCAGTCGGTGCTGAAGGAGGCCGAGCAGGACACGCTCGGCACCAGCGGAATACTGGTCAACGTGGCCGTCGGCTACGGCGGCCGGCAGGAGATCGCGGACGCGGTGCGCTCGCTGGTCCTCGAAGCCGCGGAGAACGGCACGTCCTTCGAGGAACTGGCCGAGACGGTCGACGTCGAGCACATCACCAAGCACCTCTACACGCGCGGCCAGCCCGATCCGGATCTCATCATCCGCACCAGCGGTGAACAGCGGCTGTCCGGCTTCATGCTCTGGCAGAGCGCGCACTCGGAGTATTACTTCTGCGAAGTCTTCTGGCCGGCTTTCCGGAAGGTCGACTTCCTGCGCGCATTGCGGGATTATGCGGCGCGTCACCGGCGGTACGGTTCCTGAGGCGTTTGCGCTGCGAATGGATCCGGCTGGGGGTGCGGGGGTTATCCCCCGCAAGGCGCTGTGCGGCGCGCCACCGGCGGTACGGTTCCCTGAGGCCCCGCGGCCGTAACTCCCTCTGCCACCGGTACGGCTCCTGACGGACCGGTGGCTCACCACGCCACCGCATATGCCGTTGCATGGTCAAGCGGTCCAGCGGGAATATCCCCTGCAGGCCGACGGTCTGTCCTAAGACCGTCGCTCTGCCAGCGGGCGGCATGGGGCCGCCCGCCCGGGAGGCCCTTTGCACACGGACGACGACCGTGCGGACCGAGCGGCCCTGTCAGGCCGCGCGGCCGCCCGCGGAGGGCCGCAGCCGGGCCCTCGAAGGGCTCCGATCCCGGCCCATTCCCCGGCGACGCCGTCGCGCCCCGACCTCCCCGAGGGGGTTCGTCCACCCGTGGTGACCAGCAAGAAGCGCCGTGAGAACGACCGGCGCACCTACGTCCTCGACACCAGCGTCCTGCTGGCCGACCCAGGCGCCATGTCCCGCTTCGAGGAGCACGAGGTCGTGCTGCCCGTGGTGGTGGTCACGGAGTTGGAGGCCAAGAGGCACCACCCCGAGCTCGGTTACTTCGCGCGGCAGGCGCTGCGTCTGCTGGACGCGTACCGGGTGCAATTCGGCCGACTGGATTCCCCGATTCCGATCGGTGAACTGGGAGGGACGCTCAGGGTCGAGCTCAACCACTCGGATACGGGCATACTGCCCGCCGGTTTCCGCCTCGGTGACAACGACTCGCGCATCCTCGCGGTCGCCCGCAACCTCCAGGCCGAGGGGTACGACGTCACGGTCGTCTCCAAGGACCTGCCGCTGCGGATCAAGGCGTCGGCCGTCGGCCTGCTGGCCGAGGAGTACCGCGCGGAGCTCGCGATCACCGACTCCGGGTGGACCGGGATGGCGGAGCTCACCGTCACCGCCGAGCAGGTGGACGAGCTCTTCGCCGCCGAGGCCGTCCACATCCCGGAGGCCGTGGAACTGCCCGTGCACACCGGTCTGGTGCTGCAGTCCGAGCGGGGCAAGGCGCTCGGCCGGGTCGCGGCCGACGGCTCGGTGCGGCTGGTGCGCGGCGACCGCGAGGCGTTCGGCATCCACGGCCGCAGCGCCGAGCAGCGCGTCGCGCTCGACCTGCTGCTCGATCCCGAGATCGGGATCGTGTCGATGGGCGGCCGGGCCGGCACAGGCAAGTCCGCGCTGGCGCTGTGCGCGGGGCTGGAGGCCGTCCTGGAGCGGCAGCAGCACCGCAAGGTGATGGTCTTCCGGCCGCTGTACGCGGTCGGCGGGCAGGAGTTGGGGTATCTGCCGGGCAGCGAGGCGGAGAAGATGAGCCCCTGGGCCCAGGCCGTCTTCGACACCCTCTCGGCGGTGACGAGTTCCGAGGTGATCGAGGAGGTCACCGGGCGCGGCATGCTGGAGGTGCTGCCGCTCACCCACATCCGCGGCCGGTCACTGCACGACGCCTTCGTGATCGTGGACGAGGCACAGTCGCTCGAGCGGAACGTCCTGCTGACCGTCCTCTCCCGCATCGGCGCCAATTCGCGCGTCGTGCTCACGCACGACGTGGCGCAGCGCGACAACCTCCGTGTGGGGCGGTACGACGGCGTGGTCGCCGTGGTCGAGAAGCTGAAGGGGCATCCGCTCTTCTCGCACGTCACGCTCACGCGTTCGGAGCGTTCGCCGATTGCGGCGCTGGTGACCGAAATGCTGGAGGAAGGCCGGATCTGATGCGGCTCGCCGGATAGGGCTCGTCCGTTACGGAGAGGAGACGGCGGGCCCATCCCGTCCGGCCCATCCGGCGCTTCCCCGAAGGGCGTTACCCGAAGGCCTTCCCTGAAGGCCGTTGCTCGGTGGCGCGCGGCAAAGTCAAGGAGCTTAGCCGCGCGCCGCTGTTGTGCGTCGGGCTTTCCGGAAACGCCCAGGCATAAACGAGGTGTGACCTTTCCCACGTAACCCGGAATTGCCTCCGGGCAACCCGGTCGGGCAGAGTCTGGGTCCTGTCAGGCCCCGCATACGGCACTTCGTCCCCTCCTCGGGGCGGTGCAGAGCAGATCCAGAACTGAACAGCGTCGCCGTATGCCGCCCGAGCGTCACGCGGACCTCCCTTGCGGGAGGCCCCACGGGCCCGTGCCTTCTGTGACCGATTACGGAGGCCAGCGCCAGGGGCACGATCGCGCTCGCGAGGTCACCCATGCGGGCGTTGCTGGAAGGAAAACGTGTGAGCCGGATTTCGGTCCGGGGATTCGCCGTGGCATCCGCCACCGCGGTCACCACCGTCGGCGCCGTCGTGGGTGTCGCTGCAGGCCATGACCAGGGTACGAACGACCGGGTCGAGGCGACCGCAGCGGACACGACGCTCCTCGCGGACATCCCCGCAGGACAGAACGTCCGGGCACAGGCCGCTTCCCTGACCCAGCAGGCGGACACGCAGTCCGAGGCGGCCGAGAGCGCGGCCAAGAAGGACGCCGAGGAGGCCGCGCGCAAGCAGGCCGCCGAGGACGCCACCGCGAAGAAGGAAGCCGCGGACGAGGCCGCCAAGAAGAAGGAGGCCGAGGAGAAGGCCAAGGAGCGCGAGAAGGAGGAGAAGGAGCAGGTCAGCAGCCGCTCTGCGACTCGCGACGCCTCGTCCTTCCCCGCCAAGAGCTCCTACTCCGTCGCCGAGGTCAAGGCGATGGCCCGCTCCATGGTCCCCGGCGACCAGTTCCAGTGCTTCAGCAACATCGTGAACAACGAGAGCACCTGGGACTACACGGCGGAGAACCCCTCCTCCGGCGCGTACGGCCTGGTGCAGTCGCTCCCCGGCTCCAAGATGGCCTCCGCCGGCGCCGACTGGCGGACCAACCCCGCCACCCAGATCAAGTGGGGCCTCGGCTACATGAACGAGCGCTACGGCAGCCCCTGCGGCGCCTGGTCGTTCTGGCAGGCCAACCAGTGGTACTAGGGCGCACCGGCCGCGCCTAGCGCCGGTCACTTCCCCGCCCTCGCAAGCCCCCGGTCCTCACCAGGCCGGGGGCTTGGCTGTCTTCCCGCGTCACCCGTCAGGGGTAACGTTCACCCTGGCCACGGGGGAGTGGGGGTAGAGGAAGAGAAATGTCCAGATTGCCACGATGGGTCGGTGGCGTGGGAGCGGGTCTGACCCGTCTCGCCCGGCGACTCGAGGAGCGCACGGCCGAGGTGGAGGGCGCGGCACCGGCCGCCGACGCCACCGGTGCCGCCGGCGCGCCCGAGTCCGGCCGCGCCGCCGACCCTGCACGCGCCTCCTTGCCGATACGTTCCGGCTCCGCCGGTGACTCCACGGGCTCCACGGACTCCGCGGGCTCCGGCGCCTCTGCCGGTTCCGCCGGTTCCGCCCCGGAGCATCCGGGGTCCGCAGCCGGAGCCGCACCCGCGCCCGCCGCAGGCGACCCCGCACCCGAGCACGTACCGCCGCCGCCCGGGTACGCACCCGCGGTCCCGGCGCGCCCCGACCCCGTGGCCGCCGTGCCCTGGGGCGTGCGGGTCGCGGCCGAGGTCGCCTGGCGGCTGCTGATCCTGGCGGGCACCCTCTGGGTGCTGATGCGCGTGATCAGCTCGGTCCGCCTGGTGGTGCTGTCCTTCGTCGCCGGCCTGCTGATCACCGCGCTGCTGCAGCCCACCGTCGCCTGGCTCAAGCGCCGCGGCGTGCCGCGAGGGCTCGCCACGGCCATGACCTTCATCTCCGGCTTCGTCGTCATGGGCCTGGTCGGCTGGTTCGTGGTGTGGCAGGTGACGGACAACCTCGACGACCTGTCGGGACAGGTGCAGCAGGGCATCAAGGACCTGAAGCACTGGCTGCTCACCAGCCCGTTCCACGTCACCGAGAACCAGATCAACAACATCGCCGACAACCTCAGCACGGCCATCGGCGCCAACACCAAGGACATCACCACCGCCGGCATCGAGGGCGTCCAGGTGATCCTGGAGGTGCTGACCGGCATCCTGCTGGCGATGTTCAGCACGCTCTTCCTGCTCTACGACGGGCCGCGGATCTGGGAGTGGCTGCTGAAGCTGTTCCCGGCGGCGGCGCGCGAGGGCGTGGCGGGCGCGGGCCCGCGCGCGTGGGCGACGCTGACCGCCTATGTGCGGGGCACGGTGATAGTGGCCCTGATCGATGCGATCTTCATCGGCATAGGGCTGTTCTTCCTCAAGGTGCCGCTCGCGGTGCCGCTGGCCGTCTTCATCTTCCTGTTCGCCTTCATCCCGCTGGTCGGTGCCGTGGTCTCCGGCGCGCTCGCGGTGGTCGTGGCGCTGGTGACGAAGGACGTCTTCACGGCCCTGATGGTGCTGACCGTGGTGCTCGCGGTGCAGCAGATCGAGGGCCATGTGCTGCAGCCGTTCATCCTCGGCCGCGCCGTGCGCGTCCACCCGCTCGCGGTCGTGCTCTCGGTGGCCGCGGGCTCCCTGGTCGCCGGCATCGGCGGCGCGGTGGTCGCGGTTCCGCTGGCCGCGGTGACCAATACGGTCGTCGGCTATCTGCGGGCCTACGCCAAGGACAAGGCCCTGGCCACGGCGCCACCGGACGAACCCGTCCCCGGCGGACCCGTTCCGGACGGCCCCCGCCCGGACGGGGCCCCATCGGGACCGTCCAGCTGAACACATACGTGTGGGCCCCGGCCGTAACGGCCGGGGCCCACACGCATCTGAGGAGGAGAGCAGATCAGGCGTTGTCCGCCAGGACCTTCTCGGCGTCCAGGGTGGCGCCGACGGCCTGGAGGACCGCGGCGATCTTGAACGCTTCCTGGATCGTCTCGCGCGAGACGCCCGCCTTGCGGAGGACCTGCTCGTGCGAGTCGAGGCACAGGCCGCAGCCGTTGATGGCCGAGACGGCCAGCGACCACAGCTCGAAGTCGACCTTCTCCACGCCCGGGTTGCCGATGACGTTCATCCGCAGGCCCGCACGCAGGTTGCCGTACTCCGGGTCCGACAGCAGGTGCCGGGTGCGGTAGTAGACGTTGTTCATCGCCATGATGGCGGCGGCCGACTTGGCGGCCGTGTACGCCTCGGGCGACAGGTTGGCCTTGGCGACCGGCTCCAGCTCGCGCAGCACGATCGGCGAGCGGGTCGCGATCGCGCAGGAGAGGACGGTGCCCCACAGCTGCTGCTGCGGCAGGTCGGAGTTGCCGATGACCGAGCCGAGGTTCAGCTTCAGGTCCTTGGCGTAGTCCGGTATGGCGGACTTCAGCTCATCGAGCGCCATGGGAGATCAGCTCACTCGCCCGCGAGGAGCTTGACCGCGTCGAGGGTCTCCTCGCCCTTGGACCAGTTGCAGGGGCACAGCTCGTCCGTCTGCAGGGCGTCGAGGACCCGCAGGACCTCCTTGGGGTTACGGCCGACGGAGCCGGCGGTCACCATGACGAACTGGATCTCGTTGTTCGGGTCCACGATGAAGACGGCGCGCTGGGCGTAGCCGTCCTCGCCCTCGACGCCGCAGGCCTGCATCAGCTCGTGCTTGGCGTCGGCCAGCATCGGGAAGGGCAGGTCGCGGAGGTCCTTGTGGTCCTTGCGCCAGGCGTGGTGGACGAACTCGGAGTCGCCGGAGACGCCGAGGATCTGGGCGTCACGGTCGGCGAACTCGTCGTTCAGCTGGCCGAACGCGGCGATCTCGGTCGGGCAGACGAAGGTGAAGTCCTTGGGCCAGAAGAAGACGACCTTCCACTTGCCCTCGTGGGTCTTGTTGTCGATCTGCGCGAAAGCCTTGTCCGCGTCGAGGTCCACACAAGCGGTCAGGTCGAACTCGGGGAACTTGTCACCGACAGTGAGCACGCGCTCTCCTTGCAGCGAGCGGGAAGCTCCCGTGACAGGAGTTTCCCTCGGGGTTGGACATGAGCAACCCTGCCACAGGAGCCATTGATAACGGAAATAGCTAGACTGGGAGATGTTGATCGGAGGTACTTATCAGTCATGTCGTCTGCACCGCACGCACCACAGGCGCCGGCCGTGCCGGCCGTGTCGTCCATAGCCCCGGGGTCGCGCCCCCGCCAGCCCAGCCTCGCCCAGCTGCGGGCCTTCGTCGCCGTCGCGGAGCACCTGCACTTCCGTGATGCCGCCACCGCGCTCGGGATGAGCCAGCCCGCGCTCTCGGGCGCCGTCTCCGCGCTGGAGGACATCCTCGACGTCCAGCTCCTCGAGCGTACGACGAGAAAGGTGCTGCTCAGTCCCGCGGGGGAGCGGCTCGCCGCCCGGGCCCGCACGGTCCTCGACGCCGTCGCCGCCCTGATGGAGGAGGCCGACGCGGCCCGCGCGCCCTTCACCGGCGTCCTGCGCCTCGGGGTGATCCCGACCGTCGCGCCCTACCTCCTGCCCACGGTCCTGCGCCTGGTCCACGACTCCTACCCCGACCTGGACCTGCAGGTCCACGAGGAGCAGACGTCCTCGCTGCTCGACGGGCTCACCCAGGGACGGCTGGACCTGCTGCTGCTCGCCGTGCCGCTCGGCGCGCCCGGCGTCAGCGAAATCCCCCTCTTCGACGAGGACTTCGTCCTGGTCACCCCGCGCGACCACTGGCTGTCCGGGCGCGGCGACATCCCGCGGGAGGCCCTGCGCGAGCTGGAGCTGCTCCTCCTGGACGAGGGCCACTGCCTGCGCGACCAGGCGCTGGACATCTGCCGGGAGGCCGGCCGGACGACCGGCGCGGCGGTGACCACCAGCGCGGCCGGCCTGTCCACGCTCGTCCAGCTGGTGGGCGGCGGCATGGGCGTCACCCTGCTGCCGCGCACGGCCCTGCGCGTCGAGACCGAGCGCAACGAACAGCTCTCCACCGGGCACTTCGCCGACCCGGTGCCCTCGCGCAGGATCGCCCTGGCGATGCGCACCGGGGCGGCGCGGCAGGGGGAGTTCGAGCAGTTCGCGGCGGCCCTGCGGACCGCGATGCGGAAGCTGCCCGTACGGATCGTCAACGGGTGACCGGGTGCGGGCCGGACCGGGTGCGGGCCGGCCCCGTACGCCCCTGACCGACCGCCACAGTCCGTACGTCCCGGTCACCCGCCCCCGGTCACCGCTGATCACCCGCGCCCGTCACTCCGTCCGTATGCTCTCCGGCCGTGTCAGGCGCCACAGGGTGGGCAGTGCCAGCAGCGTCACCGCGACGATCACGGCTGCGCCGGCGCCGGCCAGCGGGACGAACGCGAACCAGTCCCGTACCCGCTCGTGGACCAGCGCCAGCATCAGCCGGCCCAGTCCCAGGCCGCCCGCCGTCGCCAGCACGAGGCCCACGGCGACGGGGATCGCCGTCTGCCACAGCACCGACCAGGCGAGCGTCGACCGGTCCGTCCCGCAGGCGACCAGCACGGACAGCGCCCGCCTCCGCTCGCGCAGCTGTTCCACCGTGGCGACGAGGAGGCTCAGCCCGACGAGGACGAGGACGCCGACCCCACCGGTCGTCAGTCCCGCCTCGACGGCCGCGAAGTGGTCCTCCTTCACGACGCCGCCCATGCGCCACACCCGCATGCCGGGGTCGATGGCGGCGGCGGTGTTGCGGAACCGCTCGATGGCGTCGTCGCGGTCGCCGGGGTCGACCCGTGCCAGCACGGTGGTGCGGGCGTCCGGGATCGCCCGGGCGTCGATGGCCGACGGCGTGGCCAGGATGCCGAAGGTGTCCGATCCGGCGGGGGCGGTCCGGGTCTCCACGACGCGCGCGGTCCGTGGCACCGTCCACCGGTAGGCGGGCGTGCCCTTGGCCCTCGCCTCCTCGAAACCGTCCATGTCCAGCACGGTGCCGGGAGGGAACCGCCCGGCCGTGTTGACGTCGCCGTCCTTCTCCTGCGCCACGAACACGTCGCCGTCGCGGCAGGAGTCCAGCTTCGCCATGCGGCTCAAGGTGGCGCAGTCGGCCACGTGCACCGTGGTGACGTTGCGCTCCGGGCCCGAGCCGCTGGAGGCGTACTGCTCCACGAAGGCGACGGTGTCGCGGACGCCCGGCGTGGCCCGGAACGCCTCGGTGTACGCGCGGAGTTCGTCCGGCGTGCCCGGGCGGTAGGCGGCCTGCACCTGGGAGTGGCTCGCGACCGTCCCCGGGGGGCCCTCGTAGTCGCCCCGCATGCCGGAGACCATCATCTGGACGGCGACGGCCCCGGCCACCGCCACGGTGATGCCCGCGACCGCCCGCGCGGCCGGACCGCTGTCCGCCTGCAGCCGCCGCGTGGCCAGCTGCCAGGCCGGAGGACCGCCTCGCAGCCGGGCCACGCACACCTCGACCAGCCACGGCAGGATCACGGCGACCCCGGTGAGCAGCAGCGCGGCACCGGCGGACGCCAGGACCGGCTGCCCGGAGCCGAGGACCAGGTCGCCGCGCGTCCCCAGCACGCCGGGCGCCAGCAGGGCCAGACCCGCGGCCGGGATCAGCAGCCGCCACCACAGCCGGCGGCGCCGGACCGGGGCGTCGCGGACGACCCCCAGCGGTTCGGCCGCGACGCCGCGCAGCGCGAACAGCGTCACGGCGACGGCCAGGGCGGGCACGGCGACGGCGATCAGCGCGGCCAGGACCGGGGCGGGGGTGACGTCCGCGGGGAAGACGCCGACCTCGCGGATCACGACGTGCGGGGCGAAGCCGCGCACGAAGAGGAAGATCCCCGCCCCTGCCAGCAGGCCGAGCAGGGCGCCGCACAACGCCTCGCCGGCCGCGATCCGCCGGGTGGACCCGATGCCGGCGCCGACGAGCCGCAGCGCCGCCAGCCGCCGCTCGCGCCCCTCGCCGCCGAAGCGGACGGCCGTGCCGATGAGGACCGCGACCGGGAGCAGCAGCACGACGCACACCATGGCCGCCAGGACGACGATGCGCGGGTCCACGGGGGCGTCCTGGCTGCTGCCGAAGGAGTCGATGTGGACGACGCCGCCGCCCTGCGCGATCCGGTCGCTGCCCAGGTAGTAGAAGAGCTCGTCGGGGCCTATGAGCCCCGCGTCGCCGATGGTGCCCACGGTCCGGTGGCGGAACCGCTCGCCCAGCAGCTTCCCCTCGTCGGAGGCGAGGAGCCGGCCGAGGGCGGGGGAGACGACCATCTCGCCGGGGCCGGGGAGCGCGGTGACGCCGGGCGGCACCGGGGCCCCGGGGCCCTCGGGGCGCAGGATCGCGCCGTCGACGAGCCGGTCGCGGAAGTCCGTGGACGCCCGCTGGTAGAGGAGCGTTCCCGTGCCCTTGCCCGGCTGGTCGTCCGGCGGGATGTCCGCCCCCGCCGGGAAGATGCTGCGGGCCGTGGTGCGCTGGTCGCGCTCGTCCAGCAGCTGCGGCACGGACGCGGCGATCGCCAGGACGGCCACGCCGAGGCCGACGGCCAGTGCGGTGAGGGCGGCGCGCAGCAGGCCCTCGCGGCCGCCGGTGACGGTGAAGCGCGCGCCCATGAGCAGGTCGCGGAGCCAGGCGGCGGGGCCGGACGGCCCGGCGGGGTGGTCCGCGGGGCCGTGGCCGGGGCGCGGGGCCCGGCCCCCGGGCCCGCTCTCGTCGTCGCGTGCGGTCATGACAGCCTCGCCCCCGCCATGTCACGCGCCCGTCCGTCGCGCACGACGACCTCGCGGTCGGAGTACGCGGCGACGCGCGCCTCGTGGGTGACCAGGACGACGGCGGCCCGGGTGTCCCGGGCGGCCTCGGTCAGCAGTTCCATCACACGCTCTCCGTTGAGGGAGTCCAGGGCGCCGGTCGGCTCGTCCGCGAAGATCACGCGCGGGGTCGTGACCAGCGCCCGGGCGACGGCGACGCGCTGGCCCTGGCCGCCGGAGACCTCGCCGGGCCGCTTGCCGCGCACGTCGGCGACCTCCAGCCGTTCCATCCACCGCATGGCCTGCTGCTCGGCCTCCTTGCGCCGGATGCCGCCCAGCCGCAGCGGCAGCGCCACGTTCTCCACGCACGTCAGCTCCGGCACCAGCTGGCCGAATTGGAAGACGAAGCCGAACTCGCCGCGCCGCAGGGTGCTGCGCTCGGCGTCGGAGAGCTCCGAGAGCTTGCGCGCGCCGTAGCGGACGGTGCCCGCGTCCGGGCGAATGATTCCGGCCAGGCAGTGCAGCAGAGTCGACTTTCCGGAGCCCGAGGGGCCCATGACGGCGACGATCTCGCCCGGGTGGACGGAGAAGTCCGCGCCGTCCAGTGCGGTCGTGGGCCCGTACGCCTTGCGCAGTCCGGTCGCGGCGAGCAGGGAGCCCGACGGCGTCATGAGCGCACCACCCCGGCGAGCTGGTCGAGCCGGGCAGCGGTCATTTCCAGCCAGCGCAGGTCGGCTTCCAGATGGAAGAGGGCGTGGTCGCAGATCAGCTGGTCGGCGAGGTCGCCGCCGGTCTTGCGCCGGGTGAGCTCGCGCATCAGCCGCAGGTGCTCGGCGCGCTGGGCGTCCAGCAGGTCGGCGGCGTCCCGTCCGGTCAGCAGGGCCACGACGACCTTGGTGTAGAGGACGGACTGGAGGTAGGGCTCGGGCTTCTCGGGCCGGGCGAGCCAGTGCGCCACGTCCGTGACGCCGGCGTCGGTGATCGCGTAGCGCTTGCGCTCGGGGCCGTCGCCTTGCTCGACCCCGTCGACCTCCACCAGGCCGTTCTTCAGCAGCCGCGACATGGTCGCGTAGACCTGGCCGTAGTGGAGCGGGCGGTCGTGGCCGAAGCGGGCGTCGAAGGCGCGCTTGAGGTCGTAGCCGTGGCGCGGGCCGGACTCCAGGAGCGCGAGCAGGGTGTGTCCGATTGACATGCTCCGGACTGTACATCGTGTGTATACACATGGCGTATAGGTGGCTGAAAATCGCCTACGACTGGCCGGTGAATGGTCCCTGCAGTTATTGCCTTCCCATCCCGACGGCCCCTCGTACGCCCGCTGTTCGGGCTGCCGGATCGGATCCGGAATCGGAGCCCTGTACGGTTTCCCGCACTGCGCCGCGCCCGGTTCCCGCCAGCCGGGGTGCTGTATGTCACGTGGTCCAAAGCCTTGATCAATGGGCGTTTGGTGACAGTTGCGGTGTTAGCTTCATGAGCTGGGTTGGGGGCGGAAAGACTGGAGCTACGGGAGAGATGGGCCGAGCGGAAGCGCGACGGGCGCAGAAGAGCACCCGCACAGCAAAGGGCAAGAAGCCCAAGAAGGCCGGGAAAACCGGTATACGCCGCTTCTTCACCTGGAAGAAGCTGCTCGCTTATTTCGTGGTGCTGGTCGCTCTCGGGGCGGGTGCCTGCGTGGCGCTCTACATGTATGTGGACGTCCCCAAGGGCAACAGTCAGGCCAAGCTGCAGAGCAACGTCTTCAAGGACGCCGACGGCAAGATCATCGCGCGTAGCGGTGACGTCAACCGCCAGGAAGTGTCCATCGACAAGATTCCGGTCGATGTCCGGCGTGCCGTCGTCGCCGCCGAGAACAAGAACTTCTACACGGACCCCGGCGTCGACATCAAGGGCACCGCGCGCGGCATCCTCAACACCGTGATGGGCCGCGGCAAGCAGGGCGGCTCCACCATCACCCAGCAGTACGTCAAGAACTACTACCTGGACCAGCGCCAGACCGTCACCCGCAAGGTGAAGGAACTGGTCATCTCCCTCAAGGTGCAGAAGGAGAAGTCCAAGGACGAGATCCTTGAGGGCTACCTGAACACCAGCTTCTACGGCCGCGGCGCCTACGGCATCCAGGCCGCCTCCCGCGCGTACTACAACAAGGACGTCGACAAGCTCAGCCTGGAGGAAGGCGCCTACCTCGCCGCGCTGCTCCAGGCCCCCAGCCAGTACGACTGGACGGTGGCCACCCCCGCGGGCAAGGAGAACGCCAAGGCCCGCTGGAACTACGTCCTGGACAAGATGGTCGAGCAGAAGTGGCTCGACAAGGACAAGCGCGCCACCATGCAGTTCAAGGAGCCCGGCAAGCCCCCGGCCGCCAAGGGCCTCACCGGCCAGAACGGCTACCTGATCGAGGCCGCCAAGGCCGAGATGCGCAAGAAGCTGGCCAAGGACGGCCGCCCCGAGAGCGACCTCGACGCCGGCGGCTGGACGATCACCCTCAGCGTCGACAACAAGAAGCAGAAGGCCCTGGAGAAGGCCGTCAAGGACAAGCTCCTCGACGACCTCGACCCCAAGGCCCGCGCGGTCGACAAGAACGTCCAGGTCGGCGCCGCCTCCGTCGACCCGAAGACCGGCAAGGTCGTCGCCCTCTACGGCGGCACCGACGCCCTCCAGCACTGGACGAACAACGCCACCCGCGAGGACTACCAGGTCGCCTCGACCTTCAAGCCGATGATCTTCGCCTCGGCGCTGGAGAACAAGTCCACCACCCAGGACAAGGTGCGCATCAACGCCGGCACCCTCTACGACTCCACCACCGAGCGCCCGGTCACCGGCACGACCGAGCACTTCGCCCCGGAGAACGAGGACGGCTACTCGCACGGCATGATCCCCGTGCAGAAGGCCATGAACGACTCGGTCAACTCCGTCTTCGCGCAGATGGCCATCGACGTCGGCCTGCCCGAGGTCAAGAAGACCGCCGTCGAGATGGGCATGAACGGCAAGGTCCGCGACTTCGTGGAGAAGCCCGCCATGTCGCTGGGCTCCATGGGCAACAGCCCGCTGCACATGGCCGGCGTCTACGCGACCCTCGCCCACCACGGCAAGAAGGTCACGCCCTCGATCATCAAGTCGGCCTCCCAGAACGGCAAGGAGCTGTCGCTCGACAACCCGATCGGCGGCGACGCCATCTCGCGGAACACCGCCGACGGCGTCACCACCGTCCTCAAGGGCGTGGTCGACGACGGTACGGCCTCCGTCGTGCAGAGCGTCGGCCGCCAGGTCGCGGGCAAGACCGGCACCTCCGACGACAACAAGTCCGCCTGGTTCACCGGCTACACCCCCGACCTGGTCACCGCCGTCGGCCTGTTCGGCGAGGGCGAGGGCGGCAAGCAGGTCACCCTCAAGGGCACCGGCGGCAACGGCCGCGTCAACGGTGGTACGTACCCGGCCCGCATCTGGGCCGCCTACACCGCCAACGCGCTGCAGGGCTCGGACGCCGAGGAGTTCGACCTTGAGACGAACATGAGCACGACGGTCCCGGTCATCCCCGGCCCGCCCGCCTCGTCCAGCCCCTCCGCGCCCGCGTCGCACAGCCCGTCGCCGTCGCCCTCGCGGCCCTCGCAGTCGCCGTCGGCCTCGTCCTCGCGGACCCCGTCCCACGGCACGTCCTCGCCGCCGCCGTCCTCGCGGCCGCCGGTCCCGCCGGTCTCGCCCAGCGGCAAGCCGTCGAGCGCGCCGCCCAGCAGCGGCACCGGCGGGCTCCAGCCCAACGGAAGCCGCGAACCGATCCGCGACTGACCCCCGGTCAGATCCCCGCCCCGGCCGTCGTCACCCTCTGTGTAGGGTGAGCGGCCGGGGTTTTCGCTGTCCCGGCTTCATCGGGATCGTTCGGGGGGACATCGGCGTGGCCGTGCTGCAACCGCTGCGGGAGACGACGCCACGGCGGATCGGTCCCTACGACCTCCTCGCCCGGCTCGGCTCCGGCGGCATGGGCGAGGTCCACCTCGCGCGCGGCCCCGAAGGCACCGTCGCGCTCAAGACCGTCCGCGCCGCGCTCGCCGGCGAACCCGGCTTCCGGGCCCGCTTCCGGCGCGAGATCGCCGTCGCGCGGTCCGTCGACAGCCCCTACGTCGCCCGGCTGACCGGCGGCGACGCCGACGCCGACCCGCCGTGGCTCGCCACCGAGTACGTGCCCGGGCCCACGCTCGCCGAGGCCGTCCGGCTCGCCGGGCCCCTCCCGCCCGCGACCGTACGGGCCCTGGGCGCCCACCTCGTCCGGGCGCTCCACGCCGTCCACGCCGCGCCCGCCCTCCACCGCGACCTCAAGCCCGGCAACGTCCTGCTCGGCGCCGACGGGCCCCGGCTCATCGACTTCGGCGTCGCCCGCGCGCCCGACGCCACCACCCTGACCGGCACCGGGCTGATGGTCGGCACGCCCGGCTTCATGTCCCCCGAGCACCTGGCGGGCGGCCGGCACGTCGTCGCCGCCTCCGACGTCTTCTGCCTCGCCTCCGTGCTCTGCTACGCCGCGACCGGCGAGGACCCCTTCGGCGACGGGCCGCTCGCCGCGGTCCTCCACCGCGTCTCCCAGGCGAAGACCGACCTGTCGGCCGTCCCCGCCCCCCTGCGGGACGTCCTCGCGGACTGCCTCCACGTGGACCCGGCGGCCCGCCCGGGCACCGAGACCCTGATGGAACGCTTCGGCGCCCCGCACACGGGCGCCTTCGGCTGGCCGGCCCCGGTACGGGAACGCATCGCCCGGGGCCGCTCGGAAGCGGACTCTGCGGCGCAGGGCTCGCCGGTGACTACCTTCCGCTGCGATGACGGGCAGCCGGCCGGGGACGGTTCGGCACCGCCGGGTGGCGTCGTGGGGGCTGAGCGCCGTGGCGGCGGACTCGGAGTGGCGGGGCCTGGCCCTGCCGGGTCGGGGGCCGATGGCGCTGCTGGTTCTGCCGTGCCCGGGGCGTCGGCGGCGGCTTTCCTCCGCCGCGACGGTGATCAGCTTGCTACGGCCTTTTCGGCGGTGCCGGGCCTGCCTGAGGGTGGTTCGGCACCGCCGGTCGCCGTCGTGGGGGCTGAGCGCCATGGCGGCGGACTTGGAGTGGCGGGGCCCGGGGGACCGGTTCCGGGCGTGTCTGCGTACGTGCATGAGCTGCCGACGATGGGCGCACCTCAGCCCGCCTCGTCGCCCGCCCCGAGCCGGGGCCGTTCGCCCCTCACGCTCGGGCTCGCCGCGTTCGCGGCCCTCGTCGTGGGGGCCGCGGGCGTCTTCGGAGTCCACCAACTCACCCGGCCCGGCGGGGACGACCGCCCCGCGGATGCCGCCGCCGCGAAGGACAAGCCTGCGCAGGGCGGCGGCCCCGACGGGGTCGACGAGGCGGGCGGGCCCGACGGCGCGGGCAGCCTTCCCGGGCGGGCCACCGCCCGCCCCGCGGGCTGGCACGCGTGGTCCGGCCGGTTGTCCAAGGGCCCGCTCGGCTGCGCCGCCGACGGCATCGCCCTCGTCTGTCAGCTCCTGGACGGCTCCTACGAGGCCGTCGGCGCCAAGGACGGCAAGCAGTTGTGGCGGTACGACCCCGTGGAGGGCCCCGAGGCCGGGACCTCCGCCTCGATCAGCCCGACCGGCCTGGTCATCGTCCCGGGCGGCGGCCTGCCGCCCGCCGTGCGGGCCGGGACGGCCGTCGTCGCGGCCGGGGGCCGGATCCAGGCCCGCGACGCGGCGAGCGGCAAGGTGCACTGGGAGAAACGATTCGACGCCGAGCCCGGCACCATGAGCTTCAAGGGCAAGCCCCTCGTCGTGGGCGGCCGCGCCTTCGTGGGCGTCTCCACCACCGGCCAGGGCTACGACCTCCTCGCCTATGACCTTTCCGACGGCCGTGAACTGTGGCGCAAGCGCCTCGCCAGCGCCCGGCTCGCCCGCGCCTTCCAGCAGGACTTCTCGCCGGTGGCCGCGAAGGACGGCGTCGTGTACGCGCGTTCCGAGCGGGACGTGAGCGCCTACGACGCCGCCACCGGTGCCGAGCGCGGCGAGACCGAGCCCGTCGGGCGCGGCTGCGAGGAGATCCTCGTCCAGGGCGGCTCGGTGCTGTGCGGCGAGCACACGAGTGACCGCGACGGCGGTCGCCTGACGCTGCACCGGTTCGACGCGTGGAGCCTCGCCGCGGGCGAGGACGTACCGTTGGCGGACGCCACCGCCCGGCGCGACCTGCGGATCACGTCCGCCGACGACAAGGTGGTCGTGGGGGTGGACCACAGAGCCTCGCGCGTGGTCGTCGTCGACCGTACCGGCCGCACGCCCGAGCTGGTCCGTACGGTCCCGAAGTCCGACGCCCCGTTCCCCCGGACCCTGGCGTCCGCGCCGCTGATCGTCGGTGACCGGCTGCTGTTCGCGACCAACACCGCCCTCGTCCGGGCACCGCTGGACGCAGGGCAGGGCCGGACGACGCCCGTCGAGGGCGCCCCCGGTGACCGCCCGGAGCCCGACTACGACAAGAAGAACGGCGTCGACCTCACCAAGTCCGTGCGGCCGCCCGTCGCCCTTCCCGCCGGCGGCGTCGTCCACATCGTCTACGACCAGGGCGTCGTCCGCTCGGTCGAGCTGCCGCACTAGGGGAACACGTGCCGGAACCACTCGCCGGGCCGCCGCGCACCGCCGGCCCGTACCGTCTGCTGGGCGCGCTCGGCTCGGGCGGCATGGGCGAGGTGTACCTCGCGCGCCGCACGGGCGCGGCGGCCGCCGGGCTCGTCGCGGTCAAGACGGTCCGTCAGGACCTCGACCTGACGCCCGAGTTCCGGACCCGCTTCCGCCGGGAGATCGACTCCGCGCGGGCCGTCCGCAGCCCGTACGCGGCCGCTCTCGTGGACGGCGACGCCGAGGCCGCCCTGCCATGGCTCGCGACCGAGTACGTGGCGGGCCCCTCGCTGGCTGAGGCGGTGGCCCGTACGGGCCCGCTGCCCGCCGAGGCCGTGCGCGCGCTGGGCGCCGCCCTCGCGCGGGCCCTGGCCGACGTGCACGCCGCCCGCGTCCTGCACCGCGACCTCAAGCCGGGCAACGTGCTGCTCGCGGCGGACGGGCCCCGGCTCATCGACTTCGGCATCGCCCAGGCCTTCGACGCCACCGCCCTGACGACGGCCGGTCTCGTCGTCGGCACGCCGGGCTTCATGGCGCCCGAGCACCTGGAGGGCAGCCGCGCGGTGGTCGCCGCGACCGACGTCTTCTGTCTCGGCGCCGTGCTGTGCTTCGCCGCGACGGGCCGCGGCCCGTTCGACGACCAGGAGCTCGCCGCCGTCGTCTACCGCATCTCGCGCGCCGACGCCGACCCGGCCACGCTCGCGGCCCTGCCCGGCGGCCTGCGCGAGACCGTCACCGCCTGCCTCGCCCTGGACCCGGCCGACCGCCCCGCTCCGCAGGACCTGGTCGCGCGGCTGGCCGGTCCGCCCTGCGTCTGGCCGGACGGGGTGCGGGCGCTGCTCGCCGAGCACGAGGAGGCCGCCCGCCGGTGCGAGGCGGCCGCGGAGGCGGCCGTACCCGCCGCACCGCAGCGGCCCGTGCGCCCGCCGCTCGTCCCGCACGCCCCCACGCAGCTGGGCAACGCATCCGGCGTGCCCATGCAGCCCGTGCAGCCCGCGCCGCCCGCCCCGCGCCGCTCGCGCCGTAAGGCCGTGCTCGCGGGCGCAGTGGCCTTCCTGGCCGCCGCGGCGATCGGCGTGGCCGTGGCCCTCCCGCAGTTCACCAAGGGGACGGACGGCAAGGACTCCGGGGCGGAGGCCGTCTCCGCCGCCTCTCCGGGCGCCGCGCCCGCCCGCGTGGTCCCGCCCTACGGCAACGGCGCGCACAACGGCGAGTTCGGCCGGGCCGCCCGGGAGCGGTCCACCCGGCCGGCCGGCTGGTCGCCGTGGAACGCCAAGCTGCCCGGGGGAGCGGGTGTGTGCGTGCTCGCCGGGGAGACGCTGGTGTGCGGCGGCCCGCAGGGCGGCGCGACGGCCCTGCGGGCGGCGACGGGCAGGACGCTGTGGTCGGTGCCCGCCCTGGGGAAGGTGCCGGGCGCCCGGGTGGACACGCCCGCAGTCGCCGGCGGCACCGTCTACGTACCCGGCAGCGGCGGCGTCACCGCCGTCGACCTCGCGACCGGCAAGGAACAGTGGGTGCTGAAGGCTCCCTCCGGCACGTTCCTCAACGGCATGGAGGTGTCCGGCGGCATCCTCTACGTGGTGTGGTTCGCGGCGGAGGACGAGAGCGGGGCCCGCATCGCGGCCCACCGCGCGGACACCGGCCACGAGCGGCTGTGGCAGACCACGGCCGGGGACGTGAACGGCCACCCGCTCGTGCACGACGGAAGGCTGTACCTGTCGTCCGCGTCCACCGTCCACGCCTTCGACATCCGCAGCGGCAAGGAGGCCGCACGCCGCCCCGGCCTCATGTGCGGGTTCCTCCTCGCCCACAAGGACGCGCTGTTCTGCGCCCTGGCCCTGCACCAAGGGGTGACGGTCCTGGACGCGCGCACGCTGGAGCAGCGCAAGGTCATCGCCCCGGGCACCACGGTGGCCGCCGCCCCCGTGGTCGGGGACCGGAACGTCCTGGTCGTCCAGGGCGAGCGCGAGCTCGCCGGTTACGACGCCGGTTCCGGCGAGCAGCTGTGGGCCGATCCCGTCCAGGACGGCCGGCCGCTGCTCACCGGAGACCGCGCGCTGATCGTCACGGTCGACAGGGTCTACGCCTACGGACTGGACCGAGGGGGACAGCAGGGCGACGGCAAGTCCTACAGCGGGCACCCGTGGTCCTCCAGCGGTGCGAGCATCCCGCCGCACGCCCTGGCCGCCGGGCAGGTCGTCTTCCTCGCCTACCGCGACGGCACCGTCCTCTCCGGCTACGCCCCGTAGGGGATCCCGCTCAGCCGCCGTTGACCTTGGTGGCGATGCGGTCGCCGACCTCCTTGTCGATGTTGCGCCAGTACTGCAGGGCCCGCTCCCGGACCGCCTTGCTCACGCCGTTGCCCACGTGACCGGCGACGTTGGAGACGAGGCGGTCGCGGGCGGCTTCGTCGAGGACCTGGCGGACCATCGTGCCCGCCTGGCCCCAGTCGTCGTCCTCGCGGTGCAGCTTGTACGCCTCGCGGACCATCTCGCCCGCCGCCCGCCAGCCGGCGACGTCCCCGAAGCGCCCGGTGTCGGCGGCCGGGCCGCCGTAGGAGTTGGGTGCGTAGGGGCGGGCCACGCGGCTGGGCTCGTAGCGCATGGGGCCGTCCTTGGCGTAGGAGCGGACGTCCGCGCGGGGGTGGTTGGGCGGCAGCTGGGCGTAGTTGGGGCCGATGCGGTAGCGGTGGGTGTCCGGGTAGGAGAAGAGCCGGCCCAGCAGCATCTTGTCGGGCGACGGGCCGATGCCGGGCACCAGGTTCGACGGCTCGAAGGCGGCCTGCTCGATGTGGACGAAGAAGTCGTCGGGGTTGCGGTCGAGCGTCATCCGGCCGACCTCGATCAGCGGGTGGTCGCCGTGGGGCCACACCTTGGTGAGGTCGAAGGGGTTGAAGCGGTAGTCCGGGGCGTCGTCGAACGGCATGACCTGCACGTACATCGTCCAGGACGGGGCGTCGCCGCCCTTGACGGCGTCGAAGAGGTCGCGCCGGTGGAAGTCGGTGTCCTCGCTCGCCATCCGGTCGGCTTCCGCCTGGGTGAACCACTCGATGCCCTGGTCGGTCTTGATGTGGTACTTGATCCAGAACTTCTCGCCGCCCCGGTTGACCCACATGTAGGTGTGCGAGCCGTAGCCGTTCATGTGGCGCCAGGTGCGCGGGACGCCGCGGTCGCCCATCAGCCACGTGACCATGTGGGCGGACTCGGGCGACAGGGTCCAGAAGTCCCACTGCATGTCGTTGTCGCGCAGGCCGTTGTCGGTGCGGCGCTTCTGGGAGCGGATGAAGTCCTGGAACTTGATCGGGTCGCGGACGAAGAAGACCGGGGTGTTGTTGCCGACGAGGTCGTAGTTGCCGTGGTCCGTGTAGAACTTCAGGGCGAAGCCGCGCGGGTCGCGCCAGGTGTCGGGGCTGCCCTGCTCGCCCGCCACCGTGGAGAAGCGGGCCAGCATCTCCGTGCTGCGACCGGGCTGGAAGAGATCCGCCTTGGTGAACTGGCTGACGTCGTTGGTCACGCGGAAGGTGCCGTACGCGCCACCGCCCTTGGCGTGGACCACCCGCTCGGGGACCCGCTCCCGGTTGAACTGGGCCATCTTCTCGATCAGATAGTGGTCCTGGAGAAGGATGGGTCCGGAGTCGCCGATGGTGAGCGAGTGTTCGTCGCTCTCGATGGGGATGCCGGCGTTGTTGGTGGTGTACGGGGTCTGCTGCGCCGAGTCGGTCATGGGACGCCTCCCGGTACGGGGATGGTGAGGGCGCGCGGCAGTGCCCGCCCTCCAACTCGCCAGTGAACTCCGCCGACGACGTGTCGGCAACCGGTGTCTGGACACTGTCCAGAATTTCACCGCGTACGGGCGTCCTCGTGTTCGAGCCCGGCCGGAGCGGGTACGGGAGGGCGCCGCCCGGCGCGGCTCACCGGGCGCGGGGCGGCAGCGCCAGCTCGAACCACACCACCTTCCCCGTGCTCAGCCGGGTCGCACCCCACCGCCTGGCCAGCCGGTTGACCAGGTACAGCCCGCGGCCGCCCTCGTCCGAGGGCCGGGCCTGGCGCAGCCGCGGCAGCTGGGGAACGTCGTCGCCCACCTCGCAGCGCAGCACGTCCGTGCGCAGCAGGCGCAGCGTGATCGGCCGCTCCGCGTACCGCACGGCATTGGTGATCACCTCGCTGACCAGCAGCTCCACGGAGTCCGTGAGCTCCTCCAGGCCCCAGCGGGTCAGGGCGCGGCGGGCCAGCCGGCGCGCCTGACGGGCCGTCTGCGGGCGCGGGTCGAGGAACCAGTAGGCCACGTCGCTGGGCGCGATGCCCTCGAAGCGGGCGGCGAGCAGGGCGATGTCGTCGTCCCGGTCGCCCGGGCCGAGCATGCCGAGCACCTCGTCGCACAGGGGCTCCAGCGGCGGCGGGTTCGGGCCGGTCAGCCGGGCGGTCTCGATCAGCCGCTCGCGCAGCTGTTCTATGCCCGTCCAGACGTCCCTGATCCGCGACTCCACCAGGCCGTCGGTGTACAGCAGCAGCGTCGCCCCGGCGGGCGCGTCCAGCTCCACCGCCTCGAAGTCGACCCCGCCCACGCCGATCGGCGCGCCCGGCGGGACGCGCAGGACCTCCGCGCGGCCGCCGCGGTGCAGCAGTATCGGCGGCGGATGGCCCGCGTTGGCGATCACGATGCGGTGCGCGACCGGGTCGTACACCGCGTACATGCACGTGGCCATGCGGTCCGAGCCGAGGCGCTGGGCCTGCTCGTCCAGATGGTGCAGCACCTCGGCCGGGGGCAGGTCCAGGCCCGCCAGGGTCTGCGCGGTCGTGCGCAGCTGGCCCATGATCGCGGCCGAGGTCATGGAGTGGCCCATGACGTCGCCGACGACCAGGGCCACCCGGTTGCCCGGCAGCGGGATCGCGTCGTACCAGTCGCCGCCCACCCGGGCGGTCTCGGCGGCCGGCAGGTAGCGGCTGGCGAGCCGGACGCCCGTCGGCTGGGGGAGGGAGTCGGGCAGCATCGTGCGCTGCAGCTCGTCCGCGATGTACACCTCGCGGCCGTAGAGCACGGCCTTGTCCACGCCCAGGGCGGTGTGCGTCGCCAGCTGCGCGGCCACGAGCAGGTCGTCGTTCTCGAACGCGGCCCGGTCCGGGCGGCGGACGAACACCGCGGCGCCGATCACCCGGCGCCGCCCCCGCAGCGGCGCCAGGATCGTCCGGTGCCGGTCCGGGACCGGACGGTCGTCGCCCAGCAGCTCGGGAAGGGCCGCCCGCGCGGCGGAGGAGTCCCCGAAGACCGGTCTGACACCCCGCAGCACCTCCGCGAGCGGCCCCCCTATGCGCACCTCGCAGCGCTCGGCGGCGCAGCCGGCGAGATCGGGGACGGGCTCGGGGCGCTCGGCCGCGAAGTCCGGGCCGTCGCCCTCGCCCATGCCGCGCACGTGCTCGGGCAGCTGGTCGGTGCGGCGCAGCCGCAGCACGACGGGGCCCACGGGCCGCTCGTCGCCGACCGGCAGCGGGTCGCGCAGGTAGACGAGGATGGCGTCGGCGAACGTCGGCACGGTGGCCCGGCACAGGCCGAGCACGATCTCGTCCAGGTCGATGCCCCGGGCGATCCGTCGCGTGGCGGCCCCCACGAACCGCAGCCGCTCGCCGCCGGTGGTGCCGGCCGCGGTGACCCCGGGCCCGGCCGGAGCAGGGTGGATGCCGGCCTCGGCGGCCGGGCCGCCTGCCGCGGTGGCCTGCGCATCGCCGGAGCCCTCCGGCCCGGCCGGGCGACCGGCGGGTGCGGTGGCCGGGGCACCGTCGCCGCCGTTCGCGGGCCCGGTCGTTCCTTCCGGCTGCGGGGCGTCTGCGGCGGGCTTCCGGGCATCGTTGTCAGCGGCCACGGAGGGAGCACGCTCGGCCGTGGCGGCGGCGGGCAGCGCGGCGGAGGCCGCGCCGGACGCACGGCTACGGGAGCGGCCGCCGCGAGGGCCCGCGGCCGGGACTCCACCGGCCTGGGACCGGGCGGACCGGGACCCGTCGGCCCGCCGCGATCGCGCGGTGCGGGACCCGTCGGCCCGGGATTCCTCGGCGGGGGACCCGTCGGCCCGCGACCGGGTGGAGCGGGACCCGGCGGCCCGGGGCTCCTCGGCCGGGGACCCGGTGGTCGGGGAGGCCGGGGCCGGGGACCGGGTGGCCCTGGGCTGTGCGGCCTCGGGCCCCGTGGGCGCAGGCGCCGGACCGGGTGCCGCCGGGGTGCCCCGGGCCGGGAGGCCCTCCGGCTCCGGGTGGGAGCTCGCGCGTTCCCGCGCGCGGGAAGGGGCGTCCGCCGCCGGGCGCGTCCCCGCGTGCGCGTCGTCGCGCCGCTGGGGCGGCACGCCCTGGGGCCCCGGCTCGGGGACCGGCCGGGGACGTCCCGGTTCCGGTTCCGGGGCAGAGGCAGCGGCGGGCGCGGCGGCCTGCCGCACCGCGGCGATCCGCTGGCTTCCGTGGGAGTCGGTGTGCTCCGTCACGCGTGGGGTTCCATCCGTCGGGGCCGTGCGCCCGCTCGCGCGGGTGCACCGTGGGTCAGGCGCGTCGCAGATTGAGGAAGAGCTGGATCTCGGGTGGTACGTCCGTACTCGCCGGGGCGTACGCCAGCGAGTTCTCCCCGGCGACTTCGAAACCCGCTTCGCGCACGACCTGGCGCAGTTCGTCCCGCAGGTATCCGGATACCCGGATCGTGTTGCCCAGGAACGGGATCGCGTAGTCGTCCACGTCGGCCTCGACCATCGACAGGGCGAGCAACCCCCCGGGTCTCAGCAGCCCGTGGAGCATCCGCAGGGCGTGCGGGATCTCCGTGCGGGGCAGCATCAGCAGCGAGAAGAACGCGGTGACGCCGTCGAAGGCGCCCAGCCGGCCGTCCCGCAGGTCCGCCAGGTCCGCCAGGTGGAAGTCGGCCTTGGGGACGCTCTCCCGGGCCAGCTCCAGCATGCCGGCGGAAAGGTCGACGCCCACGACGTGGTGGCCCGCGTCGGCCAGCTGCAGGGCGGTGGGCAGACCGGTGCCGCAGCCGACGTCGAGGACGCGGGAGCCGGGCGGCAGGGCGGCCGCGAGCCAGGCGCCCGCGCCGAGCTGGCCCTCCTTGTGCGGGAAGGCCTCGTCGTAGCGGTGGCCTATCGCGTCGAACGCCTCGGCCTGACCGCTGCGGTCCAGCCCCGAACGGGCGTAACCGTCGTAGTCCCGCTGGTTCTCGTCACCGCTCACGGCGCCCGCCCTCTCTGTGACCGTAATTCCGTGAACAAGCGTCACATGCCGTGCTCTGCTCGTGCCGTGCTGCTGTGCAGTATCGCGGAGGCCGATCCTACGATTGCCCGGAGGGCCGACGCCAAGCGGTTGCCGGTTCTCTCCGGGGTTCCGTCATGGCTCATGCCCGGATCCGGGCCGGAGAACGGTCCCAGTCGTCCGGAAGAGCGGGTACGGGCCACGCCGGATCCGGCCGCCAGGCCTCCCACCCGGCCGCGAACGGCGCGCCCCAGGACTCGATCCGCTCCACCGCGTCCCGCCCGGCCGCCCGCACCCGCTCGGCCTGCCCGGCGGACATCAGGCCCGCCTGCTGCGCCTGCGCGAACTCGTCCTCGTCCTTCCACTGCCAGCTGCGGTCCGGATAGACGGCGATGTCGAGGAAGTGGTCCTCGGAGTCCACGCCGCCCGCCCAGCGGGCCAGCGGCTCCTCGAGGTTCACGTACCAGTTCTTGAACCGCCAGTCACGGTCCCAGAACAGCCAGACCGACCACGGCTCGCCGGGCCGGGCGAGCTTCAGCACGCCCGTGCCGGACCACGGGGAGACGCCCGTGGTGCGGGGCTTGGTGTAGCGGGTGGCGAGCGGCTCCTGGTGGACCGGGGTGCCGTCGGCGAGCAGCGGGCGCACGCAGGCCGTACCCGGCGCGACCCAGACCGCGAGAAGGTCGGCCGTGTCCTGCACGACGGTGACGGGACGGCAGATGTGCACGCGGTCCGTGGCATTGCCGCGGTAGCGCCAGAGGATCTGGTCCCCGGGCGCCCAGGAAGGCGTGCCGGCCGTGTTCGTGGAGTCCACCGTGTCCGCGTCCGCTGTCATGCGGAGATCCTAGGCGCGGGGGGTGTCCGTGCGCCGTGATGTGTGACGCACGGAGCCGGTTGCCGGCGGGCGGGGACGCCCGTCCCCGCCCGCCGGCAACCGGCCAGGCCCCTACGGGCGCTGTCAGGAGGGGCGCGTCATGCGCAGGACGTCGAGGGCTTCGTCGAGCTGTTCCAGGGTGAGGAGCCCTCGTTCCACGTAGCCGCCGTCGAGAACGGTCTCACGGATCGTCTTCCGCTCCGCGAGCGACTTCTTCGCCACCTTTGCCGCCTCCTCGTACCCGATGTAGCGGTTGAGGGGCGTGACGACCGACGGGGAGGACTCGGCGTACTCGCGGGCGCGGTCCACGTTGGCCGTGATGCCGTCGACCGTGCGGTCGGCCAGCAGCCGGGAGGCGTTGGCGAGCAGCCGCACCGACTCCAGGACGTTCTTCGCCATCACCGGGAGCATCACGTTGAGCTCGAAGTTCCCGGCGGCGCCCGCGGCCGCGACCGTCGCGTCGTTGCCGGTGACCTGGGCGGTCACCATCAGGACGGCCTCGCAGATGACCGGGTTGACCTTGCCCGGCATGATCGAGGAGCCCGGCTGCAGGTCCGGCAGGTTGATCTCGGCCAGCCCGGCCCGCGGGCCGGAACCCATCCAGCGCAGGTCGTTCGCGATCTTGGTGAGGCCGACGGCGACGGTGCGCAGCTGGCCGCTGGTCTCCACCAGGCCGTCGCGCGCGCCCTGCGCCTCGAAGTGGTCGCGGGCCTCCGTCAGCGGCAGCCCCGTGGCGCGGGCGACCTCGGCGATGACGGCCGCCGAGAAGCCGGGCGGGGTGTTGATGCCGGTGCCCACGGCCGTGCCGCCCAGGGGAAGTTCGGCCAGGCGTGGCAGCGAGGCCCGCAGCCGCTCGACGCCGTAGCGGACCTGCGCCGCGTACCCGCCGAACTCCTGGCCGAGCGTCACCGGGGTGGCGTCCATCAGGTGCGTGCGGCCGGACTTGACGACCTCGGCGAACTCCCCGGCCTTGCGCTCCAGGGACGCCGCGAGGTGCTCGAGCGCGGGCACCAGGTCGCGGGTGACGGCGGCCGTCGCCGCGATGTGGATGCTGGACGGGAAGACGTCGTTGGAGCTCTGCGACGCGTTCACATGGTCGTTGGGGTGCACCGGGCGGCCCAGGCGCTCGCTCGCCAGGGTGGCGACGACCTCGTTCGTGTTCATGTTGGAGGACGTGCCGGAGCCCGTCTGGAAGACGTCCACGGGGAAGTGGTCGTCCCAGCGGCCCTCGGCGACCTCCCCGGCCGCCGCCTCGATCGCCTCCGCGACGTCCTTGTCCACCACGCCCAGCTCGGCGTTGACCTTGGCCGCGGCGGCCTTGATCCGGGCCAGCGCCTCGATGTGCGCCCGCTCCAGCCGCTGCCCGCTGATGGGGAAGTTCTCCACCGCGCGCTGGGTCTGCGCCCGCCACTTGGCATCCGCCGGGACCCGGACCTCACCCATCGAGTCGTGCTCGATCCGGTACTGCTCACCATCGGTCATCGTCACTACCTCCTGACACACCAAGCGTTTGTCCGGTTCACGGTGTTCCCAAAAAGCACTACCGCCTAGTAAATACCGCGGGTAACAACTGAAATCGGGGAGGCACCATGACACGCAGACCCACCCTGCGCTGTTCACTCGCCGCCGTCGCCGCGTTCGCCGCGGCGCTCGGCGGCCTCGCTGTCACCGCACCCGCCGCCCACGCGGCCCCCGCGCCGCACGCACCCGCCGCCGCGACGCCCCTGTCGCCCGAACTGGAGAAGATCCGCGCCGCCGAAGCGGTCAAGCTCTACGGGGACGCCGCCCAGCGCCCCATGGAGCAGCGCAAGAGCTCGCTCCTCTCGCTCGGCGACAGCGAGATCTCCGGCGAAGGCGTCGGCACCTACGAACCGGGCACCAACGGCCCCGCCAACTGGTGCCACCGCTCGCCCGACGCCGCCATCCACCGCACCACGATCCCCGCCGACGTCACCTACAACGTCGCCTGCTCCGGTGCCTCCACCGCCAACATCCGCATCGGCGGCAGCAAGCAGTACGCCGACGAGCTCGTCCAGAGCGACAGCCTCGCCGTCAAGGCCCGCAACACCCGCGTGAAGATGGTCCTGCTCGTCGCCGGCGCCAACGACGACCTGCAGTTCGGGCCCGTCATGACCGACTGCGTCACCCGCTACCTGACCCTCCAGGGCACCTGCGAGCCCAAGTACGCCCCCGGCTGGCAGGCCCGCGTCGACGGACTCGTCCCCAAGGTCGAGCAGACCGTGCGGGACCTGCGCACCGTGATGAAGGACGCCGGCTACGCCGACGGCGACTACAAGCTCGTCCTCATGGGCTACCCGAGCCCCATCGGCCCCGACTTCGAGGACAACCCCTCCTTCCCCGGCAAGCTCCCCGGTGGCTGCGTCGGCCACACCTCCGACGCCGCCTGGGGCCGCAATCACGCCGTGCCGGCCTTCGAGCGCGGCATGCGGAAGGCCGCGCGCGACACGGGCGCGGTCTACCTCGACAACTCGCGCCTCTTCCACGGGCACGAGGTGTGCATGGAGGACGCCTGGGCGCGCGGCCTCTACGTCGACCTGGCCAACCCCTTCCCGCCCAACGAGAACTCCGTGCGGCAGTCCTTCCACCCCAACGCCCGGGGCCACGGCGCGTTCGCGTCCTGCCTGAGCCAGGCCTACCAGGCCGGCTACCGCGAGGCCGGCTGCGCCGACCCGGCGAGCACGGGGAAGCCCGTACTGCGCGAGGGCGCCTGGGACGACGTCTTCCGGCCGCTGAAGAACGGGGCCACCGGCACCTGCGTCGACGCGTACGGGGCGAGCAGCCGCAACGGGACCACGGTCGGCGGATGGGACTGCTCGGGCAGCCGCAACCAGGAGTGGGGCTACGACGCCGCGACCAAGGCGCTGCGGACGGCTCTTTCGCACGACCGGTGCGTGGACGTTCCCGGGGGGAAGTACGCGGCGGGCACGGCCGTGGTGCTGTGGAACTGCCATGGCGGGGCGAACCAGCAGTTCGTACGGGACGGGGCGACGCTGCGGCCTGCGGCGGCGGGCGGGCTCTGCCTGACGCTGGGGGCGGCCAAGGACCCCGTGCGGCTGCAGGCGTGTGACGGGTCGAGGTCACAGCGGTTCGCTTAGCCCCTGACCCGCCCTTTCACCGTTTCCTTCAGGGGCTCCGCCCCCGAACCCCCGGCCCTCAAACGCCGGGCGGGCTGAAATCAGTCCGCCCGGCGTACGGGTCTACTGCTGACGGACCGGGATGCTCGTGAACGTCGGTGCCGGCGCCGGGTCCACGAAGAAGTCGTTGCCCTTGTCGTCCACGACGATGAACGCCGGGAAGTCCTCGACCTCGATCTTCCAGACGGCCTCCATGCCCAGCTCCTCGTACTCCAGGACCTCCACCTTCTTGATGCAGTCCTGTGCGAGGCGGGCCGCCGGGCCGCCGATCGAGCCGAGGTAGAAGCCGCCGTGGCTGCCGCACGCGTCGGTGACCTGCTTGCTGCGGTTGCCCTTGGCGAGCATCACCTTGGAGCCGCCGGCGGCCTGGAACTGCTCGACGTAGGAATCCATGCGGCCGGCCGTCGTCGGGCCGAAGGAGCCGGAGGCGTAGCCCTCGGGGGTCTTGGCCGGGCCGGCGTAGTAGACCGGGTGGTCCTTGAGGTACTGGGGCATCTCCTCGCCCGCGTCCAGCCGCTCCTTGATCTTCGCATGTGCGATGTCGCGGGCCACGACGAGCGGTCCGGTCAGCGAGAGGCGGGTCTTGACGGGGAACTTGGTCAGCTCGGCGAGGATCTCGTCCATGGGCCGGTTGAGGTCGATGCGGACGACGTCGCCCTCCGACTCCAGGTGCTCGTCGGTGGTCTCCGGGAGGAAGCGCGCCGGGTCGGTCTCCAGCTGCTCCAGGAAGACGCCCTCGGGCGTGATCTTCGCGAGCGCCTGGCGGTCGGCGGAGCAGGAGACGGCGATGGCCACCGGGCAGGACGCGCCGTGGCGCGGGAGGCGGACGACGCGCACGTCGTGGCAGAAGTACTTGCCGCCGAACTGGGCGCCGATGCCGATCTTCTGCGTGAGCTCGAAGACCTTCTCCTCCAGCTCCTTGTCGCGGAAGCCGTGGCCGAGCGGGGAGCCCTCCTCCGGCAGCTCGTCGAGGTAGTGCGCGGAGGCGTACTTGGCGGTCTTGAGCGCGTACTCGGCGGAGGTGCCGCCGACGACGATCGCCAGGTGGTACGGCGGGCAGGCGGCCGTGCCGAGCGAGCGGATCTTCTCCTCCAGGAACTTCATCATGCTCGTCTCGTTGAGCACGGCCTTCGTCTCCTGGAAGAGGAAGGACTTGTTGGCCGAGCCGCCGCCCTTGGCCATGAAGAGGAACTTGTAGGCGCCGCCGTCGGTCGCGTACAGCTCGATCTGCGCGGGCAGGTTGGAGCCGGTGTTCTTCTCGTCCCACATGGTCAGCGGGGCCATCTGCGAGTAGCGCAGGTTGAGCTCGGTGTAGGCGTCGAAGATGCCGTGCGAGAGGGCCTTCTCGTCGCCGCCCTCGGTCAGCACGTTCTGGCCGCGCTTGCCCATGACGATCGCCGTGCCGGTGTCCTGGCACATCGGGAGCACGCCGGCGGCCGCGATGTTGGCGTTCTTCAGCAGGTCCAGGGCGACGAAGCGGTCGTTGGGGGAGGCCTCGGGGTCGTCGAGGATCTTCCGCAGCTGCGCGAGGTGGGCCGGGCGCAGGTAGTGCGAGATGTCGTGCATCGCCTCGGCGGCCAGCTTGCGCAGCGCCTCCGGCTCGACCTTGAGGAAGGTGCGGCCGTCGGCCTCGAAGGTCGACACGCCCTCGGAGGTGACCAGGCGGTACGGAGTGTTGTCCTCGCCCAGGGGCAGGAGGTCCGTATAGGCGAACTCAGAGGCAGACATTGCGGCGGATTCCTCACTCGGCAGGCAGCGGTGGCTGGCGTCCTCGACAGCGCGTACCAGCCTAGGGCGCGCACGGGGGAGTGGTCTTGTGAGGTAAGGCTCACCCACTCCGACCAGCGGGAATCCCCGGGACGGCCCCGCCCTCTATCGCGATCTATCGCGTTGTGGCTACCCTGCTTGCCGTGGAAGAGCCATCGTCGCCCTCGTTCGAGAAGAGCCCCCGGCAGGGCCGGCCCCCCGTGCCGGAGCCCGGGCTGCGCGCCTCCGACGCCGACCGCGACCGGACAGCCGAGGTCCTGCGCGACGCCCTGGGCGACGGCCGGATCACCGCGGAGGAGCACGCCGAGCGGCTCGGCATCGTCTACCGGGCCAGGACCCTGGGCGAGCTGGAAGCGCCGGTCCGTGACCTGCCGGTGGACGGCCGGGCCCGGCCGCAGGCCCCCGCGCGCCCGCACGCGGCCCCGGCGCGCACCGCCGGCGCGGGCCCCGCCGAGAACCTCGTCGCCGTCTTCGGCGCCGCGAGCCGCAAGGGGCGCTGGCGGGTGAGCCGGAGGACGAACGCCTTCGCGCTCTTCGGCACCGTGGAGATCGATCTGACCGAGGCGTTCTTCGAGCAGCGGGAGATCGTCGTCAACGCGACCTCGTTCTTCGGCAGCGTCGACATCACGGTCCCGGAGAACGTCACCCTGCGCTCCACGGGCACCGGAATATTCGGCGGTTTTGACGTCAGGACCGTGGAAGCGCCCGACCCCGACGCACCGGTCGTCTCCGTCACCGGCTTCGCGGTCTTCGGTGGTGTGGACGCCGAACCGAAGCGCGGCAAGCGGCTCAAGAACCTTCGCGCGGGCCGCTGATGGCGGGCCGCGCGCCCTACCGCCGTGAACTTACTGCGGGTTACCGCGTTCCGTTCATGGCAACGGTGTGAATAAGCACGCGCACAGCGGGTAAAGCTTGGTGCATCGTCTCTCGTACGGCTGCCGGTGCGAATGGCCGTGCGCAGTGGAGGCGGGCAAGGGTGACTCAACCGGCCAAGCAAAAGCCGTCGTCAGGAGTAGACCGTGCTGCTACCGCATCAGCCCCTGCAGGAAGCCGCCGTACCGTCCCCGCGGATTCCGTCCGCGCGGGATCAGGCCGGCCCCTGGCATTCGGAGGCGGTGTGCCGCCGGGATGAAGCCGGGCTCTTCTTCGCACCATCCAAGGAACCGACGGCTGCCCGTCTGTCGCGCGAAGAGGCCGCCAAGCGCGTCTGCGCCCGTTGCCCGGTGATGGTCGAGTGCCGCGAGCACGCCTTGCTGCAGCCGGAGCCCTACGGGGTGTGGGGCGGTCTCACCGCCGCCGAGCGCAGGGTCGTGCTGGCCCGCCGGCGGCGGCGCGAGGCCGAGCTTGCGCGCACGACGCGCGTCGCCGCCGCGGGCTGAGCACACGGGACGGCCCGGGTCCGCCCGGGCGCCCTTGCGTCCCCGGTCTCCGGACGGGCTGTCCGCGCCGTGTCCTCACATGCCGGACGGGCTCGAGTTCGGCCGAGCCCAGCCGAATCTCAGCCCGTCCGGCGTCTGAGGACAAGCGCGCCCGCAGGGCACTCAGCTGGGGCGCTCGAAGTCCACCGTGCTGTACGCGCGCAGCTTCGACAGCCGGTGCGTGGAGTCGATCTGCCGGATCGTGCCCGACTTGGAGCGCATGACCAGCGACTGCGTGGTCGCCGTCTCCGCGCGGTAGCGGACGCCGCGCAGCAGCTCGCCGTCGGTGATGCCGGTGGCCACGAAGAACACGTTCTCGCCGCTGACCAGGTCGTTCGTGTGCAGGACACGGTCGAGGTCGTGGCCCGCGTCGAGGGCGCGCTGCCGCTCCTCGGCGTCCTTGGGCCACAGCTTGGCCTGGATGGTGCCGCCGAGGCACTTCATCGCGCAGGCCGCGATGATGCCCTCCGGCGTGCCGCCGATGCCCAGCAGCAGGTCCACGCCGGTGCCCTCGCGGGCGGCCATGATGGCGCCGGCCACGTCGCCGTCGGAGATGAACTTGATCCGGGCGCCGGCCTCGCGGATCTCCTTGACGAGCCCGTCGTGACGGGGGCGGTCCAGGACGACGACCGTGACGTCCTCGGGGGAGGAGTGCTTGGCCTTGGCGATGCGGCGGATGTTGACGGCGACGGGGGCGTCGATGTCGACGAAGTCGGCGGCCTCCGGGCCGGTGACCAGCTTGTCCATGTAGAACACCGCGGACGGGTCGAACATGGTGCCGCGGTCGGCGACGGCCATCACGGAGACGGCGTTGGCCATGCCCTTGGCGGTGAGGGTCGTGCCGTCCACCGGGTCGACGGCCACGTCGCACTCGGCGCCGGTTCCGTCGCCCACGCGCTCGCCGTTGTAGAGCATGGGGGCGTTGTCCTTCTCCCCCTCGCCGATGACGACGACACCGTTCATGGACACGGTGCCGATCAGGGCGCGCATGGCCTTGACCGCGGCGCCGTCCGCGCCGTTCTTGTCACCCCGGCCGACCCAGCGGCCCGAAGCCATGGCGCCGGCCTCGGTGACCCGGACCAGCTCCAGGGCGAGGTTGCGGTCGGGGGCCTCGGGGCTGACCTCGAGCTGGGACGGCAGATGATGCTCGGTCATCGGAGCGCACCTTTCTGTACGGCGACGGCCGTGGGACCCCTCTCCCCCGAAAGGGGCAGAAGGTGAGGGTGCTGATGACTTTATCTGTTTACTGCGAGAGTGAGCAGAGGGCCCCACGCATGAGCAGCGTCAAGGTCTCCCGGACGGGGCGCGGACCGGGCTCCGGCGCGCCCCCGGGGCCGCCGTCAAGATCTCACAGGTCATAGGGGACGATGGGGGCGTGGCAGGTAGGAATCCCAAGGCGCAGACCGTGCGCAACATGGTGCTCGCAATGGCGGTGATCATTCCCGTCGCTTTTGTCAGCTACGTGTTCATCCCGCACGACGAGGGCAAGGCCGGTGAGGCGGTGCCCACCGTCGACTACCGCGTCGAGCTCGACACGGCGCGGCGCGCCGCGCCGTACCCCGTCGCGGCCCCGGCCGGGCTGGACAAGGACTGGCGCGCCACCTCCGTCTCGTACCGGGCGGGCGGGACGGGCGGCAAGGAGGGCTCGGTCTGGCACCTGGGCTTCCTCGACCCGGACACGCAGTACGTGGCCGTCGAGCAGAGCGACGGCCCGGCCGGCGCCTTCATCGACGGTGCGAGTCAGCGCGCGGTGAAGACGGGCAGGACGCAGAGCGTGGGCGGCGCCACGTGGCGGCACTACGAGGGCGAGAAGTACAACGCGCTCGTGCGCGAGGAGCGCGGGGTGACCACGGTGGTCACCGGTACCGCGTCCGCGGAGCGGCTCGCGGAAATGGCCGCCGCGCTCAAGTCCAAGAAGGGCTGAGGGAGCGCGACGGCCGGTGCTGCTGCGGGGACGGTCCGGGACCGTCCCCGCTGTTCAGGCTGTCCGGACGGTTCAGACCGTCGTGACGACCTGCTCGTAGGGCAGGCGCGGCGAGCGGGGGTACGAGGCGCCCTCGCCCGGCTTGCCGATGTTGACGATCATCAGCGGGGTGTGGTCGCCGTCCAGGAACTCCTTCTGGACGCCCGCGAAGTCGAAGCCCGTCATCGGGCCGGCGGCCAGGCCCGCCGCGCGGATGCCGAGGATGAAGTAGCCGGCCTGCAGCGAGCCGTTGAGCGCGGCGGACTGCTCGCGGACCGGGCGCTCGGCGAAGAAGACGTCCTTGGCCTGCGGGAAGTGCGGGAACAGCTCCGGCAGCTCCTCGTGGAACTCGTTGTCCGTGGCGAGGATCGCGACGAGCGGGGCGGTGCGGGTCTTCTCGCGGTTGCCCTCGGCCATGAGGGGCGCGAGGCGCTCGCGGGCCTCCTCGGAGCGGATCAGCACGATGCGCAGGGGCGACTGGTTGAACGCCGTCGGGGCGTACTTGACCAGGTCGTAGACGGCCTGGATCTGCTCGTCGGTCACCGGCTCGCCGGAGAAGGTGTTGGCGGTGTGCGCCTCACGGAAGAGCAGGTCCTGGGCGGCGGCGTCGAGGGCGAGGGACATGGGGAGTGCACCTTCTTGCGTACGGAAGATCCCGGGGGGAGGGCTTACGGGATCCACTGTACGACAAGTAGATGAAACTTCAACTAAAGGGGTGGGGATGTGGTGGGGTTCACCCGTCCTCGCTGACGTATTGCCTGGTCAGAAGGCGTAGGCAGGCGTCAGGGCGCCTCTTCGGCGTCCTCCGCGGCACCCTTCGCCGCCCCGGCCTCCTCCTCGGAGGCCAGCGCCGCGTCCAGCCGCGCCCGCGCGCCCTCCAGCCAGCGCCGGCACACCTTCGACAGCTCCTCGCCGCGCTCCCACAGGGCCAGCGACTCCTCCAGCGTCGTGCCGCCCGCCTCCAGGCGGCGCACGACCTCGATCAGCTCGTCGCGAGCCTGCTCGTACCCCAGCGCATCCGTTGTCGTCGCCATGGCCACCAGCCTATGCGGGGGGTACGACAGCGGACCCCGCAACGGGCCGCACCGTGAACTCGCCCTCCGCGACCCGGGCCCGCAGCTCCTCCTCCGCCGTCACCTCCGCGGCGTCCCGCACCACCGAGCCGTCGGCGTGCTGCAGCACGGCGTAGCCCCGGCGCAGCGTCGCCGCCGGGGACAGCGCGACCACGCGCGCGTGCGTGTGCGACAGCTCCGAGTCCGCGCGGTCCAGCAGGTGGCCGAGCGTGCGGCGCGCCCGGGCGGTCAGCGCGTCGATCCGGTCCTCGCGCTCCTCCACCATCCGCTGCGGGTGCTGCATGCACGGGCGGGCCCGCACCGACGCCAGCCCGCGCTCCTCGCGGTCCAGGTGCGCGGTGACGCAGCGCAGGGCGCGCTCGCGCAGCTGCCGGACCCGGACCAGCTCCTCGCCGACGTCGGGCACCACGCGCTTCGCCGCGTCCGTCGGCGTGGACGCGCGCAGGTCCGCGACCAGGTCCAGCAGGGGGGAGTCGGGCTCGTGGCCGATCGCGGAGACCACCGGCGTGCGGCAGGCGGCCACGGTCCGCACCAGGCGCTCGTCGGAGAACGGCAGCAGGTCCTCGACGCTGCCGCCGCCCCGGGCCACGATGATCACGTCCACGCCGGGGGCCTTGTCGAGCTCCTCGACGGCCTCGATGACGCGCGGCACCGCGTGCACGCCCTGCACGGGCACGTTGCGGATCTCGAAGCGGACGGCGGGCCAGCGGTGCCGTGCGTTCTCCAGGACGTCCCGCTCGGCGGCCGAGGCGCGGCCGCAGACCAGGCCGATCAGCTGCGGCAGGAACGGCAGCGGCCGCTTGCGCTCAGCCGCGAACAGCCCCTCCGCCGCCAGCGACTTCTTCAGCTGCTCCAGCCGCGCCAGCAGCTCCCCGACGCCCACCGGCCGGATCTCCGCCGCCCGCAGCGAGAGCTGACCGCGCGGGGCGTACCACTCGGGCTTGGCGTGCACGACGACGCGCGCGCCCTCCGAGACGATGTCGGCGACCTTGTCGAAGACCGCGCGGTAGCAGGTGACGGACAGCGAGATGTCGTGCGCCGGATCGCGCAGCGTCAGGAAGACGACACCGGCACCCGGGCGGCGGGAGAGCTGGGTGATCTGCCCCTCGACCCACACCGCGCCGAGACGGTCGATCCAGCCGCCGATGAGCCGGGACACCTGCCCCACCGGGATCGGGGCGTCGGGGGACGTGTTGAGGGCCATGGAGTGAGCGTAGTGGGCTCTCACCGGCCGGGGGCCAGGCACGTACGGTCACGCCCTACGGGCATTCCGCCGGACCTTCGCCGCCGCGGCGAGTGACCACCGCGGTGCAACCCGGCGGTGCCGTACCGCGCCGCAGGGTGGCTGTACCGCGCCTCGCCGCACCGTTCCTACGCCGGACCCCCGCGGAACGCCTCCGCCCCCAGTACCCCCAGCCCCGCCGCCAGCCACACCGCGCCCACGGCCTGCGCCGTGGCCGACGCCTCGACGATCACCGCGATCACCACGGCCAGCCCCAGCAGGGGCATCACCACGTGCCGTACGGGCCGCAGCTCGCGGCCCCGCCTGCGGACCGCGAACCAGCCGATCACCGACAGGTGCAGCAGCGCGAAGGCCACCAGCGCACCCACGTTCACCACCGACACCAGGCGGTCCAGGCCGTCGTCGCGCCGCGCCGCCCACACCGCCGCCACGAGGTTGACCACCGCCGCGCCCAGCAACGCGATCCGGGGCACGCCCGAGGCCGGGTCCACCTTCGACAGCAGGCCCGGCAGCCTCCTGTCCCGTGCCATCGCGAACAGCAGCCGCCCCGCCGCGGCCTGCCCCGCCAGCGCCGCGAACGCCGCCCCGACGGCCTTGCTGACCGCCACCAGGTCGTGCAGCCACGTGCCCGTCGCCGAGTCCACCGTGTCGTAGAACGCCGCGCCCTGCGCGGCCGGGTCCGCCGCCAGCTCCGCCGCCGACATCGGGGCGAGCAGCGCCGCCAGGTACGTCTGGACCATGAACAGCACGCCCGCCACCGCCAGGCACGTCATCACCGCCCGGGCGACGCGCTCCGAGCCCCCTGCGGCCTCCTCCGCGAACGCCGCGATCGCGTCGAAGCCCAGGTACGACAGCACCGCCACGGACACCGCGGCGACCACCGCGCCCATGGCGAAGTCGCCCTCCCCGGTCAGCGGCGACAGCCAGCCGCGCCGGGCCCCGTGCTCCGCGAGGGCGAACACCGCGCACGCCACGAAGACCAGCAGGACCGCGATCTCCATGGCGAGCACCAGGAAGCCGACGACGGCGGCCGTCCGCACGCCCGCCAGGTTCAGGGCGGTCGTCACCACGACCGCGACGGCCGTCCACACCCACTGCGACACCGACGGCACCAGCGCGTGCAGGGCGATCCCCGAGAAGAGGTAGGCCACCGCGGGGATCAGGAGGTAGTCCAGCAGCGCCATCCAGCCCGCGATGAACCCAGGGCCCTCGCCGAGCCCCACGCGCGCGTACGTGTAGACCGAGCCGGCCTGCGGGGCGACGCGCACCATCTGCGCGTACGAGAAGGCGGTGAAGGCCATCGCGACGGTCGCGACGACGTAGACGAGCGCCACCGCCCCGCGCGACTTCGCGTCCAGCGTGCCGAAGATGCCCACCGGCGCCATGGGGGCGATGAACAGCATCCCGTAGACGATCAGGTCCCGGAAGGTGAGGGTGCGGTGAAGCTTTCCGTCGGTGCTGCCGGGTGCTGGGGTCACGGGTGCGGTCATGGGCTGCCCCTGGAGGTGACGGAATCGCGGCTTCCGTCATCGTGCCCCACCCGGCCGCCCGCCGCCGGTCGGCACCGCGGGCCCTTACGATGGACGGCATGACTGCACCCACCGCCCGCAAGGTCCTCCTCGCCGCCCCCCGTGGCTACTGCGCGGGTGTGGACCGCGCCGTGATCGCCGTCGAGAAGGCCCTGGAGCAGTACGGCGCCCCCGTCTACGTGCGTCATGAGATCGTCCACAACAAGTACGTGGTGAAGACCCTGGAGAAGAAGGGCGCGATCTTCGTCGACGAGACGGAGGAGGTGCCCGAGGGCAACATCGTCATCTTCTCCGCGCACGGCGTCGCCCCGGTCGTCCACGAGGAGGCCCGGCGCGGCAAGCTCGCCACCATCGACGCCACCTGCCCGCTGGTCACCAAGGTCCACAAGGAAGCCGTCCGCTTCGCCAAGGACGACTACGACATCCTCCTCATCGGCCACGAGGGCCACGAGGAGGTCATCGGCACCAGCGGCGAGGCGCCCGACCACATCACCCTGGTCGACGGCCCCGGCGACGTGGCGAACGTCGAGGTCCGCGACCCGGACAAGGTCGTCTGGCTCTCCCAGACCACGCTCTCGGTCGACGAGACCATGGAGACGGTCGACGCCCTCAAGGGCCGCTTCCCCAACCTCCTCTCGCCGCCGAGCGACGACATCTGCTACGCCACGCAGAACCGGCAGATCGCGGTCAAGCAGATGGGCGCCGACGCCGATCTGGTGATCGTCGTCGGCTCGAAGAACTCCTCCAACTCCGTCCGCCTGGTCGAGGTCGCCCTGGGCGCCGGCGCCAAGGACGCCCACCTGGTGGACTACGCCGACGAGATCGACGAGGCGTGGCTGGAAGGCGTCGGCACGGTCGGCGTGACCTCGGGCGCCTCCGTCCCGGAGATCCTCGTCGAGGGCGTCCTGGACTGGCTGGCCGAGCGCGGCTACGGCGACGTCGAGACGATCACCTCCGCCCGGGAGAGCATCACCTTCTCCCTGCCGAAGGAGCTCCGCCGCGACCTGCGCTCGGAGGCCGCGGGGCTGGTCGGCGGCGACTCCGCCTGAGGACCCCCGGACCGCGCAGGAACCCTGCATTCATGGCCGCCACGCCGTAGCGTGGTGGCCATGAACGTATTCGGCGTGGACATCGGCGGATCGGGCATCAAGGGCGCTCCGGTCGACGTGCTGCGGGGCGAGCTCACCCAGGAGCGCTTCAAGGTGCTCACTCCGCAACCGGCGACCCCGGACGCCGTCGCGGACTCCGTGCGGCAGGTCGTGGAGCACTTCGGCGCGCCCACCGGGCCGGTCGGGGCCACGTTCCCCGGCGTGGTCGTCGGCGGTACGACGCGTACGGCCGCCAATGTCGACAAGGGCTGGATCGGCCGGGACGCCGCGGGGCTGCTCGGCGAGCGGCTGGGCGCGCCGGTGACCGTGCTGAACGACGCCGACGCCGCCGGCCTGGCCGAAATGCACTTCGGGGCGGGCCGCGGCCGGCTCGGCACCGTCATCGTGCTCACCTTCGGCACGGGCATCGGCAGCGCGGTCTTCACCGACGGCAAGCTCGTCGCCAACACCGAGCTGGGCCACCTGGAGCTGCAGGGCCACGACGCGGAGACCCGCGCCTCGACCCGGGCCAAGGAGGAGGAGGGCCTGAAGTGGAACCACTGGGCCCGGCGCGTGGAGCGCTACCTGGCCCACGTGGAGATGCTGTTCTCGCCCGAGCTGTTCGTCATCGGCGGCGGCGTGAGCCGCAAGGCGGCCAAGTTCCTGCCGCTGATCGAGGGCGTCAGCGCCGAGATCGTGCCTGCGGAGCTGGAGAACAACGCGGGGATCGTTGGGGCCGCGATGGCTGCTGCCGCTGCGACCGGCGCAGCCGTGCCCGTCTCCGCCGCCTGATCAGCACGATCCTGCGCGCCAGCGCGATCAGGGCGGTCAGCAGGGTGCCCGCGTAGAGCCAGCCCGCGTTCAGCGACAGCAGCGTGACCAGGCCCATGACCTTGGCGCCCGCACCGTCGCCCCCGCCGGCCAGGGGCACGGCGCCCACGGCGAAGGCGATGGGGGCGGTGACGGGCGCGGTGATCAGGTCGGCCGGCCGCACCCACAGCGCGCACACGGTGCCCGCGAGCAGGAAGAAGAGCCCGTAGAAGGCAGAGGAGCCGCCCGCCAGGGAGTCCAGCCAGCCGATGCCGAGCATCCACGCGGTGGTGAGCACGCCGCTGCCGAGGCCGGTCAGCCGGGGCGCGGGCAGCCGCCCCAGGGCCCGCAGCTGCTGCGTGGACGGCCCGCTGCGGGGCCGGCGGACGGCGGCGGCCGGGCCCTGCCCCACGGGGGCCGCGGGCCGCGGCACGGGAGGGACGCGGCGGGCCTTGCCCTGGGGCGTGCGCGTGCTGGGTTGCTCCACCCGACCAAACTAGGTCGACAAGCGGGAGGAATCCGGCGTTGGACACGCGGTTTGAGCCACCTTGGCCGTACGTTCGACTGATAGTCCGTACGGGCCCGCCGGACGAGTGGACCCGTAGACTGGATGACCGGCCCGGCAGTGGGCCATGACCGGCCCGCCAGTGGGCCGCGGACCCTTTGGAACCTACGGGAAGTCGCCACGTGTCGCTCACGATCGGAATCGTCGGTCTGCCCAATGTCGGCAAGTCGACCCTGTTCAACGCCCTGACCAAGAACGACGTGCTGGCGGCCAACTACCCGTTCGCCACCATCGAGCCCAACGTGGGCGTCGTCGGCGTCCCCGACGCCCGGCTGCAGAAGCTGGCCGAGATCTTCGGCTCGCAGAAGATCCTCCCCGCCACGGTCGACTTCGTCGACATCGCGGGCATCGTCCGCGGCGCCTCCGAGGGCGAGGGCCTGGGCAACAAGTTCCTCGCGAACATCCGTGAGTCCGACGCGATCTGCCAGGTCATCCGCGCCTTCAAGGACGAGAATGTCGTCCACGTCGACGGCAAGGTCTCGCCCAAGGACGACATCGAGACGATCAACACCGAGCTGATCCTGGCCGACCTGCAGTCGGTCGAGAAGGCCGTTCCGCGCCTGACCAAGGAGTCGCGCCTCCAGAAGGAGAAGGTCGCCGTCCTCGCCGCCGTCGAGGAGGCGAAGGCGATCCTGGAGTCGGGCCAGACCCTGTTCTCCGCGGGCATCACCAAGGGCACCGAGCGCGGTGACCTGCTGCACGAGCTGCACCTGCTCACCACCAAGCCCTTCCTCTACGTCTTCAACGTGGACGAGGACGAGCTGGTCGACGAGGACTTCAAGAACGAGCAGCGCGCGCTGGTCGCCCCGGCCGAGGCCATCTTCCTCAACGCCAAGATCGAGTCCGAGCTCATCGAGCTGGACGACGAGGAGGCGCTGGAGCTGCTGCAGTCCATGGGCCAGGACGAGCCCGGTCTCGCCACCCTGGGCCGCGTCGGCTTCGACACCCTGGGCCTGCAGACCTACCTCACCGCCGGTCCCAAGGAGACCCGCGCCTGGACGATCAAGAAGGGCGCCACGGCCCCCGAGGCGGCCGGTGTCATCCACACCGACTTCCAGAAGGGCTTCATCAAGGCCGAGGTCATCTCCTTCGAGGACCTGGTCGCGGCCGGCTCCGTGGCCGACGCCCGCGCGGCCGGCAAGGCCCGCATGGAGGGCAAGGAGTACGTGATGGCGGACGGCGACGTGGTGGAGTTCCGCTTCAACGTCTGACGACCGTGCAGGAAGGGCCGGGCTCTGCGGAGCCCGGCCCTTCTGCGTTCAGCTGCTCCGAGGTGGTGTGAGCTTGTCCAGGTCGAGGCTGACCTCGAAGGGCACCGGGCGCCGGAGCGAGCCCCGGAAGATGCCGGCGGGCGCGTAGGCGCGGGTCGGCTCGTCGAGCTCGTAGACGTGGACGACGGGTGCGCCGTGCTCGTCCTCGATGCACCAGTAGTGGGGGATGCCGGCCTCGGCGTACTTGCGGAGCTTCACCGTGCGGTCGCGGTGGGCGGACTCGGGGGAGACGACCTCGATGACGAGTTGTACCTCGTCGGGGGCGAACCAGGTCCGGTCACCGTTGAAGTCGGCCGTCGTGACCAGCAGGTCCGGCTCAGGCCGGTTGCGCTGATCGAGCTTGATGGTCATTTCGCGGCCGACTCTGGTGTCCGCGGGTGCCTGTTCCATCAGGGCGACGGTGAGCATGGTGACGAGGTGGCCGTGCCACCACCTCTGCGGCGACAGCCTGAAGACAAGCGCTCCATCGATCAGCTCGGTGTGACGCGGTGCCTCGGGGAGGCGGTCCAGGTCCTCCGCGAACCAGCCTTCCAAACGCGGTGGGCGCATCCAGTCGGGCAGTGCGGTCATGGCTTCACGGTAGCGGCCCGCGTCTCGGGCCGGAGGGGCCGCCGACCCCCGGCCGGAGGAATTCCGGCGATTCGCTGTTCATGGCCGGCCGGTCTTTTGGTAGCCGGCCATGAGCGACATCGAAGGGGCCCCCGTCCGTCCGGCGGGTCAGGAGCGGGAAGGGGCTCCGGCCAGGACCTCCACCCTGCCCGTGTCGAGGGAGTAGTAGGCGGCGACCACGGCGAGGGCGCGTTTGCGGACGAGGGGGGCCAGGTCGCGGTTGGAGCGGAGGTCGGCTGCGGTCAGGCGGACCTGGGCGCGGGCCATGCTTTCGACCGGGTCGGAGCCGCCCTCGCGGACCGCCCGCTCGTACGCCGGCCGCAGTGCCCTTGCGATGGCCTGCAGGTTGCCGGGCAGCGGCTTGTGGTCGCGGAAGGACTTGTAGGCCGCCTCGACGGCGCCGCAGCGCTGGTGCCCGAGGACCACGATCAGCGGGGTGCCGCTCGTCATGGGCCCGTACTCCACGGAACCGGTGACCACCGGGCCGACCGCCTGCCCGCCCGTGCGCATCACGTACAGGTCGCCCAGCCCGGTGTCGAAGAGGAGCTCGGGCGGGACGCGGGAGTCGATGCACGACAGGACCGACCCGAAGGGCTCCTGCGCCTGGGCGACGAACTCGCGCCGGTCCGGATCCCGGTCGGGGTGGTGGAGGTGCCCGCTCACCCAGCGCCTGTTGCCGTCCATCAGCCGCGCGAAGGCCGCGGCGGGCGTGACCGGCCGTACCTCGTGCGCCAGGCCGGCCGCCGCCCACGGGGCGTCGCTCCTCGCCGAGCACCCCGTGAGCGCGATCGCGCCGACCGCGAGCCCGCCGGCGAGCAGGGCTCTGCGGTCCGGGTGTTCCGCTCTGTCCATCGGTTGTTCCCCTCGGTGTGTCGCGGCGCTTCCGTTACGCCGCTGACCAGGGCGATTGTTCGGCGCCGCGGGGGAGCGGGGCGGCAGGCGCAAGCGCGTGCGGGCCGCTTTGCCCACCAACGGACCAGCGGGAACCGGCCAGGGCGGCGGCGGACCCGCCGTCACTCTCTTCCGTAACGGAGCGTGTTTGCGGCGCGTGGGCTGGGTATGCATCGCCCGGTGCATATTTGCGGATGTGCCGGGGGTGGTTCTCACCGCACGTGTGGGTGCTACTGCCAACTAAGCGTCCCTGAGCTGCAATTCACTACATCTAGTGAATCAATGGCCTTGAGTTGCGGACAGCAACCGAGGGTTGCCAAGCTGTTGCGGACTGTCAACCTGTTGGGAGTGGCCGTGGCCTTCGGTGACCAGCCCGCGTACCTTCGAGTGGCCGGCGATCTGCGTCAGAAGATCGTCGCCGGTGAGTTGCCGCCGCATACCCGGCTGCCGTCCCAGGCGCGCATCCGCGAGCAGTACGGCGTCTCGGACACCGTGGCCCTGGAGGCCCGCAAGGTGCTGATGGCGGAGGGCCTGGTGGAGGGCCGGTCCGGTTCCGGCACCTATGTGCGCGAGCAGCCCGTTCCGCGCACCCTCGTCCGCACGGGGTACCGCCCCGCCGGCGAGTCGACGCCCTTCCGCCAGGAGCAGGCGGACAGCCGGGTCAAGGGCACCTGGGAGTCGCGCAGCGAGCAGGTCCTGGCCGACGCCGCCGTGGCCCGCCGCCTGCGCATCGCCAAGGGCGACCGCACCATGCGCACCGACTACGTCTTCCGGGCGCAGGGCGAGCCCGTCATGCTCTCCACCTCCTGGGAGCCCCTGTCCGTCACCGGGCGGACGCCGGTGATGCTCCCCGAGGAGGGGCCGCTGGCGGGCCGCGGCGTGGTCGAGCGGATGGCCGCCATCGACCTCGTCGTGGACAACGTCGCGGAGGAGGTCGGCGCCCGGCCCGGGCTCGCGGAGGAGGTCCTGGCGCTCGGTGGCGTCCCCGGCCACTGCGTCGTGGTCGTCACGCGTACGTACTTCGCGGGGGGCTGCCCGGTGGAGACGGCCGAGATCGTCGTCCTGGCCGACCGCTACCGCGTCGCATACCACCTTCCGGTGAAGTGACCATGACGTGAAGACGGCGCCGGGGTGAACTGCCTGCACCGGTGCCGTCTTCGGCGTGTCCGGGCCCCGCCGAGCGCTCTTTACTCGCGGGTAAGTAGTGCACGATTTGTCCCATTATGACCCGATGTAATCGGGTCATTTTTTGTGTTGCAAAACTCACATACGCCCAGGTCAGGGGCGTTTCGCGGAATCCGGTCGTCCAAAACGCTCGTACGATGGCGCGGTTTGTGTCCTGCGTGGGGGAGTAGAGAGAAAAGGAGATCCGGAGCTTGAGTACCGAACAGGGTTCCCACTCGAATTACCGCCGGACCCTGGGCACGACGGCCCTGACGGCCGTCGGTCTCGGGTCGATCATCGGCTCCGGCTGGCTTTTCGGCGCCGAGCGTGCCGCCGTACTGGCCGGCCCGGCTGCCATCTTCGCCTGGGTCATCGGCGCCATCGTGGCGCTGACCATCGCCCTCACCTACACCGAGCTCGGCTCGATGTTCCCCAAGGCCGGCGGCATGGTGCGCTACGGCCAGTACTCGCACGGCTCGCTGGCCGGGTACATGGCCGCGTGGGCGAACTGGATCGCCATCGTCTCGGTGATCCCGGGTGAGGCGACCGCCTCGATCCAGTACATGAGCTCGTGGGACTTCGGCTGGGCCAAGAACCTCTTCGACGGCAAGGAGCTCACGGGCACCGGCATCGCGCTCGCGAGCGTGCTGCTGGTCTTCTACTTCTTCCTGAACTGGTTCGCGATCACCCTGTTCGCCAAGACGAACAACGCGATCACCGTGTTCAAGGTCGTCGTGCCCGCGCTCACCGCCGGCGCGCTGATCTTCGCGCACTTCGACACCAGCAACGTCACGGACCACGGCGGCTTCGCCCCGAACGGCTGGAGCGCCGTCTTCAGCGCCGTCGCCGTCGCGGGCATCGTCTGGGCCTTCAACGGCTTCCAGTCGCCGCTCAACATGGCCGCCGAGGCCCGCAACCCCGGCAAGTCGCTGCCGAAGGCCGTCATCGGCTCCATCCTGATCGCCCTGGTGATCTACCTGGCCCTGCAGGTCGCCTTCCTGATGGCCGTCCCCGCGGCGGACCTCTCCGGCGGCTGGAACTCCCTGGCCTACAAGTCCCCGCTCGCCGACCTGTCCGTGGCCTGGGGCCTGAACTGGCTCGCGCTGCTGCTCTACGCGGACGCCTTCGTCTCGCCCTCCGGCACCGGCATGATCTACGCGGCCACCACCTCCCGCATGATCAACGGCGTCCAGGAGAACGGCCACCTGCCGAAGATCTTCGGCAAGGTCGACCCCAAGACCGGTGTGCCCAAGCCGGCCCTGCTGCTCAACCTGGCGATCTCCTTCGTCTTCCTCGCCGTCTTCCGCGGCTGGGGCTCGATCGCCGAGATCGTCGGTGTCGCCACCGTCATCTCGTACATCACCGGCCCCGTCGCCGTGATGTCGCTGCGCCGCATCGCGCCCGGCATGAAGCGCCCGGTCAAGCTCAAGGCCATGCCGGTCATCGCGCCCATCGCGATGATCTTCGGCTCCCTGGTCATGTACTGGGCCCGCTGGCCGCTGACCGGCAAGGTCATCTTCATCATGGCCATCGGTCTGCCGATCTGGGCCTGGTACGAGCTGCGCAAGCCGTGGGCCGAGCTCAAGCCGCACCTGAAGGCCGGCGCCTGGATGGTCGCCTACCTGCTCGTCATGGCCTTCGTCTCGTGGGCCGGCGGCACCGAGTTCGGCGGCCAGGGCTACCTGGCCCAGGGCTGGGACATCGTCGTCGTCGCCCTGATCGCGCTCGCGTTCTACTTCTGGGGCGTCCGCAGCGCCTGGCGCAACCCGACCCTCGTCGAGACCGAGAAGGAGATGGCCGCCGCCGAGGCCGCCGAGGCCGCCGAGGCCTCCGACGACCCGGAGGAGCGCTCCGAGCCCTCCATGGCGAAGTCGTAGTCCGGTAGATCTCCAGTGCCGCGCAGGGGCGGCCGAGGGCCCGCGAGGGTCTTCGGCCGCCCCTTCTCGCATCCGTGCCCCGGGCGCCGGTGGCCGAATGCGTGCCTCTTCGTAAAAAACCGTATCCGCTGCGTAAAGGTCGGGCGTACGCTCGGGCATATGCGTACTGCGGTTTCTCCGGGAATGGCCAAGGGGCGTGCGCGGGCGCTCACCGCGGCGGAAGGGCAGGGGCGATGACAGACAGCGGACCGGTCCTGCCATGGCTGGTGATCCGCCAGGACGAGAACGGCAACCGCTACCGCGTGGGGCGGTACGCCACGCGGACCGAGGCCGAGAAGGTCGTCGGCCGGCTGGACGGCGACGGCGGCCGTCGCCGGCTCTACATAGTCGAACGGGTGGGGCGGGCAGCGTCGTAACGGGCCCGGGGGCCGTCCGCTCGGCCCACGGACATGCCGCCCGGCTGCGACGGAGGGTTCCTGCGGCACCGGGACGCACCGGGCCCGTAGGTCACGGCCGTCCGCACGGCCCGTACGCTGAGGGCCCATGACGACCGTACGCGTAGTGGTGGGCGCAGCCCTGTTCGACGGAGGGCGCCTGCTCGCCGCGAGGCGGAGCGCTCCGCCCGAGCTCGCCGGCCGCTGGGAGCTGCCCGGCGGCAAGCTGGAGCCCGGCGAGAGCGCCGAGCAGGCGCTCGTCCGGGAGCTGCGCGAGGAGCTCGGCGTGGAGGCCGAGCCGCTGGAGCGCGTCGCGGGCGAGTGGCCGCTGCGCCCGCCGTACGTGCTGCACGTCTGGACGGCCAGGCTGCTCGCGGGCGAGGCCCGCCCCCTCCAGGACCACGACGAGCTGCGCTGGCTCGCCCCCGACGAGCTGGACGAGGTCGACTGGCTCGACCAGGACCGCCCCGCCGTGGCGCTCGCCGCGGGGCTGCTGCGGCGCGCGGCGCCGTGAGCGGGCCCTTCCGCGCCCGCCCCCCGCGCGCACGGACGAGCCGCGCGCAGCCGGCTACGCCATCTGCCGCACGTGCGGCGACCTCGGACCGCAGAAGAAGATAGTCGGCCCCTCATACCGGGTATGTGCTGATTATTCACCCCGAACCGGGTAAACCCGGCGGGGCCGCAGCGGTCTGGGAAGTGGTCGGCGTGAACGACAGCGCGGGGACCTTGGCGTCGACACCCGGCTTTGCCGAATGGAGCTTCCCTGCCGAGCCCGGCGCCGTCCGCAAGGCGCGCACCCTCGTCCGCGACACCCTGCAGGACTGGGGCATGGAAGGCGTCACCGACGTGACGGTGCTGCTGGTCAGCGAGCTCGTCACCAACTCCCTGAGATACGCGAGCGGACCGATCGGAGTACGGATGTACTCCCACGCGGGCCCCACCCTTCTGGTGGAGGTCTCCGACCCCCTCCCCGACCCGCCCCGCGAGCGCGTGGCCGACCCCGACGACGAGGGCGGACGCGGGCTGCAGCTCGTGGCATGCGCCTCCCGCCGCTGGGGAACGCGACGGGGGAACACGGGCAAGACCGTGTGGTTCGAACTGAGCCTGCCCGGCCACTGACCGGGGAAAGGACTCGTAGCGGGTTGAGACCGTGCTGTGATCGTGAAGTCCGTGTTCCGAAGGCCCCCTGTGCTGGATACTCGGCCTTCTGATGCCGGTGCGAGCACATGAGCCGGAGGGGACGGGCACGTGAGCGAAAAGCCAGCGGGTGCGGCGGGTGGTACGGCGCAGGGATCGCGCGCCACGGAGATGTGGCAGAACAACCCGCCCGGATCCCTCTACGACTACATCCGCGTCGCCTCCTTCTCCCTCGGGCCCGACGGGCGGATCGAGCAGTGGAGCGAGCGCGCGGCCGAGCTCTTCGGAATAGCGGCACGGCACGCCGTCGGCAAGGACCCGCTGGAGGTGCTGGCCCCGGCCGACGGGCACGGCCGCCCGCACCCGTCCGCCCCCTTCCTCGGCGAGGGCGGCCTCGACGGGCGCGAGTGGACGGGCCTGATCCCGTATCAGCGCGGCGGCCGGCAGCCCGGAGCGGTCGGCGGGCCGGGGGCCGGTGACGGAGCGTCCGCCGCCGGCAGGACCGCCGCCGAGCAGTCCGGGCTCGCCGAGATCTACGTGATGCCCACGCAGAACGAGCGCGGGGAGCGCGCCGCGCTCTGCGTCGCCGTGGACGTCCGGGCCCTGCGCGGAATAGAGACCGACATCGCGGCCTCCGAAGCCGTTTTCGGCCAATCTCCCCTGGGATTCTTCTTCTTCGGCACCGACCTCACGCTGCTGCGCGTCAACGAGAGCTTCGCTCAGGCCTTCGGCCGGCCCGCCGACTGGCACCGCGGCCGCACCCCGCACGACTTCCTGCCCCGCGGCGAGGCCGAGCGGCTCACCGCCGCCCTGCGCCAAGTCCTCGACACCGGAAAGCCGGTGTCGGACATCCAGCTCGTCGGGCCCGTGCCCGGGCACAGCGAACGCCGCCGCTGGTCGGTCTCGCTCTACCGGCTGCACAGCGGCAGCGGGCGGCCCATCGGCGTCGCCGCGCTCGCCACCGACGTCACCCGGCGCCGCCGCGCCGAGCGCGAAGCCGCCGGCGTCCGCCGCAACCTGGCCCTGCTCAACGAGGCCGGGGCCCGCATCGGCAACTCCCTGGACCTGGAGACCACCGCCCGCGAACTGCTGGACGTCGCCGTCCCCCAGTTCTGCGACCTCGCCTCCGTGGACCTCTACCAGGGCCTGCTCGCCGGCGACGAGGCCCCGCCCGGGCTCGCCGACGGCAGCGCCGAGCTGCGCCGCGTCGCCTACGCCAGCGCGGTCTCCGGCGCGCCCCTGGCCGGCGGCGAGAAGCCCGTCCAGGTCGGCGAGGTGCACCGCTACCCCTTCCACTCGCCGTGCGCCGCCGCGCTGCGCACCGCGCAGGTGCAGTTCATCCCGCGCCGGGAGGGCGAGGACGGCCCCGAGCTCGGCGCCGTCGTGCAGTCCACGCTCGCCGTGCCGATGGTCGCCCGCGACACCGTGGTGGGGCTCGCGCAGTTCTCCCGCACTAAGGGCAGCGAGCCCTTCGGCGAACGCGACACCGCCCTCGCAGTCGAGCTGGCCGCCCGCGCCGCCGTCTGCATCGACAACGCCCGCCTGTACCGGCGCGAACACGAGCGCGCCGTCATCCTCCAGCGCAGCCTCCTGCCCCCCGGCGACCCCGAGGCCGCCGGCCTGGAGATCGCCTGCCGCTACCTGCCCGCCAACGCGGCCACCGAGGTCGGCGGCGACTGGTTCGACGTCATCGAACTGCCCGGGCACCGCACCGCCCTCGTCGTCGGCGACGTCATGGGCCGCGGCCTGCGCGCGGCCGTCGCCATGGGCGAGCTGCGCACGGCCGTCCGCACCCTGGCCATGCTCGACCTCGAACCCGCCGAGGTGCTCTCCGCCCTCGACGAGATCGCCCACGGGCTCGGCCGCCCTGGCGGCAAGCAGTCCTCCACCCGCGGCGTACGGGGCGGGGTGCGCGCCGCCGACCTCTCCGAGGTCTACCTCGCCACCTGCGTCTACGCCGTCTACGACCCCGTCACCCGGCGCTGCACCATCGCCAACGCCGGCCACCTGCCGCCCGTCCTGGTCAAGGCCGGACTCCCCGCCGAGCTGCTCGACGTCCCGCCCGGCATGCCGCTCGGCGTCGGCGGCGAGCTCTTCGAGGAAACCGTCGTCGACCTGCCCGACGGCGCGCTGCTCGCCCTCTACACCGACGGCCTCGTCGAATCCCGCGAGCACGCCCTGGACGAGGGCCTGGAGGCCTTCCAGGATGCCCTCACCGGCCCCGCCCGCCCCCTCGAAGAGGTCTGCGAGCACGTCCTCGGCGCGCTCGACACTCACCACGGCGAGGACGACATCGCCCTCCTCATGGCCCGCCTGCGCGGCCTGCCGGCCGAGCACGTCGGCGACTGGACGCTGCCCGCCGAACCCCGCTCGGTCGCCCGCGCCCGCGAACTCGCCCGCGAACAGCTCCCCCTGTGGGGCCTGGAAAGCCTCGTCGACACGACCGAGCTGCTGGTCAGCGAGCTCGTCACCAACGCCCTCCGCTACGGCGAGGGCGAGATCCGGCTCCGGCTCCTCCTGGACCGCACCCTGGTGTGCGAGGTCTGGGACGGCGGCCTGGTCCAGCCCCGGCGCCGGCGCGCCCGCGACACCGACGAGGGCGGCCGCGGCCTGCAGCTCGTCGGCCTGCTGAGCGCGGCCTGGGGCAGCCGCCGCACCCCCCACGGCAAGACGGTCTGGTTCGAGCTCGCCCTGCCGGACGGGGAGTTCCCGGCACCGGACGCGGTGGAGGCGTTGATGAGTCTGTACTGAGGCGGGGCCGGGGTCCGGGGGTCAAGCCCCGCCGCCGAGCGGGAGGCTGGCCCAGATGCGGGTCCCCTCGGTGGTCGACCCGGGCTTGCTGATGCCCCAGGTCCCCCGGCACTCGTGCACGACGGCGGCGAGCAGTAGCAGGGTGCGCTTGCGGCAGGCGGTGCAGTGGGCGGCCTGGCGGGTGTCGGAGTGGGCGTGGTGGGCGTCCCAGTTGACGATCCTGAGCGCGCCCTCCTGCCAGCGCAGGGAGTGGTAGAGGTCCTGCCCGGGCGCGAACCGTGTCGCGCAGGCGACGAGCTCTCCGGCCACGGAGAGGGCGGGCTCTTCGATCGCGGTGAGCCCGTGGGTACGCAGGACGCTGCGGACGGTCGCCCGGACGACGGCGGCGGACCGGGGATCACCGGGAACGGTGAAGCTGTACGCGAGGGCGGAGGGGTCGGCGGAGCGGGGGATGTAGGCGGGGCGGTGGGTTGAGGCGAGGGTGGAGGGAATGGGCGGGGTGGGGGTGATGAGGGGGCAGAGGGGGCGGTCGGGTCCGGTGGAGGGCATGCGGGGGCTCCTGGGAGGGGTGTGAGGTGTGGGTCCTGCGGTGCGGCGCTGAGCCGGTGGCCTGTCTCCCTGACGCGGGCACGCCCCTCCCAGGGCAGGAGGGCGCGGGCATGCTCGCGCGATGCGCTTCCGGCTGGAACGCCGTTGCGTGTGCGGTGCGGTACCGACTGTAGGGCAGAGTGGAGTACGTGTACTACGGTCTCGCGGGGTCATCACCCTTCAGTGGACCTGGCGATCGCGACGCGGGCAGACTGCTCCCGACGTCGGCAAGTCCGGAGCAGGGAGAACGCATGCCTCCTAGGAGCACGCCAACAGCGCGTCAGAAGCGGCTCGGCACCGAGCTGCGGAAGATGCGCATCGCCGCGGGAATGACCACTGAGTTCGCGGCCGGTCTGCTGGGCGTGCCCCGCACGAACGTGCCGAACATGGAATCGGGGCGATCAGGCATCAGCGCCGACCGGGTACGCGCCCTGGCCAGCAACTACGGCTGCACCGACACGGAGTTGATCGAGGCGCTGGCCTCGATGGCAGCGGAGCGCGGGAAGGGTTGGTGGGAGTCCTATCGTGGGGCGTTGCCCGCCGCGTTTCTGGATATCGCGGAGATGGAATGGCATGCCACCCGGCTGCGGATCGCATTGACCGTGCACCTTCCCGGACTGCTCCAGATCGAAGACCACGCTCGTGCGCTGTTCGAGCATGTTGTGCCGCGCCTTCCCGAGGCCGAGATCGAAGCCCGGGTAGCCCACCGCATGGACAGGGCGCAAGTCCTCGACAAAGCGAAGCCGCCCCAGGTCGACGTGATCGTCCATGAAGCGGCGCTGCGCATGGAGTTCGGCGGCCGAAAGGTGTCGCGCCTGCAGCTCGCTCACCTCCTCGACGCAAGCCGCCGCGACAACGTGACGCTGCGGGTCATCCCGTTCCGAAGCGGCGGCTTCCCCGGAGCTGGTCACTCGGTCATCTACGCCGAGGCCCTGGTTCCTCAACTCGACGTGGCCGAACTCGACTGCTCTCACGGTCCGGATTTCCTCGATTCGGAGATGCAGCTCAGGAAGTACCGTACCCAGCTGGAGCAGTTGGAGGCGGTGACGCTCGCACCAGAGCCGTCACGCGACTTCATCCGCGATATCGTCCACCAGCTCTAGGGAACGCCGTATGCCAATGATTACTTGGGAAGAGGCCTTCTGCGGTGAGGGGGCGAATTGCTTCCGTGTCGGCACCGACGCCGCCGGGAACGCCTACATAGCCGTATCCGGGGCCGAGGATCACTATGTCACCGACACCCGCGACGCCCTGCGTGCACTGATCCGCGACATCAAGGCGGGCAAGGCCGACCACCTGCTCTGACGGGCTCGGCTCTCGGGTCGGGTTGCGGGTGGTGGGGGCGGGCGTCAAGACAGGCTGGCAGCGGCCAGTTATCCGCCGCCAGGGCCACCACCCGCCGTCGTTCCGGGCCAGGTCGGGGGCCTGTGAGGCTCGGGGGCACTGCTGGGGCTACAGATACCTGCAGGTGCCAGCCTGGGGCATTCATCCACCGTCCTACGGGCCAGGCCGGTTGATTTCTGGGCTCCAACGGGCCCCGCCCCCCCAACCCGCAGCCGGATGAGCAACCACCCACCGTCCCGCGCTGAGCCGAGTGCCCAACTCCTCCCCCTGCTGCCAGCCTGTTCTGACCCGCGCCCCGACGGCGCGGCTCCTATTCAAAGGGAGGCACCCATGCGCCACGTCAACTGGGAAGACCCGTTCTGCGGCGACGGGAACGCATGTTTCCGCATAGGCACCGACGCCGAAGGCAACGCCTACATCGCCGTCAGCGGCGCCGAGGACCACCCCATCACCGACACCCGCGACGCCCTGCGCGCGCTCATCCGTGACATCAAGGCCGGGAAGGCCGATCACCTGCTCTGACGTGGCCCCACCCAGGGGCCGTCCACCCGACCCCTCACCTCCGGAACCCGATGTCCTGGTACCGCGGCGCCCCCAGCCCGAACGCGCCCGCGTTGACGACCGTCTTGCGGGCGCCCACCAGCTGGGGGCGCTGGTATAGGGGGATCGAGCCCGCCAGGGCCCAGATGCGGGCGTCCGCGCGGCCGGCGAGGTCGCGGGAGGCTTCCGCGTCGAGTTCGGTGGAGGCCTGGTCGAAGAGCTGGTCGATGCGGTCGGTGCCGACCCGGGTGTAGTTCTGCTCCACCACCAGGGAGCCGTCCGCGGCGGGCTGCGGCTTGGCGAAGAGCGGGCGGGCGTCGGTCGCGGGGAAGGCGGTGGCGGGCCAGGAGTAGAGGGCGAGGTCGTAGCTGCCGGCGGCGATGTGGTCCTTGAAGAAGCCGACGTCCCCGACCTTGGTCATCTCGGTGGCGATGCCGACCGCGTCGAGCCGCCGGGCGATGTGGTCGGCGACGGACCGCAGGGACTCGGTCCCGGCGCTCACCGGCACGACGAAGCGGAGGGTGAGCTTCTTGCCGTTCTTCATGCGGACCGGGGCCGCGGCCGCCTTGCCGCCGCCGTCGCGGGCGGTGCGCTTGTCGTCGGGCCAGGAGCCGTCGTCGCCGCCGTTCTCGAGGTCACCCCCGTCCTCGGAGTCGTCGGCGCCGTCCTCCGTCCCGTCCTCGTCCTCGTCGGCGGGGTCGGGCCCGGCCTGGGGGCCGGGCCGCAGTTCGACGGTCCTGCCGGGCGTACCGGAGCGGTCGTCGGCTCCGTCCGCCCCCGCCGCCGTCCTGCGGCCGTCGGCGCGGCCCTGCTCCCAGCCGGCGTCCGCGAGGAGGGCCTGGGCGGCCTTGGGGTCGGGGCCGCCGATGGCGTCGCTGTTGTCCTCGTAGCCCTCCTGCCCGGCGAGGAAGAGGTGGCTGCCGAGCGGCTCGGTGGGCAGGCCCAGCGGTCCCAGGACGGATTTGGCGAGGGCCCGGCGGTCGATGGCGCGGGCGACGGCCCGGCGGACGCGCTCGTCGGCGAGCGGGCCGCTCGCGCCGTTGAGGGCGAGCTGGGTGTACCCGGGCTCCAGGGATTTGCGGACGACGACGCCGCGCAGGGCGGGGGAGCGCGGGGCCGCGGCGGCAGGCGGCTTATCGCCCTTGTCCTGCTTCGCGGGCTTGTTCGCGTCCGTGATGCGGCGGGCGTCGGCGGCGCTGACGTCGGCGAGGTCGAGCTTGCCGGCCGCCAGCGCCTCGGCCCGCTCGGCGCGCGGCACCGTCCGCAGCACGAGCCGGTCCAACTTGGCCGGGTCGCCCCACCACTTGGGGTCGCGGGCGAGGGTGAGGGTGCCCTGCTGTTTGTCACGCCCGGCGATCCGGAAGGGCCCGGCGGAGAGCGCGAGTTCGTTGCGGGCGCCGTCGTTGAAGCCGTCCGCGCTGCTCATGACGGCCTTCGGGTAGAGCGGGGTGAACAGGGCGGGCCAGTCGGCGCAGCTGCGGGCGAAGGTGACCTTGACCTCCTGGTCGTCGGCACCCCGCTCGACCCGGTCGATGCGGTCGTAGCCGGCGTTGCGGGCCGTCCAGTAGGCGCTGTCCTTGCCGCGCAGGGCCTTCCACTGGGCCTCGAAGTCGGCGGCGGTGAGGGCCTTGCCGTCGCTCCAGACGGCCTTCGGGTTGAGCTTGTAGACGACGACCTGGTGGGGCTCGCGCTGGACGACCTCGGCCGAGCGCAGGTAGTCGGCGTTGCGCTGCGGGCGGCCGCGCCCGTCGGTGGTGAACAGGGCGGGCAGGACGGCCGCGGCGACCCGCTGCGTGGTGGCGTCGGCGTCCGTCTGGAAGGTGTTGAGGGTGCTGGGCAGGGTGTCGACCGCCCAGGTGAGGGTGCCGCCGTCGGCGACCTTGGCCCGCGGCGCGACCGCGATGTCCTGCGGGGTGACGACGCCGTCGCCGTCCTGGTCGAGGCCGCAGCCGGTGAGCAGGATCCCGGCGGAGAGCAGGACGGCACCGCGCCGCGTACGGGACCGGAGCGCCCGGATGGACGGCACGGGCCGGAGGGATCGCCCGGGCCGGGAAGGCCCCACGCGCCGCAGAGATCGGTTAAAGGCCATGGGTGGTGCCACCTCCGCCGGACTCGGTCGCCGGGCTCCTTCGGCGTAATGCGCCGTTGATCGCATCTACTGCTCACCACTGAATGCGACAGTCGGTCCGGCTGCGCGCCGACACGGCGCCGCCCGGGTGTACGCCACCCGCGTGGACGAACGATTCCGCAGCCCCCGCCCACGGGTGGACGCACCATGAACGAACGTTTCTGCAGCGTCCCGGCGCGCGCCGCACCCGTTCCGGCGAAGGCGCGATCGCTATCTTCCCCCGGAGGGGTGTGACGCGCGACACTCTCAGTCGCATCACCGTCGCCACCCGCAACCGCCGACAGCGGAAGTGAGGGTCAGACATGTCCCTGCAAGACGAAGTGACCGCGGTCCAGCGCTGCCTGGACGATCTCGGCCGGGCGCTCGCACGGCTGGAGAAGCACCTGGGCAGCCAGGACCTCGAACTGCGCCGGGTGCGCACGGACGCCGCCCACCTGCGCGAGAGCGTCACCCTTCTGCGCGACGTCCACCCCGCGGAGCGGCCGCGCCCCGAGCCGGTGCCGATCCCCGACGCCCCGTACGACGCGTCCTTGTGGAAGGGCGCGGACGAGGAGGGGCTCGGCGCCCGGGACCGGCACGCTCCCTGACGGGGCCGGGCAGCGCGGCAGCAACCGACCCACCCCCTTCCGCTCCTCCCCGGAGTCCCTCTTGGCCACTGGTACCGACCCCCGATCCGCGACCTCCGCCGGGGTGCCCGCCCAAGGCGGGGTCCATCACCCCTCGCGCGCCACGATCCCCGCCCGCCACCTGCGCGCCGACCGCTGGTGGCTGCAGCCCGCCGCCACCGCGGCCGGCCTGTTCGCCTTCGTCGTCTACTCGACCTGGCGGGCCTTCGCGGGCGACGACTACTACGCGGCGCCCTACGTCTCCCCGTTCTACTCGCCCTGCATCGCGGAGAACTGCGTCCCGATGAAGGACGGCGCGGACTGGGAGGTCTTCGGCTCCTGGTGGAGCCTGTCGCCGGCCCTGCTGATCCTGATCTTCCCGCTCGGCTTCCGGCTGACCTGCTACTACTACCGCAAGGCGTACTACCGCGGCTTCTGGGCCTCGCCCCCGGCCTGCGCCGTCGCCGAGCCGCACCGCAAGTACTCCGGCGAGACGCGCTTCCCGCTGGTCCTGCAGAACATCCACCGCTACTTCTTCTACTTCGCGGTGATCGTCGCGGGCATCCTCACCTACGACGCGGTGCTCGGCTTCCGCAATCCGCGGGGCGAGTGGGGTCACATGGGCCTCGGCACCCTCGTCCTTCTCGCCAACATCGTTCTGATCTGGGCGTACACCCTCTCCTGCCACTCGTGCCGGCACATCGTCGGCGGCCGGATCCGCACCTTCTCCAAGCACCCCGTGCGCTATCGCATGTGGGGCTGGGTCAGCGCGCTCAACGCCCGCCACATGCAGCTCGCCTGGGCCTCGCTGATCAGCGTGGCGGTCGCCGACTTCTACGTCTACCTGGTGGCCAGTGGCGTCTTCGACGACCCGCGCTTCTTCTAGGCGGCCCGGCGGACGATCCGGTCTGCAACGGCACACGTTCACGTTCACAGCACAAGGGAGAGGTGCTTTCTGATGTCGCGTACGGCCCGACAAGCCTGGGACGTCGTCGTGGTCGGTGCCGGGGGCGCCGGGCTGCGCGCCGCCATCGAGGCCCGTGAGCGGGGCATGCGCTGTGCCGTGATCTGCAAGTCGCTCTTCGGCAAGGCCCACACCGTGATGGCGGAGGGCGGCATCGCCGCCAGCATGGGCAACGTCAACGAGGGCGACAACTGGCAGGTCCACTTCCGCGACACCCTGCGCGGCGGCAAATTCCTCAATCACTGGCGGATGGCCGAGCTGCACGCCCGCGAGGCCCCCGACCGGGTCTGGGAGCTGGAGACCTGGGGCGCCGTCTTCGACCGCACCCGGGACGGGAGGATCTCGCAGCGGAACTTCGGCGGCCACGAGTACCCGCGGCTGGCGCACGTCGGCGACCGCACGGGCCTGGAGCTGATCCGCACCCTCCAGCAGAAGATCGTCTCGCTGCAGCAGGAGGACCACCGCGAGTTCGGCGACTACGAGGCCCGGCTGAAGGTCTTCCAGGAGTGCACGGTCACGCGCCTGCTCAAGGACGGCGACCGCATCGCGGGCGTCTTCGGCTACGACCGCGAGTCCGGCCGGTTCTTCGCCATGGAGTCGCCGGCCGTCGTGCTGGCGACCGGCGGGATCGGCAAGTCGTTCAAGGTGACGTCCAACTCCTGGGAGTACACCGGCGACGGGCACGCGCTCGCGCTGCTCGCCGGGGCGTCCCTGATCAACATGGAGTTCGTGCAGTTCCACCCGACCGGCATGGTCTGGCCGCCGTCCGTCAAGGGCATCCTCGTCACCGAGTCCGTCCGCGGCGACGGCGGGGTGCTGCGCAACAGCGACGGCAAGCGGTTCATGTTCGACTACGTCCCGGACGTCTTCAAGGAGAAGTACGCCGAGTCCGAGGCCGAGGGCGACCGCTGGTACCAGGACCCCGACAACAACCGCCGCCCGCCCGAGCTGCTCCCGCGCGACGAGGTGGCGCGCGCCATCAACTCCGAGGTCAAGGCGGGCCGCGGCTCCCCGCACGGGGGCGTCTTCCTCGACGTCTCCACCCGGCTGCCCGCCGAGGACATCAAGCGCAAACTGCCCTCCATGCACCACCAGTTCAAGGAGCTGGCGGACGTCGACATCACGGCGGAGCCGATGGAGGTCGGCCCCACCTGCCACTACGTGATGGGCGGGGTGGACGTCGACCCCGACACGGCGGCGGCGGTGGGCGTGCCCGGCCTGTTCGCCGCGGGCGAGGTCGCGGGCGGGATGCACGGCTCCAACCGGCTGGGCGGCAACTCCCTCTCCGACCTGCTGGTCTTCGGCCGCCGGGCGGGCCTGTACGCGGCCGAGCACGCCGCCTCCTTCCCCGGCGCCGGCCGGCCCGTGGTCTCCGACGCCGACATCGAGGCGGCGGAGGCGGAGGCCCTGCGCCCGTTCAGCGCGGAGGGCGAGGACCCGGCGGCCCCCCAGGGGCCGGCCGAGAACCCGTACGCCCTGCACCAGGAGCTCCAGCAGGCCATGAACGACCTGGTCGGCATCATCCGCAAGGGCCCGGAGATGGAGGAGGCGCTGCGCTGGCTGACCGAGCTGCGGGCCCGCTCCCGGCGGGCCGGCGTGGAGGGCCACCGCCAGTTCAACCCCGGCTGGCACCTCGCGCTCGACCTGCGGAACATGCTGCTGGTCAGCGAGTGCGTGGCCCGGGCGGCGCTGGAGCGCACCGAGAGCCGCGGCGGCCACACCCGCGACGACCACCCGGCGATGGACCGGCGGTGGCGCCGGCTGAACCTCGTGTGCCGGCTGAACGGGGACAGCACGGAGCCGGGCGCGGATCCGCTGCTGGGCCGGGTGCGCCTGGAGCGGCGCGCCATGCCGCCCATCCGTGACGACCTGCTCGCGCTCTTCGACAAGGAGGAGCTGGTGAAGTACCTGACGGACGAGGAGCTGACCTCTTGAGTTACGAGGCCCACTTCAAGGTGTGGCGGGGCGACGCGGACGGCGGCTCCCTCGTCGACTACACCGTGACCGTCAACGAGGGCGAGGTCGTCCTCGACATCATCCACCGGCTCCAGGCCACCGAGGCCGCCGATCTCGCCGTGCGGTGGAACTGCAAGGCGGGCAAGTGCGGCTCGTGCAGCGCGGAGATCAACGGGCGGCCGCGGCTGATGTGCATGACGCGGATGTCGCTGCTCGACCCGGACGAGCCCGTCGTGGTCACCCCGATGCGGGCGTTCCCCGTGGTGCGGGACCTGGTGACGGACGTGTCCTTCAATTACGCCAAGGCGCGCGAGGTCCCCTCGTTCGTCCCGCCGGCCGGGCTCGGGCCCGGGGAGTACCGGATGCAGCAGGAGGACGTGGAGCGCTCCCAGGAGTTCCGCAAGTGCATCGAGTGCTTCCTGTGCCAGAACACCTGCCACGTGGTGCGTGATCACGAGGAGAACAAGCCGGTCTTCGCCGGCCCCCGCTTCCTGATGCGCGTCGCCGAGCTGGACATGCACCCGCTGGACGGGGCCGCCGATGCGGGCCTGGACCGCAAGCGCTCCGCGCAGGAGGAGCACGGGCTCGGCTACTGCAACATCACCAAGTGCTGCACGGAGGTCTGTCCCGAGCACATCAAGATCACCGACAATGCGCTGATCCCGCTGAAGGAGCGTGCCGTCGACCGGAAGTACGACCCGCTGGTCTGGCTCGGGAGCAGGATCCGCCGCCGGGTGTGACCCCCGCTCGCCCGGTGCGGCCCGCCCGCGGGGCGTGAGCCGGGCGCACGCGGGAGCGTGTGCACGCTCCGTATTCAGCCCCTTGCTCCCAGTAGCGGAACGGGCATTGCCGCCATACGCTCCCAAGTGTGACGCGGCTTTCGAGGCGGTACGGGAAGGGGGCGCCGGGACGGGCCGTCGCCGGCGCCCTCCTCGTGCTGTGCGCCCTGCTGCTCCCGGCCCCCGCCACCCGCGCCGACACCCCCCTCGACCTGGACGCCGGCGGCCGCATCACCGACACCGTCGGCGCCCTCGGCCGGCGCCGCGCACAGGTGACGACCGCGATCGAACGGCTGCGCACCACCCAGCGCGTCCAGCTCTACGTCACCTACGTCCGCGACTTCTCCGGCCGCTCGGCGCGCGCCTGGGCGGACGCCACCGCCGACCGCAACGGCCTCGGCGAGCACGAGGTCCTGCTCGCCGTCGCCACCCACGGCCAGCAGTACGCCGTCTCCGCCGACAAGCGCTCCGGCTTCCGCGCCGACCAGCTCAAGGCCGTCGCCGACACCGCCATCGCGCCCGCCGTCGCCCAGCACGACTGGGCCGGGGCGGCCATCGGAGCCGCCGACGGCTACCGGGCCGTCCTCCGGGGCGAACCGGTGCGTCCGCCCGCCATCTCCCCCGGCAGCAAGGACCCCGGCGGCGAAGGCCTCGTCCCCGGGCACCGCAGGGTCTGGCTCCCCGTCGCCATGGGCGCCGGGCTGTGCCTCCTGGGGCTGTACCTGTGCGCCCGGCGAACCTCCCGAAGACGCCGCGCGGAGCAGGAGCAGCCGTACGCCCCGGCGACCGTCACCCCGCCCGGCCTCGCCCGCCTCGCGCAGCCGCTGACGCCGCTGCCCGAACTCGACGCGGAGGCCGTCCGCGCCCTCGTCGGGACGGACGACGCGGTCCGTACCAGCGCCGAGGAACTCCTCTTCGCCGCCGCCCAGTTGGGCGAGGAGGCCGCCCGGCCGTTCGCCGAGGCCGTGGCCTACGCCAAGGAGGAGCTCGCCGACGCCTTCCGGCTGCGGCAGGCCCTCGACGACGCGCCCTACGAGGACGAGGACATCCGCCGCCGGACCCTGGACGAGATCTGCTCGCACTGCACCAGCGCGAACCGGCGCCTGGACGCCGAGTCCGAGTCCTTCGACCGGCTGCGCGGCCTCAGAGCCAACGCGGCCGGCATCCTGGCCCGCGCCGAGGCCGACGCGCAGTCCCTCTCCCCCCGCGTCGCCACCGCCGAGGCCGCCCTCGCCGCCCTCGCCGGGCACTGCACCGCGGCCGCCCTGGCCGCCGTGGCCCGCCACCCGGGAGAGGCCCGAGACCGGCTGTCCTTCGCCACGGCCGCCCTCACCGAGGCCCGGCGCGCCCTCGCGGCCGACGACTCCGACGGCGCGGCGATCTCCCTGCGCGCCGGCGAGGCCGCCCTGTCCCAGGCCCGCGTCCTGACCCTCGCCGCCCTGCGCCGCGCCCACGAGCTGACCGGCGCCACCAGACGGCTCCCCGCCGCCCTCGCGGAGGCCGAGGCGCGCGCCCCGCGCGGCAGCCCCCAGGCACGCGCCCTCGCCTGCGCCCGCCGCGAGGTCGAGAGCGGGCGGTACGACCCGCGGGCCGTGCTGCGGCACGTGGAGGAGACGGCGGCGGCCCTGGACGCCGGGCACGAGGACCGGGCGCGGGCCCGGGCCGGGCGGGCCCTGCGCCGGGTCCGGGGCGAGGTGGCCGCCGCCCGCGACTTCGTCACCACCCACCGGGGCGCGATCGGCTGCCGGGCCCGCACCCGCCTCGCCGAGGCCGAACGCCACCTGGCCCTCGCCCGCACCGCCGGCGACCTGCGCACCGTCCGCTCGGAGACGGGCCACGCGGACTCCCTCGCCCGCCAGGCCCGCGCCCTGGCCGAACACGACGTGGGCACCTACGGCACCCGCTACGACCCCGGCACCCCGCCCCCCGCCCGGGCCCTGGGCGGCGCCCTCCTGGGCGGCATCGTCCTGGCAGGCCTCCTCCCGGCGACGTTCGGCGGCGGAGCGACCCGCGGCCGCCTGGCCGCCGGCTGAGTCGGTACGGGCTTCTGCGCCCGGTCGTTCCGCCGGACCCTCACCGCCGGGGTTTCCCGCCGTGGCGGCGGTCTTCTTCCCGGCGAGCGCCGGTGCCCTTCTCCGCCGCAACGGCGATCGGATTCCCCGTCGGGGGTTGCGCGCCGTCGCGGCGGGACCTCCTTGCCCGGGCCGGTTGCAGCCCCCTGCGCTGCGAATAAGGGGGCGAAACCCCAGGTCAGAGGCCCCGCCCGAAGCCTGGGGCGGCCGAAGGCGGCGCGGGCCCGTACCATGGAAGTGGCCGCGGCGTGATCTGCCCGGCGGGCGCGCGTGCCGGACCGTACGCGCCGCCATCCACGATTCCGGGAGAAGCGCCGCAAGTATGCCCACCCGCCACGACATTCGTAACGTCGCCATCGTCGCCCACGTCGACCACGGCAAGACGACCATCGTCGACGCCATGCTCAAGCAGGCCGGCGCCTTCGCCGCGCACCAGCTCGAGTCCGTCGACGACCGCGTCATGGACTCGAACGACCTGGAGCGTGAGAAGGGCATCACGATCCTCGCCAAGAACACGGCGGTGAAGTACCACCCCAAGGACGGCGGCGAGCCGATCACCATCAACATCATCGACACCCCCGGCCACGCCGACTTCGGTGGCGAGGTCGAGCGCGGCCTGTCGATGGTGGACGCGGTCGTCCTCCTCGTCGACGCCTCCGAGGGCCCGCTGCCGCAGACCCGCTTCGTGCTCCGCAAGGCGCTCCAGCAGCGGAAGCCGGTCATCCTCTGCATCAACAAGACGGACCGCCCGGACTCCCGCATCGACGAGGTCGTCAACGAGACCTACGACCTCTTCCTCGACCTGGACGCGGACGAGGACCAGATCGAGTTCCCGATCGTCTACGCCTGCGGCCGTGACGGCATCGCGTCGCTGACCAAGCCGGAGGACGGCACCGTCCCCGCGGACAGCACCAACCTGGAGCCGTTCTTCTCCACGATCCTGGAGCACGTCCCGGCCCCGGCGTACGAGGAGGACGCGCCGCTCCAGGCCCACGTCACCAACCTCGACGCCGACAACTTCCTCGGCCGCATCGCGCTGCTCCGCGTCGAGCAGGGCGAGCTGCGCAAGGGCCAGTCGGTCGCGTGGATCAAGCGCGACGGCTCGATCTCCAACGTCCGCATCACCGAGCTGATGATGACCGAGGCGCTCACCCGCAAGCCCGCCGAGGTCGCCGGCCCCGGTGACATCTGCGCGGTCGCCGGTATCCCGGACATCATGATCGGCGAGACCCTGGCCGACACGGAGAACCCGGTCGCGCTGCCCCTGATCACGGTCGACGAGCCCGCGATCTCCATGACCATCGGTACCAACACCTCGCCGCTGGTCGGCCGTGGCGGCACGGGCAAGGGCGCGGACGCCAAGTCCGCCGTCAAGGACCGCAAGGTCACCGCCCGCCAGGTCAAGGACCGTCTGGACCGCGAGCTGGTCGGTAACGTCTCGCTGCGCGTCCTGGACACCGAGCGCCCCGACGCCTGGGAGGTGCAGGGCCGCGGTGAGCTGGCGCTGGCCATCCTGGTCGAGCAGATGCGCCGCGAGGGCTTCGAGATGACCATCGGCAAGCCCCAGGTCGTCACCAAGGAGGTCGACGGCAAGGTCCACGAGCCCGTCGAGCGCCTGACGGTCGACGTTCCCGAGGAGCACATGGGTGCCGTCACCCAGCTCATGGGTACCCGCAAGGGCCGCATGGACAACATGTCGAACCACGGCTCCGGCTGGGTCCGCATGGAGTTCGTCGTCCCGTCCCGCGGTCTGATCGGCTTCCGCACGGAGTTCCTGACGAACACCCGCGGCACCGGTATCGCCCACTCGATCCACGAGGGCCACGAGCCGTGGTTCGGCGAGCTGAAGACCCGTAACAACGGCTCCCTGGTCGCCGACCGCGCCGGTGCCGTCACCGCCTTCGCGATGACGAACCTCCAGGAGCGCGGCGTGCTCTTCACCGACCCGGGCACCGAGGTGTACGAGGGCATGATCGTCGGCGAGAACTCCCGCGCCGACGACATGGACGTCAACATCACCAAGGAGAAGAAGCTCACCAACATGCGCTCCTCCTCCGCCGACTCCTTCGAGGCGATCGTCCCGCCGCGCAAGCTGTCGCTGGAGCAGTCCCTGGAGTTCTGCCGCGACGACGAGTGCGTCGAGGTCACCCCGGAGGCGGTCCGCATCCGCAAGGTCGTCCTGGACCAGAAGGAGCGCGGCCGCACGGCTTCCCGCGCCAAGCGCTGAATTTCCTGACGCTCCGACAGGAGCGTCGGTACCGAGAGGCCCGGTCCCGCCACAGTTCACTGTGGCGGGACCGGGCCTCCGGCGTTTCCGAGTGACTCGGAATCAGACAGTCCATATTGATGCACCGCTGCAAAGGTTGTCCGAATACCGGCCGGTCGACGCCGGAAGTTGTGTTAACAGTCCGTTTCGCGGGTGTCTGTCTGTGCTGGCTTTGTCCGGTTTTCGAACCGCTGAGGGTGCTCGATGTGACCAAAGCGAGACCCTTTAAGTGTGGTTTACAAGGCGGACGTACTTAATAGTTGGGTTCATTGAGCTCGGGTCAATGGGTCACGCGCTGTGGGGAGCGCCGACTCACGAGCACACTCGAGGTGCCGGTTCCGTCTCCGCTGTCAGGGGTGTCAGCGTGGGGCCGGCGCCTCTCTCGTAGTGAAAAGTGGACTCTTGAGGAGGCATACCCATGCGCGGTGCCAAGAGCGCCAAGTGGGTCGTCGGCGCGATAGTCGTGGCCATGGCGGCGACTGCTTGTGGTGGCAGTGACAGCAAGGACAGCGGCGGAAAGGGAGCGGTCTTCCGTCTCGGTATCACCGAGCCGAAGTCGATCGACCCGGTCAACGCCCAGGAGTCCGAGGGCACGCTGGTGGCCCGTCAGCTGTTCGTGGGTCTCTACGACGTGAACGTCGACGGCACCCTCAACGCGAAGCTGGCGGAGTCCGCGAAGCCGAACGACGCCGGTGACGAGTGGACCTTCCAGATCAAGAAGGACACCAAGTTCTCCAACGGCGAGGCCGTGAACGCCGAGGCGTTCATCCGCGGCTGGACCCGCGTCACCGCCAAGGCGTCCGCCTCCGACGTGGCCTACCACATGAACGGCATCGCCGGCTACAAGGAGCTCAACGGCGGTTCGAGCGACAAGTTCTCCGGCCTGACCGCCGAGGGTGACTACACCCTCAAGGTCAAGCTCTCCGCACCGGACTTCGAGTTCGACAAGAAGACCGCCCACCCGGCCTTCAGCCCGGTCCCGAAGGTCGCCGGCGCCGGTGACAACAAGTCGTTCAACGACGCCCCCATCGGCAACGGCCCCTTCAAGATGTCCGGTTCGTGGGAGCACAACAAGAAGATCACCCTCGTCCGCAACGACGACTACGGTCTGGCCAAGGCCAAGCTGGACAAGGTCGAGCTGTCGATCCTCAACCCGGCCAACGGCGTGACCCTGGAGTACAAGGGCTTCGAGTCGGGCCAGTTCGACTGGGCCCGTATGCCGGTGCCGCAGATGCCGGGCGCCAAGGCCAAGTACGACCCCCAGGGCCAGTGGCTCAAGGCTGACGTCAGCGGCGTCAACTACATCTCCCCGTTCAACGAGTCGGGTCCGATGAAGTCGGCCGACGCCCGTAAGGCCATCTCCTACGCGATCGACCGCGCGGAGATCGCCAAGGGTGTCTTCCAGGGTCTCCAGGAGCCGGCCACCGCCCTGCTGCCCCCGTCCTTCAAGGACGTCTACAAGGCCGACGTGTGCACCTCCTGCGTCAAGCAGGACAAGGGCAAGGCCAAGGAGTACGCGGAGAAGGCCGGCCTCAAGCCGGGCGACACCCTGGACTTCGGCTACAACACCGGTGCCGGGCACGAGGAGTGGGTCCAGGCCGTCGCCAAGCAGGTCGAGGACGTGCTCGGCCTGAAGGTCAAGCTCAACGGTCTGCCCTTCAAGGAGGCCCTGGCGCGGCAGCAGGACAAGGGCACCATCGGCATCTGGCGTCAGGCGTGGACCGCCGACTACCCGACCGCCGACAACTTCTTCTCGCCCCTGCTGTCCACCAGCGGCATCAACCCGGACGCCAACGGCAAGGCGCTGGGCGACAACCGCGGCCGCTACAGCAACCCGAAGTTCGACGAGCTGCTGGTGAAGGCCCGTCAGACCAAGGACGCGGCCGAGCGCGCCAAGATCTACAACGAGGCCGAGAAGCTGGCCATCGACGAGGACCAGGGCGTCATCCCGACCTGGAAGCGCACCCAGTACCGCCTGGTGAACAGCAAGAAGTTCTCCAACATCAAGCTGGACTTCTTCGAGGACCCGAACCTCGCCGAGATCGGCGTCAAGTAACCATCACCCTCCAGCCAGTCCCGTGAAGACCGTGGAGCCCCGAGCAACGACTTGAGGCTCCACGGCCTTCGCCTCCGCATGTCCCGGCCCGCGCGGCCGGGCCGTGCGCGGCCGCCTCCCCACCCTTCCCGTACCGGGAGGCGACGGCGAACGCCCCACGGCGGCAGTAAGTCAAGGAGACATCGTGGGCAAATATGTGATCCGGCGGATCGGGCAGATGGTGATCGTCCTCTTCGGTGCGACCCTCATCCTCTTCGCCTGCCTGTTCGTCCTTCCCGGAGACCCGGTCGGCTCGCTCGGTGGCGACAAGGCGCGTGACCCCGCCGTCGTCGAGCAACTGCGCGAGCGCTACGGCCTGGACAAGCCCCTTGCCGTGCAGTACGGCAACTATGTGACCAATCTGGTCAAGGGCGACCTCGGCGAGGACTACACCCAGCGGCGCCAGGTGACCGAGGTGCTCGGCCCCAAGCTGGGCAACACCGCCAAGCTGGCCGTGGCGGCGATCCTCATCGACGTGGTGCTCGGCGTCCTCGCGGGCCTGGTGGCGGCCCTGTTCAGATATTCGTTCTGGGATGTACTGGTCACACTTCTCACGACCTTGGCCATCGGCTTCCCCAGCTTCGTCATCGGCATGATCCTGCAGAGCCAGTTCGCCGTGAACCTCGGCTGGTTCCCGCTGATTTCGGACGGGTCGTTCAACTCGATGATCATGCCGGCGTTCACGCTGGCCATCATCGACGCGGCGCTCGTGGCCCGGCTGATGCGCGGCACCATGCTCGAGGTGCTGCGCGCGGACTACGTCAAGACGGCCATCGCCAAGGGCCTTCCGCGCCGCACGGTGCTCCTCAAGCACGTCATGCGCAACTCGATCATCCCCGTGGTCACCTACATCGGCATCTCCTTCGGCGGCCTGCTCGGCGGTGCGCTCATCACCGAGGCGATCTTCAACTGGGACGGCATGGGCTACGCGCTGGTCACCGCGATCCAGCAGGGGAACAACCCGATCATCGTCGGCGTGGTCACCTACGGCGTCGCCGTCTTCGTCCTGCTCAACCTGCTGGTCGATCTGCTGTACGCGGTGCTCGACCCGCGGATCCGCCTCAGCTGACCGCCAGGTCATACCCCGTTCTAGGAGTCACCCATGACTGAGCTCACCAAGAGCGACCAGGGGCCGGGCGCCGCGACCGCACAGACCGCCGCCGCGAACAACACCGCCGAGCCCGCACCGGCCCGCATCACCCAGTGGGGCGAGATCCGCCACCGCTTCATGGCCAACAAGCTCGCCGTGGTCGGCCTCGGCCTGGTCGTCCTGCTCTTCATCGTCGCCGCCGCGGCGCCCCTGATCGCGACCCACGACCCGTACGCACAGAACCTCACCAACACGCTGGCAGAGCCCAGCGGGGACCACTGGTTCGGCACCGACGCCCTGGGCCGCGACCAGTTCTCCCGCATCATCTACGGCAGCCGCATCGCCGTCATCGTCGGTCTGGCCTCGATCTTCCTGGCCTGTGTGATCGGCTGCATCCTCGGCGCCCTGTCCGGATACTTCGGCAAGGCCGTCGACAGCGTCATCATGCGCACCGCCGACGTCTTCTTCGCGTTCCCGCTGCTCATCGGCGCGATCGTGATCATCCTGGTGATGGGCCGCGGCGTGCTGCCCGTCATCATCTCGCTGGCCGTCTTCAGCTGGGCCACGGTCGCCCGCCTGCTGCGCTCCAGCATCCTGTCCGTGCGCGAGATGGACTACGTGACGGCGGCGAAGGCGCTGGGTGCGAGCACCACCCGCATCATCCTGCGGCACATCATGCCCAACTCCATCGCGGCCGTGATGTCGTACGTGTCCTTCAGCGTCGGCACCGCCGTCGTGGCCGAGGCCTCGCTGTCCTTCCTCGGCATCGGCGTGAGCCCCGAGGTGCCGGAGTGGGGCAACATGATCTCCGCCGGAAAGGACTCCCTCGGCGTCAGCGACTTCCTGTGGGTGTACCCCAGTTCCGCGATCGTGCTGACGGTGCTCGGATTTGTCTTTGTCGGCGACGGGCTGCGCGACGCCCTCGACCCGAAGCTGCGTTGAGGAGAACGTCCCGATGACCACGACCGAAAAGAACTCCGGGGCACCCGGCGCCGCGCCGCAGGGCGGCAAGGACGCCAAGGACGCCAAGAAGTCCGCGCCCCTGCTCGAAGTGCGCGACCTGCACGTCGAGTTCAAGACCCGCGACGGCGTCGCCAAGGCCGTCAACGGTGTCAGCTACAGCGTCGACGCCGGCGAGACCCTCGCCGTCCTCGGCGAGTCGGGCTCCGGCAAGTCCGTCACCGCCCAGGCCATCATGGGCATCCTGGACTCGCCCCCCGGCCGCGTGTCCGGCGGTGAGATCCTCTTCCACGGCCAGGACATCCTGAAGCTGCCGGAGAGCGAGCGGCGCAAGCTGCGCGGCCCGAAGATGGCGATGATCTTCCAGGACGCGCTGTCCGCCCTCAACCCCGTCTTCTCCGTCGGCAACCAGCTCGGCGAGATGTTCCGGGTGCACCAGGGCATGTCGAAGAAGGACGCCAAGGCCAAGGCGATCGAGCTGATGGACCGGGTGCGCATCCCGGCCGCCAAGCAGCGCGTGGGCGACTACCCGCACCAGTTCTCGGGCGGTATGCGCCAGCGCATCATGATCGCGATGGCGATGGCCCTGGAACCCGACCTGATCATCGCCGACGAGCCGACCACGGCCCTCGACGTGACGGTCCAGGCCCAGGTCATGGACCTGCTCGCGGAGCTGCAGCGCGAGTACAACATGGGCCTGATCCTGATCACCCACGACCTGGGTGTGGTGGCGGACGTCGCCGACAAGATCGCCGTGATGTACGCGGGCCGCATCGTGGAGACCGCGCCCGTGCACGAGCTCTACAAGCGCCCCGCCCACCCGTACACCCGCGGCCTGCTGGACTCGATCCCGCGCCTGGACCACAAGGGCCAGGAGCTGTACGCGATCAAGGGCCTGCCGCCCAACCTCCTGCGGATCCCCACCGGCTGCGCCTTCAACCCGCGCTGCCCCAAGGCCCAGGACGTCTGCAGGGAGGACATCCCCGCCCTGCACCCGGTGGCGGAGCAGGACGGCACCGAGCTCGACGGCCGCGGCAGCGCGTGCCACTTCTGGAAGGAGACGATCCATGGCTGACATGACCAAGCAGGCCGGGAAGGCCGGTCAGCGGGAGCCGATCCTCCAGGTCCGCAACCTCGTCAAGCACTTCCCGCTGACGCAGGGGCTGCTGTTCAAGAAGCAGGTCGGTGCGGTCAAGGCCGTCGACGGGATCTCCTTCGACCTCTACGAGGGCGAGACGCTGGGCATCGTCGGGGAGTCCGGCTGCGGCAAGTCCACGGTCGCCAAGCTGCTGATGACGCTGGAGACGGCCACCTCCGGCGAGGTCTTCTACAAGGGCCAGGACATCACCAAGCTGTCCGGGCGCGCGCTGAAGGCGGTCCGGCGCAACATCCAGATGGTGTTCCAGGACCCGTACACCTCGCTCAACCCGCGGATGACGGTCGGCGACATCATCGGCGAGCCCTTCGAGATCCACCCCGAGGTGGCGCCCAAGGGCGACCGGCGCAAGCGGGTCCAGGAGCTGCTCGACGTCGTCGGCCTCAACCCCGAGTACGTCAACCGCTACCCGCACCAGTTCTCCGGCGGTCAGCGCCAGCGCATCGGCATCGCCCGCGGCCTGGCGCTCAACCCCGAGATCATCATCTGCGACGAGCCCGTCTCGGCGCTGGACGTCTCGGTGCAGGCGCAGGTCATCAACCTGATGGAGCGGCTCCAGGACGAGTTCAACCTCTCCTACCTCTTCATCGCGCACGACCTGTCCATCGTCCGGCACATCTCCGACCGCGTCGGCGTGATGTACCTGGGCAAGATGGCGGAGATCGGCACGGACGCCGAGATCTACGAGCACCCGACGCACCCGTACACGCAGGCGCTGCTGTCGGCCGTCCCCGTGCCGGACCCCGAGGCCCGCGAGGGGCGCGAGCGCATCATCCTCACCGGTGACGTGCCCTCCCCGGCCAACCCGCCGTCCGGCTGCCGCTTCCGCACCCGCTGCTGGAAGGCGGAGGACAAGTGCGCCGAGGAGCTGCCGCTCCTCGCCGTGCCGAAGCTCTACGAGGGCAAGGACACCCCGGCGGCACACGAGTCGGCGTGCCACTTCGCCGAGGTGAAGCAGGTGGTCGGCGCCGCGTAGGTGCCGGTCGTACGACGGAAAGGGCTCTCCCGGGGCGCGCTGGTCGCGCCGGGGGAGCCCTTTCGTGTGGTTCGGCCGGGGAAAGCCGCCAAGAGGCGCATCGCACCACCGAATGGGGTGTTATCTGGGCCTAAGTGACACTTGGGATCTGGAGGAGGCACTCGATGCGTGGAGCCACGCGCGCCCGGTGGGCCGTCTGTGCACTCTCGGCGGCGCTGGTCGCCGCGGCGGCCGGGTGCGGCGGCAGCGGCAGCGGGGCCGGGGTCGTCCGCTCCTCCTGGGGCGATCCGCAGAACCAGCTGGAGCCGGCCAACACCAACGAGGTCCAGGGCGGCAAGGTGCTCGCCATGATCTTCCGCGGGCTCAAGCGCTACGACCCCCGCAGCGGCGCCGCCGAGAACATGCTGGCCGAGCAGATCGAGACCGCCGACCAGCAGAACTTCACCATCACCCTCAAGGACGGCTGGACCTTCTCCAACGGCGAGAAGGTCACCTCGAAGTCCTTCGTGGACGCCTGGAACTACGCGGCCCTCGTCGACAACAAGCAGAAGAACGCCTCCTTCTTCGAGTACGTCGACGGCTACGACAAGGTCCACCCGTCGAGCGGGTCCGCCACCGCCAGGACCCTCTCCGGGCTCGTCGTCAAGGACGACCGGACCTTCACGGTCAAGCTGAGCACCAAGTTCTCCACGTGGCCCGACACCCTCGGCTACGCCGCCTACGCCCCGCTGCCCCGGGCCTTCTTCGACGACCACGCGGCCTGGCTGAAGAAGCCCGTCGGCAACGGCCCGTACACCGTCGACTCCTACGCCAAGGGCTCGGCGATGAAGCTCACCAAGTGGGAGGGCTACCCGGGCGACGACAAGGCGCGCAACAGCGGCGTGGAGCTGCGCGTCTACACCGACAACAACACCGCGTACACCGACCTGCAGGCCGGCAACCTCGACCTGGTCGACGACATCCCCAGCGCCCAGCTCAAGAACGTGAAGAACGACCTGGGTGACCGCTACATCAACCAGCCCGCCGGCATCATCCAGACCCTCGTCTTCCCCATGTACGACGCGAACTGGACGAAGAGCGGCATGGAGAAGGTCCGCCGCGGGCTGTCCATGGCGATCAACCGCGAGCAGATCACCGACCAGATCTACCACAAGACCCGCACCCCGGCGACGGACTGGACCTCACCGGCCCTCGGCGGCCAGGGCGGCTACAAGGCCGGGCTGTGCGGGGACGCCTGCACGTTCGACGCCGCCGCCGCGAAGCAGCTCATCCAGGACGGCGGGGGACTGCCCGGCGGCCGGATCACCCTCACCTCGAACGTCGACACCGGTTCGCACCGGGTGTGGCTGGACGCCGTCTGCAACAGCATCAACAACGCCCTCGGCAACGACAACGCCTGCGTCGTCAACCCGGTCGGCACGTTCGCGGACTTCCGCAACCAGATCTCCGAGCACCGCCTCAGCAACCCCTTCCGCTCCGGCTGGCAGATGGACTACCCGCTGATCCAGAACTTCCTCCAGCCGCTCTACTACACGGACGCCTCCTCCAACTACGGGAAGTTCAGCGACCCGGAGTTCGACCGGCTCGTGGACGAGGCCAACGCCGAGCGCTCCCAGGACGCGGCCAACACCAAGTTCCACGACGCGGAGCGGATCCTCGCCCGGGTGATGCCCGCCATCCCGCTCTGGTACCAGAACGGCAGCGCCGGCTACTCCGAGCGGATCTCCGACGTCACGCTCAACCCGTTCAGCGTTCCGGTCTACGAGCAGATCAAGGTGGGCTGACGTCCCATGGGACGGTACGTGGTCCGGCGGCTGCTCCAGATGGTCCCGGTGTTCATCGGCAGCACGTTCCTGATCTTCTTCATGGTCTACGCCCTGGGCGACCCCGTGGCCGCCCTCTTCGGCGACAAGGCGCCCGACCCCGCGACCGCCGCCCGCATCCGCCAGGAGCTCTACCTCGACGAGCCCCTGTGGAAGCAGTACGCGCACTACATGGGCCAGATCCTCTCGGGCGACTTCGGAACGGCCTTCAACGGCCAGCCGGTCACCGAGCTGATGGCCGACGCCTTCCCCGTCACCCTCCGGCTCACGCTCGTGGCGATCCTCTTCGAGATCGTCATCGGCATCACCCTCGGCGTCCTCAGCGGCCTGCGGCGCGGCCGCTCCGCCGACACCACCGTGCTCCTGCTGACCCTGATCGTCGTCTCCATCCCGACCTTCGTCAGCGGCTACGTGCTGCAGTACCTCTTCGGGGTCAAATGGGGGATCGTCTCGCCGTCCGTGTCCCCCGAGGCGCCCTTCGACGAGCTGCTGCTGCCCGGCATCGTCCTCGCCCTGACCTCCCTCGCCTACGTCACCCGCCTCTCGCGCACCTCCATCGCCGAGAACTCCCGCGCCGACTACGTCCGCACGGCCGTCGCCAAGGGCCTGCCGCGCCGCCGCGTCGTCACCCGGCACCTGCTGCGCAACTCCCTCATCCCCGTCGTCACCTTCATCGGCACCGACATCGGCGCGCTGATGGGCGGGGCCATCGTCACCGAGCGGATCTTCAACATCCACGGCGTCGGCTTCCAGCTCTACCAGGGCATCCTGCGGCAGAACTCGCCCACCGTCGTCGGCTTCGTGACCATCCTCGTCATCGTCTTCCTGCTGGCGAACCTGTTCGTCGACCTCCTCTACGCCGTGCTCGACCCGAGGATCCGCTATGCCTGAACCCGAGCCGAAGGAGCCCGGGAGCCTCGCCCCGGACGAGGCCGTCACCCCCGGGGGCGGCGGGGCGATGTCCCTGGCCACGACCGATGCGGAGACCCTGGAGGACGGCCCGCTCCCCGGCGCCCCCACGAGCGGCAAGGCCCGCAGCCTGTGGTCCGACGCCTGGCACGACCTGCGGCGCAACCCCGTCTTCCTGGTCTCCGCGCTGATCATCGTCTTCCTCGTGCTGATCGCCCTGTGGCCCGGGCTGATCGCGAGCGGGAACCCCCTCCAGTGCGACCTCGCCAAGGCCCAGGAGGGCTCCCAGCCCGGCCACCCCTTCGGCTTCGACACCCAGGGCTGCGACGTCTACACCCGCACGGTCCACGGCGCCCGCGCCTCCATCACCGTCGGCATCTGCGCCACCGCCGGCGCCGCCCTGCTCGGCAGCGTGCTCGGCGGGCTCGCCGGCTTCTTCGGGGGCTGGTGGGACGCGCTGCTCTCCCGGATCGCCGACGTCTTCTTCGGCATCCCCATCATCCTGGGCGGCCTGGTCTTCCTCTCGGTGGTCACCAGCGGCTCGCTGTGGCCCGTCGTCGGCTTCATCGTGCTGCTCGGCTGGCCGCAGATCTCCCGCATCGCCCGCGGCTCCGTCGTCACCGCCAAGCAGCACGACTACGTCCAGGCGGCGCGGGCCCTCGGGGCGGGCAGTTCGCGCCTGCTGCTGCGGCACATCGCGCCGAACGCCGTCGCCCCCGTCATCGTCGTCGCGACCATCGCCCTCGGCACGTACATCGCCCTGGAGGCCACGCTGTCCTTCCTGGGCGTCGGCCTCAAACCGCCCACCGTGTCCTGGGGCATCGACATCTCCAACGCCTCCACCCAGATCCGCAACGCCCCCCACATGCTGCTGTGGCCCGCGGGCGCACTGAGCATCACGGTGCTGGCGTTCATCATGCTCGGCGACGCGGTCCGCGACGCCCTCGACCCCAAACTGCGCTGAGGAGCGGGCGGATGACACAGCCCACCGGAAAGGCGGACACCGCCGTACCCCTGCTGGACGTGCGCGACCTGCACGTGGAGTTCCGGACCCGGGACGGCGTCGCCAAGGCCGTCAACGGCGTCAGCTACAGCGTCCGCGCCGGGGAGACGCTCGCCGTGCTGGGGGAGTCCGGCTCGGGCAAGTCGGTGACCGCGCAGGCCGTCATGGGCATCCTCGACTCCCCGCCCGGCCACGTCACCGGCGGCGAGGTCCTCTTCCGCGGCCAGGACCTGCTCACGATGGGCGGGGAGGCCCGGCGCCGGATCCGCGGCTCCAAGCTGTCGATGATCTTCCAGGACGCGCTCTCGGCCCTCAACCCCGTGATGAGCGTGGGCGCCCAGCTCGGCGAGATGTTCTCCGTCCACGACGGCATGACCCGCAAGGACTCCCGGGACAAGGCCGTCCAGCTGATGGAACGCGTGCGCATCCCCGCCGCGGCCGAACGCGCCGGCGACTACCCGCACCAGTTCTCCGGCGGCATGCGCCAGCGCATCATGATCGCCATGGCGCTGGCGCTGGAGCCGGACCTCGTCATCGCCGACGAACCCACCACCGCCCTCGACGTCACCGTCCAGGCCCAGGTCATGGACCTGCTCGCGGAGCTGCAGCGCGAGTACAACATGGGCCTGATCCTCATCACCCACGACCTGGGCGTGGTCGCGGACGTCGCCGACAGGATCGCCGTGATGTACGCCGGGCGGATCGTCGAGACCGCCCCCGTCCACCAGCTGTACGCCGCGCCCGCCCACCCGTACACCGCCGGCCTGCTCGGCTCCATCCCGCGCCTGGATCACAAGGGCAAGGAGCTCTACGCCATCAAGGGCCTGCCGCCCAGCCTCACCGACATCCCCGCCGGCTGCCCGTTCAACCCGCGCTGCCCGCGTGCCCAGGCCGTCTGCCGCACCGACCGGCCGCCGCTCTTCGACGTCGCCCCCGGGCGCGCCAGCGCCTGCCACTTCTGGAAGGAGACCCTCGAAGATGCCGGGTAACGGCGAGGCCATTCTGGAGGTGCGGGACCTGGTCAAGCACTACCCGCTCACCCGGGGCATCCTCTTCAAGAAGCAGATCGGGGCCGTGCACGCCGTCGACGGCGTCTCCTTCGACCTGCGGCGCGGCGAGACGCTGGGGATCGTGGGCGAGTCCGGCTGCGGCAAGTCCACCGTCGCGAAGCTCCTCGTGCACCTGGAGCGCCCCACGTCCGGGCGGATCCTCTACAAGGGCGAGGACATCACGAGGCTGTCCGGACGCGCGCTGAAGGCCGTCCGGCGCAACATCCAGATGGTCTTCCAGGACCCGTACACCTCGCTCAACCCGCGGATGACCGTCGGCGACATCATCGGCGAGCCCTACGACATCCACCCCGAGGTGGCGCCCAAGGGCGACCGGCGCAAGAGGGTGCAGGAGCTGCTCGACGTCGTCGGCCTCAACCCCGAGTACATCAACCGCTATCCGCACCAGTTCTCCGGCGGCCAGCGCCAGCGCATCGGCATCGCGCGGGGGCTCGCCCTGCGGCCCGAGGTGATCGTCGCCGACGAGCCCGTCTCGGCGCTGGACGTCTCCGTCCAGGCCCAGGTCGTCAACCTCCTGGAACGGCTGCAGGCCGAGTTCGACCTGGCGTACGTCTTCATCGCCCACGACCTGTCGGTGGTCCGGCACATCTCGGACCGGGTCGCGGTGATGTACCTCGGGCGGTTCGCCGAAGCGGGCACGGACACCCAGATCTACGAGCACGCCACGCACCCGTACACGCAGGCCCTGCTGTCGGCCGTGCCCGTCCCGGACCCGCGGGCGCGGGAGGGCCGCGAGCGCATCATCCTCACCGGGGACGTGCCCTCGCCGGCCCACCCGCCGTCGGGGTGCCGGTTCCGCACGCGGTGCTGGAAGGCCCAGGAGAAGTGCGCGCGGGTCGTACCGCCGCTGGAGATCCCGGACTGGTTCCTGGAGGGCGCCGGCCCGGAGGCGCACGCGTCGGCGTGCCACTACGCGGAGGAACGCGTGTCGCCGGCCGACGACCTCTGAGTGCCCGCGCCCCGTCAGGCCCCGGGCGGCGCCACCGTCGTGGGCGGCTCCGGGAAGTGGCACGCCGACAGGTGCCCGTCCCCGGAGCCGTCCGCGCGGGCGAGCTCCGGGTCCTCCGCCGCGCAGCGCTCCCGCGCCTTCCAGCAGCGCGTGCGGAAGCGGCAGCCCGACGGCGGGGCGACCGGGGAAGGGACGTCCCCGGTGAGGCGGATCCTTTCGCGCCGCGCCGTACCCTCCGCGTCCGCCGCCTCCGGCACCGCCGACAGCAGCGCGTGCGTGTACGGGTGGCGCGGCCGCCGGTAGATGTCGTCGCGGGAGCCCGTCTCCACGATCCTGCCCAGGTACATCACGGCGACGCGCTGCGAGAAGTGCCGCACCACGGCCAGGTCGTGGGCGATGAACAGGAAGGCGATCCCCAGCTCCCGCTGCAGCGACTGCAGCAGGTTGACGACCTGCGCCTGGATGGAGACGTCGAGCGCCGAGACGGGCTCGTCGGCGACGACGATCTTCGGGTCCAGGGCGAGGGCCCGGGCCACTCCGATCCGCTGCCGCTGCCCGCCGGAGAACTCGTGCGGGAAGCGGTTGTAGTGCTCGGGGCTGAGCCCCACGGTCTCCAGGAGCTCGCGCACGCGCGCCTCGCGCCCGCCCGGCGGCTCGATGCCGTGGATCTCCAGCGGCCCGGAGACGATCCGGCCGACCGTCTGCCGCGGGTTCAGCGACGCGTACGGGTCCTGGAAGATCATCTGGATCTCGGAGCGGACGGGGGCGAGCTGCCTGCGCCCGGCGTGGGTGATGTCGCGGCCCCGGTAGCGGATCCGCCCGGCCGTCGGCTCCAGCAGCCGGGTGAGCAGCCGCCCGGTGGTCGACTTGCCGCAGCCGGACTCGCCGACCAGGCCGAAGCTCTCCCCGGCGCGCACGGTCAGGTCGATGCCGTCGACGGCCTGCACGGCGCCGACGGTCCGCCGGACGGGGAATCCGCCGCGCACCGGGAAGTGCTTGGTGAGGTTCTCGGCGACGAGCAGCGGCTCGCCGACCCGGAGGCTCTTCTCGTCCATGGTCGCTGCTCCTCAGCCGAGCCGGGGTCGGATCTGCTCCGCGTACACGCTGCGCTGCCGCTCCTCCCCGAGGTGGCAGGCCGCCCCCCGGCCGGGCGGCAGGGACGGTTGCTCCGTGCGGCAGCGGTCCTCCGCCACGTCGGCGGCGTACGCGCAGCGCGGGTGGAAGGGACAGCCGGGCGGTGGGGCCAGCAGGCTGGGCGGGGTGCCGGGGATGGGGGTGAGCGGCTGCCCTACGTCGGAGGAGAGCCGGGGCATGGAGCCCAGCAGGCCCCAGGTGTACGGGTGCCGGGGCGCCCGCAGCACCTCCCGCACGGGCCCCTGTTCGACGGCCCGCCCGGCGTACATCACCAGCAGGTCGTCCACGGTGCCGGCGACGACGCCCAGGTCGTGGGTGACGAGGACGATGGCCGCGCCGGTCTGCTGCTGGAGCTCCTTGAGCAGGTCGAGGATCTGGGCCTGCACGGTGACGTCGAGCGCGGTCGTCGGCTCGTCGGCGATGAGCAGCTCGGGGTCGCAGACCAGCGCCATCGCGATCATCGCGCGCTGCCGCATCCCGCCGGAGAACTGGTGGGGGTAGTCGTCCACGCGCAGCGCCGGATCGGTGATGCCGACCCGGCGCAGCATCTCGACCGCCCGCAGCCGGGCCTCCCGCCGGGAGGCGCCGGTGTGCTTGCGGTACGGCTCGGCGATCTGCCGGCCGACGGTGTAGTAGGGGGAGAGGGCGGTGAGCGAGTCCTGGAAGACCATCGCCACCTTGTTCCCGCGCAGCTTCTCCAGGACGGACTCCGGCGCCCCGGTCAGCTCCTGCCCGTCGAGCCGGACCTCGCCGCGGATCTCGGTGGTGCGCGGGTCGTGCAGCCCGAGCACGGCGAGGTTGGTGACGGACTTCCCGGAGCCGGACTCGCCGACGATGCCGAGCGTGCGGCCGCGCTCCAGGGTGAAGGACAGGCCGTCGACGGCCCGTACGGTGCCGTCCTCGGTGGCGAAGCGCACGTACAGGTCGCGCACGGAGAGGAAGGGGGTCAACTGCGGTCTCCTGACGGCTAGGCGAGCCGCACGCGCGGGTCGATGACGGCGTAGGCGGCGTCCACCACGATGTTGGCGACGACGATCGCCGTGCAGCCGACGAGCATCACCGCCATCAGGGTCGGCAGGTCGGTCTCGCTCACCGAGGACACCGCGAGCCGGCCCAGGCCGTGCAGGCTGAAGGTGAACTCGGTGATGATCGCGCCGCCGAAGAGCGACCCGAGGTCGATGCCGAAGATGGTGACGATGGGCGCGAGGGCGCCCCGCCAGGCGTAGTGGAAGAAGACGGCGCGCCGGCCCAGCCCCTTGGCGCGGGCCGCGCGCACGTGGTCCTCGCCGAGCTGCTCGATCATCTGGGAGCGCGTCATCCGGCTGTAGTTGGCGATGAAGATGATGGACAGCACCAGCCAGGGGATGAGCATGCCGGTGAACCACTTCACCGGGTCCTCGGTGATGGGGTGGTAGGCCGGGTTGTCCATCCAGTGCAGCCCGCTGACGAGCACGGCCAGGGCGATGACGCCGACGAAGTAGATCTGCAGGGCGTTGCCGACGAGGGACAGGGAGCTGAAGAACTTGTCGATCCAGGTCCCGCGGAAGGCGGCGGCGATCATGCCGATGCCGACGCCGACGACGAGGAAGACGGCGGCCCCGCCGAGCGTGATGGACAGGGTCGTGGGGAAGCGGTCCACGATGGTGCCCCACACCGGCTGCTGGTTGGAGAACGAGTAGCCGAAGCAGGGCGCCGGGCAGTGGCCGACGGTGAAGTCGCGGCCGGTGAAGATGCCCGCCATGTAGTGCCAGTACTGCACGGGCACCGGCTCGTCCAGACCGAGGTTCTTGTTGATCAGGGCGATGGCGTCCGGGGTGCAGTTCTTGCCGCAGGACATCAGGGCCGGCTGGGAGGGCAGTGCGAAGAACAGGGCGAAGGTGATCGCGCTGATCAGCACGATGATGACGAGGGCGCCGAGCGAGCGGCGCGCGAGGAAGCGCAGCATGGTCCGCCGTCCGGGGGAGCGTTACTTGACGTAGACGCCGGTCGGGTCGACGGTTCCGTAGACCGGCTGGTAGCGGACTCCGCCCAGGTTCGAGCCCCACAGGGAGAACTGGGTGTTGTAGAAGGTCGGCACGCCGGGCACGTCCTCGGTGAGGATCTTGTCGGCGAGCTTCTGCCACTCGGGCGCGGCCTTCTTCACGTCGGCGATCGCGTTGATCCGGTCGATCTCCTTGTTGACGGCGGCGTTGTCGAGGTGTCCGTAGTTCTGGGAGCCGTCGGCGATCTGCCGGCCGTCGAAGAGGGGCGGCACGACGGTCGAGGCGACGGGCCAGTCCGCGCCCCACGAGGTGCGGTAGATGTCGAACTTGTTCTTCACCTCGGCGATCGCGGTCCGCCAGGTGTTGGCGTCGATCTCCTTCTTCTGCACCTTGAAGCCCGCGCGTTCCAGGGCCTGGGTGACGACCACGGAGACCTTCTGCTGGATGTCGGTGTTGGCGTAGGCGTAGACGATCTCCTGGCCCTCCTTGCCGGCCGCCTTGAGCAGCTCGCGGGCCTTCTCCGGGTCGCCGGCCGGCTTGTCCTTCTTCCCGAACGGGTCGGTCGGCCGGTAGCCGTCCATGGCGGGGGAGAGGAGGTTGGTGGCGACCACCCCGGCGGTCGCGCCACCCACCTGCTGGAGGATCTGCCCGTTGGGCATCGCGTACGCGAGCGCCTTGCGGACGCCTACGTCCTTGAGCCGGTCCATGTTGAAGCTGATGTAGTCCACGTACGGCTGGATCTCCACGAACCGGCGCGCCTTGGTGTCGGCCTGGCCGAGGACCTTCTCGGTCATCTCCGGGGCGACGGCGTTGGAGAACGACAGGGTGTTCTTGTCGCCGCCCTGGTCGGCGAGGTAGCGCCGCGTGGAGTCCGCGTACTGGTGGCCGAAGCTGATCTCGAACCGGTCGGCGTACTGGTGCCGGATCGGGTCCGTCTTCGCGTCCCAGTGCTCGTTGCGCACGAGCGTCAGCGACTTGCCGACCTTGTAGTCGCCGACCTTGTAGGGGCCGGAGGCGAAGGGGGCGTTGTCGTACTTGCGCTGGGTGTCCTTCTCCGCCTTGACGGCGCCGATGTTCGGCATGGCGGTGGCGAAGGGGGTGTCGGCGTGCGGCTGACGGAAGTGGAAGACGATCGTCTTGTCGTCCGGGGTGTCCAGCACGGACGCGGGCAGGTGCGCGCCCTTGTACGGGCCGTCGGGCAGCGCCTTGCGGAAGGCCGTGCCGTCGCCGGAGAGCCACTGCGGGATGTACTGCGGGCCGTCCGTCTCGAAGGCGGCGTAGAGCCGTTCGATGCTCCAGCGCACGTCCTTGGAGGTGATCGGCGAGCCGTCCTCGAACTTCAGCCCGTCCTTGAGGGTGAACTTCCAGGTCTTCCCGCCGTCGGAGGAGGTGCCCGCGTCGGTCGCCAGATCGCCGACGATCTTCACCTTGCCCTTGTCGTCCACCTTGTACGAGGTGAGCGTGCGGTTGTAGAGCATCTGGTTGGCGAGCATGTCGTTGTAGTAGATCTGCCCGGGGTCGAGGTGGACGAAGGCGTCGCGCTGCAGGACGCCGACCGTTCCGCCCTTCTTCGCGCCGGGGACCTCCGGGGCCGGACCGGCGGAGTCCTCCTTGGTGCCGATCGAGTAGTTGGCGGAGGCGTTCTTGTCCGTGCCGGGCCCCGCGCTCTTGTCACCCCCGCCCCCGCCGCCTCCGCTGCTGCACGCGGAGAGCACGAGGGCGCCGGAGGCCAGGGCGGCCGCCGCGGCCGCGAGCCGGCCTCTGGACCGGAGGGGTCCCGTGGTGGGCTTCGTCGTGGGCGTCATGGGTCGATGCACCTGCCTGTCCGTCGTCGGCGGTTCCTGTGTGCACGTCCTCAGCGTCCGGTCCGCGGGTCGAAGGCGTCCCGGACCGAGTCCCCGAGCAGGTTGAAGGCGACCACGAAAACGATCATCGCGAGGCCGGGGAAGAAGATGTAGGTGATGTCGCTCTCGTAGTAGTGGGCGCCGTTGGCGAACATCCGGCCCCAGTCCGGCGTGGGCTCCACGATGCCGACGCCGATGAAGGACAGCCCGGCCTCGATGGTCACGAAGCTGGGCAGCATCAGCGTCGACTGCACCAGGATGGGCGTCCAGAGGTTGGGCAGCAGCTCCTTGGTGATGATCCGCCAGGGCGACGCACCGGTGACCCGCGCCGCCTCGACGAACTCCCGTTCCCGCAGGCTCAGCACCTGCCCGCGCAGCAGCCGCGCCAGCCCCATCCAGCCCAGCACCCACAGCACCAGAATCAGCGTCAGCACGCGCAGATAGGTCGGGGTCTCCTTCTCCGGGCTCACGAAGAGCGCGTAGACGACCGGCGTGAAGGCGATGAACGACAGCTGGCTCGGGAAGGCCAGCAGCAAGTCGATGAAACGGCCGAGCAGATAATCGGTCCGGCCGCCCAGATATCCGGCCGTCACCCCGATGAGCACGCCGGTCAGCACGCACAGGACCGTGGCGGCCGCGGCGATGAGCAAGGACGTACGGATTCCGTAGACCAGCTGGGTCAGGACGTCCCGGCCGAGGGTGGGTTCGATGCCGAACCAGAAGCTCCCCGAAATCCCCCCGTTGGGCTTCACCGGATAGCCGAACTCGTTGAGCAGGCCAGGCTCGTTCAGCCCGTAGGTCTCCGTCGGATTCCTGCCGTAGAGCTTCGAGATCAGCGGCGCCGCCAGCGCGACGAGGAAGAAGAACGTCACCACGTAGGCGGAGACGACACCCGGACGGTCGCGTTTGAAGCGCCGCCGCATCAGCTGTCCGGGTGATCTGCCGACCGGTTCCGGATGCGCCACCGGGGCCGGGGAGGAACTCGTCATCGCGTAATCCCCCGCACTGTCGTCGTCGAACCCACCGCGGACGCACGGAGCGCGCAGTGGGTTGAGCGGACTTTCGCAACGGATTCACGGCGCAGTCAAGGGGGCTGCCGACCAAGAGGGGGCGGGCGGCGCTTCTTGAGCGAACGTTGAGCGGATCGACGACGTATCGACGACGCGGCGTGCTTGACGCGGCGTGCCGGGCCGGGTGCCGGGCACGCCGCGCGCGCAGCCCCCGCGGGCGCGGGAGCGAAGGGTCAGGCCGTGCGTCGGGCCATGCCCAGGGACTTCTTCAGGAAGTCGACTTGGAGCAGCAGGAGGTTCTCCGCGACCTGCTCCTGCGGGGTCATGTGCGTCACGCCGGACAGCGGCAGCACCTCGTGCGGCCGGCCCGCCGCCAGCAGCGCCGAGGACAGCCGCAGGGTGTGCGCCGCGACCACGTTGTCGTCCGCCAGCCCGTGGACGATCATCAGCGGCCGGACCGGCCCGGCCGCCTCCGCCAGCCCGTCGTCGGTGACCAGCGAGTTGTGGGCGTACACCTTCGGCTTCTCGTCCGGGAGGCCGAGGTAGCGCTCGGTGTAGTGCGTGTCGTACAGCCGCCAGTCGGTCACCGGGGCGCCCGCGACGGCCGCGTGGAAGACGTCCGGGCGGCGCAGCACGGCGAGCGCCGCGAGGTAGCCGCCGTAGGACCAGCCGCGGATGCCCACCCGGCCCAGGTCCAGGGGGAAGTCCGCGGCCAGCGCCTGCAGGGCCTCGACCTGGTCGTCCAGGGTGACGCCGGCGAAGTCCTCGTGGATCGCCTTCTCCCAGGCGGGGGAGCGGTGCGGGGTGCCCCGGCCGTCGGCGACCACCACGGCGAAGCCCTGGTCGGCGAACCACTGCGAGGTCAGGTGGGCGTTGTGCCCGGCGACCACGCGCGGGCCGTGCGGACCGCCGTAGGGGTCCATGAGGACCGGAAGCGGCCCGTCGCCCTCCGTGTAGCCCGTCGGAAGGAGTACGGCGCACGGGATCCGGCGCGCGCCCGCCTCGGTGAGCCGTGCGCGCGAGGTGAGCACCGGCGCTTCGGCATACGAGGTCACGCCGGTCGCCTCCGCGCCGTCGCGCAGGACCCGGAAGGTGGCCCCGGCGCGCTCCGGTACCGCGGACACCAGGACGGTGACCGCCCCCGAGCGCACGGCCGAGTGCCAGCCGCGCTCCTGCGAGACGCGCTCCACGCCCTGCTCACTCACCCGGTAGACGTGCGTCTCCCCGGTCCCGGGCTCCTCCGCGCCGGCCCCGGCGGATGCGGAGACCAGCACGTCGTCGTCGCCGATGTCGAGCACGGCCCGCAGGTGCAGCCCGCTTCCGGTCAGCGTGCGGTCGCCGACCACCAGGGCCCGGGAGCCGTCCTCGTCGGAGATGCGCACCAGGCGCCCGTCGGGTGACCAGGCGGGAACACCGGGGAACAATTCAAGCCACTTTGCGTCCTGCTCTTCGTGGAGCACGCTCGTGGCGCCCGTCCCGGTGTCCACGGTGAGATACGCCTGGTGGCGCTGGTCGCGGCTCTGCACCAGCAGCAGCGGGGGCCCGCCCGCCGACCAGTGCACGCGCGCGAGGTACGGGTGGCGCTCGCGGTCCCACCGGACGTCCGTGCGGGTCCCGTCCAGGCCCAGCAGCGAGAGCGTCACCTCGGCGTTCGGCGTGCCCGCCGCCGGGTAGCCCACCTCCGCGGGCCGGCTGCCGGGGTTGGCCGGGTCGGCGATCCACCAGCGCTGCACGGGGGCGTCGTCCACCCGCGCGGCCAGCAGGGACTCCCCGTCCGGGGCCCACCAGAAGCCGCGGTGGCGGTCCATCTCCTCGGCCGCCACGAACTCCGCGAGCCCCCAGGTCACCGTGGGCCCGTCCGGCTCGGCCAGGGCCCGGTCCGCACCCGCGCCGGAGGCCTCGCCCGGCGCCGGCTCCACGTCCACCACGCGCAGCGCGCCGCCCGCGACATAGGCGACCCGGCGGCCGTCGGGGGAGGGGCGCGGGTCGGCGACCGGACCGGGAACGGGCAGTTCACGGGCGGTGCCGCCGCGCAGCTCCGCCACGAACAGCCGGCCCGACAGGGGGAACGCCGCCAACTCCGCCGCGCTGTCCACGGCGTAGCCGACGACGCCCGCCGAACCCTCGCGCAGCCGTTCGCGCCGGGCCTTCTCCTCGGCCGACAGCTCCTCTCCCGCCCCGGCCAGCAGGACGGCCGGGTCGGCGGCGGGGAACTCCCCTCCCGTGGCGGGGTCGAGGACCCACAACACGCCCGAGCGGTCGGTGCCGGAACGCGAGCGGATGAAGACGACACGCGAGCCGTCGGGTGACACGGTGAACGAGCGCGGCGCGCCGAGCGAGAAGCGCTGCGTACGGGCGTACTGTCGCGGGAACGAGACTTGTCCGGTCATGCCGCCGAGCCTACGGCGAGGCGGCGAGAATCCGCCGTGCGCCCCGGAATTGCCCCCATGCACCCAGTGCTGGGTCACGCTCTGGAAAGTTATGATCACGGACGCATAGCCGATGAGTTTCGCGTGACAACCGCTCCACCCCGTTCGGCCTGCCCGTTCGGCGTTTCGTCGTTTTTGTACGTCGCTTGTCCGTCGTGTGTCATCCGTCCAACCGCGCGTTTACTGGAGGTGAACCGCCGTGGCACTCTCGATTTCGGCGGTGGTGCTGCTGGCGATCGTCGTCTTCATGCTGTGCCGGAAGTCAGGGCTGAAGGCCGGTCACGCAGCGGTCTGTGTCCTGCTGGGCTTCTATCTGGCGAGCTCGTCCCTCGGGCCGACGATCCACCAGGTGACCAAGAGCGCCACCGACGTGATCAGCAACATCAAGTTCTGAGGGCGTCCGCCACGGGTCCGCGGGCGGGGGTCCGCCGGGCCCGCAGGACTCGTAGGCTGGTCCCATGACCGACAGCTCCTTCCTGCCGGGCCGCCGGCTCCTCCTGGTGCACGCGCACCCGGACGACGAATCCATCAACAATGGCGCGACCATGGCCAAGTACGCGGCCGAAGGGGCCCACGTCACGCTCGTGACCTGCACGCTCGGCGAGGAGGGCGAGGTGATCCCGGCCGATCTGGCCCACCTCGCCGCCGACCGGGAGGACGCCCTCGGGCCGTTCCGCGCCGGCGAGCTCTCGGCCGCCATGAAGGAGCTCGGCGTCACCGACCACCGCCTCCTCGGCGGCGCCGGGCGCTACCGGGACTCGGGAATGATGGGCGCGCCGCAGAACGACCACCCCGAGTGCTTCTGGCGGGCGGACGTGGACGAGGCCGCCGCATCCCTCGTTGAGGTGATTCGCGAGGTCCGTCCGCAGGTGCTCGTCACCTACGACCCGAACGGCGGCTACGGCCACCCGGACCACATCCAGGCGCACCGGGTCGCGATGCGCGCCGCGGAGCTCGCCGGCGAGCCGGCCTTCCGGCGCGACCTCGGCGACCCCCACGAGATCGCGAAGGTCTACTGGAACTGCGTGCCGCTGTCCGTCGTGGAGGAGGGCTTCGCCCGGCTGCGCGCCGCGGGCCGCGAGATCCCCTTCCCGGGCATCGCCTCCCCGGCCGACGTGCCGGGCGTCGTCCCCGACGACGAGGTGACGGCCGCGATCGCGACCGCCGGTCACGCGGAGGCCAAGGCCGCGGCGATGCGTGCCCATGCCACCCAGATCGCCGTGGACGGCCCGTTCTTCGCGCTCTCCAACGACCTGGGCCAGCCGATCCTCGCCGACGAGTACTACAAGCTGGTCCGCGGCCGGGCCGCGGGCCCCCGCGAGGACGACCTGTTCGCCGGGGTGGACGCGTGAACGGGATGACCGCCCCCCTGAGCGCCGGGCGCATCGCCGCGTTCGCCGGCCTCTTCGTCCTCGGCGCCGCGACCGGCTTCGCCGGAGCGCTCACCCAGGGCGGCTGGTTCCCCGGCGGCCTGTCGCTGGCCCTGCTCGCCGTCGCGGGCCTCAGCTACGGCGCGGTGACCGCGACCGGCACCCGCGCCGGCGGTGCGGTGGCGGGCGGCGGCTGGCTCCTCGCGGTGCTCCTGATGACCTCGTCCCGCCCCGAGGGCGACTTCTTCTTCGGCGCCGGAATCGGCGCGTACGTCTTCCTGCTGGGCGGGATGGCGCTGGCTGTGATGTGCGCCACTGTCCCGAAACTGCCGCAACCGGACGGACCTTCGGTCCGACTTGGCAAGTGACGTGACGATTTCTGCCTGAGTGTCGTTCGGCTCCCTAGCAGGTCATCCGGTATCTGCCGGACTTGTCCCGTGACGGGCCGACGGCGCGCGGCCACGCAGCGCGCTCCCGCCCGCCGGTGCGAACCGGCGGTCGTCAAGTGCGTGTGCGCGGTGCCCAGTATGGTGGTGCGCGCCGCCGAGCCGCCCGAGCGAGGTCATGACGGGCGGCGGAGCTAACCGGGAGAACCTGCTTTGAGCCGTGAATCTGACAGTTCGTCCTCCGGGCCCCAGGGGCGCGGTGGCGCCGCCTACCCGTCCGGGACCCCTCCGTACGGCAGTGAGGAGCAGGCCCGCGCGGCCGCGGCCTCCAGGCCCGAAGAGCCCAAGACCGAGACCACGCTGACGACGCGGATCCGTATCAACATCCCGGGATCGCGGCCCATCCCGCCGGTCATCATGCGCACCCCCGTCGACGGCGAGGCCGCGCCCGCGAGCGCGCCCGCCAAGCCGGCCGCGCCGGCCGGCGGCGGCGCCCCGGCGGGCGAGCGCAAGGCCGAACTGCCGCGCCGCCCCGCCCCCACGACGCCTCCCGGCCGCAAGCCGCAGGACCGCTCCGGCGACAAGGAGCAGGGCGCCAAGGGCGAGAAGGCCAGCGACTGGTTCGCCCCGCGCAAGTCCGGCGGCCCCGCCCCCTCGGGGAGCGCGGCGGCCCGCCGGTCCGCGGCCCAGGGCGGCGCTCCCGGTGCGGGCGCGCCGCAGGGCGGTGCGCCGGCCTCCGGTGCCCCGCAGCACTCCGGTCCGCGCAACGCCCCGCAGGCTCCTGCCGCCGCGGGCCCGGCCATGGGCCCGGTCGCGGGCGGTACGTCGTGGCCCGGCGACGCGCAGACGACCGGTTCGGCGCCCCAGCCGCCCGCCCCGGGCAACGGTTGGCAGCGCGACACCACGATGGGCGGCACCCCCCAGGCGGGCGCGGCGCAGCGGCGCGGTGCGCAGGACGACTGGCCCGGCGGTTCCTCGGCCACGGGTGCGACGTCGTGGGACGCAGGCGTGAACCCGGGCGCGAACCCGGGTATGAACGCAGGCATGAACGACATTCCGGGCGCCGGTGTGCCCGGTGGTGCGGGCGTGCCCGGCGGTGCGGGCGTGCCCGGCGGTGCGGCCGGTGGTGGCAGGGCGCAGCGGCGCGGTGCGCAGGACGACTGGCCGGGCGGCCCGTCGGCCTCCCCCGCTCCCGCCGCACCCGTGGACGACTGGCCGGCCGGCCCCTCCACCACGGCCTCCACGCCGTGGCCGGGTGACCCGCAGACGACCGGTTCGATGCCGCAGCCGCCCGCCCCGGGCGCCGGCAACGGCGCGCCCTGGCCCGACGACCCGGTGAACACCGGCCCCATGGGCATCATGCAGGCCCCGGGCACGCCGCCGAGCACCAGCACGCAGTGGACCGAGCCGGAGAGCACGCAGCAGTTCCCCGCGCCCGCCATGGGCCAGGGCACCGCGGCGCCGTTCGCCCCCGCCGGAGGCGGCATCGGGCGTACGGACACCCCGCACGAGGGCGTGCCCCGCGTGCCCGCGCCGCCCGTCGGCGCGCAGTCCGCTGCAGGCGCCCCGCCGGCGGCTCCCGGCAAGGCACCCCAGGCGCCCAAGGGCGGCAAGGGAGCCAAGGGCAAGGGCGGCAGGAAGGGCGGCCCCCAGGCCCCCGCGGCCGGCGCCCAGGCCGGTGGCGCGACGCTCGTCAGCGGTGTGCCCGCCGTGCCGCCGCCCGGCCCGGGCGGCGCCGCGCAGCCCAGGAAGCCCGTGGACAGCGGTGCGCCGCGCATCGCCGTGCCCAAGCCCAAGGTGCCGGGCCCCGGCGCCGGACCGGCCGTCCCGCCGCCCCCGGCCAAGGGCGCGGCTCCCAAGGGTGCGGCTCCCAAGGGCGCCGCGAAGAGCGCGCCCGCGAAGTCCAAGCCGAAGAAGAAGGGCCGCTCCAAGCTCGTGCTGCTGGGCGGCGCGGTCGTCGGCCTGGCCGGTGTCGCCTACGGCGCCGGGCTGCTGCTCGACCACGCGGACGTGCCGAACGGCACCACCGTGCTCGGGGTGAACATCGGCGGCTCCTCCAAGGAGCAGGCCGTCCAGAAGCTCGACTCCGCGCTCGGCGACCGGGCGACGAAGCCGCTGAAGGTCTCCATCGGCGGCAAGGAGGCGGAGCTCAAGCCGTCCGTGGCGGGTCTGTCCATCGACACCCAGGCCACGGTGCGCGCGGCGGCCGGGCGGGACTACAACCCGCTGACCGTCATCCCCTCGCTCATCGGCGGCACCCGCAAGGCCGAGCCCGTGATCGTCGCCGACGAGGAGAAGATCGCGGACGCGCTCAAGACGCTCGCGGGCGAGTCGGGCGCGGCCAAGGACGGCACGATCAAGTTCGAGCCGGGCAAGGCCGTGCCGGTCTACGGCAAGCCGTACGAGGGCATCGACGGCGACAAGGGCGTCGACGCCGTCGCCAAGGCGTACAAGGACCGTGCCGCCACGGGCCAGGAGGCCACGGTGACGCTGCCGAGCGCGAGCCAGCAGCCGAAGGTGAGCAACGCCGAGGTCGACCGGATGATGAAGGAGTTCGCGAAGCCCGCGATGTCCGGTCTGGTCACGGTGCGCACGGACGCGGTGCACAGCATCCAGTTCGGCCCGGAGCGCTCGCTGCCGCAGATCCTCTCCGTCAAGGAGATCAACGGCAAGCTCGTCGAGAACTACGACCTCGAAGCGCTCAAGGAGCTGTACGGCACCAAGTTCAAGGGCGTCCTCATCCAGCGCGGCAACGGCAGCAAGACGGAGGTCACTCCGCAGGACGTGGTCGGTGCGCTGCGCAAGGCGCTCATGGGCAAGACGCCCGCCGAGCGGATCGGGACCATCCCGCTCGGCTGACGGCCCGCCCGTCCGGCCGGCCGACAGGCCGTGCGAGCCCCCGCGCCCCCGTGGCGCGGGGGCTCGCTCCCGTCGGGGCACCCATGACATCTGTCATCGCCAGGACCGTACGGCTGACACTGCCGCGGACCCCCGCCGGCGGGACAGGATGGTGGACATGACCACCACAGCAGTCACGTACACGGGGGACGGGCGCCGCACCGGCGCTCCCGTGGTCAGTTTCGAGAACGTCAGCAAAAGCTACGGCGCGGTGCGTGCCGTAGCCGATCTGGACCTGCAGCTGTACCCGGGCGAGACCGTCGCCCTGCTCGGCCCCAACGGCGCCGGCAAGTCCTCCACCCTCGACCTCCTCCTCGGCCTGAGGAACCCCGACGCGGGCCGGGTCGAGCTCTTCGGCACCAGCCCGCAGCAGGCCGTCGCCCAGGGCAAGGTCGGCGCGATGCTGCAGTCCGGCGGCCTGATGGAGGACGTGACCGTCCGCGAGATCGTGAAGCTCGGCTGTGATCTGCACCCCCGTCGCCACCCCGTCGACCAGGTGCTCGCCGCCGCCGATCTCACCGAGATAGCCGACCGCCAGGTCAACAAGCTCTCCGGCGGCCAGGAGCAGCGGGTGCGGTTCGCGCTCGCGACGGCCGGCGCCAACGAGCTCATCGTGCTGGACGAGCCCACGACCGGCATGGACGTCTCCGCCCGCCAGGCGTTCTGGGGCGTCATGCGCCAGCAGGCCCAGGCCGGGCGCGCCATCCTCTTCGCCACGCACTACCTCGAAGAGGCCGACGCCATCGCCGACCGCGTGATCGTGCTGCACCGCGGGCGGGTCCTCGCGGACGGCTCGGCCGCCGAGATCAAGGCGAAGGCCGGGGCCCGCCGCATCGTCTTCGACCTGGACGGGCACATCGGCGAAGCCGCCCTGCGCGAGCTGCCGTTCCTGTCCTCCCTGGAGATATCCGGCCGCACGGTGCGCATCCAGTCGCACGACGCGGACGCCACGGTCCACGCCGTCTACGGGCTCGGCCTCTACCCGCGCAACCTGGAGGTCGCGGGGCTCGGCCTGGAGCAGGCCTTCATCGCCATCACCGACGCTGCCACAGCCGAGGAGGCGGCCCTGTGCTGATCTCCTCGGGGGACGACCCCCGGACCCCCGGCCGCAACCACAGCCCCACCGCAGTGCTCGGATCCGTTTCGCGAGGCGCAGTCTGATGAACACCCTGATCAAGCTCGAGATCGCGCGCACCCTGCGCAACAAGAAGTTCATGTTCTTCTCGGTGATCTACCCCGCCGCCCTCTATCTGATGATCGCGGGCGGCGCGAGCACCACCGAGATCGTCGGGGGCACCGGGCTGACCCTGCCGCTGCTGATGATGGTCTCCATGGCCTCCTTCGGCGCGATCACCGCCGTCCTCGTGGGCAACAGCGAGCGGATCGCCAAGGAGCGCGAGAAGGGCTGGGTGCGCCAGCTGCGCCTGACCGCCCTGCCCGGCCGCGGCTACGTGACGGCGAAGGTCGCCTCCGCCGCCGTGGTCTCGCTCCCCTCGATCCTGGTGGTCTTCCTGGTCGCCGTGCTCGTCAAGGACGTCCGGATGGGCGCCGCCTGGCAGTGGTTCGCGCTCGTCGGCGCGATCTGGGCGGGCAGCATCGTCTTCGCCGCGCTCGGCGTGGCCGTCGGCTACCTCGCCACGGGCGACGCCGTCCGCCCCATTACGATGATCATCTACTTCGCGCTGTCGATGCTCGGCGGCCTGTGGATGCCGACCACCACCTTCCCCACGTGGCTGCAGAAGGTCGCGGAGTGGACGCCCACCTACGCGTACGCAGGTCTCGGCCGGTCGATCGAGCAGGCGAACGCCCCCGAGGCCAAGCACGTGGCGCTCCTCGCGGTCTACCTCGTGCTGTTCGCCGGCATGGCAGCCTGGCTGTACCGCAAGGACACCCGCAAGTCCTGAGCGGACGCCGGAAGACCAGGAAGACAGGCAGGACATGGCAGCACGACCGCGGCGCCGGAACCCATGGCGAGCCGCCATGGAGGTCCATGACGACCCGTCGTACACCATCGGCATCGGCATGGAGCCCGACAACCGCCGCCAGGTGATCATCAAGCTCATCTGGATCGCCATCTGGTTCGCCTACATGGCGGCCCCCGTCGAGGACGTCCTCGGCGACCACCACACCCTGACCGGCGACGTCTTCGGCGGCTGCGGCCTCGCGGTCTTCGTCGCCGGCTACCTCGCCCTGGTCTTCCGTCACACGTCCCGTCCCCTGGAGCGCGCCCGCGTGCTCGGCGCGCTCGCCGCGCTGCTGACCGTCGCGGTCGTGCTGTCCCTCACACTCGGGGGCGCCTGGCTCGTCCTCTTCGTCTACGTCTGCGTCGCCTCCGGCGCGGTCCTGCCGACGAAGCTGTCCCGCATCATGATTCCGCTGGTCACGGGGGTACTGGCGGGACTCGGTGCGATGACGCCGGGCGCCCCCGAATACCTGGCCGCCCTCGTCGTCCCGGCGCTGCTCGGCGGCTTCGCGATGGTGGGGGTGCGTCAGATGGCGATGACGACCCGCGCGCTGCGCGAGGCGCGCGCCACGGTCGCCCACCTCGCCGCCAACGAGGAGCGGCTGCGCCTCGCCCGCGACCTGCACGACCTCCTCGGGCACTCCCTGTCCCTCATCACGCTCAAGAGCGAGCTGGCCGGGCGGATGCTCCCGGACCGGCCCGAGCAGGCGGCCCGGCAGGTCGCCGACATCGAACGGGTCAGCCGCCAGGCCCTGGTGGACGTCCGGGAGGCGGTGAGCGGCTTCCGCCGCCCCACGCTGGAGGCCGAGCTGGCCGGTGCCCGGACGGCCCTGGCCGCGGCCGGCATCGCCGCCGACCTCGCCCGCGCCGCCACCGACCATCCCGACCTGCCGCCCGACGAGGAGGGCGCGCTGGCCTGGGCGCTGCGGGAGGCGGTGACCAACGTGGTGCGGCACAGCGCCGCACAGCGCTGCGAGATCACGCTGACCGAGGAGGGCGACGAGCTCTGCCTGACCGTCGGCGACAACGGCCGCGGCCCCCAGGGCGGCCCTCCGGGCAACGGCCTGACGGGCCTGTCCGAGCGGCTCCACCTCGCCGACGGCCGCCTGGAGACCGGCCCGGGCCCGCGAGGCGGCTTCCGCCTGCGCGCATTCGTCCCTCTCTCGCGCAGCCTCGCCCCGGAGCGGCCTACGCTGTCGTCGTGACAGACCAGCACCACCTTGCCGATCCGGCCGGCCGACGCATCATCAGAGTCCTCCTCGCGGAGGACCAGTCCATGGTCAGGGAGGCGCTGGCGGCGCTGCTCGGGCTCGAGGACGACATCGAGGTCGTCGCCCAGGTCGCCCGGGGCGACGAAGTCCTCGACGCCGCCCGCGCCCACGACCTGGACGTGGTCCTGCTCGACATCGAGATGCCCGGGATGACGGGGCTCGACGCGGCCGCCCTGGTCCGCCGCGAGCTGCCGGCCCTCAAGGTCGTGATCCTCACGACGTTCGGGCGCCCGGGCTACATGCGCCGGGCCATGGAGTCCGGCGCGGAGGCCTTCCTCGTCAAGGACGCGCCCGCGGCCCAGCTCGCGGACGCCCTGCGCAGGGTGCTGCGCGGCGAGCGCGTCATCGACCCCACCCTCGCGGCGGCGGCCCTCGCGGAGGGCGCCAATCCGCTGACCGACCGCGAGCGGGCGGTGCTGCGGGCCTCCGCCGACGGGTCGACCAACGCGGAGCTGGCCAGAGCGTTGCACCTGTCGAACGGGACCGTCCGCAACTACCTCTCGACGGCCATCCAGAAGACGGGCGCCCGCAACCGCGCCGAGGCGGTGCGGATCGCGCGGGACAAGGGCTGGCTGTGACGGCCGGGCGGACGGCGGCGGGCGCCGCGCCCGGCGCCCGTCAGTTGAGCATCGCCCGGGCCGCCCGGGCCTGCCGGCGCACCGTCTCCGCGACCGTCGGCTCCAGCGCGTCGATGACCTCCGCGTACTCCTCCATCTCGTGCGCGCCCGCCACGAAGTCGCCGCGCTCCACGAGCAGCTCGGCGCGCTCGTAGCGGAGCCTGGCCGGGTGGCTGGGCAGCAGCAGGGACAGCTCGACGGCCCACAGCTGGACGTCGCTGCGCTCGGGGCGGGCCGCGGCCCAGGCACGGATGTTGTTCAGCACCCGCAGCACGATCTCCACCGGCTCCGCGGGGGAGAACACCGAGGGGGCGAGCGGGGTGCCCGTCGCGCCCGCGACCAGCAGCCCCGCCTCCTCCTCGGACAGGATCCGGCCGCCGTCGAAGGGGTCGGCCAGGGCGTGCCCGCCGAGGGGGTCGCCGAAGCCGACGACGAAGTGACCCGGCAGCGCCACCCCGTACACCGGCGCCCCGGCCCGCCGCGCGACCTCCATCCACACGACGGACAGCAGGATCGGCAGCCCGCGCCGCCGCCGGAGCACCTCGGTCAGCAGCGAGGACTCCAGGCGCCGGTAGTCGGCCGGGGAGCCGTGGAAGCCGCACCGCTCGCCCAGGAGCTCCGCGAGCGCCTCCGCCCACCGGCGGGGGGCGGCCTGCCGGCCCAGCGCGGGGAGCAGCCCGGCGAGCCGGTCCAGCTCTATCTGCGCGGCGTCGATCGCCTCCTCGCCCGGCTCCGGGTCGGCCTCCGCGGCGATCAGCAGGCACAGCAGCGCGAGGTCGGGCCGCTCCTCGCGCGCCGCCTCCGCGAACCGCTGCCGTCCGGTGGTGTCGTTCATGGTGCCTCCGCCTCCCGCCTTCCATGGTGCGCGCCGGTCGCGCCGACTGTGCATTCCGCCGGACTCCCGCCACGGCGAGGGTCCGGCGGAGCAGACGATCACCGTAATCGGCGCTAAGGGCGCTCCGCGCAGCGATAGTGGTACGCGTGGTGCGTCGTGAAGCCCATCTCGTCGTAGAGCGCCGTCGCCGCGCCGTTGTCCGTCTCCACCTGCAGGTACGCCGCCGAGGCGCCCTCGCTCAGCGCCTGCTCGGCGAGGCGCGCCATGACCTGCGTGGCCAGCCCGCGCCTGCGGTGCTCCGGGCTGACGGCCACCGCCGAGAAGCCCGCCCACCGGCCGTCCACCACGCACCGCCCGACGGCCACCGGGCCCTCGTCCGGCGCCCCGGGGACCGTCGCGAACCACACCGAGGGCCCGCCGCCCAGCACGGCGAGGGCGTCCTCGGTGCCGCCGTCCGTGCGCCCGTAGGCGCGCAGCCACGCCTCGTCGGGGGTGCGCGAGAGCTGCACGTGCTCCGTGGCCGCCCCCGTATCCGCTATCGGCGCCAGCGCCGCCGTCCGCATCAGGGCGTGGCGCTCCTCGGTCCAGCCCCGCCGTGCCAGCTCGGCGTCCAGGAGGGCGTCCTGCTCCGGGTCCCCGGTGGTGATCTGGACCAGCGCGGGCAGGGAGCGCTCGGCGTACCAGGCGGTCACCCGGTCCACGGCCTCCGGCAGCGGCAGCCCGCAAGGGCCGAGGGGCAGGACCGAGTTGGCGCGGGCGGTGAAGCCGCCCGCCGCGCGCAGGGTCCAGGCGCCGAGCCGTGCGGTCTCCCGCGCCGGCCAGCCCCGGGTCGCGATCTCCTGGAGCTCGCGCACGGTCGCCGCGGGGCCGCGGCGGCGGGGCGGCGGGCCGGGGACGACCTTGCCGGCCACGAGCGAGGCCTCGTCGAAAGTGACAATCTCTCCGGTCCGCCGTGTGATCCGCAGCACGCCGCCCTCCCAGGAGGTGAGGGTGCCGACGGTGTCCGTGAACCGCTCGGAAGATCCTTCCGAAGACCCTGCGGAAGGGTTCAGACGGCGTACGGATACCCTTTTTCCCACATCAGCGGTACTGATCCTGATTTCCAGCCGTCCGCCCGTGGTGAATTCCACAGCTCTCCTCGCCCCTCTTGTTCGTCAAGTGCCCGGGAACGGAGATACTAGGTGTGGGCATCGACGACGCCGCGCTCCCGCGCGAGATGAGCCCTACCGAGGAGGAACGACAGCGTGACCTACGTCATCGCGCAGCCTTGTGTCGACGTGAAGGACAAGGCGTGCATCGAGGAGTGCCCCGTCGACTGCATCTACGAGGGTTCCCGGTCCTTGTACATCCACCCGGACGAATGTGTCGACTGTGGTGCCTGTGAGCCGGTCTGCCCCGTCGAGGCGATCTTCTACGAGGATGACACTCCCGAGGAGTGGAAGGACTACTACAAGGCGAACGTCGAGTTCTTCGACGAGCTCGGTTCGCCCGGTGGCGCCTCGAAGCTCGGCCTGATCGAGCGCGACCACCCCTTCATCGCCGCGCTGCCCGCGGACATCAACCCGGCGGAGCACTGACCCGAGCGGCCACCCCGGCCCCGTACGGCCGCCGCCGTGCGGGGCCGCGGCGTATCGCCGGTCACCCCCAGAGCAAGAGAGCGAACACCGTGAGCGCAGTCTCCTCCCGCCTCCCCGTCTTCCCCTGGGACCGGCTCGCCCCCTACAAGGCGAAAGCGGCAGCCCATCCCGGCGGAATAGTGGACCTCTCGGTCGGCACGCCCGTCGACCCGGTGCCCGCGCTGATCCAGCGGGCGCTCACCGACGCCGCCGACAGCCCCGGCTATCCCACGGTGTGGGGCACGCCCGCGCTGCGCGACGCGCTGACCGGCTGGGCGGAGCGCCGGCTGGGCGCCCGGGACCTGGCGCACACCAACGTGCTGCCGATCGTCGGCTCCAAGGAGCTGGTGGCCTGGCTGCCGACGCAGCTCGGCCTCGGCGCGGGCGACAAGGTCGCCTACCCGCGCCTGGCCTACCCGACCTACGAGGTCGGCGCGCGCCTCGCGGGCGCCGAGCCCGTCGTCTACGACGACCCCACGGAGCTCGACCCCACGGGCCTGAAGCTGCTCTGGCTCAATTCTCCGTCCAACCCCACCGGCCGCGTCCTGTCCGCCGAGGAGATGCGCCGCACCGTCGCGTGGGCGCGCGAGCACGGGGTGCTGCTCTTCAGCGACGAGTGCTACGTGGAGCTGGGCTGGGAGGCCGACCCCGTCTCCGTCCTGCACCCGGACGTCTGCGGCGGCTCCTACGAGGGCATCGTCGCCGTGCACTCGCTCTCCAAGCGGTCGAACCTGGCCGGCTACCGCGCGGCCTTCCTGGCCGGCGACCCCGCCGTCCTCGGTGAGCTGCTGCAGATCCGCAAGCACGGCGGGATGATGGTCTCCGCCCCGGTCCAGGCCGCCACGGTCGCGGCCCTGGGGGACACGGCGCACGTGACCGAGCAGCGGGCGCGCTACGCCCGCCGCCGCGACGCCCTGCGGGCCGCCTTCGAGGGCGCGGGCTTCCGCATCGAGCACAGCGAGGCGTCGCTGTACCTGTGGGCCACGCGGGACGAGCCGTGCTGGGACACCGTCGCGGCCATGGCCGAGCTCGGCATCCTGGTGGCGCCCGGCGTCTTCTACGGGGAGGCCGGGGAGCGGTTCGTGCGGGTCGCCTTCACCGCGACCGACGAGCGGGTCGAGGCGGCGGTCCGCCGCCTGGCGCAGTAGCCGCCCGCAAGGGAGCACACGCGAGAGGGCCCGGGAGACGTCTCCCGGGCCCTCTCGCGTGCTCGTGCGTGCGCTGGGTCAGCCGCCGATCGGGAGCTGGCCGCCGCCGAGGGGCAGGCCCTTGGCGTTGACGCCGTTGGCGGCCTGGGTGGCCTGGCCCGCGAGCCCGGAGGTGGCGCCCGCGGCCTGGCCGGCGACCTTCTGGACGGCGGGGGTGGCGGTCTTGGCGGCCTTGCCGGTGGCGTCGGCGGCACCCGGGACGGTGGTCTTGATGGCGCTGGTGCCGACGCCCGTCACGGTGTCCCCGGCCTTGTGGGCGGCCGCGTCGACGTTGGTGCCGAGGTTCGCGCCGTCCACCGCGGTCAGGCCGCTCGCCAGGTCGGTGGCCTGCGGGGCGGCGCTCGCCGCTCCGGCCGCGCCGAGGACGGGTGCCGCACCGGCGGCTACCAGCAGGGCGGCCCGGGCGATCCGACGCGTCAGGGGGAGGGACATGATGCTCCTTTGGCGGAGTTGAGGACGTTGGCTGTCCGGCGAGCGGACGCAGTGACTACCGCGCGAATCCGTGGAAGGTTGCGGTGCGCCACGGTAAAGAGTTGGTAATGCGTCGCATTATCTGTCCCCCTAAAAGCGGGGCAAAACGGGCGCGCGGTATGCAGGTCGGGAAGGCTGACAAGCCTTTAGTCACAAGGAATTCCCGGGAAATCCGGACGCCTGGGGCGGGCGTTGCCCATTAAGCGCGCGGGGCTGTTGTGCCTACCTCCGGCGGGGGGACGCTCGCACTACTGAGCGGTCGTGATCCGTACCTCTGCGGCCGCGTTCCCGGGGGAATTCCCGGCCTCCGCCGCGCCCTCGCCGTCCTTGCGCCAGCCGTCCCGCGAATCGGCCGCCGTCCACACCCGGCCGCCGAAGGCGATCCGCTCGATCCGCAGTTCGGTCGCGTGGGCCACCGCCCACGAGGCCAGCTGCCAGCCGCGCCGCTCCCGGCCGCTCCCGGCCGGCTCGCCCGGCCCCGTCGCCCTGTCCGGCACGGGCACCGCCAGCGTCCGCGCGGCGGCACCGCCCGCCACGCCCGAACCGCCGCCCCCCGGGGCCGCCAGGGTCTCCGCCGCCGGCACCGCCGCCGCACCGAACTCCCGGCGCAGCTTGGCCCGTACCGCCGCGACGTCCCCCTTCTTGCCGTCGCTCGGGCTCGTCGTGCAGCTGAAGGCCGCCACCGCCCGGCCCGTGAGCGCCGACGACAGCAGCGACGCGTCCGGCTCGTGCTTGGCGTACGCCTGCGGGAAGCCGCTGCGCTGCACCTTCTGCGCGGCCACCGTCAGCGGCAGCCGCGAGTAGCCCGGCACCTCCACCAGGTGGTCGTAGAACTTCCCCGCCGCGTACACGGGGTCGGTGATCTGCCGCGCGGAGCCCCAGCCCTGCGTGGGCCGCTGCTGGAACAGCCCCAGCGAGTCCCGGTCGCCGTGGTGGATGTTGCGCAGCCCCGACTCCTGCATGGCCGTGGCCAGGGCGATCGTCACCGCCCGCTCCGGCAGCCCGCGCTCGGACCCCACGGCCGAGATCGTCGCCGCGTTCACCGCCTGCTCGGGCGAGAGGGAGTACGAGGCGCCGTCGGCGCGCACCGTGCAGCGCGGCGCTCCCGGGCCGCCCGTCACCAGCTGGGCGATCCCGTAGCCGATCAGCGCCAGCAGCACGGCGCAGGCGGCCACGATGCGCAACACGCGGCCACGTCGGGTGACGAAGATCCGGGACATGCGGCCCACGTTACTGGAGAGGACAGGTGGCGGCCCGGGGCCGCCCTCCGGCCCGGCCGCGCCCGCACCGCCCGGGCTAGAGTCGCACGCATGGATGACGCCGCACTCGACCTGTCCCTCGACGCCGCCGCCCTCACCGCCCAGCTCGTCGACGTCCCGTCCGAGAGCGGGAGCGAGAAGACGCTGGCCGACGCCGTCGAAAACGCCCTGCGCGCACTGCCGCACCTGACGGTGGACCGGTACGGCAACAACGTCGTGGCCCGCACGAACCTGGGCCGCGCCGAGCGCGTCGTGCTCGCCGGTCACATCGACACCGTCCCCATCGCCGGCAACGTCCCCTCCCGGCTGGACGAGGACGGCTTCCTGTGGGGCTGCGGCACCAGCGACATGAAGTCCGGCGTCGCGGTGCAGCTGCGCATCGCCGCCACCGTGCCCGAGCCCAACCGCGACCTGACCCTCGTCTTCTACGACAACGAGGAGGTCGCCGCCCACCTCAACGGCCTCGGCCGCATCGCCGACGCCCACCCCGACTGGCTCGCCGCCGACTTCGCCGTCCTCCTGGAGCCCTCCGACGCCCAGGTCGAGGGCGGCTGCCAGGGCACCCTCCGGGTCCACCTGCACACCGCGGGCGAGCGCGCCCACTCCGCACGCAGCTGGATGGGCAGCAACGCCGTCCACGCCGCCGCGCCGATCCTCGCCCGCCTCGCCGCCTACGAGCCGCGCCGCCCCGTCATCGACGGCCTGGAGTACCACGAGGGCCTCAACGCCGTGCGCATCGAGGGCGGCGTCGCCGGCAACGTCATCCCCGACGCGTGCACCGTCACCGTCAACTACCGCTACGCGCCCGACCGCAGCCCCGCGGAGGCCCTGCAGCACGTCCGCGAGGTCTTCGCGGACTGCGGCGTCGCCGGGCTCGTCGTGGACGACGAGTCGCCCGGCGCGCTGCCCGGGCTGTCCCACCCCGCCGCCGCGGCGTTCATCGAGGCCGTCGGCGGGACGCCCAAGCCCAAGTTCGGCTGGACCGACGTCTCCCGCTTCAGCGCGCTCGGCGTCCCCGCCGTCAACTACGGCCCCGGCGACCCGACGCTCGCCCACAAGCGGGACGAGCGCGTCCGCGCCTCGCTGATCAACGACTGCGAGGAGCGGCTGCGCGCCTGGCTGACCGCCTGACCCGGCGGGTCACCGCGCGCGTGGGCCTACGCTGAACAGCAACGATCTGCAGCGGAGGGAGCACGGCATGGCACATCCCGAAGGATCGCGCGCGCGGCGGGAGCAGCGCCGGGGGCCGGTGGTACGCCGGTACGGCCAGATGCAGGCGGGCACCACGGACCAGCACCTGCTGGACACGAGAGGGGCCGCGGACTGGGTCCACGAGGACCCCTTCCGGGTGATGCGCATCCAGTCCGAGTTCGTCGAGGGCTTCGGGGCCCTCGCCGAACTGCCGCCCGCCATCAGCGTCTTCGGCTCGGCCCGCACGCCCCGGGACTCGCCGGAGTACGAGGCCGGCATCGCCATCGGGCGCGGCCTCGTCGAGTCGGGCTTCGCGGTCATCACGGGCGGCGGGCCGGGCGCGATGGAGGCCGCCAACAAGGGGGCGACGGAGGCGGGCGGCATCTCCGTCGGCCTCGGCATCGAACTGCCCTTCGAGCAGGGGCTCAACCAGTACGTCAACCTCGGCGTCGACTTCCGCTACTTCTTCGTGCGGAAGACGATGTTCGTGAAGTACGCGAGCGGATTCGTCGTCCTGCCGGGCGGACTCGGCACGCTGGACGAGCTGTTCGAGGCGCTCACCCTCGTCCAGACCAAGAAGGTCACGCGCTTCCCGATCGTCCTCTTCGGCTCCGCCTACTGGGGCGGCCTGGTCGACTGGTTCCGGGACACGCTCATCGCCGGAGGCAAGGCCGGCCCGAACGACCTGCACCTCTTCCACGTCACGGACGACGTGGAAGAGGCGGTGCGGCTGGTCACGAAGGAGGCGGGGGCCTGACGGACCCCGCCGCGCCGGATCCCCGCCGGGCCACCGCGGAAACGCGGTGGCCCGCGAAGGAGAACGACCGGCTGCGCCGGACTCCGTCCGTCGGGTCGTGGGTGCGGTCAGGCCAGGCCGCGGCGGGTGGCTGCCGGCGCGCGGTGGCCTGCGATGGACGCCACCATTTCCAGGATTTGCTTGGTCTCCGCCACCTCGTGCACGCGGTAGACCTGCGCGCCCAGCCACGCCGAGACGGCCGTCGTCGCGAGCGTGCCCAGGAGGCGTTCCTTCACCGGCTTGTCGAGCGTCTCGCCGACGAAGTCCTTGTTCGACAGCGAGACCAGCACCGGCCAGCCCGTCTCCGCCATCTCGCCGAGCCGCCGGGTCGCCTCCAGCGAGTGCCGGGTGTTCTTCCCGAAGTCGTGCCCGGGGTCGATCATGATGCCGTCGCGCCGGACGCCCAGCGCCACCGCGCGCTCGGCCAGCCCGAGCGTGACCCGCAGGATGTCCGCCATCACGTCCTCGTACTCCACCCGGTGCGGGCGCGTGCGCGGCTCCACGCCGCCCGCGTGCGTGCACACCAGGCCCACGCCGTAACGGGCCGCGACCTCGGCCAGCTTGGGGTCCACGCCGCCCCACGCGTCGTTCAAGAGGTCGGCGCCGGCCTCGCACACCGCCTCGCCCACGTCGTGCCGCCAGGTGTCGACGCTGATCACCACGTCCGGGTGGCGCCTGCGGACCTCGGCCACGAAGCCGACCGTCCGCCGGGCCTCCTCCTCGGCGGTCACCTCCTCGCCGGGGCCGGCCTTCACCCCGCCGATGTCGATGATGGCGGCGCCCTCCGCGACGGCCTGCTCCACCCTGGCCAGGGCGGGCTCGTCGCTGAACGTCGCACCCTGGTCGTAGAAGGAGTCCGGCGTCCGGTTGACGATCGCCATGATCACCGGCTCGTGCGCATCGAACTCGCGTCGTCCCAGCCGCAGCATGTCCCTACTCCCTCTCGGTGGTCCGCAGCGACCTTAACCGTCAGTGCGGCATGGCACGATCGGGGTGGACGGAAACGCAGTCCGTGTTCCTGGGAGATGGTCGTGTTCTGGTTCCTGCTCATCGCGCTGGTCGTGGTGGTCGCCGCGGTCGCGCTCTTCGTCGCCGGAGGCGGAAGCGGCGCGGCGCTGCCCGAGGCCGCGGCCGACCGGACCGTCTGGCCGCTCCCCGCGGACCGCCCCATGGCCCGCGCCGACGTCGAGACCCTGCGCCTGCCCGTGGCCCTGCGGGGCTACCGCATGGCGGAGACGGACGAGGCCCTGGACCGCCTCGGCGCCGAGCTCGCCGAGCGCGACGCCCGCATCGCCGAGCTGGAGGCCGCCCTCGCGGGCGCGCAGGCCGCGGCCATGGCCGGCGGCGCGAAGGCCGGCCCCGAGAAGGGCGAGAGCCGCGACCGCCACGAGGACGAGGGGGAGAAGGAATGAGCGGCGCACCGGTCATAGGGGCGGACGGGCTGCACCGCTGCCCGTGGGGCCTCGAAGCGGAGTCCATGGCGGACTACCGCGTCTACCACGACACCGAATGGGGCCGCCCCGTGCGCGGGGACGACGCCCTCTACGAGCGGATGTGCCTGGAGGCCTTCCAGTCCGGGCTCTCGTGGCTGACGATCCTGCGCCGCCGCGAGGGCTTCCGGGCCGCCTTCGCCGGCTTCTCCATTGCCAAGGTCGCGGCCTTCACCGACGCCGACGCGGAGCGGCTGCTGGCCGACCCCGGCATCATCCGCAACCGCGCCAAGATCACGGCCACGATCGCCAACGCGCGGGTCGCGGCGGAGGGGGCACCCGGTGAGCTGGACGCCCTGATCTGGTCCTACGCCCCGGAGCGGGCCGCCGCGCCGCGCACGGCCGCCGACGTCCCGGCGGTGACGCCGGAGTCGACGGCCCTCGCCAAGGACCTCAAGAAGCGGGGCTTCCGCTTCATCGGGCCGACGACGGCGTACGCACTGATGCAGGCGTGCGGGCTGGTGAACGACCATCTGGCGGGGTGTCACGCGAGGGAGAGCGCGGGGGCCCGCTGACGCCGGGCCCGGCCCGCCGGGCTCCGGCGGTGCCGAGCGGAGCTCAACCCGTACTCAGCGCCCCACGAATCGCGGCTTCTCCTTCTTCAGGAACGCGTCCACCGCGATCCCGTGGTCCTCGGAGGCCCCCGCGCGGGTCTGCAGCTCGTCCTCCTTGGCCAGGGCCTCGGTCAGGGGCCGCCCCGCCCCGTAGGCGAGGCACTCCTTGATCGCGGCGTAGGCCCCGGTGGGCCCCTCGGCCAGGCGCCGGGCGACGGCCGTGGCCTCCGCGGCCAGCTCCGCCGCCGGCACGACCTTGTTGGCGATGCCCAGCTCGTACGCCTCCTGCGCCGGCACGTTGCGCGGGAACAGCAGCAGGTCCGAGGCCCGGCTGTGGCCCACGAGGCGCGGCAGCGTCCAGGAGACCCCCGAGTCGGCGGTCAGGGCGACCCCGGCGAAGGAGGTGTTGAACGCGGCGGTGTCGGCCACCACCCGGTAGTCCGCGGCGAAGGCGAACCCCGCCCCGGCGCCGGCGGCGACCCCGTTCACGCCCGCCACGACCGGCTTCGGCATGCCGGCGATGGCCGTGACGATGGGGTTGTAGTGCTCCTTGACCGTCGTCATGGTGCTCCCCGTGCCGTTCTCACGGTCGGCGGCCAGCGACTCGACGTGCTCCTTGAGGTCCTGCCCGACGCAGAAGGCGCGCCCGGTGCCGATGAGCAGCACCGCCCGGACGGCGGCGTCGGCCCCGGCCCGCTGCAGGGCGTCGCGCAGGGCGGCCTTGGTGTCGGTGTTCAGCGCGTTCATCGCGTCGGGACGGTTCAGCGTGATCGTCGCGAGCCCGTCCGTCACCTCGTACAGCACGGAGTCGGCCATGTGCCGGTCCCTCCCTCGTCGCAAGCCCCGTCGGCGTCGTTCCGGGCCCAGCATGCCGGAGATCACCGGACACCGATATGTGACCTGCGTCAAAGAAACCGGCCACAGATGCATGGTCGAAGCGGCGCAGTATCGCAGTCCGATCGCCGAATTGAGTGGTTTTGCGTGATCGCGTTGCCGAAGGGATACGGACCGATGTTGTTCATTGGGTCACGCGATGCGAGATAATGGCCTGGAAGCAATGTGTTCGATGCCGGTGACGCGGGCCTGTCGTGGGGCCGTCGGCTGACGATGAGCTGGTTTCAGGAAGGGGAACGAGCATGGCGGCCATGAAGCCGCGGACGGGCGATGGCCCGCTCGAGGTGACCAAGGAGGGGCGGGGCATCGTCATGCGGGTTCCGCTCGAAGGCGGCGGTCGGCTCGTCGTCGAGCTGACCCCGGATGAGGCCGAGGCCCTCGGAGACGCCCTGAAGAAGGTTGTCGGCTGACGCACGCCGAACCACCGTTCTTACGCTGCCCCGGCAGCCGGTCCGCACCGGCTGCCGGGGCAGTGGTGCATCCGGGGTGCGCCGCGCGCGGCGGCGGTCCGGGGCGGCGGCGCCGGCCCCGGGGAGCGCCCGGCGGGCGGGGTGCCCGCGCCGGGTCAGCCGCGCCGGGCCGCGCACAGCAGCCCGTCGCCCACCGGCAGCAGCGACGGCACCAGCACCCGCGACTCGCGCACCGCCCGCAGCAGCTCGCGCAGCCGCTGCACCTCGGCGGGCTGGGCGGCGGAGTCGACCGTGCGGCCGTCGGCGAAGACGCCCTCGAAGCAGACGAGGCCGCCGGGCCGCAGCAGGCGCAACGATTCGGCTAGATAGTCCAGGCACTCCAGCCGGTCGCCGTCGCAGAAGACCAGGTCGTAGCCGCCGTCGGCGAGACGCGGCAGCACCTCCAGGGCGCGGCCGGGGATGAAGCGCGCGCGGTTGCCCGCGAAGCCCGCCGCGCGGAACGCCTGCCGGGCGAACTGCTGGCACTCGGGGTCGCTGTCCACCGTCGTGAGCACGCCGTCGGGCCGCATGCCGTGCAGGAGGTGGATGCCGGAGACGCCGGTGCCCGTGCCGATCTCGGCCACCGCCTTGGCGTCCACCGCCGCGGCGAGCAGGCGCAGCGCGGCGCCGGTGCCGGACGACACCGAGCGCAGGCCTGCCTCCAGGGCCCGGTCCCGGGCCCAGCGCAGCGCCTCGTCCTCGGCGACGAACGCATCGGCGAACGCCCAGCTCGTCTGCCGGTTGCCGGTAATGGCCCTCTCCTGTCCCCGTAGTCGACGCAACCGTGACTGTATCCGCTGACCACGGGAACCCGCAGATGGGACCGTGCGTTGAAGGGGCGGGACGGCAAATGGAGGGGATGGCCGGGAGGACGGGGGAAGCAAGACCAAATGCAGGTCAAAATTCCTTATCCGGAGCTAACGGGCGGGATGGATATGGTAGGGGCTCTACTGGACACCACCAGAGCCGACAGGGGAGGTGCGGCTGCGGCCGACGACCGTCGGGGAGTGCTCAAGCGCTTTCGCAGGTCCGCCGGCGAGCCGAAATCCGTGACCAAGACCGCTGACCGTTCGCGCACCAACGACTCCGCACAGACCGCGACCTTCGCCACCGATGCGGACTCGCAGGCGTGGACGCCTCCCACCTGGGAGGAGATCGTCAGCACGCACAGCGCCCGCGTCTACCGCCTGGCCTACCGCCTCACCGGCAACCAGCACGACGCCGAGGACCTCACGCAGGAGGTCTTCGTCCGGGTCTTCCGGTCGCTCTCCACGTACACCCCCGGCACGTTCGAGGGGTGGCTGCACCGCATCACCACCAATCTCTTCCTGGACATGGTCCGGCGACGCCAGCGCATCCGCTTCGACGCGCTCGGCGAGGACGCCGCGGAGCGGCTCCCCAGCCGCGAGCCCTCCCCCCAGCAGCACTTCAACGACACGCACTTCGACGCGGACGTCCAGCAGGCGCTGGACACGCTCGCCCCGGAGTTCCGCGCCGCCGTCGTCCTGTGCGACATCGAGGGCCTGTCCTACGAGGAGATCGCCGCGACGCTCGACGTGAAGCTCGGCACGGTCCGCAGCCGGATCCACCGCGGCCGCTCCCACCTGCGCAAGGCCCTCCAGCACCGCTCGCCCGCCGCCCGGGCCGAGCAGCGTGCCGTGGCGGGCGTGGCCCCCGGCGTTCCTGTCAGTGGGGAGGTAGGGATCGCGTGACCGGTTCAGGCGGTCAGTCCCCCGCCGAGCACCATCTCGGCGACCGCCTCGCGGCCCTGGTCGACGGGGAGTTGGGACACGATTCTCGGGAGCGGGTGCTCGCCCACCTGGCGACCTGCTGGAAGTGCAAAGCCGAAGCCGACGCGCAGCGCCGGCTCAAAAACGTGTTCGCGGAAGCGGCGCTCCCGCCGCTCTCCGAGAACTTCCTGGCCCGGCTGCAGGGCCTGGCCGGGGGCGATCCCCGCGCCCCGCTCGGCGCGGACCACGACGGCTGGGCCGACCGGGACCACCCGGATGCCCGGGAGGGCCACGAGGGCCCCGGAGGGCCGGGAAAAGCCGGCCTCGGCGCCCGGGCTGACTCCCTCGCGCCCCTCGGCCTCATCCCCGGCGGTGCCGCCCGGCCCCGCGAGGGCGGCTTCCGGATCCACGAGATGCCCGAGCCGCCCCGCGGTGGCATACGGGGGCGGCGGATCGCCTTCGCCGCCGCCGGGGCCGTCTCGCTGGCCGCGTTCGCCCTCGGCGGCGCGGCTCCGCTGACCTCGGTCGCCGGCCCCCAGGGCCCGCGCGCCGAGAACCCGCGCACCGCGACCACCCCGCTGTCGGCCTCTTCGGCATCCTCGGCCGCCGGGCGCGACCGGCGCCTCGCCCGCTCCGCCTCGCAGGGCGGCGCCGGGGGCTCCGGCGGGTCCGCCCCGTCGGCCGCCGTGCCGGTGCGGGAAGTGTCCCTGCTGCGCCCCTCCGCGGCGCCCCTGCTGCCCCCGCTGATACGGAGGGGGCACCCGGCACCGGGAGCGCCGCCGGGGGACACCGCCCGGCGCTGACCCCCGCCCGGGCCCCCTGCGCACTTGTGTGCAGACCTGGTTGAATTCCTGTGGGCCGCGCATCCCTCGGGCGATGCCGTGCGCCCTCCGGCGATCGGTGGGGAGAACATGGACGAGGGGAAGGCGCGGACGTCCGCGCCGCAGTGGTGGAGCCGCCCGCGCCCGGCCGGGCCGGCCCCGGCCGAGCACGAGGGCCCGCAGTTCCTGGACGAATCCCCGTCCCCGGCGGACGAGCCGTCCCCCTCGGAGGCGGAAACGCGCCTGCTGCCGCAGTACGGCCCGGATGCGCCCGCGCCCGACGACTCACCGACGCGCCCGCTGCCGCCGTACGGCCGGGAAGGGTCTTCCGGCGCCGCGCCCTCACCCGCCCCGCAGGCCGGCCAGGACGCCGTGCGCGGCCGGCCCGACCGGTCGGCGACGGCTCCGCTGCCCCCGTACCGCCCGGACGAGGCTTCCGCCGCCGGGCCTGTGACGGGGCAGTCCGCCGAGGACGTCACGCGCCCGCTGCCTGCGTTCGGGGCCGAGGAGGCTTTCGCCGCCGGGCCGGAGGCCGGCCGGTCCGGCCAGGGCCCCACGCCGCCGCCCGCGCCGGATGCGGCTTCCGGTGCCGCGCCGGGCGTCGGGCAGTCCGCCCAGGACACCACGTACGCCTCCGGCGCCGTCCCCGCCTACGGGGCCGACGCCTCTTCCGGGGCCGGGACCGGGGCCGTTCCGCTGCACGCTCCCGATCCCTACGGCACGCCTCCGTACGGGCGGCCGGGGCCGTGGGCGCCTGCGCCGCCCGTTCAGCGGCCGGTCACGCCGCCGCAGGGCACGCTGCTGCCGCCCGCAGGGCCCGTCGTAGGGCCGCCCGCGCCGCAGGGGGCTGCCTTTCCGTCGTCCGGCATGACGCCGCCGCAGGGCACCCCGCTCCCGCCCGCAGGGCCCGCCGCGCCGCAGGGTGCTGCCTTTCCGCCGCCCGGTGTGACGCCGCCGCACGGCACTCCCGTTCCTCCCGTGGGGATGACGCCCGCACACGGCACCCCGGGGCCGTGGCAGTACGACCCCTGGGCGGCCGCGTCCGCGGCCCGTGCCGCGGAGCCCGTTCCGGGGAAGCGCGGCCGCGGGCGGCTGCTCGCCGGGGCGCTGCTCGTGGCGCTGGTCGCCGGCGGCATCGGCGGCGGCGTCGGGGCGTATCTGGAGCGGGACGGCGCCATGGGCCGTCACGTCAGCCTGCCCCAGGCCACCGCGGACCGCTCGGCGCGCGCCCCGGGCAGCATCGCGGGCATCGCCGCCCGCGCCCTGCCGGGCGTGGTGACGATCCACGTCCGCGGCGGCAGCGACCAGGGCACCGGCACCGGCTTCGTCCTCGACAAGGAGGGCCGCATCCTCACGAACAACCACGTCGTGGAGCCCGCGGGAGCCGCCGGTGACATATCGGTGACGTTCAGCAGCGGTCAGACCGCCAAGGCCACCCTCGTCGGCCGGGACAGCAGCTACGACCTCGCCGTGATCAAGGTTTCGGGCGTGTCCGGCCTGACCCCCCTCGCCCTCGGCAACTCCGACTCCGTCCGCGTCGGCGACTCCGTGATCGCCATCGGCGCCCCGTACGACCTCGCGGGCACGGTCACGACGGGGATCATCAGCGCCAAGGAGCGCCCGATCACCGCGGGCGGCCGGAAGGGTGACGGCAGCGACGTCAGCTATGTCGACGCCCTGCAGACCGACGCCCCGATAAACCCGGGCAATTCGGGTGGTCCGCTGGTGGACTCGGAGGCCCGGGTCATCGGCATCAACAGCGCGATCCGTTCCGCGGGCGACAGCGGGGACCTCGGCGGCGGCCAGGGCGGCAGCATCGGCCTGGGCTTCGCCATACCGATCAACCAGGCCAAGCGGGTGGCCGAGGAGCTCATCAACACCGGCAAGGCCACCCACCCGGTCATCGGCGTGACGCTGGACATGGGGTATTCGGGCGACGGCGCCCGGGTGAACACCAAGAGCGGCGACAGCGCGCCCGTCACCCCCGGCGGCCCGGGCGACAAGGCCGGCCTCCGGGCGAACGACGTGATCAAAAAGGTCGACGGAGTGGCCGTGCACAGCGGCCAGGAGCTTATCGTCAAGATCCGCAGTCATCGTCCGGGCGACCGGCTCACGCTGACCGTGGAGCGGGACGGCCGGGAGCGGGCGGTCGAGCTGACCCTCGGCTCCGCGGGCGCCCGCTGACGCCCGCGTCCTCCGGGGCCGGCCCGGGGCGGGCCCCGGAACCGTCGCCGGCGTCGGCTTTGGCCTGATCTTGCCCCAGGTGTATCCCTTCGACCCCGCAGGGCCAGGTACCGTGATAGGTGGCCTGGACCGTCGGCCATTGACGCATCAAGGAGCTTCAACGTGCTCGACATAGGACCCCTCGAGCTGGTCGCGCTCGTGGTGCTCGCTGTGCTCATCTTCGGACCGGACAAGCTGCCGAAGATGATCCAGGACGTGTCCCGCACGCTGCGCAAGATCCGGCAGTTCTCCGAGAGCGCCAAGGAGGACATCCGCTCCGAGCTGGGCCCCGAGTTCAAGGACTTCGAGTTCGAGGACCTCAACCCCAAGACGTTCGTCCGCAAGCACGTGCTGGACAAGGACGAGCTGGGCCTGAAGGAGATCCGCAACGGCTTCGACCTCAAGTCGGAGATGACCGAGGTCGCCGACGCCGTCCACGGCCGCAGCGGCGACACGACGGCGGCCCCGTCCTCCGGAGCCGCCCAGGCTCCCTCGAACGGCGGCTCTCCCGCCCGTCCGGACCTGCTCAAGAAGCAGGACAAGCCGGACCCCGGAGAGCGTCCTCCGTTCGACTCCGACGCCACCTGAGTACCGCGCATCCCGTGCGCCATTGACGGGGGTGGCTATCCTCCCTGTGTTTGGGGTGAAGTCGTCCGAGGGGGGCGGGCTCGCCCAGGACACCGGGCAACAAGGAGGCGCCGCGCAGATGGAGACGACGAGTCGGGTTGGGGCTCAAGGGGCCGGCACGGCCGACGCGTCCGCCGCGGACGCCGCAGCGCAGGACGCACCGGGCGTGCCCGCCGACAGGCGGGCGGTCGACGGCTATCTGCGGGCCTCGTTCCCCTGGTACGGCCTGGACGAGGCCTACACCGGGCCGCGCTGGCTGATGCAGGTCGGCACCGCCGCCGACGGGACGGTGGAGCACGGCTCCACGGGCCACGGCGAGGAGCCCACGCTGCGCAGCGAGCGCGCCGATCCCCACGCCGCCAAGCAGCGGTTCGCGGTCGTCGTGACCGTCGCCAGCCGCCCCGGCCGCCGCAGCGCCGACGGCACGGGCGTCCTGGAGGCCACCTCGGTCTCCTCCGCGGCGTGGCTGGCCGGGTCGGGGCTGCTGTCGTGCACCTGGCCCGCGCAGATGGAGCGGGCGCTGCGGCAGGACTGGCTCGACCAGCAGACGGCCCTCGCCTGGGAGCTGGCGGACCACCTGGACGACCCGGCGTGGTCGACGCTGTCGCTCCCGGTGGACGGCGTGCCCACCGACTTCCGCTACCGCGAGTCGGAGTACGGCTGGGTGCTCGCCGGATCCGCCACGGACGAGGGCGGGGACGGCCGCGCCGGTGCCGGCGGCGGGGTGCACATCGGGGCGTACGGCCGGGGCATGAGCGCCTACGGCATGGGCTTCTCGGTGATCAAGGACATCACGGCCTACCGGGGCTGACGGCCGCCGGGCGGCTCCCGCCGGGGCCGCCGGTCACCCGCTGGGCCCTCCCGGGCTGCGAGTGCCGTTGCGCCGGGCTTGAATTTCCGGCAGGGGGCAGCACTCGGAGAGGTGATGAGCCATGCCAGGCAAGTTCGAGATGTACGAGGACAACTCCGGCAAGTACCGCTACCGCCTTAAGGCGGGCAACGGCGAGATCATCGCCGTCGGCGAGTCGTACAACAGCAGGTCGGCCTGCGAGAAGGGCATCGAGTCCGTGAAGCAGAACGCGGCCTCGGCACCGGTGAAGGACCTGGGGCACCAGAGCTAGCGGTGCGCGCTCCGGCGCGCGGACAGGGCCGAAGGACAGCCTGCCCGCGCGTCGGCGCGACCGGTCAGAACTTGTTGCGCGGCGTGATGCCCAGCGACATTCCGGAGAGGCCGCGCTGCCGGCCGCCGAGCTTGCCGGCGATGGCGCGCAGCGCCGCACCCGCCGGGGACTCCGGGTCCGTCAGGACCACCGGCTTGCCCTCGTCGCCGCCCTCGCGCAGGCGGACGTCGATGGGGATGGAGCCCAGGACGGGTACGTTGGTGCCCGTGGTGCGGGTCAGGCCGTCGGCGACGACCTGGCCGCCGCCGGTGCCGAAGACGTCGACCATCTCGTCGCAGTGGGGGCAGGGCAGCCCGGACATGTTCTCCACGACGCCGACGATCTTCTGGTGCGTCTGCACGGCGATCGATCCGGCCCGCTCGGCGACCTCGGCGGCCGCCTGCTGAGGCGTCGTCACGACGAGGATCTCGGCGTTCGGCACGAGCTGCGCGACCGAGATCGCGATGTCGCCCGTGCCCGGGGGCAGGTCGAGCAGCAGGACGTCCAGGTCGCCCCAGTAGACGTCGGCGAGGAACTGCTGGAGGGCGCGGTGGAGCATCGGGCCGCGCCACACCACCGGGGCGTTGCCCGGGGTGAACATGCCGATGGAGATGACCTTCACGCCGTTCGCCGACGGCGGCATGATCATGTTCTCGACCTGGGTGGGGCGGCCCTCCGCGCCGAGCATGCGCGGGACGGAGTGGCCGTAGATGTCCGCGTCCACGACGCCGACCTTCAGCCCGTCGGCCGCCATGGCCGCCGCGAGGTTGACCGTGACGGAGGACTTGCCGACGCCGCCCTTGCCGGACGCCACCGCGTACACCCGGGTGAGCGAGCCGGGCTTGGCGAAGGGCACCTCGCGCTCGGCCGTGCCGCCGCGCAGGGAGGCCGCGAGCTCGCGGCGCTGCTCGTCGCTCATGACGTCGAGCTCGACCGTGACGCCCGTGACGCCGGTGACGCCCGAGACGGCGGCCTGCACCCGGCTGATGATCGTCTCCCGCATGGGGCAGCCGGAGACCGTCAGGTAGACCGCCACCGCGACCGAACCGTCCGCCGCGATCTCCACCGATTTGACCATCCCCAGGTCGGTGATGGGTCGCTGGATCTCGGGGTCGTTCACCGTCGCGAGCGCGGCGCGGACCGCGTCCTCGCTCGGGGACGTTCCGTTCGTGTCGGTAGCCATACGGACGATGGTACGGCGCGTGAGGGGGCCTCCGGAAAGAGCCGTCAGCGGTCGCGTTCCTCACTCTCCGCGGGGAATACGCGGCGCTGTTCCAGTTCCTTGACGAGCTCCTGGAACTCGGAGCGGATCCAGTCGCGCGTCGCGACCTCGCCGAGGCCCATCCGCAGCGCGGCGATCTCCCGGGTGAGGTACTCCGTGTCCGCGATCGACCGCTCGTTCTGCTTCCGGTCCTGCTCCAGGTTGACCCGGTCGCGGTCGTCCTGGCGGTTCTGCGCGAGGAGGATCAGCGGCGCCGCGTAGGAGGCCTGCAGCGACAGCATCAGGGTCAGGAAGATGAAGGGATAGTTGTCGAACCGCAGGTGCCCGGGGACGGTCGTGTTCCACACCACCCACAGGATGATGACGACCGTCATCCAGACGATGAACCGCCCCGTCCCCAGGAAGCGCGCGATCCGCTCCGAGGTGCGGCCGAACGCCTCCGGGTCGTACTCCGGCAGCCAGCCGCGCCGCTTGACCCGCGGCAGGTCCAGCCGGACGCGCGGTCGGGCGTGCGGGTGCGGGTGCACGGCCTCCGCCTGCGCCCGGACGCGTTCGGCCCGGTCGGGGCGGTGCCCCGGGGTGCCCTCGCGTCCCCGCTCACTGCCCGCCATCGATGCCCTCCGGCAGCTCGGTCATGCCCGGCGCCCCGTGGTGCAGCTCGGTCTCGCGCCAGTCCTCGGGCAGCAGGTGGTCCAGGACGTCGTCGACGGTGACCGCGCCCAGCAGGGAGCCGCTCTCGTCGACGACGGGCGCGGCGACCATGTTGTACGTGGCCAGGTAGCTGGTGACGGCCGGCAGCGGGGTGCCCGGCGGCAGGGGCCGCAGATCGGTGTCCACGATCGAGCCGACCAGCGTGAAGGGCGGGTCCCGCAGGAGCCGCTGGAAGTGGACCGTGCCGAGGTACTTGCCGGTGGGCGTCTCGTCCGGCGGCCGGCACACGTACACCTGGGCGGCCAGCGCGGGGGAGAGGTCGCGGTTGCGCACGCGCGCGAGGGCGTCGGCGACGGTCGCGTCCGGGCGCAGCACGATCGGCTCGGTCGTCATCAGACCGCCCGCGGTCCGCTCCTCGTACGCCAGGAGCCGGCGCACGTCCGCCGCCTCGTCCGGCTGCATGAGGGTCAGCAGCCGCTCCTTGTCGTCCTCCGGGAGCTCCGAGAGCAGGTCGGCCGCGTCGTCCGGGTCCATGGCCTCCAGGACGTCCGCGGCGCGCTCCTCCTTGAGCTTGCCGAGGATCTCGATCTGGTCGTCCTCCGGGAGCTCCTCCAGGACGTCCGCGAGCCGGTCGTCGTCCAGCGCCGCCGCGACCTCCGAGCGGCGCTTGGGGGAGAGGTGGTGCAGGACGCTGGCGAGGTCGGCGGGGCGCAGCCGCTCGAACGTCGCGAGGAGGCTCGCGGCGCCCTGCCCGTGCTCCTCCAGGGAGAAGCCGGTGACGGCCGACCACTCGACGGTGAGCGTCTCGCCCTTGCGGCGCAGGGCCCCGCCCTTGCCGCGGCGCACGAAGACCTTGTCGATCTCCCAGTCGCGGCGGGCGGGCAGCTGGATGATCGCTACATCGAGGACGGTCACCTCCTCGCCCCCGTCGACCAGACGTACGCGCCGGTCGAGCAGCTCGCCGAGGACCAGGGTCTCGGTGGGGCGCTGCTCGAAGCGCCGCATGTTGATCACGCCCGTGGTGATGACCTGGCCGGACTCCACGCCCGTCACCCGCGTCATGGGCAGGAAGATCCGGCGGCGGCTGACGACCTCCACGACCAGGCCCAGGACGCGGGGCGGCCGGCCGCCGACGCGGAGCATCGCGACGAGGTCCTGGACGCGGCCCACCTGGTCGCCGTTGGGGTCGAAGACCGCCACGCCCGAGAGGTGCGACACGAAGACCCGGTGGGCGCCTGCTGCCATGCCGCGCACCTCCTCCGTGGTCCGGTGTCCGGTTCAGGCTAACGTGACCGGGTTCTCCCCGGCGCGGGGGAGACGCCCGTCCGGACTGCTTGCTTCCGCCTGCGGGCGGCACGGGTACGCTGCCGTACTCCAGCGGCTGAACAGGGCTGAACAGGAGGCAGGAGCGACGTGCGAACCCGGAAGGCGGCTCTCGTGGGAGCGCTGTGCGCCGGCCTGTCCGTGGCGCTCACCGCCTGCGGCGGCGGTGGTGGTGCCGAGGACCCCGACGCCGGGACCAACGGCGTGGGCAGGCTCGACCCCGCGAAGATCCAGGACAAGGCGCGGTCGGCGGCGCGGGACGCCTCCTCCGTCCACCTGTCCGGCAGCGTCGTCAGCCAGGGGCGCACGTACAAGCTCGACATGCGGCTGAAGCGGGACGGCGGGACGGGCCGGGTCGCCTCCGACGCCAGCACCTTCGAGCTGCTGCGGGTCGGCGACGAGCTCTTCCTCAAGGCGCCCGCGGCGTTCTGGTCGCGCGGCGACAAGGACGCCAAGGACGGCAAGGGGGACGGCGCGGCCGCCGCGGGCAAGCTGGAGAAGAAGTACGTGAAGGTGCCGACCGGCGACCCCGCGTACCAGCAGTTCAAGGGCTTCACCGACAAGGACGTCCTGCTCGACGGGCTCATCGGCCTGCACGGCAAGCTCGCCCGCGGGGAGCACGGCACCGTGGCCGGCACCCCCACCATCCGGGTCAACGGCGCCGGCGGCTCGGGCGGCACGCTCGACGTCTCCCTCATGGACACGCCGTACCCCCTGCGCGTCCGGCGCGCGGGCGGGGCGGGCCAGCTGGAACTGTCGGACTGGGGCAAGGACTTCGCCCTGGCGCCCCCGCCGAAGCAGGACACGGTCGACTACGGCAAGCGGATCCCCTCCGGGGGAGAGGGATCCTCACTACCGGGTCCGGCGAAGTAGCTCCGCGGCTCGCGCCGCCTCTCGGCGTACCGGGCCTCTCGCTCGGCCACGCCATGTGCTTCCGCCGCGATGGCGAGACGCCCGACGGCGGTGTCCGGCGTGCCGGGCTGTGCGTAACTCTCGAAACAAGGCCGGGCCGGCACCGCCGGTCAGGTGCGTCCCGGCCGGGCGCCGCTGCGGCGGAGACGTGCGGGGCGCCCGGAACGACAGCCGCTCCTAGCGGCCCGCGCGCCGGCCCCTCCGGAGGAGTTTCGGGAGTGCCGCGGGCATCGGGCGGCGCGTCGTCGCCGGTGTCGGGAGCGGGCGGGCCGTCAGGGCCGTGTCCGGGAGCGCCGCCGTGGCCCCGGTCGGCTCCAGGCGCAGGACGCGGCAGCCCTCCGCCCACCGCTCCGTGACCCGCTCCGCATCCGGCGCGTTCAGCCGCTTCGCCTTCAGCTCGGCGACCGCCGCCGTCCACGCCTCGCCCCCGGCCGGGAGCTCGGCGACGCGCGCGGTCCAGGAGACCAGGCGCCCGCCCTTGTCCTTGCTGCGGACGGTCACCGTCGCCTCGGCGCCGTCGGCGAGCCCGAGCCCGTCCAGCGGCTGCTCACCGGTGCCGCCGACGAGGTGGACGGCCCCCTCGTGCCACACGTGCCACAGCGCACGGCTCGGCCCCGCCGGTCCCTGCACCCAGATGAGGCCGGACTTCTTCGTGGCCTCCTCGATGAGCGCCCGGTCGAGCAGCTCCTGCGTCTGTGTCATGCGGCCTACTGTATGCGCCGGTGCCCGCGACCAGGAGATCTACCCTGGACGGGTGACCAGTGCCCGTACGCGCAGCGATGCCCCGCCCGGCGCGACCGCCGCCCGGGCCGAGACCGCCCACCCCCACCCCGGCGTCCGTACGGACCTGTTCCTGCTCGCGATCGCCATCTCCGGCATCTCCCTGTCGGCTCCCCTGATCGCCGCGACCGCCGCCCCCGCCCTGGCCATCGCCTTCTGGCGCAACGCCATGGCCGTGGGCGCCCTGACCCCCCTCGCGCTCGTCCGGCACCGCGCCGAGCTCCGCGGCATCGGCCGCCGGAACCTGCTGCTGGCCGTGGCCGCCGGCGCGCTCCTGGCCGTCCACTTCGGGGTGTGGCTGCCGAGCCTGCACATGACGTCGGTGGCGTCCTCGACCGCCCTGGTCACCACCACCCCGATCTGGACGACGCTCCTGATGCGCCTGCGCGGACACCGGCCGCCCGCGCTGGTGTGGGCGGGCACCGCCCTGGCCTTCCTGGGCGTGGTGATGCTGACCGGCGTCGACCTGTCCCTGTCCCCGCGGGCCCTCGCGGGCGACGCGCTGGCCCTCTCCGGCGGCATGGCGGCCGCCGGCTACGTCCTGCTGGGCGCGGAGGTGCGCCGGACGGTGGGCACGGTCACGTACAGCTACGTCTGCTACGCGACGACGACCGTCCTGCTGCTCGCCGCGTGCCTGTTCTCCGGCTCGTCCCTCGCGGGCTACAGCGGGGACACCTGGCTGAAGCTGGCCGTGCTGACGGTCACCGCGCAGCTGCTCGGGCACTCGCTGATCAACCGCGTGGTCAAGGGGCTCGGCCCGTCCGTCACCTCGACGGCGATCCTCCTGGAGACCCCCGGCGCGGCCCTGATCGCCGCGCTGTGGCTGGGGCAGACCCCGCCCGTGGCCTCCTGTCCCGCGCTGGCGGTGATCCTGGCCGGGCTGGGCCTCGTCATCATGGCCGGCCGCGCGGCGAAGAAGGGCTGAAGAACGGCTCAAGAACGGCTGAAGAGCGGCTAGAGCCAGCCGTTCCGCTTGAAGCCGCGGTGGATCGTCACACAGATGGCGACCGTGACGACCATGACCGCCGGATAGCCGTACTTCCAGTGCAGCTCCGGCATGTGGTCGAAGTTCATCCCGTAGATCCCGGCGATCATCGTCGGCACGGCGAAGATCGCCGCCCAGGACGTGATCTTCCGCATGTCCTCGTTCTGCGCCACCGATGCCTGCGCGAGGTTGGCCTGGAGGATGGAGTTCAGCAGGTCGTCGAAGGACAGCACCTGCTCGTGGACGCGGGCGAGGTGGTCGGCGACGTCCCGGAAGTACTTCTGGATGTCCGGGTCGACCAGCCGCATCGGCCGCTCGCTGAGCTGCTGCATCGGCCGCAGCAGCGGGGCGACGGCCCGCTTGAACTCCAGCACCTCGCGCTTGAGCTGGTAGATCCGGCCCGCGTCGCCGCCGCGCGAGGCGCCCTTGCCGGCGGGCGAGAAGACATCGATCTCCACCTCGTCGATGTCGTCCTGCACGGCGTCGGCGACGGCGATGTAGCCGTCCACGACCTGGTCGGCGATCGCGTGCAGGACGGCGGAGGGGCCCTTGGAGAGCAGCTCCGGGTCGTCCTGGAGGCGGTGGCGCAGCGCGCGCAGCGAGCCCTGGCCACCGTGCCGGACGGTGATGATGAAGTCCGGCCCGGTGAAGCACATCACCTCGCCGGTCTCGACGACCTCGCTGGTGGCGGTGAGCTCGGCGTGCTCGACGTAGTGGATGGTCTTGAAGACGGTGAACAGCGTGTCGTCGTAACGTTCCAGCTTGGGCCGCTGGTGGGCGTGGACGGCGTCCTCCACGGCGAGCGGGTGCAGCCCGAACACCGCGGCGATGCCCGAGAACTCACGCTCCGTCGGCTCGTGCAGCCCGATCCAGGCGAAGCCGCCGCCGGTCCGCACCCGGCGCATCGCCTCGGCGGGGCTGACGTGGTCGCTGAGGCGCTTGCCGTCGCGGTAGACGGCGCAGTCGACGACCGCACTGCTGACGGACGGGTCCCGGGTCGAGTCGTACTCGTACGGCAGGGCGCCGCGGCGCAGGGCGGGGCGGACGGCCTCACGCAGATCACGGATCATCGACATGGCAGGGCTCCTTCACGGGCCGGCCGCCAGCCGGTGCGGAGCGCGAGTGCAACGCGGCCCGGAACGTGGACGTGAGGCCCTGTACGGCGGGAGGCCGTGTGCGGGACACGTCCGCAAATCGGACGGCGCTTCGTGCGGTGCGGCGAGGCTGACGGCAGTTCGCGGAGAACTTCGCAGAGAAGCAGAGAACTTCGCGGAGAACACGGAACAAAGCGGGACGAAGGCGCTCTTCCGTCGGCGCTGCGGGCGCAAAAGAACTTCCGGGAAAACGTCGGCGGCACTGCCGAGGGCGGAAGATCTCAGATCACGAGGAGTGCGTCCGGAGCGAAGGGACGGGAGAACTGTCGGTACTGCACGGTCGACTAGGATCCACCGCAGCCCCACCTCCTCCGGCCGGTCCCCGCTGAGGGACGAACGTAACTCCCTGACCAGAGGTCAAGGCTAGCAGCCACTTGACCCGTCAATACCCTCCTTTGCCCGTTCGATACGCGTTCTATGCTCACTGCATGTCAGACGTTCTCGCACTGGTCGAGGCCCGGCTCCGGACAGCCCTGGGCGAACCGGACGCGCGCGCAGCGGTGACCTTCCTCGGCACGGACCGGATCGAGGTCCTCCGCTTCCATGACGGGGACGTCGTGCGCTACGCCACGCTCGGCATGTCCGCCCAGCCGATGGCCGACCCGACGGCCGTGATCGCCGACCCGCTCCGCGGGCCCCGCGCCGAGCTGGTCCTCTCCGTCCGCGCCGGCCTCGCCGACACCGACAAGGTGCTGCGGCCACTGGCCGTCCTCGCCGCCTCCCCCCAGGTGGAGGGCCTGATCGTGGCGCCCGGCGCCTCCCTCGACACCGGCGAACCGCTCTGGCCCGGGGCGCCCTTCACCTCCGTCCTCGTCGCCGAGTCCGGCGGTCTGGTCGAGGACCTGGAGCTGGACGAGCCGATGGACCCCGTCCGCTTCCTCCCGCTGCTGCCCATGACCCCCAACGAGGCGGCCTGGAAGAGGGTGCAGGGAGCGGCCGCGCTGGAGGAGCGGTGGCTGAGGAACGGCACCGACCTGCGTGACCCGATGCGCTCCGGGGTACCCCTGGGATGACCGTCCGGGCCGTCGACGTCCGGACGGGTGATCGTCCTTGACGCGGCGGCGGCCTGGGAGGACCGTTGGAGGTTATGAGGGGCGAACCCAGTTGCCCGAAGTGCGGTGGCCGGGTGCGAGCGCCCGGTCTCTTCGCCGACTCCTGGCAGTGCGACGTCCACGGCACGGTGCACCCTCTGCAGCCCGTCGTCCCGCCGAGCGTGGAGGCCCTGGCCGTCGTCGTCAACCGGGCCCGGGTGCCCGTGTGGATGCCCTGGCCCCTGCCCGTCGGCTGGCTCTTCACCGGCGTGGTCTGCGCGGGGGACGACCGCAGCGGCGGGCGGGCCACCGCCGTCGCCTGCTCCGGCCCCAGCCCCCTTGGCGGCCCCGGTGAGCTGCTCCTCGTGGCCGAGGAGCTCGGCGTCGGCCTCGGCGCGCGCTACGCGGGCGTCGCCGGCCCCGACCCCGGCCCCTACCTCCGCGTCGACCGCTCCCCGCACGCCAAGGTCCACGCCGCCGGCCGCCCCACCCCCCTCTGGCACGTCGAGGGCGCCCCGGAGGACCGGGCCGTCTTCGCGGGCGAGGCGCGCGGGCTGTGGCTGTGGGCCGTGGTCTGGCCGGAGCAGTCGGGACTGCTGATGTACGACGAACTGGTCCTCACGGACCTGCGGGACGCGGGGGCGGAGGTCGACCTCCTGCCGTGCGGGGCGCTGTCGCCGCGCCTGCTGCCACCGGCGGGGCGCTAGCCCGCCGACCCGGCGCGGGGCCTTCGGCCGACCGCCCCCGCTGCCCGGGCCTTCGGCCGACGGCCCCCGCTGCCCGGGGCGCCGGGCCCTCGGCCTGCTGCCGCCTGCCGGGTCTCGTTCCGCCGCGGCGGCGATCTGGCACAGCGGACGTGTCCGGCGGTGCCGTACGAGCTCAGGTGCGCTCGGCACCGCCGGGTTCCACCGTGGTGGTTGCGCGCCGCTGCGGCGGATGAACGGCGCGGGGGCGTCTTCGGCCGGCGGCCGAGCAGCCCGGGCGGGCGCCCGGGCGGGCGCCCGGCTCGCGCGGCGTGCGGGCCCGGCAGTCCGCGCGCGGCCCGGTGCGAGCCTTCGCGCCGGTTATCCTGAACCGGTCCCTGTCCGCCGTCAGTCGTGAGGAGTCGTGTCGTGCGCATCGACCTGCACACCCACTCCACGGCCTCGGACGGTACGGACACCCCCGCCGAGCTGGTCCGCAACGCGGCCGCCGCCGGGCTGGACGTCGTGGCGCTCACCGACCACGACGGCGTCGGCGGTCACGCCGAGGCCATCGCGGCGCTCCCCGCCGGGCTGACCCTCGTCACCGGCGCCGAGCTCTCCTGCAGGCTCGGCGGCCCGGACGGCTTCAGCGTTCACATGCTGGCCTACCTCTTCGACCCGCTGGAGCCCGAGCTGGCCCGCGAGCGGGATCTCGTCCGCGACGACCGCGTCCCCCGCGCCCGCGCCATGGTCACCAAGCTCAACGAGCTCGGCGTCCCGGTCAGCTGGGAGCGCGTGGCGCAGATCGCGGGCGACGGCGCCGTCGGCCGGCCGCACGTGGCCACCGCCATGGTCGAGCTGGGCGTCCTGGACAGCGTCTCCGACGCCTTCACCTCCGAGTGGCTCGCCGGCGACGGCCGTGCCTTCGTCGAGAAGCACGAGCTGGATCCCTTCGACGCGATCCGCCTGGTCAAGGCGGCCGGCGGGGTCACCGTCCTCGCGCACCCGTTCGCGCTCAAGCGCGGCAACTGCGCCTCCGAGAGCGCGATAGCCGAGCTGGCCTCGGCCGGGCTCGACGGCATCGAGGTCGACCACATGGACCACGACGCCCCGACCCGCGCCCGGCTGCGCGGCCTGGCCGCCGACCTCTCCCTGCTGACCACCGGCTCCAGCGACTACCACGGCAGCCGCAAGACCTGCGCGCTCGGCGAGTTCACGACCGATCCGGAAATCTACGGCGAGATCACGCGCCGGGCCACGGGCGCGTTCCCCGTCCCCGGCGCCGGCGGCTGACCGCACCCACCCCTCTTCCGGGTCCGGTCGCGTACGCACGTCCCCATCCCTGTGATGCCGTGCGCGGGTGACCGCGCCCGTACGCCCCTGCCCGCGCCGCCCGTACGCCCGTACGGGCCCGGCGGGCGTCCCGCACCTGCTCGCACCACCCACTCCCGCAAGGCTCAACTGTGTTCGACTTCGCCGTCTTCGGATCCCTCTTCCTCACCCTTTTCGTGATCATGGACCCGCCCGGGATCACCCCGATCTTCCTGGCGCTCACCTCGGGCCGCCCGGCCAAGGTCCAGCGCCGGATGGCCTGGCAGGCGGCCGCGGTCGCCTTCGGCGTGATCACCGTCTTCGGGCTCTGCGGCCAGCAGATCCTGGACTACCTGCACATCACCACCCCCGCCCTGATGATCGCGGGCGGCCTGCTCCTGCTGCTGATCGCGCTGGACCTGCTCACGGGCAAGTCGGAGGAGCCGACGCAGACCAAGGACGTCAACGTGGCGCTCGTGCCGCTCGGCATGCCGCTGCTGGCCGGCCCGGGCGCGATCGTCTCGGTGATCCTCGCGGTGCAGCACGCGGACTCCGCCGGCGCGCAGATCTCGGTGTGGGCGGCGATCGCCGCCATGCACGTCGTGCTGTGGCTGGTGATGCGCTACTCGCTGCTGATCATCCGGGTGATCAAGGACGGCGGCGTGGTGCTGGTGACGCGGCTCGCGGGCATGATGCTCTCGGCGCTCGCCGTCCAGCAGATCATCAACGGCATCACGCAGGTGATCGCGGCCAAGTGACGGCCTCCGCCGCACGGGCGGCGAACGGCGACACCCCCGTACGGACAGTCCGTACGGGGGTGTCGCCGTTCGCGAAGGAGCGTCGGCGCCGCTGCGCCCGCTACTGTGCCGCGGAGGTGGCTGGGCGGATGTAGATGCGCTGGCCGGTGGAAGCGGCCTGCTGCACGATCCGGTTGACGGAGGCGGCGTCCACGACGGTGCTGTCGACGGCCGAGCCGTCGACGTCGTCCAGGCGCATGATTTCGAAGCGCAAGGGCTTCTCCCTTCGTCTGATCCTCCTGAGGAGAACTGCATGGCTGACGGAGCACGCCGCGTCGGCGGGGCGCGTTCCGTACGGGTACAACGAGGTTACCCCTGAAAACATTCCCTACGCTAAGGAAATTTTTAACTTGACTAAGAGTTGTTAAATCCGTGCAACGGAACGTGTCCGTCGTGTAACCGAACGAGATGACATCCTATGGCTGACTCCCCCGAGCACCTGCACGCGATCGCCGCCGCCGTCGAGCGCACCAACGACCTCCTGACGCGCGTGCTGGCCGAGGTCGCGACCACCCCGTCCACCCACGCGATCTTCGTCGACGCCGGCTACGTGTACGCCGCGGCGGGCCGCCTCGTCGCCGGCACCGAGGACCGCCGCTCCTTCGACCTCGACGCCGAAGGGCTGATCGAGGCCTTCATCGACCGGGCGCGCACGATCTTCCCCGACAGCCGGCTGCTGCGCGTCTACTGGTACGACGGCGCCCGCCGCCGCATCCACACCACCGAGCAGCAGCGCATCGCCGAGCTCCCCGACGTCAAGGTCCGCCTCGGCAACCTCAACGCCAACAACCAGCAGAAGGGCGTCGACTCCCTCATCCGCACCGACCTGGAATCGCTCGCCCGCCACCGGGCCATCAGCGACGCGGCCCTCATCGGCGGCGACGAGGACCTCGTCTCGGCCGTCGAGGCCGCCCAGGGCTACGGCGCCCGCGTCCACCTGTGGGGCATCGAGGCGACCGGCGGGCGCAACCAGGCCGAGCCGCTGCTGTGGGAGGTGGACAGCCAGCGCACCTTCGACCTCGACTTCTGCAAGCCGTACGTCACCCGGCGCCCCGTCGCCGAGCTCTTCGCGGACGCCGCCTCCGCGGGCTGGCCCGCACCCGGCCGCGACGACGTGCGCTTCGTCGGGGCCCAGGTCGCCGCCCAGTGGCTGGCCTCGCGCGGCCGCGACACCGTCGCCGAGCTGATGCCCGGCCACCCGATCCTGCCCGGCGCCGTCGACCAGGAGCTGCTCGTCGAGGCCGAGGCGCTGCTCGGGCTCTCCCTGCGCGGGCACGCGGACCTGCGGCGGGCGCTCCGGGACGGGTTCTGGGACCACTTGCAGACGCAGTTCTGACCACCTGCGCACGCAGTTCTGACCGCGCGGTTGCGGCGGCCCGGCCGCGCGGCCGTCCGCACAGGCGGCCGGGCCTCCCTCGGATAGGACGAACTCCGCGGTGAACGCGCGTGCCGGAAATGCATACGGGGAAGCCGAGTGGAACCCTGGCAGGGGGTCGTGGCCACCGGCCCGGCCACCCCTGACGGGGATCCCCGACCCGCAATCCGGAACAGAAACGAGGCGATCGGCCATGTCGCTCACTGACCGTGCCGTGCCCGGGGCACCGTGCTGGGTGAGCCTGCTGACCGGCGACCTCGCCGCGTCGCAGGCCTTCTACGGTGCCGTCATGGGCTGGACCTTCCGCCGCGGCAGCCTCGGCGAGGACTTCTCCGTCGCACTCTCCGACGGCAGGCCCGTCGCCGGCATCAGCAACGTCGCCCGCCGCATGGGCGTCAACGTCAAGGTCCCCGTCTCCTGGACGTCCTACTTCGCCGTCGAGAACGCCGACGTGACCGCCTCGCGCATCCGTGAGCGCGGCGCCACCGTCGCCGTCGGCCCGCTCACCGTCGGGCCCGGCCGCGCCGCGCTGGCCGCCGACCCCGCGGGGGCCGTCTTCGGCTTCTGGGAGGGCAAGACCCTGCGCGAGTGGAGGATCGGCCGGCAGGGCGCCCCCGCCTGGCTGGAGCTGCGCACCCGCGACGCCTTCGCCTCCGCCATCTTCTACGGCGAGGTCTTCGAGTGGGCCACGGGACGTCCCGACCGCTGCGAGGTCCGCTACGAGGACGAACTCGTCATGGTGCGGTCCGGCGGCCACACCGTGGCCTGCCTGCGCGGCGGCGCCATCGAGGCCGCCCCCGACCCGCAGGTCCGGCCGCGCTGGCACGTCTACTTCTGCGTCGACGACGTCGAGAAGGCCGTCGAGTCCGCGCTCGCCGCCGGCGGCACGGTGGTCGCCGAGCCGGGGGAGTCGCAGGTGGGGCACGAGGCGACGCTGCGCGACCCCGACGGCGGGCTCTTCACGGTCACGACGGCCACGAGGAGCTGACCGCTCGCGGGCCGGCTGTTCACGGGACCGGGCTCAGGACAGGTCCCAGAAGCGGACGAGCGCCTCCGCCGTCGGGCCGGGGCGCTCGGCGTTGGGGGAGTGCTCGGCGCCCTCCACGACCGTACGGACCGCCGACAGCTCCTTCGCCATCGCGTCGATCGACGGCACCGGCCAGGCGTAGTCCACGGCGCCCGAGATCACGTGCTTGGGCAGCGGCACCGCCGCCAGCTCCGCCGTACGGTCCGGCTCGGCCGTCAACTGCCTGCCCGTCGCCATCAGTTGCTCGGGCGCCGTGCCCATCCAGCGGCGGCGCAGGAACGCGTCGAGCTCCGGCGGGACGGGCGCGGCCGGCGCGCTCTCCCCGTCCGCCCTGCGCATCTCCAGCCACACCGTGCCCATGTCGTACGCGCCCAGCGCCGCGACCAGGAGCCGCGTGCGCTCCTGCTGCGCGGCGCAGATCGCGGCCGGGCCGCAGCTCATGATGGTCAGCGACCGGAACGGGGACGCGTCGTCCAGCACCGCTGCGCGCGAGATCAGCCCGCCGAGCGAGTGCCCCAGCAGGTGCACCCCGCCGCCGTCGCCGCCGAGGGCCTCCGCCTGGGCGAGGACGTCGCGCGCCAACTCGCCCAGCGCGTACGCCGCCTCGTCCCGCGGCCCCTCGGTCTCGTGCTGCCCGCGCCCGTCCACGGCGACGGCCCGGTACCCGGCCGCCGCGATCGGCTCCAGCAGCGCGATGAAGTCCTCCTTGCTGCCGGTGAACCCCGGCACGAGCAGCACGGTGCCGCGCGGCGGTGAGGAGGGCTGCGCATCGTGCACGGCGAACTCCCCGCGGGAGGTGGACAGCCGGTGGGCGCGGGCGCACGGGGGCAACGTGAGGAAGGGGGGCCTGCTCATGGGTCGAGGCTAACGCGGTGCGGTACGGGGGGTGCGCCCCGGGCGCTGCGGATGTCCGGCACCGCCGGGCTCCCCGGTGGCGGGTTGCGCGCCGCTGCGGCGGAGGGAACGGCCCCGCTCCCGCCCTTCCACCGTTTCCCGGGGGCGCAGCCCCATCCCCGGCGCGGGGCTGCTCAGCCCACCACCGGCGTATCCGGCGGTGCCGGACCGGCCGGTGGAACGGCGAAGGCCGGTCACCCCACTGCAGTGGGACGACCGGCCTTCGTCAGTGGACCTGGCGTCAGGCGTCCACGTCGGCCTTGGCCTTGGGCGCAGCGGCCTTGCGCGTGCGCTTCGGCTTCTCCGCCGCCTCGGCCGGGGCCTCCGCGGCGTCCGCCTTGGGAGCGGCGGCCTTACGGGTGCGCTTGGGCTTCGCCTCGGCGTCCGCCACGGGCTCGGCCACCGCGGCGGCGGCCTTCTTCGTGGTGCGGGTGCGCTTGGGCTTCGCCTCGGCGGCCTCGGCGGTGCCGACCGCGGCCTCGGCCTCGGCCTTCTTGGCCGCGGCGGTCTTGCGGGTCCGCTTGGGCTTCTCCGCGACCTCGGTCGCGGCCTCGGCCACCGGCTCCACCGCGGCCGCAGCCTTCTTGGTGGTGCGGGTGCGCTTCGGCTTGACCTCGGCCTCGGCCTCGACGGCCGGCTCCGCCACGGGGGCGACGGCGGCCTTCTTGGCGCGGGTGCGCTTGGGCTTGGCCTCGACGGTCTCCACGACCTCGGTCGCCTCGGCGGCGACCTCGGCGGGCGCGGCCTCGGCCTTCTTGGCGCGGGTGCGCTTCGGCTTGGCCTCGGCCGGAGCCTCGGTCACGGCCACGGCCTCGGCGACGACCTCCGCCACGGGGGCGGCGGCAGCCTTCTTGGCGCGGGTCCGGCGGGCCGGCTTGGCCTCGGCCTGCTCCTGGGCCTCCTGGGCCGGAACGACCGGCGCGGCCTCGACCGGGGCGGTCTCGACGGGCGCGGTCTCGACGGGAACCGTCTCCGCCGGCACGAGCGCGGCAGCGGCCTCCGGCTTCGCGGCGCGCGTACGGCGGCGGCGCGGCTGGGCCGGAACCTCCGCGGTGGGCGCCGCGACGGCGGTCTCGGCGGGAGCGGCGGCCTCGGTGGTCACCACGGTCTCCGTGGCGGCCGGCGTCACGGCTGCGGCCGGGCCCGAACCGCCGCGCGTACGACGGCGGCGACGCGGCTTCGACGGCGTGGCGGGCGCGCCCTCGGCCACCGGTGCGGCGGACGCGACCGGAGCGGACGCGGTCTCGGCGCCGAGCGCCGATCCACCGCGGGTGCGGCGGCGCTGACGCGGCGTACGCGTACGGGCGGGACGCTCCTCGGACTCCTGGCGCGGGCCGCGGTCGCGGTCACGGCCACGGTCACCGCCGCGGTCGCGGTCACCGCCACGGCCGCCGCGGGCACCACGGCCGCCGGTCTCGCCGAGGTCCTCGATCTCCTCCGCCGCGAGCCCGGCACGGGTCCGCTCGGAGCGCGGCAGTATGCCCTTCGTACCGGCGGGGATGCCCAGCACCTCGTACAGGTGCGGGGAGGTGGAGTACGTCTCCTCCGGCTCGTCGAACGGCAGCTCGAGCGCCTTGTTGATGAGCTTCCAGCGCGGGATGTCGTCCCAGTCGACCAGGGTGACGGCCGTGCCCGACTTGCCCGCGCGGCCGGTGCGGCCGATGCGGTGCAGGTAGGTCTTCTCGTCCTCGGGGGACTGGTAGTTGATGACGTGGGTGACGTCGTCGACGTCGATGCCGCGGGCGGCGACGTCGGTGCAGACCAGGACGTCGACCTTGCCGTTGCGGAAGGCGCGCAGCGCCTGCTCGCGGGCGCCCTGGCCGAGGTCGCCGTGGACCGCGCCGGAGGCGAAGCCGCGGCGGACGAGCTGGTCGGCGATGTCCGCGGCGGTGCGCTTCGTGCGGCAGAAGATCATCGCGCGGTTGCGGCCCTCGGCCTGCAGGATGCGGGCGACCATCTCCGGCTTGTCCATGTTGTGGGCACGGAAGATGTGCTGCGCGATGTTGGCGTGGGTCTGGCCCTCGTCGTCCGGCGAGGTGGCGCGGATGTGCGTGGGCTGGGACATGTAGCGCCGCGCCAGGGAGATGACCGCGCCCGGCATGGTGGCCGAGAAGAGCATGGTCTGGCGCTTGGCCGGGAGCATCGTGATGATGCGCTCGACGTCGGGCAGGAAGCCGAGGTCGAGCATCTCGTCGGCCTCGTCCAGGACGAGGGCCTTGACGTGCGCGAGGCTGAGCTTCTTCTGGCCGGCGAGGTCGAGCAGGCGGCCGGGGGTGCCGACGATGACGTCGACGCCCTTCTTGAGGGCCTCGACCTGCGGCTCGTAGGCACGGCCGCCGTAGATCGCCTGGACGCGCACGTTGCGCACCTTGCCGGCGGTCAGGAGGTCGTTGGTGACCTGCTGGCACAGCTCACGCGTGGGGACGACGACGAGCGCCTGCGGGGCGTCGGTCAGCTGCTCGGGGCGGGCCCGGCCGGCCTCGACGTCCGCGGGGACGACGACGCGCTCCAGGAGGGGCAGGCCGAAGCCCAGCGTCTTGCCGGTGCCGGTCTTGGCCTGGCCGATGACGTCGGAGCCCGAGAGGGCGACCGGGAGCGTCATCTCCTGGATCGGAAAGGGGTGCACGATGCCGACGGCTTCGAGCGCTTCGGCAATCTCGGGGAGGATTCCCAGATCTCGGAAAGTCGAGGGGTTCGAAGGAGTGGACAGGATCTTGCCTCTTCTGTGAGACGCGGCGGCGCTGGGCGGCGAAGGGGGTCGTACAGGTCGTACGGACCGCGCCGGAGTACTGTCCGGCCTGGGGACGCCGGATGGCGCGGGACCACTGCCTTCGCTCGAGCACACGTGCCGCGAGCGGATCCCTCCTGGTGCACACGTCTCGTGTGCGCCGCGCGGAGGGCGGTCGGTTTTGGAAGCCGATCGGGCCACCGACCGGGCATCCGCTGGAGGTCCAGGGGCTGGGGCGAGAAGACGCCCCCGGAAGACACAGCATGGGACTGCCTGCCGACACACTCGACAGGCGCATTACCACTGTACCCCGGAAAGGCGCATGTGTGTCCGGACAATCCTTCGGACAGATCCGGATGAAGTAGCTGACCTGGGCCTTCACCGGGTTGCGAAGCGGGCTATTGTGCGCTCCATGGAGACGTCCGACAACGCTGAGAACGCCAACGAGCCCGCCGAGGCGCTCACCGGGATCGCCGCCCAGGACTGGGCTCAGGCATCCGCCGACCCGCAGTACCGCGCGGCGGTCGTGGACCTGCTGGGCGCGCTCGCCTACGGCGAGCTGGCCGCCTTCGAGCGCCTCGCCGAGGACGCGAAGCTGGCCCCCACGCTGGACGACAAGGCAGAGCTGGCGAAGATGGCCGCGGCGGAGTTCGGCCACTTCCAGCGGCTGCGCGACCGGCTGGCCGCGATCGACGCGGAGCCGACCGGCGCCATGGAGCCCTTCGCGGCCGCCCTCGACGAGTTCCACCGCCAGACCGCGCCGTCCGACTGGCTGGAGGGCCTGGTCAAGGCCTATGTGGGCGACTCGATCGCCAGTGACTTCTACCGCGAGGTGGCGGCCCGGCTGGACTCCGACACCCGCGCCCTGGTGCTGACCGTGCTGGACGACACGGGGCATGCGACCTTCGCGGTCGAGAAGGTGCGCGCCGCGATCGAGGCCGAGCCGCGCGTGGGCGGCCGCCTCGCGCTGTGGGCGCGCCGGCTGATGGGCGAGGCGCTCTCGCAGGCGCAGCGCGTGGTCGCCGACCGCGACGCGCTCTCCACGATGCTGGTGGGCGGCGTGGCCGACGGCTTCGACCTCGCGGAGGTCGGGAAGATGTTCTCCCGGATCACCGAGGCGCACACCAAGCGCATGGCGGCGCTGGGCCTCGCGGCCTGACGCCCCCGGCCCGGGCTCCGGCCCGGGCCGCTCCGGCCCTCTTCAGGCCGTGGCTGATCGGCGGGCCCGGTCCCCCTGGCGCAGCAGCAGGGACAGCAGGGCCACGGCCACTCCGAGTGACACCGCCAGCGTGGCCGGCGTGTGGCCCGGGCCGAGGACCGAGTGGGCGAGCAGGGCGCCGAAGAGCGCCGCGACGGGACCGGTGGCCAGCGTCAGGGTCCGGGAGCGGAACTGCCCGTACCGCTCGGGCAGCCAGCGCAGGGCGCCGTAGGAGACGGCGAGTCCGATGAGGACCGAGCCGAGCGCTTCCCACAAGATCATGGTCACTTCCCTCCCGTGCCGGGGCGAGGAGCGGGTGCAAACCGGTCGAAGCCGTACTACCCCTCGGGGATGCGTGGCAACCCTCGTCCGGTCTGCACCGGGGTGTACCGGTAAAGACAACGGCGGGGCCCCGGTGATTCCTCACCGGGGCCCCGCCGTGCGAAGCCTCTGCAGCCTCCGAAGCGCGGGCTCAGAGCGCGCCGAAACCGACCTTGCGGGTCGCGGGCTCGCCGATCTCCACGTAGGCCAGGCGCTCGGACGGGACCAGGACCTTGCGGCCGCGGCTGTCCTCCAGGCTGAGCAGCGGTGCCTTGCCGGCCAGCGCGTCGGAGATCGCCCGCTCGACCTCCTCGGCACTCTGCGTGCTCTCGATGACGATCTCGCGCGGCGCGTGCTGCACGCCGATCTTGACCTCCACGGCTTATGTCCCTCCGAAGGTGTGGGTATTCGTCCACACATTAGCCGGTCGGGCGCCGGGTCAGCCCTGCTCGGGGGCGTTCTTCGGGAAGCCCGCGATGCCGCGCCACGCGAGCGAGGTCAGCAGCTGGACGGCGGTCGCGCGGGGCACCGTGCTCTCGCTGGAGAGCCAGTAGCGCGCGACCACCTGGGAGACGCCGCCGAGGCCCACGGCCAGCAGCATCGCCTCGTCCTTCGACAGGCCCGTGTCCTCGGCGATGACGTCGCTGATCGCCTCGGCGCACTGCAGCGAGACCTTGTCGACGCGCTCGCGCACGGCCGGCTCGTTGGTCAGGTCGGACTCGAAGACCAGGCGGAAGGCGCCGCCCTCGTCCTCCACGTACGCGAAGTAGGCGTCCATGGTGGCCGCGACGCGCTGCTTGTTGTCGGACGTGGAGGCCAGCGCGGTGCGCACCGCGTGCAGCAGGTTCTCGCAGTGCTGGTCCAGCAGGGCCAGGTAGAGGTCGAGCTTGCCGGGGAAGTGCTGGTAGAGGACCGGCTTGCTGACGCCCGCCCGCTCGGCGATGTCGTCCATCGCCGCCGCGTGGTACCCCTGTGCGACGAAGACTTCCTGGGCTGCGCCCAGCAGCTGGTTGCGTCGGGCTCGGCGCGGCAGGCGCGTGCCCCGCGGCCGCGCCTCGGTCTGCTCGATGGCTGTCACGCCGCCTCCCATGATCGTTCACTGCACGGTGTGCACCGCGTCCGCCATCGTACTTTTGGGTAACCCGGGCGTGCGTGGTCGGAGCGGAGAATTTCACGGACCGGACGCTGTGGGAAGTTGACAAAATCCTGACAATTGGCGCAGCTCAGCCCATGGCCCCGCGGTCATTCACGATCAGCGGTAGTCGTCCTCGTCCAGGTCCACGACACGCGCCTGCTCGGCGACGTCCGCCATGTTGGCCGTGGTGGGGTCCAGGAGGGCGAGCGGGTCGTCGCGGTGCTGGGCGAGGTCGGCGTGCTGCTCCGCGGCGTCCGCTTCCGGGGCCTCTGCGTCGAATTCCGTCACGTCGGCGTCCTCCTCGTCGAAGTCTTCGAACGTCTCGGGGTCGCTCGGGTCGACAGGCATGCGGAACCTCTTTCCGGTATCCGGGATGTGCGCCCTCGTACTCCTTGCGGTCGAGCCTAGGAGACAAGGCCCCGGGCCGCCAGGTGATCTGTGACGCCCGCCACAACAGGCCCGGCGTGATCGTCTCGTAACATTGCCCGCATGTCTTCGACCGAGTCACCGGATGCCCGCACCGTCCCCGTGGTGCCTCCCGGTCGGCCCTCGCGCGTCAGCGAGGGCGAGGAGGTCCGTACGGTGACGCTGCCCGGCGTCACGCTGGCCGTGCGCTCCCGCCCGCCCCGGACCGAGGGGCTGCCGCCCGCGCTCTGCATCCACGGCCTCGGCGGCTCCTCGCAGAACTGGTCCGCGCTCATGGAGCTGCTCGCCGGCGACACCGCCTGCGAGGCGCTCGACCTGCCCGGCTTCGGCGACTCCCCGCCCCCGGACGACGGCAACTACTCGATCACCGGCTTCGCCCGCGTGGTCATCCGCTACCTCGACGCGAGCGCCCGCGGCCCCGTGCACCTCGTCGGCAACTCCATGGGCGGCGCCATAGCGACCCGCGTGGCCGCCGTCCGCCCGGACCTCGTCCGCACGCTCACCCTGATCTCGCCCGCGCTGCCCGAGCTGCGCCCGCAGCGCACGGCGGTGCCCACGGCGCTGCTCGCGATGCCCGGCGTGGCCTCCCTCTTCGCCCGGATGACGAAGGAGTGGACACCCGAGCGGCGTACGCGTGACGTCCTCGCCCTCTGTTACGGAGACCCCGGACGGGTGACATCCGAGGGCTTCGCCCTGGCCGCCGCGGAGTACGAGCGGCGGCTGGAGCTCCCCTACTTCTGGGACGTCATGGCCCGCTCCGCACGCGGAGTGGTCGACGCATACACCCTTGGGGGCCAGCATTCGCTGTGGCGGCAGGCGGAACGCGTCCTTGCCCCTACTCTTCTGGTCTACGGAATGCGCGACCAGCTCGTCTCCATCCGGATGGCCCGCCGTGCCAGCAGGACTTTCCGCGACTCGCGGCTGCTGACACTGGTGGATTCAGGACATGTCGCCATGATGGAGGACCCGGACGCGGTGGCTCGTGCCTTCCGCGACATCCTCGTGGACACCGACACTGCCGATCGGAGCGCCTCGCCTCGTGGGTAAACACAGCGCACGCGCCCCCCGCGCCGTCTCCCGGCCCGCCGCGCCCACCGCTCCCGGTGCGGGCGGCGGACAGGGAGCGGCCGGCCACGAGCCCGCGGCCGCCCCGGGGGAGGGCGAGGGCGACCCGCTCCACGACCCCGCCAGACCTGCGGGCCCGGTGGGCCAGGCGGGCCCCGACGGGTTCCCGGGGCAGCGCCAGGAGGTCGGCGTCGGCTGGGGCGTCATCGGAGTGCAGCGCGCCCCTGCGGCGGACGCGGGGGCGTACGGGCCGGGGAGCGTGCCCGGCTACGACACGCGGCTGGCCGGATACCTCGGCGGGTACGGAACGGGTCAGGACGCGGCGGCCTACGACGCCTCTTTCGACGCTCCCTACGCCTCCTCCTACGCCTCCTCCGATTCCTCTTACGCCTCCTCCTACGAGGCGGGTCACGACACGTCCTATGACACGTCCGCGTCCTACGGCACGTCCTCGTCCTATGACGCGTCCTATGACACGGCCTACGACAGGGATGCCGCCGGACCTGCGGCCGCCACGGATGCCGCCGGGCACGCCGCCTACGTGGACCAGGCGTACTCCGCGTACTGGCTGGGAGGCGCCCCCGCCCCCTCCGCCCCCGCACCGGACGGCGGCCTGGGCGACGATCCGGGCAGTGTGCTGACCGACGTCCACGCGCGCGTGGACGTCGGTCAGCACACTGCCCGGATCGTCGCCCAGGCCGCCGTCCGGTGCGGGGGCGGAGGGGGCGGGGGCGCCTCCCAGCCAGTACGCGGAGTACGCCTGGTCCACGTAGGCGGCGTGCCCGGCGGCATCCCTGTCGTAGGCCGTGTCATAGGACGTGTCGTGACCCGCCTCGTAGGAGGAGGCGTAGGGAGCGTCGAAAGAGGCGTCGTAGGCCGCCGCGTCCTGACCCGTTCCGTCCCCGCCGCTGCAGCCGCCCCCGGCGGCGGGCGCGGCCCCGCGCGCGGGGCGGCCGGCGGGGCCGGCCCCGCCGGCCGCCCGGCCCGTCCCCGCACCGGCGGCTCCCGCGGCGCCCCCTCCGCGAAGCCCGGCGGCGCCGTGGCGCGCACGGCCACCGGCGTGGCCGCGGCCGTCGTGACGGCCGTGCTCGCCGTCGTCGTCGCCGGACAGGTCGAGGACGGCACCGAGACCCAGGCGCAGGCCCGCCCGGCGGACGTCGAGCGGCAGAGCCCGGACGCCGCCTCCCGCTCCGACAGCCGCCCGACGCCCAACGGCGGCGTCGCCGCGCCGGTCACGTACGAGCAGAAGATGGACCGCAAGTACCCCCTGGACGCGAAGGCCAAGGGCAGCGGCTCCTTCGACACGGTCGGCGGGCACGACCGCGCTCCCGGCCGGGGCGACGTGGTGCACTACCGCGTCGACGTGGAGAAGGGCCTGCCGCTCGACGGCGAGCTCTTCGCCACCGCCGTGCACCGCACGCTCAACGACGAGCGCAGCTGGGGCCACGGCGGCACCCGCACCTTCGAGCGGGTCTCCTCCGGCGACGCCGACTTCGTCATCACCCTGGCCAGCCCGGGCACCACGGCCGCCTGGTGCGCCAAGTCGGGGCTCGACACCACGCAGGACAACGTCTCCTGCGACTCCGCCGCCACCGACCGCGTCATGATCAACGCCTACCGGTGGGCGCAGGGCGCTGCGACGTACGGCGACAAGATGCACGCCTACCGGCAGATGCTCATCAACCACGAGGTCGGCCACCGCCTCGGGCGCGACCACGAGTCGTGTTCCAAGGAGGGCGCGCTCGCCCCGGTGATGATGCAGCAGACCAAGTTCCTGACGTCGGACGGCGTCACGTGCAAGCCGAACGCCTGGCCCTATCCGTGATCCAATGTCTCGTTTTCCGGGATGATTCATCTCTGGATATGAGACACCTTGGACAGGGGGCGAAAATTCGTTCAGTGTTCTGCGCATGTCGCACCACCACGCCCCCGAGACCGCCGGCTTCGAGCTGGCGCTGATCGGCGTGGCCGCGCACAGCGTCGCCGACATTCACTGTCGCTGAGACCGCACTCTTCCCCCGAGCACTTCCCCGCGCCTGCACTTCCGCGTTTCCGCACGCAGCGTCGCGTCCGCCGGGGGGCGGTCCGGCGCCTCCGCGCTCCCTTCCACCGCCTTCCGTGGGTGCTTCCGGCTCAGCAGCTCACCCCCTCGCTCTCCCGCTTCCGCGAAAGGCCTCCTTCGTCATGCGTCAACTTCCCGCGATATCCCGCCGTGTGGCGGCCGCCGCCGTCAGTGTGGTCCTGATCGGGGGCGCGGCAGCGTGCGGCCCGGAGGAGAGCGGCGCCAAGGGCGGCGGCGCCGACGGCGCGCCCGAGAAGGGCGGCACGCTCACGGTGCTCAACAGGGCACCGCAGAAGCAGTTCGACCCGGCCCGCCTGTACACCTCCGGCGGCGGCAACATCCCCTCGCTCGTCTACCGCACCCTCACCACCCGCAACCGCGAGAACGGCGCCGAGGGCACGAAGGTCGTCCCCGACCTCGCCACGGACACCGGCACCCCCAGCGACGACGCCAAGACCTGGACGTACAAGCTGAAGGACGGCCTCAAGTACGAGGACGGCTCGCCCATCACCTCCGCCGACATCAAGTACGGCGTCGAGCGCTCCTTCGCCGCCGAACTCTCCGGCGGCGCCCCGTACTTGCGCGACTGGCTCATCGGCGGCGACAGCTACCAGGGCCCCTACAAGGAGAAGAAGGGCCTCGACTCCATCGAGACGCCCGACGCGAGGACCATCGTCTTCAAGCTGAAGAAGTCCGAGGGCGACTTCCCCTACTTCGCCACCTCCACCCAGTTCGCCCCCGTGCCCAAGGCCAAGGACACCGGCGCCAAGTACGCCGAGCACCCGGTCTCCTCCGGCCCGTACAAGGTCGTCAAGAACGTGGGCGACGGCGAGCAGATGACGCTGGAGCGCAACACCCACTGGTCGGAGGAGACCGACAAGGAGCGGCACGCCTACCCCGACCGGATCGAGGTCAAGTCCGGCCTGTCCCCGGCCGTCATCAACCAGCGGCTGTCGACCGGCTCCGGCGCAGACGCCGCCGCGGTGACCACCGACACCAACCTCGGCCCGGCCGAGCTCGCCCAGGTCACCGGTGACAAGAAGCTCGCCGGCCGGGTCGGCACCGGCCACTTCGGCTACACCAACTACCTGGCGTTCAACCCCGAGGCCAAGCCCTTCGACGACCCGAAGGTCCGCCGGGCCGTCGCCTACGCGATCAACCGCACCAGCGTCGTCAACGCCGCCGGCGGCTCCTCGCTCGCCGAGCCCGCGACGACGTTCCTGCCCAACCAGAAGTCCTTCGGGTACACCGCGCACGACCACTTCCCGGCGGGCGCCAAGGGCAATGCGGCCAAGGCCAAGGAGCTGCTGAAGGAGGCCGGTCACGAGAACGGCCTGGAGATCACGCTCACCCACTCCACCGCCCAGAACTTCGAGACCAGCCCCGAGATCGCGACCGCGATCCAGGCGGCCCTGAAGGAGGCCGGCATCACGGTCAAGCTGGAGGGCCTGGAGGACAACGACTACGAGGAGAAGGTCCACAGCGTCGACAAGCAGCCGGCGCTCTTCCTGGCCCACTGGGGTGCCGACTGGCCCTCCGGCGGCCCCTTCCTCGCCCCGATCTTCGACGGCCGGCAGATCGTCAAGGACGGCTACAACTTCAACGCCTCCCGCCTCGACGACTCCAAGATCAACGACGAGATCGACGAGATCAACAAGATCACGGACCACGACGCCGCCGCACAGCGCTGGGGCGCGCTCGACAAGAAGATCGGTGAGCAGGCCCTGACCGTGCCGCTGTTCCACCCGGTCTACAAGCGCCTCTACGGCAAGGACGTCAAGAACGTCGTCATCAGCAACTGGACCGGTGTCCTCGACGTCTCGCAGGTCGCGGTCAAGTGACCACCGATCTGCTGACCACCAAGGAACCGGAGGCGGGAGCCGTTCCCGCCTCCGGCGCCCGGCAGGTCCTGCGGCGGCTGGGAGCGCGCAAGTCCGCGCTCGCGGCCGCCGCCGTGCTGGGCCTGCTCGTCCTCGTCGCCGTCGCCGCGCCCCTGCTGGCCGCGCTGGAGGGCCAGGACGCGAACACGTACCACGACACCCTGGTCGACTCCGCGCGCGGCGGCGTGCCCTTCGGCGACTTCGGCGGCATCAGCGCCGAGCACTGGCTGGGCGTCGAACCGGGCACCGGCCGCGACCTGTTCGTACGCCTCGCCTACGGCGCCCGCGTCTCGCTGCTCGTCGCCCTCGGCGCCACCCTCGTCCAGGTGCTCATCGGCGTCGGCGTGGGCGTGGCCGCCGCCCTGGGCAGCCGCTTCGTCGACAGCGCGCTCAGCCACCTCACCGACGTCATGGTCGCCATGCCGATGCTGGTCTTCGCCATCGCCCTGATGGCCGTCGTCCCGGCGGACTTCCCGCGCCCGGTGCTGCTCGTCATCGCCATCGGGCTGCTGGCGTGGGGCGGGATGGCGCGCCTCGTGCGCGCCCAGACCCTGGCCCTGATGAAGCTCGACTTCGTCTCGGCCGCCCGGCTGACCGGAGGCTCCACCTGGCGGGTCGCCCGGCGCGAGCTGCTTCCCTCGCTCGCCGCCCCCGTGATCACCTACGCGGCCGTCCTGCTGCCGACCAACATCGTGCTGGAAGCGAGCATGTCCTTCCTCGGAGTCGGCGTGAAGCCCCCGACCCCCTCCTGGGGCCACATGCTCTCGTCGGCCACCACCTGGTTCCGCGCCGACCCCATGTACGTGCTGCTGCCGGCGCTCATGCTCTTCGTCACCACGCTCGCCTTCACCGTCCTCGGCGACGGGGTGCGCACGGCGCTCGACCCGCGCGAGGCCTCACGGCTCCGCGTCGGCCGGAACCGGCGCAAGGCGCGCACGAGCGGCGCAGGAGGTGCGGCGTGACCGGATACGTCCTGCGGCGCGCCGCAGGCGCGCTCGCCGTCCTCCTCGTGCTCTCCGCCGTCGTCTACGCGACCTTCTACATCGCGCCCGGCGACCCCGCCCGCCTGGCCTGCGGCCCGCGCTGCAACCCCGAGCAGATCGCCCAGGTCCGCGAGCAGCTCTCCCTCGGCGACCCCGTGTACGTCCAGTACTGGCACTTCCTGCAGGGCATCGTCGCCGGGCACGACTACTCCACCGGCACCGCGGTGCTGCACTGCGACGCACCCTGCTTCGGTTTGTCGTACCAGAACAACCAGCAGGTCACCGACATGCTGATCGACCGGCTGCCCGCCACCGCCTCGCTCGCGGTCGGCGCCATGGCCGTCTGGCTGCTGCTCGGCACCGGCACCGGCCTGCTGTCCGCGCTGCGCCGCGGCGGGATCACCGAGCGGGTGCTGACCTGGCTCACCCTCGCCGGAACGGCCACGCCGGTCTTCATCAGCGGCCTCGGCCTGCTGATGCTCTTCTGCGCCTACCTGGCCTGGCTGCCCTTCCCGTCCTACGTGCCCCTCACCGACGACCCGGAGCAGTGGGCCTGGAACATGCTGCTGCCGTGGGCCGCGCTCGGGCTCCTGGAGTCGGCGAAGTACGCCCGGCTCACCCGCAGTTCCGTGCTGGAGACCCTGGCCGAGGACCACATCCGCACCTTCCGCGCCTACGGGGTCGCCGAGCGCTCCCTCGTCACGCGCCACGCCCTGCGCGGCGCCGTCGCGCCCGTCATCGCCCTGACGGCGGCCGACTTCGGGTCCATGTTCGGCAACGCGGTACTCACCGAGATGATGTTCGGCCTGCCCGGCATCGGGCAGCTCCTGGTGCACGCCACCAAGAGCCTCGACCTGCCCGTGGTCGTCGCCGTCGTGATGGTCACCGGCACCGCCGTCGTCATCGCCAACATCGTGGCGGACGTGCTCTACGCCGTCGCGGACCGAAGGGTGGCCCTGCGATGACGTCCGAAACCCGCACGACCGGCTCGCCGGCGCCCGCAGCCGCGGCAGCGGACGGACCCCTGGTGGCCGTCTCCGGCCTCTCCGTCACCTTTCCGGCCGGGCCCGGCGGCCGGGCCGGAGGCGGCCTCGTACGGGCCGTCGACGACCTGTCGTTCACCCTCCCGCCGGGTGGGTCCCTCGGCATCGTCGGAGAGTCCGGATCGGGCAAGTCCACGGCCGCCTACGCACTGCTGGGGCTGCACCGGGACACCGGCGCCGAGGTCACCGGCGCGGTGACCGTCGCCGGTCACGACGTACAGGCCGCCGGCGACGCCGCCCTGCGACGGCTCCGCGGCGGCGTCGCCGCCATGGTCTTCCAGGACCCGCTCTCCTCCCTCGACCCCTACCAGGCCATCGGCGACCAGATCGCCGAGGTCTACCGCGTCCACCGCCGCGACGCCTCCCGCCGTGCGGCACGCGCGCGTGCCGCCGAGGTGCTGGACCGCGTGGGCATCCCGGACGCGGCCCGCCGCGCCCGCTCCCGCCCGCACGAGTTCAGCGGCGGCATGCGCCAGCGCGCCCTCATCGCGATGGCCCTCGCCTGCGAACCGCGCCTGCTGGTCGCCGACGAGCCCACCACCGCCCTCGACGTCACCGTCCAGGCCCAGATCCTCGACCTCCTGCGCGACCTGCGCGCCGAGACCGGCATGGGCCTCGTCCTGGTCACCCACGACCTGGGCGTGGCGGCCGGAAGCGTCGACGAGCTGCTCGTGATGAAGGACGGCCGCGCCGTCGAGCGCGGCCCCGTCCGCACCCTGCTCGACACCCCGGGCGAGACGTACACCCGCGACCTCCTCGCGGCCGTCCCGCGGGTGAACGTCCGCCGCCCGGGCGCGGGCGCGCGGGCCGCCCGCGCGGACGAGGCGCCGCTGCTCGAAGCCACCGGCCTCACCAGGCGGTTCGGCCGCGGCAAGGACGCCGTCACCGCCGTCGACGACGTCTCGCTGACCGTACGGCCCGGCGAGACCGTCGGCGTCGTGGGGGAGTCCGGCAGCGGCAAGACCACCCTCGGCCGCATGCTCGTCCGGCTCCTCGCCCCCACCGGCGGCGAACTGCGCTACCAGGGACGCGACATCGGCGGCCTGAAGGAGCGCGAACTGCGTACCTTCCGCAGCGAGCTGCAGATGGTCTTCCAGGACCCCGTCTCCTCGCTCAACCCCCGGCGCAGCATCGGCGAGTCGATCGCCGACCCGCTGCGCGCCGCCGGGAAGCTCGACGAGGCCGCGATCGTCGCGCGCGTGCGGGAGCTGCTGGAGCGCGTCGGGCTCGACCCCGGCGCCTACCACCGCTACCCGCACGAGTTCAGCGGCGGCCAGCGGCAGCGCGTCGGCATCGCGCGGGCCCTCGCGCCCGAGCCGAAGCTGATCGTCTGCGACGAGCCCGTCTCCGCGCTCGACGTCACCACCCAGGCGCAGGTCGTGCGGCTGCTCGGCGAGTTGCAGCGCGACCTCGGCCTCGCGCTCGTCTTCATCGCCCACGACCTCGCGGTCGTACGGCAGGTCAGCGACCGGCTCGTCGTGATGCGCGGCGGCCGGATCGTCGAGGAGGGCGCGGCCGACACCGTCTACGAGCAGCCCCGGCACGCCTACACCAAGGGCCTGCTCGCGGCGGTCCCGCGGCTCGAAGGGGCCGAAGCCGCCGCATAGCGCGAGGCAACGCCTCATCTCCTGGAAAGTCACCTCTGTTCACCCCTTCCGGTGGCGCGACGGACAACCGTCCGTCGCGCCACGGGCGAGCCCGCATAGCGTGCTTCCGCTGCCGTTCGGCGGTCACGAGCCACAAGAGGGCGACCACAAGGGACAGACGGGGGTGCGTGCGTGCGCGTGGGACTCCTTACGGAGGGTGGGTATCCGTATGCCTCGGGTGAGGGCGGCCAGTGGTGCGACCGGCTCGTGCGGGGCCTGCCCGGGCACGACTTCGAGATCTGCGCCCTGAGCCGGCGCGCCCGGCAGGACGCGGGCGGCTGGTGCGATCTGCCGGAGCACGTCCGGCGCGTGCGGACGGCTCCTCTGTGGGGGGATCCGGCCGGGGCCGTGGGGCGCGCGCACCGCTCGTACGGGCGCCGGGAACGGCGCCGCTTCGGTGCCTATTTCGCCGGGCTGGCCGAGGCGCTGACCGCCACCGTCGAGCCCGGCCCCGACGACCGCAGAGATCAGGCGTACCGTTTCGCCGACGCCCTGCACGGCCTCGCCGACCTCGCCCGCGACGCCGGCGGCCTCGGCTCGGCCCTCCGCTCCGAACAGGCCCTGCGCATCCTGGAGACCGCCTGCCGCACCCCCGGGTCCCACCCCGCGGCCTACGGCATCCGCGTCGCCGACCTCCTCGCCGTCACCGCCCTCCTGGAGCGCGCACTGCGCCCCCTGTCCCTCGACTGGTACGGCACCGGCACCGACCGCGGGCTCGCGGGCGTCGATCTGTGCCACGCCACCACCGCCGGCCCCGCCGCCCTCCCGGGACTGCTGGCCAAACGCTTCTTCGGCACTCCCTTCCTCGTCACCGAGTACGAGGTGCGCCTGCGCGCCTACTACCTCAACAGCGCCGCCAGCGCCGCCGGCCTCTCCCTGCCCGTCCGCACCCTGCTGTCCGCCTTCCACCGGCAGCTGACCGCCGAGATCTACGCCGGCGCCGACATCATCACCTCCGGCGACGCCCAGGTACGGCGCTGGCAGGAGCGCTGCGGCGCCGGCGCCGCCCGGCTGCGCACCGTGCACCCCGGCCTCGACCCCGCCCCCTACGAGGGCGTGGGGGAGCGGGCCGAGACCGGCGACGACGGCACGGACGACGGCCGGACCGTCCTGTGGGCCGGAGGCAACGCCGACCCCTTCCTGTGGGAGGCCCTCGCGGCCCTGCGCCGGGCCGAGCCCGAGGTGCAGCTGCGGATCGCCGCGCCCCCGCTGCCCGGCGTCCAGCCCGCGTTCGGCGTCTCCTACGCCCCCGAGGCGACCCCCGACACCTACGCCACCGGCACCGTCGTCGTCCTCGCCGGAGGCGCGGAGACCTTCCCGCTGCCGCTTGTCGAGGCCATGCTCTGCGGGCGCGCCACCGTCGCACCGGACTGCGCCACCGTCCGCGAAGTCGTCGGCGGCACCGGCCTCGTCGTCCCGCCGCGCGACCCCGGCGCCCTCGCGGAGGGCTGCCTGGAGCTGCTGCACGACCCCGGCCGAAGAGCCAGACTCGGTGCCGCCGCCCGCGCCCGCGCCCTCGAACTCTTCACGACCGAAAGGCACGTGACGGACTTCCACGGCATCTACCTCGAACTCATCTCCCGTGCCCCCGCACGCGAGGACACCGCCGACCCCGCCGTCCCCTTCTCCCGCGCCGCGGAAGCCCGCGCACCGATCGACCTGACGCCGCGCCAGTCCTCCCCGACCTGGGCAGGGCGCCCATGACCACGCCCCTGAGGGACGGCAGCGCACCGGCCGCCGCCGGCATAGCCGCCCCCCGCACCGACCCGGTGAAGGCTCTCCTGCACCGTCACCACGGGCTGTGCGCCCGCGCCGTGGACCCCCTGGAGATCGCCGCCGTCCTGGAGGACGGGGGCCTCACGGACCGCGCCGCGGCCGAGTGCCGGCACCGCGACGTCTTCTCCCTCTCCGACGAGCTCTACGCCCGTGCCGAGCGCGAGGAGCCCGCCCGGCCCGCGCCCGGCGCGGCCTGCGACGCGGGGGCGCTCGCACACACGGTGCGCGCCCCGTGGCGCTTCGCCGGGCTGCTCGCCGGCGCCTGGCTCGTCGCGTACGCCCTCCTCGGCGGCCCCGCCCTCGCCGTGCTGCTCTCCGGTCATGCCCCCGGCCCTCTCCCCGGCGGCGTTTCCGGCCACGTGAGCGGCCCGGGACCGGTGGACCTCCTACGCGCCGCAGCCCCGGTCGCCGTCGCCCTCGCGTGCGGTCTCGTCCCCGCCCTGTGGTGCGCACGGTGGTTCACCGGGCGCGTGCGGCACGCCCTCGCCGCCAGTCGCTCCCGCGCCGAGTTCCGGGCCCGCGCCTGGCCCCTGCTCCTCACGTCCGTAGGGCTGTTCACGACCGCCCTGGGCACGCTCCTGTGGTCCGCGCGGGCCGCCCTGGGAGCTCCCGCCGTCCCACCCGGCGAGCTCGTCGCCGTCACCGCGCTCGGCGGGCTGCTCTTCCTGGCCCGGCTGCTCACCGCCCGCGGCTTCGGACGGACCGCCGCCGTCGCCGTGCTGACCGCCTGCGGCGTGGAAGCGGCCGCACTCGCCGCGGCGGCGCTGGGCGCGGGAGCCCCGGGGGCGGGGCCGTTCGCCGCGGCGCCGTTCGCCGCGCCCGCCGTCGCCTGGGCCGCCGGTGCCTACGGACCCGCCGCCATACCCCTCGTGGCCTGCGCACTCCCCGCGCTCGCCCTCCTCGTCCACGCCCTGACCGCGCTCTCCCGGGCCTCCGCCCACCGCTGCGGGGCGTTCGCCCCCGTCCCCGCCGACCCCGGAGAGGCCCCCGTCCGGGCCCGGTGACCGCATCCGTCCCACCGCACACCCCCGTCAGAGGAGCAAGCAAGATGACCGTTCACCCCATCCGCACCGCCGGGCGAGAGCGAGGGCGCGACCGATGAGGGTTCTGTTGCTCGGTGCCAACGGCTACCTCGGCCGCTACGTGGCCGACCGGCTGCTCGCCGACCCCGCCGTCCAGCTCACCGCCCTCGGCCGCGGCGACGACGCGGACGTCCGCTTCGACCTCGCCACCGGCAGCCCCGGCGCGCTCACCCGCTTCCTCAACGCCGTCCACCCCGGCGTCGTGATCAACTGCGCGGGCGCCACCCGCGGCGGCGCCCGCGACCTCACCCGCCACAACACCGTCGCCGTCGCCACCGTCTGCGAATCGCTGCGCCGCAGCGGCTGCGGGGCCCGCCTCGTCCAGCTCGGCTGCTCCTCCGAGTACGGGCCCTCCCAGCCCGGCTCGTCCACCGCCGAGGACGCCGTCCCCCGCCCCGGCGGCCCGTACGGGGTGAGCAAGCTCGCCGCCACCGAGCTCGTCCTCGGCTCCGGCCTCGACGCCATCGTCCTGCGCGTCTTCTCGCCCGTCGGCCCCGGCACCCCCGCCGGCTCCCCGCTCGGCAGGCTCGCCGACGCCCTGCGCCGCGCCATGCAGAACGGCGACAGCGAGCTCAAGCTCAGCGGCCTGGGCGTCCAGCGCGACTTCGTCGACGTCCGCGACGTCGCCCGCGCCGTGCACGCCGCCTCCCTCTCCGCCGCCCAGGGCGCCGTGAACATCGGCACCGGCCGCGCGGTCAGGCTGCGCGAGGCCGCGGCCACGCTCGCCCGCGTCGCCGGATACGGCGGCTCCCTCCACGAGCTGGACGACCCCCACCTGGGCACCCCGCCCGCCTACCCCTACCCCGACGGCTGCGGCAGCTGGCAGCAGGCCGACGTGCGCACCGCCCGCGACCGGCTCGGCTGGCGCCCCCGCATCGGCCTGGAGGAGTCCCTGGCCGACATCTGGATGGAGGCCGCGTGTCGCATCTGAGCCCGCCCGGGCAGCGCCGGTCCCGCGCCGTCCGCGAGGCCCCGCTGCGCTTCGGGGTCCCGGGCTTCGCGCACCCCCTGCTCGCCCCCGCCGAATGGGGCGAACTCCTGCGCACCGACGTCCCCGTGGAGTGGGTCGTGCTCGGCAGCGGCGCCATGGCCGCCCCGGGCGGGACGGCCTCCGGAGGCCCCGGCGACCGCCCGGACCCGTATCGCGTCGCCGCCGCCGCCCGGCTGCGCGAGGCGGGCATCCGGGTCCTCGGCCACCTGGACCTGCGGTTCGGCGAGCGCCCCCTCGGCGAGGTGCTCTCCGAGGCCCAGCGCTATCTGAACTGGTACAAGGTCGACGGGTTCGCCCTCGACGCCACCCCCGCGGACCCCGCCGCCCTGCCCGGCACCCGGCGCACCGTCGCCTCCCTGCGGACGATCCTCGACCGGGCGTACGTCGTGCTCGTCCACGGCACCCATCCCTCGCCCGGCTACGCCGACCTCGCCGACCAACTCGTCACGTTCTACGGGCCCTGGTCGGCCTACCGCTGGTCGCAGGTCGCCGAGTGGACCGCCGACTTCCCGGCGGCCCGCTTCTGCCACCTCGTGCACGGCGTCCCCCGTGCCCACCTGGACGAGGCGCTGCGCCTGGCCCGCTGGCAGGGCGCCGGCACGATCTACTTCACCGACCGGACGGACCGGGACGAAGCGGACCCCTGGGAGGTGATGCCCGGCTACTGGGACGAGATCGTCTCGCGCATCGGACCGGGTGTCTCGGAATGAGACGGGGCGTGGCAGGGTTACAGGGGAAGAACCGAACGCCGCCTGTATGTTCCCCGCGCGAGCGGGGACGCCTCTCCTGGAGACCCCGTGTCGCTGCCACCCCTGGTCGAGCCGGCTGCCGAGCTCACCGTTGACGAGGTTCGTCGGTACTCCCGCCACCTGATCATCCCGGACGTCGGTATGGACGGGCAGAAGCGCCTGAAGAACGCGAAGGTGCTCTGCGTGGGGGCCGGCGGCCTCGGTTCCCCCGCGCTGATGTACCTGGCCGCCGCGGGCGTGGGCACGCTCGGCATCGTGGAGTTCGACGAGGTCGACGAGTCGAACCTGCAGCGCCAGATCATCCACAGCCAGGCGGACATCGGCCGTTCGAAGGCCGAGTCCGCGCGGGATTCGGTGCAGGGCATCAACCCGTACGTGAACGTCGTCCTGCACGAGGGCCGGCTCGAGGCCGACAACGTGATGGAGATCTTCTCCCAGTACGACCTGATCGTCGACGGCACCGACAACTTCGCCACGCGCTACCTCGTCAACGACGCCTGCGTGCTGCTGGGCAAGCCGTACGTGTGGGGCTCCATCTACCGCTTCGACGGCCAGGCGTCCGTCTTCTGGAGCGAGCACGGCCCCTGCTACCGCTGCCTGTACCCCGAGCCCCCGCCGCCGGGCATGGTGCCCTCCTGCGCCGAGGGCGGCGTGCTGGGCGTGCTGTGCGCCTCGATCGGCTCCATCCAGGTCAACGAGGCGATCAAGCTCCTCGCGGGCATCGGCGATCCGCTGGTCGGCCGTCTGATGATCTACGACGCCCTGGAGATGACCTACCGCCAGGTCAAGGTCCGCAAGGACCCCGAGTGCGCGGTCTGCGGCGAGAACCCGACCGTCACGGAGCTCATCGACTACGAGGCGTTCTGCGGCGTCGTCTCGGAGGAGGCCCAGGAGGCCGCGGCCGGCTCCACGATCACTCCCAAGCAGCTCAAGGAGTGGCTCGACGACGGCGAGAACATCGACGTCATCGACGTCCGCGAGCCGAACGAGTACGAGATCGTGTCGATCCCCGGCGCCCGGCTGATCCCGAAGAACGAGTTCCTGATGGGCACGGCCCTGCAGGACCTGCCGCAGGACAAGCGGATCGTCCTGCACTGCAAGACGGGTGTCCGCTCCGCGGAAGTCCTCGCGGTGCTGAAGGCGGCGGGCTTCTCCGACGCGGTGCACGTGGGCGGCGGCGTGATCGGCTGGGTCCACCAGGTCGAGCCGGACAAGCCGGTGTACTAGACCTTCACTTTTGTGTGAGTAAGGGGCTCCCCACCATGGTGGGGAGCCCCTTACTCATGAGCAGGTCGTGCCCCGGGCCGGGGCCTTGCCCTCCAGCAAGTAGCCGTTGACGGTGCGCACCATGCACGCGTTGCCGCTGTTGTACGCCCCGTGCCCCTCGCCCTTGTACGTGACCTCCACGGCGACGTCCTTGCCCAGGCCCTCCGCCATGCGGTGCGCGCCCGCGTACGGCGTTGCCGGGTCGCCGGTGTTGCCGATGACGACGATCGGGGCGGAGCCCTGCGCGCTCACGTCGATCGTCTTCCACTTGCCCTCGACGGGCCAGCCCGTGCAGCCGAGGAGCGACCAGGCGGCGGACTCCCCGAAGACCGGGGACGCGGCCCGGAAGTCCGCCAGGCGGCCCTTCACGTCGTCGGCGGTGTAGCGCTGCCGGGCGTCGGCGCAGGAGATCGCCCGGTTGGCCGGCCCGAGGTTGCTGTAGCGGCCGTCGGAGCCGCGGCCGGTGAGGAGGTCGTAGAGCAGCAGCAGGGTGTCGCCGCTGCCCTTGTTCATGGCTTCCTGCAGGCCCTGCGTCAGGAACTTCCAGGTCTCCTTGGAGTACAGCGCGGACGCGATGCCGTTGACGGCCTCGTCCTGGGTCAGCTTGCGGCCCTGGCGCGTCGGCAGGGGCTGCGCGTCGAGCTTCTTGAGCAGGGCGACGATCCGCTCCTGCGTGGGGCAGCGGGACGCCTGGGCCGAGGAGGCGCAGTCCTTGAGGTAGTTGTCCAGGGCGAGCTGGAAGCCCTTGGCCTGGCCGAGGTTGCCCTGCACGGGGTCCTGCGTGGGGTCGACCACCGCGTCGAGCACGGCGCGCCCCACGTTGCCGGGGAACGTGTGGGCGTAGACGCCGCCGAGCTCGGTGCCGTAGGAGATGCCGAAGTAGTTGAGCTTGTCGTCGCCCAGGGCGGCCCGCAGGCGGTCCATGTCGCGGGCGGCGCTCAGCGTGTCGACGTGCGGCAGGAGTTTGGCGGAGTTCTTCGCGCAGGCGTCCACGAACGCCTTGTTCGTCGCGAGGGTGGTCCGCTCCTCGGCCGCGTCGTCCGGCGTGCCGTCGATCTGGCTCGCGGCGTCGTTCTCCTTGTCGCTCAGGCAGCGGACGCCCGCGCTCTCGCCCACGCCCCGCGGGTCGAAGCTGACCAGGTCGTAGCGCTCGCGCAGCTTTTCGTAGCTGGTGGCCAGGCCCGGCAGGGTGGCCACGCCGGAACCGCCGGGGCCGCCGAAGTTGAAGACGAGCGAGCCCAGGCGCTTGTCCTTGTCCCGGGCCTTCGTACGGATCAGGGCGAGCTCGATCTTCTCGCCGTCGGGCTTGGCGTAGTCCAGCGGGACGGGGAGCTTCGCGCACTCCCACGCCTTGCCGGGGGCCTTGCCGTCGCTGCCCTGGGCGGCGGTCGGCGCGGAGCACGCCGTCCAGCGCAGCCGGACGTCGGGGGCGCGGTCGCCTCCGGAGGCGCTCTTGGCGTCCCCGGCGGCCGGGGAGTCGCCGCTGCCGCAGCCGGTGGCGGCGAGGGCCGTCACGAGCGCGATGCCGGCGCCGAGGAGGGCGGTGGTGGCCCGAGGGGTGGTGGCCCGAGGCCGTAGGGAACTCATTCCACCGACTGTACGGAGGTGAAGGCGGTGGAGCAGCCGCCGCGTGGAGGCGTCACCCGGCGCGCAGGGGCGCACAGCCCATTTGCGCGGCGACGGCGTCCACGTAGCGGGGGAAGGCCTCGCGCGGGTCGTCCAGACGGGTGTGGGTGCGGCCGGGGCCGCTGCGCATGGTGAAGACGGTGGGCCTGCCGTCGCAGTCGGCCCGGACCAGGGCTCCGGCCGCGTCGATGCTGCCCTGCGCCCGCCAGCCGGGGGCCGGCGGGCGGTCGCCGGTGAGGCCGTCGAAGAGGGCGACCAGGCGGGGCCTGCCGGTGGTCAGGAAGCGGGCCGCCCAGCCCTGGGCGCCCGCTATGGCGCAGCTGTGGAAGTCGCTGCTCGTGGCGGGGCTGGTGGCTGTGCTGGTGGCGGGGGCCGGGCCGGTGGCGGGGGCCGGGCTTGTCCTCCTGCCCTGACTCCCGCCCTGGTTCCGGCTCTGATTCAGGCCCTGGGCCAGGCCTGGGATGCCGCAGCGGTCTCGTTCGGTGTCCGAGGGCGGGGGAGCGGAGGGATCGTGGTGCAGGCGGATCGGGGGGAGCGTCGTGCAACTGGTGGCCTTCGTGGCCTTGTTGGCCGCCCTGACCAGCAACTCGCCCGTGGTGGCGGGGGAGAGGGCCGCGATGCTCTTCAGCGTCACCACCGACGGGCGGCCGTCCACGTCGCAGCTCTCCGGGAGGACCAGGGCGCCCGTGCCGGAGGCGGCGGTGAAGCCCGGCAAGCCGTCGGGGAGGGGGGTGTCGCCGTCCCCGAATAACTCGCCCAGCCACGAGCGGCGGTCGCCCTCCTGGCGCGGTCCCGTGCCCAGGCGGAGGTCCACCTGCTGCTCGTACGCGCCGAGGCCGTGGCCGCCGCGCCAGCGGAGCGAGCAGTGGCCGGTGGGGCGCCCGGGTGCGGGTGCGCTCTCGTCGGCGGTGCGGTCGTGGTCGCCGCGGCGGAACGGGGCCTCGTCCTCGGGCCAGGCGCCCCAGCAGTACGAGCGCCCGCCGAGCGGCGTGGACTGCGTCTGCCAGAGCGCCACGAGGGCGGCCACCAGCGCGGCGATGGCCAGGGCGCCGGTGAGGGCCCGGGCCCTGCGGTCGGCCTGTTCGCCGGTGGTGTGCGGCGTCCTGAACGGCGTCTTGTACGGCACTGTCGTCCCCCCGAACTTGCTTCGTCGTCCGCGGAACTGCTGTGCGGGCGATCGTAGTGCGAGCCACTGACATTCGACCCCGAATCCGGATCGATCACGCCTTGGGCCTCCGCCACCGGTGATATGTGCTATGTGTGCTATGAGCAGATCTTGTCTGTTTCCGGCACCGTACCGTTCAGCAGGTAGGCGTCGACCGCCCCCTTGACACAGGCGTTGCCGCTGTCGTAGGCGCCGTGCCCCTCGCCGCGGAACGTCAGCACGGCCGCCACGCCCGGCCCCAGCTCCTGCGCCATCCGCTTCGCTCCCTCGTAAGGGGTCGCGGGGTCACCGGTGTTGCCGACGACGAGGACCGGCGCGGAGCCCTTCGCGCTCACGTCGGGCGTCCGCCACGCGCCCTTCACCGGCCATCCCGTGCACTGGGTCAGGCTCCAGGCCATGAAGTCCCCGAAGACGGGGGACGCCTTGCGGAACGCGGGCACGCGCGGCTCGATCTCGGCCGCGGTGTAGCGCTGCGCGAAGTCCGCGCAGGTGATGGCGTTGAGGGACGACTGCAGCGTGCTGTAACGGCCTTCCTGGCCGCGGCCGTTCATGGCGTCGCCGAGGGAGAGGAGCAGCCGCCCGTCGCCGTTCTCGGCGTCCTCGATGCCCTCGGTCAGGTAGTCCCAGAAGTCCTTCGAGTAGAGGGACTGGGCGATGCCGCTCGTGGCCAGGGAGCGGGTCAGCTCGCGCCCGCCGGCGCCCGGGATCGGTTCCTTGCCCAAGCGCTGGAGGAGCGCGCTGATCTGCTCCTCCGTCGGGCAGTTGTCCGACGTCCTCGTGCAGGCCTCCATGTAGTTGGTGAGCGCGAGCTGGAAGCCCTGGGTCTGGCCGAGGGCGCTCTGCACGGGGTCCGCGCCGGGGTCCACCACGCCGTCGAAGACCGCGCGCCCCACTTTGTCCGGGAACAAGTGGGCGTAGACGCCGCCCAGTTCCGTGCCGTACGACACCCCGAAGTAGTGCAGCCGGGCGTCGCCCAGGACCTGGCGCATCAGGTCCATGTCGCGGGCGGCGTTCTCCGTGCCCACGTGCGGGAGGACCTTGCCGGACCTGCCCTCGCAGCCGGCGGCGTAGGCCGTCACCCGGTCCACCAGGGCCTTCTGCTCCGGCTTCGTGGCCGGGGTGGCGTCTGCGGCGTAGTACGCGTCGAGCCGTCCGTCGTCCAGGCAGGTGACGCCGCTGCTGCGGCCCACGCCCCGCGGGTCGAAGCTGACCAGGTCGTAGCGGGTGCGCAGGTTCTCGTAGTCGGCGGCGAAGGCCGGGAGCGTGGTGATGCCGGAGCCGCCGGGGCCGCCGAAGTTGAAGATCAGCGAGCCGATGCGGCGGGCCTGGTCCGTGGCCTTGGCCCTGATCAGGGCGATGTCGATGGTGTTGCTGTTGCTTCTGGGCTTGGCGTAGTCGAGCGGCGCGTGGAGGGTCGCGCACTCCCAGTCCGGGCCCGGGGCCCCGCCCGACGATCCGCTCTGCGCCGCGGTGGGGGGCGGGCAGGGCTTCCAGGCCGGCTTCTGGCGGGCGGCGTCCTGGGCGGCCGCCCCTGCGCCCGGACCTGCGGCCGCCCCTGCGCGGGTGGTCTCGTTCGCATGGGTGGTCCCGCGCGGGTTGCTCGCGCCGCTGCCGCTGTTGCCTGTGCAGCCCGCCGCAGTGACCGCCAGGAGTGCGGCGGTGAGTATGCCCCTTGCCCGTGCGGATCTGGTCACCTGCTCATCGTCCGGGCGGGGAGCTGCCGGTGCGCGCGGGGTGGGGCGTACGGGTTACGCAGGGGGTGGGTGGGGATGGGTGGATTGTGTGGGTGCGTGTGGGAGTGGGGGTCCGTGGTTGTGTTGGCTACAAACCCTCTACAGGGGGACGAATGTGATCTCTGTGGCCTTGACGCTCACCCACACCGGTGTGCCTTCCGCGAGGCTCAGCTCGGCCGCGGCGGCCGGGGTGATCTCCGCCACGACGTCCGGCTCGCCCGTGACGAGGACGCGCAGGCGGCCGCCGTGGGCGGTGATCTCGCGGACCGTGCCCTGCCAGGTGTTGCGGGGGCTGCCGGGGGTCGGGCGGACCGTGTGGAGGGAGACCGCCTCCGGGGGGACCACGGCCAGGCCTGTCGTCGGCTCGTGGCTGTCGGCCGTCGTGAGGGCGGCGCCGTCGTCCAGGAGGAGGGTTCCTTCCGCGGTCGACTTGCCCGGCCACGCGTTGCGGCCCAGCATGCGGGCCACCCAGGGCGAGCGGGGGTGGCGCGTCAGCTCCGCCGGCGTCGCGTACTGGACGGTGGCGCCGTCCTCCAGGACGAGGACGTGGTCGGCCAGGGACACCGCTTCGACGGGGTCGTGGGTGACGATGAGGCAGACGCCGGGGAAGTCCGCGAGGTGGGTGCGGAGGGTGTGGCGGACGGCGGAGCGGGCCGACTGGTCGAGGGCGGCGAGGGGCTCGTCGAGGAGAAGCAGCCGGGGGCGGGCGGCCAGGGCCCGGGCCAGGGCCACGCGTTGGGCCTGGCCGCCGCTGAGGCTCGCCGGCCTGCGGTGGGCGAGGGTGCCCACGTCCAGGCGGTTCAGCCAGTACCGGGCGCGGCGGTGTGCCTCGGCCCTGGGGACGCCCTGGGCGCGGAGGCCGTAGGCGGTGTTGGCGAGGGCCGTGAGGTGGGGGAAGAGGGAGGTGTCCTGCGGGACCCAGGAGATGCGGCGACGGTGCGGGGGCTCTTCGGCCATGTCCTCGTCGCCCAGGTGCAGGGGGGTGGCCGTCGCGCGGGTCGTCAGGCCCAGGAGGGCTCTGAGCAGGGTGGTCTTTCCTGCGCCGTTCGGGCCCACTACTGCGATGGTCGTGCCTGCGGGTGCGTTGAGGGTGGTGGTGGTTGCGCCCGTGACCGTGGTGCGCAGCGGGTGCGGGGTGGGGGCGGGGCCGGG